>JBCBVM010000007.1:0-135731 GCA_039817645.1 Pseudomonadota bacterium | reverse complement strand
GCGCGATCATAACCTCGGGCTCGATGCGCCGCAGGTCAAACCGCTGACAGCGCGACAGCACTGTGACCGGCACCTTGCGAATTTCGGTGGTGGCAAAGATGAACTTCACATGGGCGGGCGGTTCTTCAAGGGTCTTGAGCAGCGCGTTGAACGCACTGTTCGAGAGCATGTGCACCTCGTCGATGATGTAGATCTTATAGCGGGCGGAGGCGGCGCGGTAGGCCACGCTGTCGATGATCTCGCGCACGTCATTCACGCCGGTGTTGGAGGCCGCGTCCATCTCCAACACATCCACATGCTGGCCCCGGGCAATGGCCCGACACGGCTCACACAGGCCGCAAGGGTCCGTGGTGGGGCCGCCCTGGCCGTCCGGTCCCACACAGTTCAGCCCCTTGGCGATGATGCGCGCCGTGGTGGTTTTGCCTGTGCCGCGGATACCCGTCAGAATGAAGGCCTGGGCAATGCGATCGGCGGCGAAGGCGTTGCGCAGGGTGCGGACCATGGCGTCCTGGCCGATTAGGTCGGCGAATGTGCCGGGCCGATATTTGCGGGCCAGCACTTGGTATTCGGTCTCGCTCATGTGATCCCCATCGCTTCGCACGCCAGTCTAGGGGAGCGGCGCGGGCAACGCCAGAGATGCGAGGGACAACGCCGGACGGCCAGCGGTGTTTTGAAGTATTTTTGGCCAGATGACATCAGGGGCCGCTAGAGAGTCCAAAGGACGGCACCCGTGGCCACGGCGCAGAGGCTGAACGTGGCGGCCAGCACCGTGAACAGGCGCGTGGGTTGGGCGGTGGCGTCATGGGTCGTCAGGCGCGTCTGGGCCCGACAGGCTTGGCGGCGCGCGGCCCAGAAAATGCCAAGCGCGGCCAGCAAGAACAAGGTTGCAACGGCTTTGGGGATCCAAGTCGGCTCCGCGGCGGCGAAGACCGCGCGCAGGCCGACCGCAATGGCGATGGCGGCCATGCCCGTCCGCATCCAGCCGGCGAAGGTCCTCTCGTTGGCGAGGATCGTGCGGTCTTCGGCCCAGTCGGTCCGGTCCTTGGCCCAGTCCGTTTTCCGGGTCTTGTCATCGGTATCGCCGTCGGTGTCGGCGGGCGCGGGGGTGTCGGAGGCCTTGTCCATGGCCGGGACGTAACCCTGACCCGGCCGGTCGCAAGGGATCAGCGGGCGCGGGCGACGATGAGGGACAGCATCTCATCCACCTCAGGCAGCAGGGTTTGCGCCACCTTGCGCGTCGCCCGGTCCTGGAGGCGTTGCTCTGCCCGGCGGGTCCCGAAGGACCGCGCAAGGCCGCTCAGATCCTCGGTCGTCGACACGGTGCCGTAGGGATAGCCGTTGCGCACATCGAGGAAGGCGGCATTGCCGATACCGATCGCGCGGGTCGCGCGCGTGGGCAGGATGGCCCCGCCGATCAGGGTCACGTCCGCAAGCGCGAAAGGCGTGTCCGCCGTGCGGGCGGACCGCGCGCCCAGTTCGTAGACCAGCAGGTAATCCAAGTGCTGACGGGCGGCGGTGCGGCGCAGGCGCTGTGCCACGGGCAGGTTGGTGTCGGTCGCCAGCATCCCCTCGATCAGCGGGGACACGGGCACCCATTCGCCCATGGCCCCGTGGCGGCGCGTGAACTCCGCGAACAGCGCGGCCTCCTCGGGTGGCGCAAGCGTCAGTCGCCCATTGACCACCCGAGCGATGCCGATCCGGGCGGGAAAGCGCAGGTTCGGCTCTACCGCGGCAGCCTGTCGGATGGCGGGATCGGAAATGGGGGCCTGCGCCAAATACGCGGCGCCGGATGTGGTTTGCACCGTGGGGCTACAGGACGTCAGGATGGCGATCAGGAACAGAGGGGACAGGCGAAACATGCGATCTCCGATAAATGTGTAAAATGCACATATTTTGAAATCGATGGACCTGTCAATGGAAAATGTGTTTTCTGCACATATGACCATTTCCGATGTCCTGACCCGAGTCCTGATCCCCGTGGCGCGCCTGGCCATGGCGCGGGGTATGGGCGTGCGCGATGTGCTGGACCCCTTGAAACGCGCGTTCTTGACGGTCGCGCAGGAACGGGCCGCGGCGCGGATCACCGATTCGCGCCTGTCCGTATTGACCGGGTTGCAGCGCCGGGATGTGGTCCGCCTGCGCGAACAGGTGGCCGCAAGCCCGGCCCCGCCCGCACCCGCGCGCCTGTTGCAGGCCTGGCCGCAGGGCGTCGCGCGTCTGCCGCGCATGGGGGACACCGGATCCTTCGAAGCGCTGGCCCGTGACATCCGCCAAGACGTGCACCCCCGCACGATGCTGGACCTTCTGTCGGAGGCGGGCGCCATCGCGGTCGAGGGGGAGGCCGTGCGCCTGATCCGGCGCGATTTCCTCCCGGCTGGCGGGTCGCCCGAGCAACTGACCTATCTGGCGGAAAACCTGCACGACCACGGATCGGCGGCTGTGACCAATGTCACGGCACAGGGCAGCCATTTCGACCGAGCCGCGCATTTCACCGGCCTGCATGCCGCGGATGTGGAGGCCCTTGCCGCCTTTCACCGGGAGGCGGAAACCGCGATCCTGATGGAGATCGCGGAGCGGACGGCCAAGATGGACGGGACGGGAACCTGCCGCGTGCGGTTCGGCGGCTACGCCTACTCGGAGGACACAACATGATCCGACGGATCGCCTTGATGCTGATACTCGTCCTAGGCGGGTGCGCCCCGCAGGGCGGTGGCACAGCGCCGGACGGGGGCGTCGGCGGCACGGGCGCGCCCGCATGGGCGGCTGCGACGATAAAAGACCGCTGAACGGCCCGACATCCGATCCTGTGGGGGGTGAGGTGAGAGGCTGGACAACGACCCAAGTGGGACCCGTTGTGGCTGCTTCCTTCCGGATCTGACCAGGTTGGCGAGGCACTTGCCCGTGCCAACCCCTCAATGGCTAAATAGGACAGCCGCTGGGGCCATGCAAGATCGATCAACCGGGGTCTGTCACGTAAAGACCGCGAAACCTCCGTCTGGGGCGCACAGGAAACTGGCTACGGCACGACATCTGCCAAGGCCGCGGGCAATCGGCGGGGGCGGCCTGATACGTCCAGGCAAGCAAGTGTGACATCTGCACGGAACAGCGGCACGCCATCGCGGAGCACCTCTTGCGCCATCTCGCAACGCACTTTGCCCGCAGAGGCCAGGCGGGTTTCCACGATCAAAGCGTCGTCGAATTTCGCAGGCTTCAGATAGTCCGCCTCTATCCGCGTGACGGCGAAGACGAACCCGTCTGCCCGCATGGCGGCCTGGTCGATGCCAAGGGTGCGGACCATTTCTGACCGGGCACGCTCGATGAACTTCAGATAGTTGGCATAGTACACCAGTCCGGCCAGATCGGTGTCTTCGTAGTAGACCCGCACGGGCCAGCGGTGGGGCGCGGTCATTGCACGCGGCCCAAGCGGGCGGCGAGGCGGAGGCCCAGGGCGCTGTCTTGGGACATGGCGGGCAGGACGGGATCGTATGCGGCGCGCATCACGTCGGCCACGTCGGGGCGGAGGACCGCCCGCCCCTCGACCATGGCCAGCGGAGATGCGGAAGCGAAAGCCGTGTCCGACCACAGCAGCATGGCTTGCACCATTTGATTGAGGGCCAGGGTTTCTGCGGGAACGTTGCGCATCTCGGCGTCCATGCGGATAAAGCTAAAACAAGCTTTGATGGCGCCCGCCCCATCGAACCGAAAGATGCGGTATTGGTTGGCATCCGCCTCTGTCAGCCGCGCCACCAAGGGCTCCAGGTCGGGGATCATCCGCTCCAGGTTGGGAACCTCGATCAGTTCGGCCCAATCGCGCAGGAAAAAGATCATCATGTTCGCGCCAAGCTCTGGATCGGTCTCGGCCATTTTATGGCCAGTGAGGACACAAAGCGCCTCCACTGCGCCCTTCAGAATGGCCACGGTTTCATCCGCGACGCCAAACACCACGGGCACGATGGGGCGGCCCCAGCGGGCGAACAAGAACTGACCATCGGCGCGGGTGAACAGGGCGGTGACGGCTTCGGGCGAAAGGGTGGGCAGCGGGCGTGACATGGGCGATGCCTGCCACGGAGGCTGAACGAGGTCCAGGTGCTGGACGCCGCAGGCTGGGCGGTCTAGGGCAGCGCGACAGGAGGGCTGTGCCATGTCGGACACGATGACGCCTGCGTCTTGGAGCGCGCTGACCACATTGCCGGGCCGGGAGGCCGCGGAGGCCTTGGGCGCCAAGATGGAGGATATGGACCCGGCGCCCGACGGTGTAGGCGTGTTCGAGATGGAGGACAGCTCTGGCCTGTGGGAAGTGGGCGCATATTTTACCGAAGCCCCGAACGCCGCCATCCTGGCCCTTCTGGCGGCAGCGTTTGGGGCCCGGCCCTTCACCGTCTCGGAGATCCCACCCACGGATTGGGTCGCCCATGTCCGGCGCGAATTGCAGCCGGTCGAGGCGGGACGGTTTTTTGTTTATGGCAGCCATGACCAGGACCGCGTGCCCGAGGCGCGCGTCGCCCTGCTGATCGAAGCGGCCATGGCCTTTGGCACCGGGCATCACGGTACGACGCAGGGCTGTCTTCTGGCGCTGGAAGATTTGCTGCAAGACGGGGTGACCTGTCAGACGGTCGGCGATATCGGCGCGGGGACGGCCGTGCTGGCCATGGCGGCGGCCCGGGTTTGGCCGGAGGCGCGGGTCATCGCGTCAGATATCCACGCCGTGGCGGTGGACGTGGCGGAAGCAAACCTTGCAGTCAACGGAATGGCAGGCGCAGTGCATTGTGTTGAGGCGGCTGGTTTCGATCACGGGGACCTGGCCGCGCTGGCACCTTTCGACTTGATCTTTGCCAACATCCTCAAGGGGCCACTGGTCGATCTGGCCCCGGATATGGCGGGCCACACGGCACAGGGCGGTCATGCGATCCTATCGGGTATTTTGACACCACAGGCCGACGATGTGGTCGCGGCCTATGACCGGGCAGGGTTTGACCTGGCCGCCCGGCGGGTGTTGGGGGATTGGACGACGCTTACGCTGCGCCGGCGGTAGCGGAAACGAAAACGGCCCCGCCCAGGGCGGAGCCGTTTCGCACCCTCGATGGGGGGCGTTTAGCGAACGCGGCGGCTTACCGCGTCGATGTCTGCGCGAACCAAGCCGATATCGTCCAGTTCCCGGTCGGACAACTGGTTGAGTGCTTTGGCAGTGACGCGCTGGTCGTTCCAGGCGACAACTGCGCCCAGCAGGTTGGAGAAAACGGCGCCCAGAGCCAGCGGCTGGGCGGAGCGAACGTGGTCGAAAGCGGCCATGGGACGTGTCCTTTGAAAGGGTTGGTTTGGGGGCGCGCCGTGTCTTGCGCGCCTCTGCTCCGGCACATAGGGTCAGTTTTCAGAACGCACAAATACCGTGCAAACATGCCCGATATGCAGTCACTGCATGTCTTGATCTGGTCACAATTGAGGCGGTTAAGGCGGGGCTATCGAGTGACGATAAATGACTGTTTTTGCTTGCTTAAAATATAACACTGTCCGATCGTTTCTGTAAAATCCCCTACCGTCGCCGCCGCCCCTCTGCGGTCGTTCAAAACGCCGCAGATCAAATGCGTAATTTGGACGTCACGTCACGTGTTCGCCACCATCTCGAACGGCGCGCCGGACTGGATCTGCCACACCCCATGGTTGACGGCATCTCGGGGCTATGCGGCACCGACCGACCGTGATAGCCAAGAACCAAAGACGAACATCGAGGCGCGACATGAGGGTAATGGGCATTGATCCTGGGCTTCGAGCCTGTGGCTGGGGCGTCATCGACACCGAAGGCAGCCGTCAGATCCATGTGGCCAACGGGACCATCCGCCCCAAAGGCCAGGACATGGGTGAACGTCTGCTGAGCCTGCATCAGGCCCTGAGCGCCATCGTCACTCAGTTCGCACCAAACGCCGCGGCGGTGGAGCAAACATTCGTCAACCGCGACGGGGCGGGCACGCTTAAATTGGGCCAGGCCCGGGGCGTGGCGGTTCTGGTGCCCGCGCAGGCCGGTCTTGTGGTGGGGGAGTATGCGCCGAACGCCGTCAAGAAAGCGGTTGTCGGCGTCGGCCATGCCGCCAAAGAGCAGATTGACCATATGATCCGCCTCCAACTGCCGGGCTGCGACCCGGACAGTGCGGATGCCGCTGACGCCTTGGCGATTGCCTTGTGTCACGCGTTCCACTTGCAAAGCCGCGGTCGCCTTGCTGCCGCGTTGGAGGCTGGGCGATGATCGGACGCCTGACGGGACGCCTGGACTGGAAGGGATCGGATCAGGTTCTGTTGGATGTGGCGGGCGTCGGCTATGTCGTCCATTGCTCAGACCGCACCGTGGCCGCTTTGCCCCCCATCGGAGCGGGCGTCGCCCTCTGGACGGAACTTTTGGTGCGCGAGGACCTGCTGCAACTGTTCGGGTTCTTGACCGTGCAGGAGCGTGAATGGCACCGGCTTTTGACGTCGGTCCAGGGGATCGGCGCAAAGGGGTCCCTGGCGATCTTAGGGACATTGGGCGCTGACGGGGTGGCGCGCGCGATTTCTTTGGGCGACGCTGCGTCCGTCAAGGCGGCGCCAGGCGTCGGACCCAAGATCGCGCAACGGGTGGTCCATGAACTGCAGGGAAAGGCCCCGGCGCTGATGATGATGGACGAAGGCAGCCCGCTGGTCGAAGGCGCCACCGGTGGCGCAGCACCCCCCGCCGCCGCGCCGCAGGCCCCCGCCCCGGTCCAGAACCAATCGGCGCAGGCAGAAGCGCTCTCTGCCCTGGCCAACCTGGGATATGCGCCCACAGACGCCGCCCGCGCCGTCACAGAAGCAAGCGAAGCCGAGAGCGATACCCCCGGGCTGATCCGTGCCGCCTTGAAACGACTGGCGCCGAGGGACGGGTGATGACATCTGGACGCCTGCACGGCACCCTCGCGCCGACCGATTTGACGTAAGGGTCAACCATGGACCGCGATCCCCTTCTTGACCCCGGCACCCCAGATGACGGGGACCGTGCATTGCGCCCGCAAACCCTTGACGAGTTTGTCGGCCAAGCCGAGGCGCGGGCGAACCTCAGGGTGTTCATCCAGAGCGCGCGCCAACGCGGCGCGGCCATGGACCATGTGCTGTTCCACGGCCCCCCTGGCTTGGGCAAAACGACCCTGGCGCAAATCATGGCCCGAGAGTTGGGCGTCGGATTTCGGATGACGTCCGGCCCCGTGCTGGCCAAGGCCGGGGACTTGGCCGCCATCTTGACAAATCTGGAGGCCCGCGACGTTCTCTTTATCGACGAGATCCATCGCCTGAACCCCGCCGTCGAGGAGGTGCTCTACCCCGCGCTTGAGGATTTCGCGCTTGATCTCGTGATCGGTGAGGGGCCGGCGGCCCGGACCGTGCGCATTGATTTGCAGCCCTTTACGCTGGTGGGGGCAACGACCCGGTTGGGCCTTTTGACGACCCCGTTGCGCGACCGCTTTGGCATCCCCACACGGCTGGTATTTTATACCGAAGACGAACTGCATGATATCGTCACCCGCGGCAGCCGCCTGATGGGCAGCCCAGCCACCGATGACGGCGCCAGAGAAATCGCACGGCGCGCCCGCGGCACCCCCAGGATCGCGGGGCGATTGTTGCGCCGCGTGGTCGATTTTGCTGTCGTCGAGGGGGACGGGACGGTCACGCAGGCCATCGCGGACCGCGCGCTGACGCGCCTCGGCGTGGATCACCTGGGCCTGGACGGAGCAGATCGGCGATATCTAACAATCATTGCAGAGAATTACGGGGGCGGCCCTGCGGGTATTGAAACCTTGTCTGCGGCCCTGTCAGAGAGCCGGGACGCCCTGGAAGAAGTGATCGAGCCCTATTTGTTGCAACAGGGACTGATCGCGCGCACGCCCCGTGGTCGTATGCTTGCCGCGAAGGCGTGGCAACACCTGGGCCTCACCCCTCCGAAAAACCAGAACGATTTGTTTGAATAGCGCGCGAAACCTGGGGCAAGCGCGTATCGATGGCTTGCTACTCTCCCCTCAGGCACCTGATTTTTCACGGTTTCGCCTGATGGGGCGATGCCTTCCATGGGCGGCGGGATGCCATGGCGTAGGCGCCAGGCTCTTTACCCGTTCTTAAGGGCCACCTGTCACATCGGGCCTATGTTCCTGCGTGTGATCTTCATCGGCCTTTGGGCCTGTCTCGGCGTCCCGCTGCATGCGGGCTCTGGTGGATGTGACGCCGTCGCCGGACATGCCCGTGACATGTGCATCAGCCGCGCCGCCACATCGGCCGCAGGCTGCGCAGCCGTGGGCGACGGGATGCTGCGCCTTGCCTGTTGGGACCGCCTGTACCAGTCCCCGGGGGAGGAACCGTTGGTCCGCCCGGATGCGGCCACGGTTCTTGGACTGCAATGGGCCTCCTCTCGGTCGAGTGCCGACCCATCGCAGGACGAACCGGCGACGGCAGGTGGTCGATGGGCCGTGGAGCGGGAGACCTCTCCCTTCTCCAACACCACCGATGTCTTCCTATCTTTGTCGAGCACGGGGATCACCCGATGCGGGGCCCAAGCGCCTGCCACTTTGTACCTTCGCTGCATGGACGACCGAACGTCGATCCACATTGCCCATGGATGCGTCACACCCCGCAGGTCGGGCGAAAGCTGGACAGTGGACCTGAGCATGGATGGCGGAGCAGTCACGCAGGATCGGATGCAGACAACCGACAACAGCGATGGGTTCGGACATTTCACCTACCGGGAAGCGCGGGAACTGATCGAACGGCTCGCGCGCACAGAGCGACTGGACCTGCAGTTCGCTGACCTGAACGGTGTGCAGTCGCGCCTCAGTTTCCCGGTGGCGGGTCTGTCGCAACATCTGCCAGCCCTCGCAAAGGCCTGCCATTGGTCCGAAGTGCCCCCTTGGGCGAAGGACGATACCCAAGGTGCCGCGGCGGTCAGCCCTTAGCCCAGCGGGACGAAAAGCCACCGCCTCTGAAGTAAGCGTGGGCATTTGCACCGGTTTTAAGATCACGGTGCGTTTCAGCGCATTTCCTGATCATCCCCTTCCGCCAGGGAACCGCGCAAACCTGCCGCGATTATCTGCCGAATTTCGCCAGACTCTCGCCAAGCCACTTTCTTTCTGCTAGCCTGCTGCCCAAGTAACGCGGTCGAAAAGACCCAACATAGCAAGGGCGGGCAGTCCAAATGGAAACGGAAGTGTTGGCAGCGGCCAACGAGATCGACTTTTCGATCTGGGCACTCTTTTGGCGTGCAACATTTATCGTGAAGGTGGTGATGGTGATGCTCTTCGCCGCCTCGGTCTGGGTGTGGGCAATCTTGATCCAGAAACTGATCCAATTTCGGTCTGCACGTTCCCGCGCGGCGGCCTTCGATCGTGCGTTCTGGTCGGGGGATCCTTTGGACCAGCTTTTCGAGACGATCGGCGAACGCCCGCGCTCCGCGTCGGAGCGGATCTTCGTCGCCGCCATGGGCGAATGGAACCGCTCCCACCGGGACGATGGTGGCCTCATCGCCGGAGCCCAGGCACGCATTGACCGTACGATGGACGTGGCCATCGCCAAAGAGCGGGACCGCCTCACCTCGGGCCTGACATTCTTGGCGACGGTCGGATCGACCGCCCCCTTCATCGGCCTGTTTGGCACCGTTTGGGGCATCAAACACGCCTTCGAGCAGATCGCGATCAGCCAGAACACGAACCTGGCCGTGGTCGCGCCCGGCATTGCAGAGGCCCTTTTGGCCACCGGGATTGGCCTTGTCGCGGCCATCCCAGCCGTTGTGTTCTACAACAAGCTAAGCCGTGACAGCGACCGCATTATCGGAAACTACGAAGCCTTCGCGGACGAGTTTGCGACCATTCTGTCACGCCAGTTGGACGCGGCCTGATATGGGCGCGGGCACAGTCAAATCTGCTGGTGGCACGGGCCGCCGACGTCGGGGCGCCCGGTCCAGTCAGCCCATGTCGGAAATCAATGTCACGCCATTCGTCGACGTGATGCTGGTCTTGCTTATAATTTTTATGGTGGCGGCCCCGCTTCTGACCGCGGGCGTGCCCATCGAGTTGCCGGAAACCGCAGCCGCACCGCTGCCTCAGGAACAGGAAGAACCCTTGGCCGTGACTGTGGCTGCCGATGGTCGGGTTTTGATTGGCTCCACCGAAGTGCCGCGAGAGGACCTTGTCCCGCGCCTGACGGCCATTGCGGGGGAACGGCAGGGCGGGACGGTGTTCCTGCGCGCCGATGGCAACGTCCCCTATGCGGAGGTTATGGTCGTGATGGGCGCGCTCAACGCAGGCGGTTTTCGCGATATTGGCCTTGTGACGGAGCCGGGCGGGCCGACCCTGAGCGGGGACGACGCCACCGAGGAGCAGAACTGAGATGGAAACGCGGACGGCCGTCGCCATTTCGGCGACCGCCCATGGCGGCCTGTTGGTTTGGGCGCTGGTGGCTGGCTTCTTTGAGCCGAAGCCACCGGAGGATACGCTGACCGTGGCCTCCGTCTCCATGATATCGGCCGCCGAATACGCCGCTTTGGTCTCCGACGCGCCGACTGCATCACCCGCGCCCGCGGCGCCCGAGCAGCCTGTGGAAACCAGTGCCGACGCGCCAACGCCAACCGAAGACAGCTCACCCGCACAGGCGCCCGCGCCAGCAGCACCGGCGCCCAGTCCAGACGCCGCGCCAGAGACGAGCGCCATCCAAACCCCGCCGGACCAGGCAGAGGTGGCACCCGACACCCCAGACCTGCTGGCCACACCCGCAGAAGCGCCGGACGCCCCGGAGGCGCCACGCCCTGCGCCGCGCCCTGCACCGCGCGTGGCCGCGACCCCGGCCCCCACACCGCCGCCCGCCACGGAGACAGCGCCGGTGGTGGAGGCGCCGCCTGCGCCAACGGACAGCGCAGACCCGGCAGAGCCTGCAGAAACGCCTGCCGCCCCGGATGAAGCCGCGCCCGTGATCACGACCGAAGCGGACGTGCCCGCCGCCGCGCCGGAACGATCCATCCGGCCCGCGCGACGCCCCAACCGGCCCACGCCCGCCGTCGCGCAGGACGCGCCCGACCCCGCCCCGCCAGAACCCCAGGCGACGAGTTCGGACACCAGCGCAGAGCCCACCCCCGAGGACCCGCTGGCCGACGCCATCGCGGGCGCGGTGGCCGAAGCCATTGAACAACCCTCGGCACAACCGAGCGCGGACCCCGGCCCTCCCCTCACGCAAGGGGAACGAGAGGGCCTCCGTGTCGCGGTCAGCGGCTGTTGGGTCGTGGACCCGGGTGCCGCCTCCGCCAGCGTGATCGTCACCCTAGCGTTTGACATGGACCGTGACGGCAACCCCCGCACGAATACAATTCGCCAAGTGTCCGCCAGTGGCGGCGACGGCGCGGCCGCTGGACGTGCTTTTGAGGCCGCCAGGCGCGCCGTGATCCGCTGCGCACGCGGAGGTTATGACCTACCCATTGAGAAATACGAGCAATGGCGCGAAATAGAGATGACGTTTGATCCAACGACAATGAGGCTGCGGTGAGACGATTGTTGACGATTTTGGCGTGTGCTGCGGCACTGGCCCTGCCCGTGCCCAACCCGGCCACGGCGCAAAACGCAAGCCCGGGTCCCCTGCGGATCACGATCACGGATGGCGTGATTGAACCGATCACCATAGCGGTCCCTAACTTTGTGGCGCGCAACGATGCCGCCGCCGAGATTGCGCAGGACATCACCCGCGTGATTGCAGCGGATCTGGTAAATACGGGGTTGTTTCGGGAAGTCCCGCAGGACGCCCATATTTCGCGTGTGTCGAGCTTTGAGTCCACCGTGCAGTGGTCGGATTGGAAGGCGATCAATGCCCAGGCGCTGATCACCGGGTCCGTCCTTGTGCAGAGCGACGGGCAGTTGGTGGTACAGTTCCGTTTGTTCGACATCTTCTCCGAAGCCGCACTGGGTGAGGGTCTGCAATTTGTGGGCACGGCCGATGGCTGGCGGAGGATGGCGCACAAGGTCGCCGATGCCGCCTACAGCCGGATCACGGGCGAAGGCCCCTATTTCGACAGCCGCGTGGTCTTCGTTTCTGAGACCGGGCCGAAGGATGCCCGGCAGAAGCGATTGGCGATCATGGATTATGACGGGGCGAACCTGTCTTATCTGACATCGTCGGACAGCATCGTGCTGGCGCCTCGGTTCTCGCCCAGTGGTCAGCAGATCATTTACACAAGCTATGAGAGCGGCTTCCCGAGAGTGACCCTTTTGGACGTGGCCTCGTTGGACAGGCGGGTCGTCGGGGACCAATCGACCAATATGTCCTTTGCACCGCGCTTTTCGCCCGATGGCGGTCGCGTCGTCTATTCCGCGGAAGTATCTGGCAACACGGACCTTTACGCGCTGGATCTGGCGTCAGGCACCACGACGCGGCTGACAACGGCCCCGTCGATCGAGACGGCGCCAAGCTTTTCCCCGGACGGCAGTCAGATCGTGTTTGAAAGCGACCGCTCTGGCAATCAGCAGCTCTACATCATGTCCGCAGGCGGGGGCGAAGGATCTCGGATCAGCTTTGGCGAAGGGCGGTATGGCACCCCTGTCTGGTCCCCGCGCGGCGATCTGATTGCGTTTACCAAACAGAATGCGGGGCGGTTTCACATCGGCGTCATGCGCGTGAACGGGTCCGAGGAACGGCTGCTGACCGGCGCCTTCCTGGATGAGGGCCCCACCTGGGCGCCCAATGGCCGTGTGGTCATGTTTACCCGCGAAACGGCCGGTGCCGCAGGGGCGCCCGCGCTCTATACCGTGGACATCACAGGCCGAAACCTTCAACGTGCTCCCACACCGGCGGCGGCGTCAGATCCGTCCTGGGGGCCTCTTCTCGACTGAGGACAAGAACAATGAAAACACAGGCATTTCTTTTGATTGCAGCAGTGGCCCTTGCAGGCTGTGGCGACCGGCTGGGCGGTGGCGCGGGCGGCGCAAACGGCGCGGGTGGTGTCGGCGCGGGTGCCGGGGGTGTCATCCCCGGCAGCGTGAACGACCCCACCTCGGCGGCGTTCTTCAAACAGAATGTGGGCGACCGCGTGCTGTTTGCGGTGGACCAATCCACCCTGACGCCCGATGGCCGGACCACCCTGACCGCGCAGGCGCAGTGGTTGAACGCCAACCCGGCCTTTACCGCGCTGATCGAAGGCCACGCGGACGAGCAGGGCACACGGGAATACAACCTGGCCCTTGGGGGTCGGCGCGCGAACGCCGTGCGGGATTACCTGGTCAGCCAGGGCGTGTCCGCGAACCGGCTGCGCACCATTTCTTACGGGAAGGAGCGGCCCATTCAGGTCTGTTCCACCGAGGCGTGCTACAGCCAGAACCGCCGGTCGGTGACCGTGTTGGCGGCGGGGGCCACCTCCTGATGGGGCGCCCGGTTCTGCCGCTTGTGTCGGTCGGGGCCCTGGTCGGGGCCCTGCTGTGCGGCCCAGCCCTGGCGCAGGATCGGGTCGCGACGCTGGCCGACATCCGGCAACAATTGGCCGTGTTGAACGTGGAGCTGCAGGAGTTGACGCGGGAATTGAGCACAACGGGTGCGCCGGGATTGGGCGTGGAAGGGACGAGCTTTCCGGACCGCGTAATCTCGCTGGAGCAGCAACTTCAGACCCTGACCGCACAGACAGAACGTCTGCAGTTCCGGGTCGAAAGCATCAGTCGCGATGGCGGCAACCGGATCGAAGACCTGCGGTTCCAGCTGTGTGAGTTGACCACCGATTGCGACTTGGGGGCGTTGCCGGACCCGGGCCCCTTGGGCGGCGCTACAGATGCGGCACCTGCCACAGGTGGTCCCGCACCTGCCCCTGCCGCACCATCGGGCGGCGGCGCACAACTGGCCGTTGGGGAAGAGGGCGACTTCAACGCCGCCAAATCGCTGCTTGACCAGGGGCAACACACCCAGGCCGCCGACGCATTTCAGCGGTTTGTCACGACGTATCCAACGGGGCCGCTGACGGCTGACGCGCATTTCCTCCGAGGGGAGGCGTTGGCGCGCGGCGGAGACGCCGCCGCGGCGGCACGGGCGTATCTAGAGGCCTTCTCGGGGACGCCGGAAGGCCCCCGCGCGCCAGAGGCGCTTTTGGGTTTGGGCCGGTCCTTGGGGCGGTTGGGACAGACCGAAGAAGCCTGCTTGACCCTGTCCGAAGTGGCCATCCGCTTTCCGAGCGCGCCCGCCGCAACCACAGCCAATGCCGAGCGGACGGGGCTTGGCTGCTCCTGATCTGAGCACCGCCTTTGCATCAGCAATGGCTGATCTGTTGCCCAATGGGGCATCTCGACTGGGCGTCGCTGTGTCCGGCGGAAGCGACTCCACCGCGCTCATGCATTTGACCCGCGATTGGGCCAAGGCCCATGGCAGGGACGTGGTAGTGGCCACCATCGACCATCGGTTGCGCCCGGAAAGCGCGTCAGAGGCAGAGCACGTGGCGGCGGTCGCACATGCCCTCGGCTTGCCCCACCGGGTGTTTCGATGGGACGGATGGAAAGCATCCGGCAACCTTCAAGCAGAAGCACGCGCGGCCCGTTATGGGTTGCTGGGGAATTGGGCGGGCGAAGACACATTGGACGCGGTCTTGCTGGGCCACACCCAGGACGACGACGCGGAAACGGTCCTGTTGGGGTTGGCGCGAGGGGCTGGCCTTGACGGGATGTCCGGCATGCGCGGACGGTTTGACCGTGATGGCGTTGTGTTCCTGCGCCCCCTTTTGCGGTTCAAGCGGGATGACCTGCGGCGGATGCTACGCGCGGAAAACGCCACTTGGCTTGAAGATCCGAGCAACAATGACACACAATTTCAGCGCGTTCGCATCCGTCAGGCCCTGGGATCGCTGGTGCAAGCCGGACTGACCACGGACAGCATCACCACGTCCGCGCGGGCGCTGCGCCGCACCAGGGACAGTCTAGAAGACATGGTCGCCGATTTCACGAAACGCCATGTGACGTTTGACCGAGGCGACATCCTGATCGCCCCGGATGCCTTCGCAACGACCCATGATGAGATTGCCCGGCGCCTTCTGTCGAATGGGCTGCAGGCAATTGCAAGCCGCGACTACGCGCCCCGCGCACGCAAGCTTTTGCCGTTGCTGGATGCGCCCGTGCCAAGGGAAGGGGTGACGCTGCATGGCTGCATCTTACGGACCGATAGTGGCGGCCTGCGCCTCGCGCGAGAACCAGAAGCGGCCCGCCGCGCGGGTGTGGCGGCACTGGGAACGATATGGGATGGCCGTTGGACGGTCAGCGGACCGCAAACAGATGTCCAGATCCGCGCGACTGGTCCAGACGGGTTGCGACATTGCCCCGACTGGCGAAAGACGGGCCTGCCCCGCGCGTCTTTGTTGGCCGCACCTGCCGTATGGCGCGACAATATGCTCATCGCTGCCCCATTGGCAGGTATGGCGGGCGATTGGCGTGCAAACTGCACGATACCGTTCACATCCGAGGGTTTCTGGCGTTGAACCTTGGCGGCAAACCCCTATTTTGTAGGCAACGCTTCGCGCGGGGGCGCCGGTCCCGCGCTATCAGGAGGTATTCCTTTGGGAAACGCGCGTAATATCGCCTTTTGGGTGGTGCTCTTTGTTCTCGTAATGGCACTGTTCCAGCTCTTCTCGGGCGGTCAGTCTGCGATGTCTGCCCGCGAGGTCCCCTATTCCGACTTCGTCTCTCAGGTCGAAAATGGGTCGGTTCAGCAAGTGACGTTAGACGGCGAACGGATCGTCTTTGACGGGTCTGGCGGCAATCAACAGGTCACGATCAAGCCCGCGGATGTGGATGTGACCGAGACGTTGTTGGCCAATGATGTGCGCATCATTGCCGAAAGCCAGGAACAGTCGGGGTTCATGTCTGCCCTTGGCCTCTGGCTTCCCTTCCTGGTCCTGATCGGGATTTGGATTTTCTTCATGAATCGGATGCAAGGGGGCGGCAAAGGCGGTGCCATGGGCTTCGGCAAGTCCAAAGCGAAGATGTTGACCGAAAAGCACGGGCGCGTGACGTTCGACGATGTTGCAGGCATCGACGAGGCGAAGGACGACCTGGAGGAGATTGTGGAATTCCTTCGCAATCCGCAGAAGTTCAGCCGTTTGGGCGGTAAAATCCCCAAAGGCGCGCTGTTGGTCGGCCCTCCGGGCACGGGTAAAACCCTGCTGGCACGGGCCGTGGCGGGCGAGGCTGGTGTGCCGTTCTTCACGATATCCGGCTCTGACTTCGTCGAAATGTTTGTGGGTGTGGGCGCAAGCCGGGTCCGGGACATGTTTGAACAGGCCAAGAAGAACGCGCCCTGTATCATCTTCATCGACGAAATCGACGCTGTGGGTCGGTCCCGGGGTGTCGGCTATGGCGGCGGCAATGACGAACGCGAGCAGACGCTGAACCAGCTTCTGGTGGAAATGGATGGTTTTGATGCCAACGAAGGCATCATCATCGTGGCCGCAACCAACCGACCCGATGTGTTGGACCCTGCCCTGCTGCGTCCTGGCCGGTTTGACCGCCAAGTACAGGTGCCGAACCCTGACATCAAAGGGCGCGAGAAGATTTTGGGTGTGCACGCTCGGAAAGTGCCCCTTGGGGCCGATGTGGACCTTCGCATTATTGCGCGCGGCACGCCTGGCTTCTCGGGCGCCGACCTCGCCAACTTGGTCAACGAATCCGCGCTCATGGCAGCCCGCATTGGGCGCCGTGTGGTGACCATGGAGGATTTTGAGCAGGCCAAGGACAAAGTGATGATGGGCGCGGAGCGCCGGTCCATGGTCATGTCCGAGGATGAGAAAAAGCTGACCGCCTACCACGAGGCGGGCCACGCGATTGTGGGGCTGAACGTGCCGCAGCATGACCCGATCCACAAAGCGACGATCATTCCGCGGGGCCGCGCCCTGGGCTTGGTCCTATCGCTGCCGGAGCGGGACCGCATCTCGGCCAGCTACACCTGGTTTACCAGTCGCATTGCTATGGCCATGGGGGGCCGCGTCGCCGAAGAACTGATCTTCGGGAAGGAGAACATCACCTCCGGCGCGTCGCAGGACATCAAGCAGGCCACGCAAATGGCCCGCGCTATGGTCACCCAGTACGGGTATGCCCACGAAGAATTGGGGTTTGTTGACTACGCCAACGAACAGCAAAGCTATTTGGGCGCCTACGGTGGCGGGACCAACCACTCCTCCGCGACGCAAAAGCTGATCGACGACAAGGTCAAAGAGATCATCAATGATGGCTATGAGACCGCGAAGCGGATTCTGACCGAAAAGGCGGATCATCTGGAGAACCTGGCGCAAGGTCTTTTGGAATACGAGACCCTGACCGGTGCCGAGATTACCAAGGTGATCAATGGCGAGGCGCTGAACCGCGATGACGATGATGACGGCATCGACACATCCGGCGGGTCATCTTTGACGGCGATCCCCAAGACGAAGCCAAAGACGAAGGCGCCCGACATTTCGCCGGAGCCTGATCCGGCGTAAGCCTCGAACCACCTGAAAGGGCCCCAGCATGTTCTGGGGCCCTTTTCATTTGGCGATCACCGTTCTGAATACCGCCGTCACAAACCGTCATTTGAGAGCCGTCCCCAGACAGTTTACACCCGTCGAAACCGCTGGAAAGGGACGCCATGCCTGCACTCATCGCCACCGACATTGTGGGTCAGATCACGTGGCTTGGCAGCGTTCCCAACCGTTCCGATGACTTGGTATCCCATCCGTCAGGGTCTCTGTCCCTCAGTTTTGCGGGGCCGAGCGGAGAGGATCATGGGGGATTGACCCGCCCCTCCTGCTCCCGCGTGACGACACAATACAAGAAGGGCACCGAAATCCGAAACTCCCGTCAACTGTCGGTCGTCTCCTCAGAAGAGTTGGAGCAGATTGCCGAAAAGATGGGGCTGGAGGCGTTGGATCCTGCATGGATTGGCGCGACCCTGCTCCTGTCCGGGATCCCAGACTTTAGCCATATACCCCCGTCTGCCCGGCTCCAGAACGAAGCCACGGGGGCGACGATTGTCGTGGATATGCAAAATCGTCCTTGCCATTTGCCCGCGCCAGTCATTGATCGTGCGGCGCCAGGCATTGGGCGGGGCTTCAAGGCCGCGGCAAAAGGCAAACGAGGCGTCACAGCATGGGTGGAGCGTGAGGGAATGATGCGCCTTGGTGATCTTGTCCGGGTCCACATCCCCGAGCAGCGCGGATGGCAAGGTCTGACACTGGGCAATGGTCAGTAAGCGCGCACCATCGGCGCCGAAACCCGCCCTGGCAAAGCGTTGGTCGTCCTGTGCGTCCCGACCCCACGATGGTGGTTTGGAACTTTCACAAGGGCCCTTAGGCCAGCGCCAGGCCTGCGACCAGGGCCAGCGCAATTCCGGACATGAACCCGGCCTGAATGAGAACTGAAATCATGGACATGGTGTCTCTCCTTGAGCGCTGTTGCCTATGAAGAACGTAGCAGCCGCTATATTGGTTCCGAAATGAACCCTCCTCAGGTTTTCGTGAATTGTCTGTGATCCAAGGCACAGTGGCGGGCCAAGTTTCCGATCCACCCCGCGATGTTCCCCACACGACGCGGGTTTGGGCCAATTGGTCGTATTTTGCCGCCTTTCCCCCCTGCCCGGGGGTCTAGGGCTTTGGATAAACGGGTCAGGAGACTCGGGGCCGGGAGGGACTGACATGGCACATTTGACAGACATCGAGATCGCACGGGCAGCATCCAAGCAGCCGATCCAACAGGTGGGCGACACGCTGGGCATCCCGTCCGAGCATTTGCTGCCCTATGGCCATGACAAAGCGAAGGTCAGCCAAGATTTCATCAATTCGGTCAAAGATCGCCCGAACGGCAAGCTGATTCTTGTGACGGCGATCAACCCGACGCCCGCCGGTGAGGGGAAGACGACGACCACAGTGGGCTTGGGCGACGGGCTGAACGCCATCGGCAAAAAGGCGATGATTTGCATTCGAGAAGCGTCCCTGGGGCCGAACTTCGGAATGAAGGGGGGGGCTGCGGGCGGCGGCTATGCGCAAGTCGTTCCCATGGAGGACATGAACCTTCATTTCACGGGCGACTTCCATGCGATCACCTCGGCCCATTCGCTGTTATCCGCGATGATCGACAACCACATCTATTGGGGCAACGAACAGGAAATCGACATCCGCCGGGTCCAATGGAAACGCGTGGTCGATATGAACGACCGCGCGCTGCGGCAGGTGAACGTGTCTTTGGGCGGCGTGGCCAACGGGTTCCCGCGGGAAGGTGGGTTCGACATCACGGTGGCGTCCGAAGTGATGGCCTGCCTATGCCTCGCCAATGACCTGGAGGACTTGCAGAAGCGCCTGGGCGACATGATTGTGGCCTATCGCCGCGACAGAACGCCGGTCTTTTGTCGGGATATCAAGGCCGACGGCGCGATGACCGTCCTGCTGAAGGACGCCATGCAACCGAACCTTGTGCAGACGTTGGAGAACAACCCCGCCTTCGTCCATGGCGGACCGTTCGCGAATATCGCCCACGGATGCAACTCGGTCATCGCGACGACCACGGCGCTGCGTCTGGCCGATTATGTGGTGACCGAGGCTGGGTTTGGGGCCGATCTGGGTGCTGAAAAATTCATGAACATCAAGTGTCGGAAGGCTGGCATCGGCCCGGATTGCGTCGTCTTGGTGGCCACCGTGCGCGCCATGAAGATGAATGGCGGTGTGGCCAAGGCAGATTTGGGGGCCGAGAATGTGGAGGCCGTGAAGGCGGGTTGTGCCAATCTGGGGCGCCATATCGGCAATGTGAAAAGCTTCGGCGTGCCCGTGGTGGTGGCCATCAACCACTTCACCGGGGATACCGACGCCGAGGTGCGGGCCGTGCAAGACTACGTCGCATCCCAAGGGTCAGAGGCGATCATTTCGCGCCATTGGGCCGATGGCTCCGCCGGGTCAGCGGACCTGGCCCGCCGCGTGGCGGAGATCGCCGATAGCGGTGTCAGTCATTTCGCCCCGATCTATCCAGATGACATGCCGTTGTTCCAAAAGGTCGAGACCATCGCCAAGCGGATCTATCACGCCGATGAGGTGCTGGCGGATAAGAAGATCCGAGATCAACTGAAGCTTTGGGAAGATCAAGGCTATGGCCATCTGCCCGTGTGCATGGCCAAGACCCAGTATTCGTTTTCCACCGATCCGAACTTGCGGGGGGCGCCCACGGGCCATTCCGTCCCGGTGCGCGAGGTCCGACTCTCGGCGGGGGCAGGCTTCATTGTCGTGGTCTGCGGAGAGATCATGACGATGCCCGGCCTGCCCCGCGTCCCGTCGGCCGAGACCATTCGTCTGAATGCCGAGGGCCAGATTGAGGGATTGTTCTAATCTGTTGCGCGCCGCTGGTGCGGCACGCCCATTGGCGGCGCGCCGCGCGGCATTGAGCCCCGCGACGCCCCGGGCCTGCGGCGAGAGTATTTTGAGCCAGATGACAGACAAACGCGCCTGACACAGGTGTCCGAAGGAGTTCGCAATGACGGCCACATTGATCGACGGCAAGGCTTTTGCCGCCACCATTCGCGCCCGTGTGGCCGAGGAAGTCACCCGGATCAAGGGGCACGGGATCACCCCGGGTCTGGCCGTGGTGTTGGTCGGTGAGGATCCGGCGAGCCAAGTCTATGTCCGGTCCAAGGGGAAAAGCACGTTGGAAGCCGGGATGCATTCTGAAGAGCACCGGATGGACGCTGACACCACGCAGGCGGCGCTGCTGGCCAAGGTGGAGGCGTTGAACGCCGACCCGAATATTCACGGGATCCTGGTGCAATTGCCGCTGCCGGACCACATGGACGAGGATCTGGTGATCAACGCGATCGACCCTGCCAAGGATGTGGATGGGTTTCACATTTCGAATGTGGGGTTATTGGGGACCGGGCAGAAGAGTATGGTGCCCTGCACGCCGCTGGGCTGTTTAATGATGCTGCGTGATCACTATGGCGCGCTGGCGGGCAAAGACGCCGTCGTCATTGGGCGTTCGAACATCGTGGGTAAGCCCATGGCGCAGCTTCTGCTGGGCGATAGCTGCACGGTGACAATCGCCCATAGCCGGACGAAAGACTTGGCCGACGTGGTGCGGCGCGCAGATATCGTGGTGGCCGCCGTGGGGCGCCCAGAGATGGTTCCGGGCGCGTGGATCAAACCTGGCGCGACGGTCATCGATGTGGGCATCAACCGCATTGATGCGCCAGAGCGTGGAGAGGGCAAAACCCGGTTGGTGGGCGATTGCGACTTTGAAAGCTGTGCCGCCGTGGCCGGGGCGATCACGCCCGTGCCGGGGGGTGTGGGACCGATGACGATTGCATGCCTTTTGGCGAATACCGTGATCGCGTGCTGCCGAACCCATGGCCTAGAGGAACCCGCCGGTCTGACGGCTTAGCATCCGTTGGGCCTGGACCCCCGCTCACATGCGGGAATGGGATGCCAGGTGAGCGGTCCGGACATCGCGGCGGCGGCGTCTGATGCGATTTTGGACGAGGACGCGGCGGCCATAATGGGCGATCAGGAGCGGCGGCGCGATGGCGAGACCCATGGAGCCGACTTGCTCGATCAGGCTCAGGCAGCGCACGAAGCCCACACCTTGGCGGATTGTCAGTGTTGGATAAACGTCGCCGGCTGTCAGGTGCAAAGACAGATCACCGCAGGCAGATAGAAGCGTGGCTATTTCGGAAAGCGTCTCCATAGGGGTGGGGTACCAAATGGGCCGGGCAATTCTAGGGCATCTCTGCGTCCAAATAGGCACGAATTGATGCCTCAAATTCGCGCGGCTTTTCCGCGTGGAGCCAGTGGCCCGCACCGGGAATCTTGGCGAACCGGGCATTGGGGATAAGGGCTTTGATCCGAGGACGATGCTCCGGCAGGACGTAGTCGCTTTGTCCCCCTGACAGAAAAAGGGCGGGGCCTTCGAAGGTCCCCGAGACCTCGGGGAAGCCGATAATCCTGTCCATTTCCGCCTCCAGCACATCCAGGTTGAGCCTCCAGCGGCGGTGCGCGACGTCAAGCGATTGCAGCAGAAAGGCACGGGTTCCGTCATCGGGCACGTTTGACAATTGCGCCGCCGCATCCGACCGGCGCGTGACACCGGACAGGTCCACGGCGCGCAAAGCGGCGATCAAGTGGGCTTGGGTATGGCTATAAGCCACCGGCGCGATGTCGGCCACGATCAGGCGCTGAACCAAGTCCGGCCGCGTGAGGGCCAGAACGATGGCGGCCTTTCCCCCCATGGAATGGCCCAGGACGTGGGCGGGCCCTGTCCCTTGCGCTTCGATCACTTGGGCCAAATCCTCGGCCAGGGCGCCATAGCTGTGGCTTCCATGCCAAGGAGAGGCGCCATGATTGCGCATGTCTACCGCAAGCACGGGGCCGCGATCTGACAACCGCTTGGCGATCACGCCCCAGTTGCGGGCCGACCCGAACAGGCCATGGGCGATCACCAAGGGCGTCGCGGTTTGGTCACTGGGGGCCAGGATCGTGTTCAACATGGAAACGGATTATCTCCGCCCTGCCCCAATTGCCAGAGGCGCGTTTGCCCGCATACTTCCCCCATCTCGGAGGGGATGATGCACACGAAACTGCTGAACCGAATCCATCAGGTCGATGCGCTGCTGGGCACACGGCTACATGTGGATGGCCCCCTAAGGGTCAAATTGCAGCACGCTCAGGCGCGCCTGCCCCGGACGTTGCGGAAACGCGCGGGCGAATTGGTGCAGGCGCAACAGCTGTTGCAGAACCCCGTGCTTGCAACCCGTCTGGACCCGGCCCGGGTGGTGCAGACCTGCGCCCTGTTGGAACGGCATTTGAAATCGATACCACAGGGCAAGTACAGGCGGCGCGATTGGTCCGCGCTGATAGGATTGGCGGCGTGGCGGGTGCTGTTGGTTGTCGCGGCATTTGCAGTCTTCGCGGTTTGGATCGGCCAAGGGGCGGATCGCCTGTAACGTCGCCGCAGGGGCCATGACAGGGCCTTTTCCCTTACCACGGAACCGTGGCACAGTCTTCGCGTCAGATTTCCCAAAGGCCCTGCCCCATGTCCATCACACCGCTTTTGACCGATGAGGTCGCCACCGCCCGTGCCAAGGGTGCGCCCATTGTGGCCCTGGAAAGCACCATCATCAGCCATGGCATGCCTTGGCCCCGAAACGCGGAAGTGGCGCTTGAGGTGGAACAGGCTGTGCGCGATACCGGGGCGATCCCTGCCACGGTTGCGGTCGTGAAGGGCAGGCTTTGCGTTGGCCTTAACGAACATCAGGTGGCCCATTTGGGACAAGAGGATGGGGTCGTGAAAGCGGCGTCTCGGGACCTTGGGACCTGCGTCGTGCGGGGGCAAACCGCGGGCACGACAGTCAGCGCGACCATGCGGATCGCTGCCCTGGCGGGGATCGGCGTATTTGCCACCGGCGGGATCGGAGGCGTCCATCGGGGCGACGGTCTGGACATCAGCGCGGATCTGACGGAGCTTTCGCAGACGGACGTTCTGGTGGTCTGTGCCGGGGTGAAGTCCATTCTCGACATTCCGCGCACCGTCGAGATGTTGGAGACGCTGCGCGTTCCGACCATCACCTTTGGCTCGGATGAGTTTCCGGCATTCTATACGCCGCATTCCGGCATTCCCGCGGGAACACGGTGTGATGAACCTGCGCAGATCGCGGATATCCGGGCGGCAAATCGAGCCCTCGGCCTGGGGACCGGGATGTTGGTGGCCAACCCAATCCCCACCGAGGCCGCCTTGCCCGCAGCCGAGATCGGCGCGACCATCGACGCCGCGTTGAAAACTGCCAGCGAGCAAGGGATCACGGGCAAAGACGTCACGCCATTCCTGCTGAGCCAGTTGAACCGCCATGACGACGGGCAGGCTTTGGCGGCAAACATCGCTTTGGTTCTGAACAACGCCCGACTGGCGGCCCAGATCGCGGTCGCCGAGGCGAAGACGGGTGTTTGGGCCTAAGACGCCGTCATTCGAATGTACCCGCCACCCGACCGGTCAACATGAAGGCCCGCGCCGTTCGGGTGTTTGAAAACTTCGCCACCTCCAGGTCGGAGGAGCGAGTGGCGAACTCCGCGAAGACGCGGTCAAACGTCTGAAGGAAGTGATGGACCGCATCCCGAAAGGCTTGGTCTTCTTTCATGCGACCCCCCGTCAGGGCCAGGCTGGACCGATCCCGAATGCCTGCCAAGCTGCCGATGTCTTTGCCCCGCTTGCCATCGGCAAAGGCACGCCAGACCGTCGGGTCCGCATGGTGGGGGCTAAGATCATCCATATAGATGCCATCCTCGCTCAGCATGGTCAGCACGTCTTGCGCCGCCGTGACCAGTTGCGATGTGGGATGATGCTCAAGCGCGAGGCGCAGGACGCGGAACCCTTCTTTGTCCCGCTCATTCTCGGGGAAATTCATGGCAAGGACGAAATCCGCCGCACTCAGCGCCTCGGGCGGGGCTTTGTCCTCCAACTTCAGCGCGGGCTGCTGAGACCGGGTGGTGATCGGGCGTTTCGGAGTTTCCAGCACAGGGGCAGGCGATTGGGTCGCATGAAGGCTGGCCACTTCCGCGCCAAGGGCCGCCTGTGCCTTGGCCACGCGGTCGATCCGTTCTTCCATGCTCCGCTTGAGGGACAGGCCAGCCCGCTGCTGCTGGTCCACGTAGCTGAGCCGCATGGCATCGATGGCCGCCTGGAGCCGGGCAGATTCCTCCCGCATGGTGCGCGCCGTCCGCGCAGCGGCGGCGGCCACCCAGATCATCGCCACGGGCAGAAACACACCCAAGATCGTCATCATAAAGCTAAGCGGATCGGTCCGTGTCAGACGCATTTGCCCATCGTCTGCCCCCAGGAAGAACCACGCCATCATGAACAGCCAGCCAATGCTCAGCCCGACAGCCATGACCTCGACCATTGATAGGCTGGACCTGCGATGGCGCGGGACGGACGTGAAGGCGGTCGCTTGCGCGGCTTCCGCGTCGTCCGCCACGGTCATTTCCACGGCCTCTGCCATCTCGATTTTCCTGCCATCGGTCATGGGCTCAGACCCTTTCTTGGGCTTTTACTTATAGACCACTGCCGAAATCTCGTAGTCCCGCGTGCCGCCAGGGGTCCGCACTTCGACACTGTCCCCTTCCTCCTTGCCGATTAGGGCGCGGGCCAGGGGAGACTTGATATTGAGCAACCCATTTTCGATGTCGGCTTCCTGCTCTCCGACGATCTGATAGGTTTTCTCTTCTTCTGTATCCTCGTCGATGATGGTGACTGTGGCGCCGAACTTGATCGACCCGGATAGTTTCGCAGGGTCGATGACCTCGGCCAGCGAAATCAACCCTTCCAGCTCTTTGATGCGTCCCTCAATGAAAGACTGCTTCTCCCGGGCGGAGTGATATTCTGCGTTTTCCGATAGGTCGCCATGCTCTCTGGCTTCGGCGATGGCGCGTATAATGGCCGGACGCTCCTCGGACTTCAGGTGCTTGAGTTCCTTTTGCAGGGCGTCCAAGCCCCGCGGCGTCATGGGAATCTTTTCCAATAGGGTACTCCTGCCGGGCTTTTTCCGCCCACCGCTTCATATTTTAAGGAGGAGTCTAGGAAGGGATATCGCCGCGCGCAACAGTTGCGCAGCGTTCAACCCTGTTCCTGATCATTCTGTACGGCAGTCCGTAGCAAATGCGCCATGCTTTCCTCGGGCGCGCGCAGCGACGGCATCATGCGTACCGACATGCCTGCACTTTCGGCGGCCTGGGCTCCGAAAATACTGTCTTCGACGGCCAAGCAGTCTTCTGGCGCGACCGCAATCATCGCAGCGGCCAGATGGTAGCAATCGGGCTGGGGTTTTGCGGCGACAACTTGGTCGGCAGTGATGATTGTATCAAACGTCTCAGACGGCAAACCGATATCTTCAAGAACTTGGCCAAGCCAATCCGACGGTGTCGTCGTCACCAAGCCAATGGCCAACCCCGCTGCGGCGACGCCATCAAGCAAAGCATCCAACCCGGGGTTGCGCCGGACGGGCCTGCCTTTCAGTTCCTCCGCGAAAAATCGATTCCGATCCCCAAGGATTTTGGACACGGGAACCCTATAGTTCAGGATGTTGTGCCGACGCGGAACTCTCCTCACGGCCTGCGGCTTAAGATCTGCCAAGTGCAGGCCGTTTTCCTGGAACGCACGCTGAAAGGCGCGCCGTTTTAGGGCGGATACGTCGGCTAGTGTCCCAATGGACCCTAGCAGAATGGCCTTCATGGATCAGTGCTCCGGTTCGGCGCGCCTTGCGTTGCGCGCGGCCTCTTGGTCGCCCGTTTCCATTGGCACAGGGTTTCAGGGGGGTTTCAAGGGGAAAGTGCGCCTGACACTCCGATGCCTACTGAACCTGACACTTTTATCCCGCTTCCTGTCGTTTCAGCCTCTGACGGAGGGACCGGTGGACCGTCAACGCCGCATGCCGCGACCAAAGGGAGGACCAAGAGAATCAGCCAAAATCGCATCAGGTCAGCCTTTCCTGCCATCGCTTGATCTGGTCCCGCACATTGGCGGGCGCCGTCCCCCCATACGAAGTGCGGGACGCGACAGAGTTATGAACGCCGAGGACATCGAATACATCCGCAGTGATGTCGCCATGGACCCCGCGCATCTGATCCAACGTCAGATCCGGCAGGTCGCATCCATTGTCTTCGGCCAGTTTCACAAGCGCGCCGGTCACGTGATGGGCTTCGCGAAATGGCATGTTCAAGCTGCGGACCAACCAATCCGCCAAGTCCGTCGCGGTCGAGAAGCCGGAGGACGCCGCCGCTTCCAGTGCGGGGCGATTGGCGGTCATGTCGCTGACCATTCCGGTCATGGCCGCCAGGGCCAGCATCAGGCTGTCGGCGGCATCGAACGTCTGTTCCTTATCTTCCTGCATGTCCTTGGAATATGTCAGCGGCAGACCCTTCATCACCATCAAAAGCGCGGTTTGGGCGCCAAAGATGCGCCCGATCTTGGCCCGTAGCAGTTCGGCCGCGTCGGGGTTCTTCTTTTGCGGCATGATACTGGACCCGGTGGACCAGCGGTCGGACAGGGTGACAAAACGGAACTGCGCGCTGGACCAGATGACCAGTTCTTCGGCCAGACGGCTCAGATGCATGGCGCAGATTGATGCGTTGGACAGGAACTCCAACGCGAAGTCCCGGTCGGATACCGCGTCGAGGGAGTTGGCGGCGGGGCGGTCAAAGCCTAGCGCCTTGGCCGTCATGTCCCGGTCGATGGGGAAGGATGTCCCCGCCAGGGCAGCGGCGCCCAAGGGGCATTCGTTCATCCGGGCGCGGGCATCACGCATGCGCGTGAGATCGCGGTTGAACATCTCCGCATAGGCCAGCATGTGATGGCCCCAGGTCACTGGCTGGGCGGTTTGCAGGTGGGTGAAACCCGGCATGACCCAGTCCGCCCCTGCCTCGGCCTGTTGAAGCAAGGCGCGGGTCAGCGCGACCAAAGCGCCATCGGCCGCGTCGACTTGGTCGCGCACCCACATCCGGAAATCGAGCGCCACTTGATCGTTGCGCGACCGCCCGGTGTGCAGCCGACCGGCGGCGGGGCCAACAATCTCTGTCAGGCGGGCCTCCACATTCATGTGGATGTCCTCTAACGCCGCAGAGAATTGGAACGTCCCGCCCTCAATCTCTGACAACACCGTGAGCAGGCCTTCCCGCATCGCCTCCGCATCGCTATCAGAGACGATGCCTTGGGCGGCCAACATGGCGGCGTGGGCTCTGCTGCCTTCGATGTCCTGACGCGCCATGCGTTGGTCGAAGCCGATGGAGGCGTTGATCGCCTCCATGATCGCATCGGGGCCTTCCGCAAAACGACCGCCCCACATGGCATTGGAAGATTTGGATGACGGATTGGTCAAAGGGACCCCATGATGCTGCGAACACTTTCTGCCGCGCTATACGGCTTGGCCGTTCTGATCGCCACCCCCGCGGCGGCCATCGAAGACGACCTGCTGACCGGCACCATGACCCGGATGGAGGTGTTGGACCCTCAGCCCGCGCCCATTGTGCCCTACTACCAAGCCGATGGGGATGCGGGGCGTTTGTCCGACTATGCCGGCAAAGTCGTCGTCCTCAACTTCTGGGCCACGTGGTGCGCGCCCTGCCGGGCGGAGATGCCGTCGCTGCAGGCCCTGGACACCGCGTTTGACGGTCAGGGCCTGGAGGTCGTGACCATCGCCTTCGGCCGCCACAACCCCATGCAGATGGAGAAATTCTGGAACGATGTGGGTATCACGTCCCTACCCCTGCACCTGGATGCCAGCACACAACTGGCGAAGTCCCTGGGCGTGCGCGGGTTGCCGCATACATTCGTGCTCGACCGGCAGGGCCAGATCATCGCGCAACTTCAGGGGGAGGCTGACTGGGCCGCACCGGAAACCCTCGCCCTGATGCGATCCGTTCTAGAGAGGTAGGGCGGGGCCCCCCGAACGGGAGGCCCCGTGTATTTGGGTTACTCTTCGTCCCAGAACGTCGTTTCCCAAAGCGGGTTCGGCAAGTCTTCTACCACTTCGAAGGGGTAGGACCGCGTGAAGGTCCGGCCATGGTGATCGGTGGCCGATACCTCTAGCACATGGCTGCCGACGGGCAGTTCGGAAGGAAGATCGACGCGCCACAGGTGCATGGACGCATCGGTCATCATCCATTTCCGAAACGGTCCAGCGACACCCGACCATTCTGTCCCTTGCCAAGTGCGATATCCCGCCGTCTCATCGCCGCCCTGATGGGACCGAACAGCCATGTCGGACTGGGTGGCTTGCCGCGAAAGGGCGAGGGGATCGGCGAACTCCGCACCGCGTTGTTTGGCCTCCCCTTCGCCGGGCTGCGTTAGCGCGCCGGACAGGGGCTCACCCCCATTGATGCGAACAGCCACGTCGGTGTCACGGCCCCCATGCCAGACATTGACCGCGACCCATGTGCCATCGGCCAAATCCTCCGCCGTCAGCATATACATATCCCCCAGATCGTTGCGGGTCACTGGCGGGATAACGTCGGACGGGCTGCCGTAGAGATCTGCATAGGTCAACAACGCCTCTGCCCAATCGCGGAACCGAGGTGTGTTGAACGAGGCGTGCAGTTGCTCCTCTCCATCATGGAAGGTTTTGTAGGTGTCCACGTAAGACGCGCCATCAAAGGCAATCTCATAATAGCCGCGGGGCGAACCCAATCGTTGGGTCCCGTGGGGCACGCCATCATCATTGCGATCCCCCGCCCACCAAGAGCCGGAGACAGCGCCGGTCACGATCTGATGGAAAGGCGCCGTGGCAAGGCCCGTATTCTCTTCCCACCCTTCATAGCCCACACCTTCTTGGATGTTTTCGGTGGTGTGCGTGTGACCGGACAGGGCCAGGGTTGGGCGCCCCTCAAGCAAGGCTGCCAGGTCGGCGAAGTTGTCCGTCTGATGCTTGGCCGCCGTGTTGTCGGTAAAGGTCTGGAACGGGATGTGGGCGGTGACGACCACAAGCTTATCCTCGGGCACCTGGGCCAGATCATTGGCCAGCCACGCCATCTGACGATCATGGATCACACCGTTATAGGTGGCCGATGCGTCGGGTGCGCAGAAAGGGTGGTCATCCACGCCGTTACAAGGATAGCGCACATTGTCGAGCACCACGAAGTGCACCTGGCCGATGTCGAAGCTGTAATACTCGGGTCCCCATTCGCGGCGGAACGTGTCGAAGCTGTGGTCATCCGTCTCGGCATCGAAGTCGATGTCATGGTTGCCACCGGCATAGTATTGCGGCGTCTGACCCTGGGCGATGATCCGCTTGAACCGTGGATACAGGGATAAGTCATCCCCCATCACATCACCGGCAAAGATGAGGCATTGGGTGTTGGCCATATCCCGGTCCAGCAACATGGCGCCGGCCGTTTCGCGCACATATCCAATTTCAGTGTTGGAATAGGGCTGCGCATCGCCAAAGGCCAGGCAATCGAACTGCTCGCCCACGGCGTCCTCGATGAGGGGGAAGTTGATCTCCGCCGGCAGCGGCCCCGTGGGCTCCAGCCCACCAAAGCGAAGATCGGGGGAACCTTCGACTTTGTGGATATACGCGAATTGTGGAACGTTGTCGGCGTCCATCGGCACGGCATGATCGACGGGCTTGGTGATGAACAAGTTCATGTCGCCATAGGCGGGCAGGGAATAGGTCCCATCCTCTCCGGTCAGAACCACTTCGCGGCCATTGGACACCATGACCCCGGCAATTCCAGCCTCCCCTGCGTCAAACACGGCGTTGCGGTTGGCGTCCAAGAACACGGTACCTTGGGCAGTGCCCTGATCTTCGGCGGCACCAACCGCGTGAACAGTACCTTGATAGGTGGTGTCCTTGGCGAGGGCTGGCGCGGCAAGGCAGGTACAGGCCAGCAGGACAGAGGTTGAGAGACGGGTCATGGGAACACTTTCTTTCGCGTTGCAGACCTTGGAAGGGTATGTCCCCATTCGTGACAGAAGGACCACGGCCCGGTGACGTTGCGGCAACGGGATTATGACGAAAGGGACAGGGGTTATGACCAATCCGATCCGGTGGGGCATCCTTGGGGCCTCCAAATTTGCGCGCGAGGTGATGGCCCCCGCCATCCATGGGGGGCGGGGGCACGTGCTGGCCGCGCTGGCCACCCGGTCGACGGAAAAGGCGGCCGCTTTTGCGGCCCTGGCGCCAGGGTTGCGCGTTCACGACAGCTATGACGCCCTTCTCAGCGACGCCCAGATAGACGCTGTCTACATCCCCCTGCCCCACACAATGCATGTGGCGTGGTCCCTGCGCGCGCTGGACGCGGGCAAGCATGTGCTGGTCGAGAAGCCCGTGGCCATGTCCGCCACCGAGATCGCGCCCCTCATTGCCAAACGGGACGCGACCGGCCTCATCTGTGCGGAGGCCTACATGATCGTCCACCATCCCCAGTGGCACTTTGCCCGCCGTTTACTGGCCGAGGAGGCCATCGGCCAACTTCGCCACGTGGAAGGCGTGTTCACCTACAACAACAGCGCGGATCCCGGAAATATCCGCAACACGGCCGCGACGGGCGGCGGCGCCTTGCCCGATATCGGCGTCTATACCTACGGATGTACCCGTTTCGCCACCGGGGCAGAGCCCCTGCGGATCACCCATGCCCACATGGATTGGGAAAACGGGTGCGACGTGCTCGCCCGCGTGTCCGCCCAATTCGAAGGGTTCACCGCCCATTGGGTCAACTCCATGCGCCTTGTGCCGGAACAGTTCATGCTGTTCCACGGGGAGGCCGGGCTGATCCGGCTATCCGCCCCTTTCAACGCGGCAAAATTCGCAGAGGCGGAGGTGGGGTGGCGCGGCACTGATGGCGTGACCCACCGGCGCACATGGCCTGGAGTGAACCAATACATCCTCCAGGTGGAGGCGTTTGGGGCGGCCATGCGGGGTGAGGCGCCGTTTCCCTGGTCCCTGGAGGACGCCCAGGGCACGCAGCACGTCATCGACATGGCCTATGCCGCAGCCGGGGGCCGACCCGCGTCGTAGTCCCCTTCCGCAGGGAGGTAACGCGCAGTTCAACCCCTTGCACCGCCAGGGCTTTGGCCCCACACCCCCCGGACATAGTACGGAGACCTTGCATGCATCTGCTGGCCGCCCAACCCGGCGCCATCGACGACGGAGAGCCGGTGGATCTGGGCCAGACCCCTGCCGATGTGGTCGTGATCACCGCCGCCGACACGGAGCTTGCCGCCCTGTCCGAGGCGCGGCAGCAGTTGCCCGACGCGCCATCCCTTCGCCTGGCCAATCTGATGCATCTGCGCCACCCGATGTCCGTGGACCTGCATCTGGACCAATGCGCCACCCATAGCCTTCTGGTCATCGCGCGCATCCTGGGGGGGCGGGGGTACTGGTCTTATGGGTTGGAGCAATATGCCGCCCGCCTGCATGAAGCAGGCGTCCCCTTCTGCGCCCTGCCCGGCGACGACAAACCCGACGCAGAATTGCGCGGCCTTTCTACCGTGACCGATGCCGACTACGACGCGCTTTGGGCCTATCTGGTGGAGGGCGGCCCGGCCAATGCCGCCGGGTTCCTGACCCATGCGAAAGCCTTGCTGGACGATGTCCCTCGCCCGCCCGCCGCGCGCCCCATCCTACGGGCTGGAACCTATTGGCCCGGCCTAGGCGATGTGGGTTTGGCAGAGGTTCGGGCCAACTGGACCGAAGGGGCCCCCATTGCGCCCCTGGTCTTTTACCGCGCACTTCTGCAAGGGGCTGGGCTGAACCCGGTGAACCGATTGGTCAAGGCCTTGCTCCGCTCTGGCCTGAACCCCCTGCCGGTCTTCGTCGCCTCGCTCAAGGACCCCGTCAGCCAGGCCACCCTTGAGGCGCTGTTCACCCAGGCCCCACCAGACGTCATTCTCAACCTCACCAGCTTCGCCGTGGGCGACCTGGCCGCGAACCCTTTGGCGGCCCCTTACGCCAACGGCGCGACCGTTTTCCAAGCCGTGCTGTCAGGGGGGGCCGAGCAAACCTGGGAACAGGGTTTGACCGGACTGTCGGCCCGCGACATTGCCATGAATGTCGCCCTGCCAGAATTGGATGGCCGTGTGCTGACCCGGGCTGTGGGCTTCAAGGGAGAGGCCTTCTTCGACACCGAAACCCAGTGCCCCATCGCAACCTGGAAGGCCCAGGGCGACCGGATTGGTTTCGTGGCGCATCTGATGGCCAACCAGTGCCGTCTGCGCACCGTGCCGCCCGCCGAAAAGAAAGTCGCCCTGATCCTGGCCAACTACCCCAATCGGGATGGGCGCTTGGCCAATGGCGTCGGCCTCGACACACCGGCAGCCACCGTCCACGTCCTAGGCCTGCTTCGGGATGCGGGCTATGCCACCACGCCCCCCAAAGACAGCGCGGCCCTGATGGATCAAATCTTGGACGGCCCCACGAACTGGCTGACCGACAGGGCCCAGAAGACTGGGGGTGAAGCGCTGAGCCTTGCGGATTACAAAGACGTCTACGCGACCCTTCCCCTCAAAGCCCGCCAACAGATCGAGGACCGTTGGGGCGCGCCCGAAGCTGACCCCTTCTTCGCATCCGAGATACGCCTCTCCGACGGCTCAACCGGCCCGGGCTTTGCCCTGTCGATTCACCGCTTCGGGCACGCGATCGTTGGCGTGCAACCGGCGCGCGGCTACAACGTGGACCCGACCGACAGCTACCACGCCCCGGACCTAGTGCCGCCGCACAACTACCTGGCCTTCTACGCTTGGCTGCGCCGCTGGGGCGCCGATGCCATTGTGCATATGGGCAAGCATGGAAATCTCGAATGGCTGCCCGGACGGGCCATTGCCCTTGGTGCAGACGACTGGCCGGAAATCGCCCTGGGCCCGATCCCGCATATCTATCCCTTTATCGTGAACGACCCGGGCGAGGGCACCCAGGCAAAGCGCCGCGCGCAAGCTGTGATCATCGATCACCTCACGCCGCCCTTGACCCGGGCGGAGACCTACGGCCCCCTCCGCGACCTCGAAGCGCTGGTGGACGAATATTATGATGCCGCCAATGTGGACCCGCGCCGCGTGACCCTGCTCCGGGATGAGATCCTGGGCCTTGCGCGGGCCACTGGGCTCGACATCGACGCGGGCATGACCGGCGGGGACGATCTGGCCAAGCTGGACGCCTACCTATGCGAGTTGAAAGAGGCGCAGATCCGCGACGGCCTCCACATCTTTGGCCAGTCCCCGGAAGGCGGGTTGGAGGATGACTTGCTCCAGGCCCTTTTGCGCCTGCCACGGGGCGATGGCGCCAGCCTGCCGCGCGCCATTGCCGCCGATTTGGGGCTGGCGTTCGACCCCTTGGATTGCGACATGGCCGCCCCTTGGAGGGGCGCCCGCCCGGAGATCTTGGAGGGACCTGAGCCGTGGCGCAGCCACGGAGACACCGTTGAGCGGATCGAGCGCTACAGCGCCCAACTTCTGCGCGGGGACACCCCCGCACCTGGCCCTATGACGGCGGCCACGCTGGACGAGGCCGCCGATCTGCGCGCGACCCTGAAGGGCTGTGGCCCGGCAGAGGGGAAGGGCCTCCTCACCGCCCTTGCCGGGCACTTCGTCGCCCCTGCGCCATCCGGCGCGCCAACCCGCGGGCGCCCCGATGTTCTGCCGACTGGGCGCAATTTCTACTCGGTGGACAGTCGCGCTGTGCCAACGCCAACGGCATGGAAACTCGGCTGGAAAAGCGCGAACCTTCTTATCGAACGCCACCTTCAAGACCACGGCGACTGGCCGCGCGCCCTATTGCTGACCGCCTGGGGCACCGCAAACATGCGCACCGGTGGCGACGACATCGCCCAAGCGCTGGCACTGATGGGCGTGAAGCCGCAATGGGACAGCGCCAATCGGCGGGTCGTGGGGTTCGAAATCATCCCCCATACCGCACTTGGGCGCCCGCGTGTGGATGTGACCCTGCGCGTCTCCGGCTTTTTCCGGGATGCCTTCCCGCAACAGATGGCCCTTGTGGACAGCGCAGCACGCGCCCTTCAGGGACTTGACGAACCCGAGGACGCGAACCCTGCCGCCGCGCGAACGCGCGCGGGACAGGGCCAAGCCCGCGTCTACGGGTCCAAGCCGGGGGCATACGGCGCGGGTCTTCAGGCTCTGATCGATGAGCGGATCTGGGATAAGAAGGCCGACTTGGGCGCCGCGTATCTGGAGTGGGGCGGGTACGCCTATGGCGTGGGTGAGGGGGTCGCAGACAAAACGGGCCTGCGGGAGCGGCTTGGACAGGTGGACGGGATTGTCCAAAACCAAGACAACCGCGAACACGACCTGCTGGACAGCGATGACTACTACCAATTCGAAGGGGGCGCCGCGGCGGCCGTTGAAACACTGCAGGGACGCGCACAACCTGTCTATCACAATGACCATTCTCGACCGGAACGCCCCGTTATTCGCACGCTCGAAGAGGAGATTGGCCGCGTTGTCCGCTCTCGCGTGGTGAACCCGAAATGGATCGATGGGGTGAAACGGCACGGATACAAAGGCGCCTTTGAGATTGCCGCAACGGTCGATTATCTCTTCGCTTTTGCGGCCACCACCGGGGCGGTGCGCGATCATCATTTTGATCTGGTTTATGGCGCCATCCTGGACGATGATGCCACGCGCGATTTCATCGCCGAGGCCAATGCCCCTGCCCTGTCCGACATCGCGGACCGGTTGCGCGAAGCGATCGACCGTGGCCTTTGGCAGCCCCGCTCCAACTCCGCACGCGCTCGGATCGAGCAGCATGCCCGTTGAAAACCGGACACTGCCCCTGCGACGCGTGCCAGTTCACGGTTTTCGGCCCGGCACCACACGGACCTTTTGCGCAACCTACGATACCCCGCTGTCCTTTGCCGCCGACCGCTTCCCGGGAGAGACCCGTTTCTACGCCGCCCCTGTGAAGGACCCGTCCGATGTCAGGCGAACGGACCCTTGGCATGCGGCACGGCCACTGCCCTGGCATCATCTTTCCGCTAAGGCGGCAAAGTCAGCTAGGCACGGCCGAGCCCCATTCTGGCATAGCTCTGAAACGTCTCCAGAAGGGCCGCATGCGCGGGGGTCTCAGCGCAGAGATCGCCGATCACCTCGGGATCAACCTCTGCGACCCGCTTGACCAGCACGGGCACCGACGCGGGCGCATAATTCAGCCCAAAGGTATTCGCCATCGTTGAGGTGACGCCGAACATCTCTTTCCGGATGACATGCTCGGAGACCAGCATTTGCCGCACCTGCCCGCGATGAATCGACACGAAGCTGAGCGTTGTACTGCGTTGTGGAATATACACGGCGCCCGCGTTCTTATGGTCGCGGCGACCCTCGCTCTCCTGGAACTCCAGGCAGGGAACATCCTCGGACCAGCGGATGTGCATGCCGTAGCCGCGGAACCGGCTGTGATCCCCGTAATAGGGCTGCACCACGACGTAATCCCCGACATAGCTTGCCACATCTTCCTTGGCGTAGCCGCCCATCCGTAACGGTGCGTGCGCCACCGGCGCAGCCAGGGTCAGCTTGGGCGCGTGGGGCGCCCCAAGGGACAGCCATTGGTGATGCATGCTGGCAATATCAAGCGTCTGGGCAACATAGGCCCGCAGCAGGTTGATTTTCTCTGCATCGGCATCCTGCCTGCGCCGAAAGGTAATCACCTCTGTCATCACGTCATCGCAGAATTCTTGTGAAATCAGGCCATTGCCAAATGCGCTTTTGATGGCGTCCTCGAACCCCTGAGCCTCATCCTTCGTCAATTTCCGCGGGTTCACCGCGATGTGCAGTTGCCGCTGATGGGACCCGCGGAGGGTGGGGGTCTGGCGAACGTTATCATTGTGCATGGACTCGGTAATATATTGGTAAAGCTCATCAAATGTGATCTTGCCGTTCCGGTCCAAATCCGCGGCGCCATCTTTAAGCCCCCGCAGCATATGTTCTGTGAACACCCCGTGCCCTTTGACATCATCCTCGTGGGACAGCTGCGCCGCATTCGACGACGACAAGAACACGATCCCCTTCGAGTCGCGGTCCAACACATCCAAATCGATTGGATCGAACAGGACCTGCGCGCCACGTGATTGGCCCAAATGCTCAATCCCATCCCCAAACCGACCGCTGAAACAGCAATCGACGACAAGCGCGATTTTGCGACAGCGCGATTTCTGGATGGATTGGAACAGCGTCGTCTGAGAGATGCCCGTTGCTTCTATGTCATCGGTGGTCGTGTCGCGCCCGCACAGATAGGCATGCCCCTCGTCATCCTTTTGACCATGGCCCGAGTAATAGATCATCACCATATCCGACGGCGCCGCCGATTTCAGCGTGCGGATGATCCGTTTCTCAATCTCCGTATGATCGTGGTCCAGGATTTCTTCGACGACATCGAAACGCCCACAATTCTCGTCCGTGAGCAATTGCCGCAGGCGCTTCACATCATTTCCGGGACAGGAAAGAGGCGGCAAATTCTCTGGGTCGTGGGGGAATTCGGAATTCCCGATCAAAACAAGTTGGCGCATATTTCCCCCTTGCCGCGTGACGTATCGCGTGCCGCGTCAGCCTCACTTAATTTTTGACAACACTTCCAATAGCAGACTCTTGTATTCCTCTGGGCTGATGTTCCGCGCGGACAGCTTCACATCGCCAATCTGTAGCTCAATTTCAGGCCGCTGTGTCAGACGCGTCGAAATCGCATCCGTCACACCCGCCACGGCCCCAGGGGCCAAAGACTTCAAGACCATGCCCGCCGCCCCAAGGGCCCCGCGCTGATGCCGTTGCGGGGCGGCGGTCAATATATCCAAATCGACGCCGTCAATTCCGCGCAAATCGCCGATGACCGTATAAAACAGATCCATCAGTTCTTCGTCATCTGACAGTTCAGCCGACGTCGACACCAGATGGATTTGTCTTGTCATAATTCCCTGACGCTACTCCAACCCCGCGATTCGCTCAACAAAGCAAAAAAGACTGGCTAGGCGGGGCTGGTATGGTTTGGGATGTTTATCACCGGGTCGGCCACACCCAAAAGGGCGGCAAACGCCATGGCAATAGGCAACGCGACAATCACGAAAAAGCCAAGGAAAACAGGAAAACTGACCGTAGGCATCGGCAGACCTCATTGAAAATGGAACAGACCTTTAATGTCGTCAGCCTGCCCCATATCGCTGAGGCGGCCAAGTCCGGAATCCCGCACCTCGGCCGCGCGCAGTCAGATCAACCGCTTGAAACGCCCGCCTCGGCAAAGGTCGCCATGCCGGAATGGCAGGCCAGCGCGCCGCGCAAAATCTGGATCGCAAGGGCCCCACCGGACCCTTCCCCCAGCCGCAGCCCCAACGACAATAGCGGCACCATCCCAAGCGCGTCGAGCATTCGGCCATGGCTCCCTTCCGCCGAAAGATGCCCGGCGACGCAGTGATCTAGCGCGGTTTTCTCCTCGGCCCAAAGGGTTAAGGCCGCAGCCGTACAAATGAAACCATCGAGAATGACAGGGATCGCGTGCGACCGTGCCCCTGCAATGGCCCCGGCCATGGCCGCCAATTCGCGCCCGCCCAGCCCAGCCAGCACACCAAGGCCCGTTCTGTCCGGATTGGCGGCCAACCCTGCCGCGACCACGGCGGCCTTCCGGGCCAATCCGTCATCATCCACCCCCGTGCCGCGCCCGACCCAATCCGCGCCCCCCAGCAAGGCGGCGGCGATCGCGGCGGCGGATGTCGTGTTACCGATCCCCATCTCGCCGGTCACCACCAAGTCCGCGTCGGGCGACACGGCCTGCCATCCTGTTGCGAAGGCGGTGGCCATTTCCGCCTCGGTCATGGCGGGCCCTTGGGTGAAATCCGCAGTCGGCCGATCCAGGTCCAGCGCGTGAACCGACATTTGCGCCCCGGCAAGATCGCTCAATTGGTTGATCGCGGCACCGCCAGCCTCAAAATTGGCGACCATCTGGACGGTGACTTCTGGGGGAAAGGCGCTGACGCCTTGGGCCGTGACCCCATGGTTTCCCGCAAACACCAACACTTGCGGCGCCTCGACACGCGGGCGGCCATCGCCGCGCCAGCCCGCATACCACATGGCTAGATCTTCCAACCGCCCCAAGGCACCCGGTGGTTTGGTCAATTGCCCATTTCGGTCAAAGGCAGCATTGGTGGCCGCCATGTCGGCGGTTGGTTGGGCCGCAAGCGCCGCGCGGATCGCCGCGGCGGAGGTCAAGTCTGGCATGGGTCGTCCATAGGTTAGGTTGCAGTCTGTGGCACGCTTTACCTGCGTCCCGCGGAACGCTATGCGCCAAACCGTCCCCCCGTGCCAAGACGGAGCGCCCGCGTCCCCGAAATGTCCCTGAAATCTGACCTCATCTCGGCCGCGATGTTGCTCACACGCCTCCCCATTCGCGGCACGCCAACGGCGGTCGCGGCTCAGGCCGCGTGGGCCTGGCCGGTGGCAGGGGTGGCCGTGGCCGGACTAGCCAGCGTGGTGGGCGTTGTTCTGATTACACTTGGGCTGCTGCCAGGCTTGGCCGCGGCACTTACCCTCCTGCTGCTGGTGATGCTGACCGGCGCGATGCACGAGGACGGCCTCGCGGATTTTGCCGATGGTGCATGGGGTGGTTTCACACAAGAACGACGGTTGGAGATCATGCGCGACAGCCGGATTGGCACCTACGGCGTGATCGCGCTGGTCCTGTCGCTGTTGATCCGCTGGCTTCTGCTGACAGAGGCCGCCGCCCAAGGAACCCTTCTTGTCGCCGCCATCGCCGCAGCGATGGGCAGCCGGGCCGCCATGCCGGTGATGATGCGGTGGCTGCCGAACGCCCGCGCAGATGGCATGTCCCGGTCCGCCGGGGTCCCGTCGCGCCAAGGGATGCTGGCGGGCCTTGCGCTGGCGTCCATCCCGATACTCCTGTTTGGGCCGTCGCTTGCCGTGCCTGCCATTGTGATTGCCGCCGTGCTTTTTGCAACTCTCGGCCGGGTCGCCCGTGCAAAGCTGGGTGGACAGACGGGCGACGTGTTGGGCGCCACGCAGCAAGTGGTCGAAATGGGCCTATTGATCGGCCTCGTCGCCCTCTAGCCACCCGCATGGACCCCGCCTGGCCACGGGCGTAAACTGACCCCATGTCGCTTTGGTCGCGAATCCTTGAGGTCCTGCAAGGCCTTGCACCGGGAGAGTACCTCTCTGCCCTGTTTGAGACCTTGCGCGCCCCGCCAGAACGCTCTGTGGCGTTCACAATTGCGGTCATCGCCCTCAGTGCAAAAATGGCCAAGGCAGACGGGCTGGTGACGCGTGATGAGGTCTCTGCCTTCCGGGAGGTATTTACCATTCCGGCAGCCGAAGTGGACAACGCCGCGCGTGTGTTCGACCTTGCCCGTACGGATGTCGCCGGGTTCGAGGAATATGCCCGCCGCATCGCCACCATGTTCGACGATGACAGCACCGTTCTTCGCGACCTCATGGATGGGCTGTTCCACATCGCCATGGCAGACGGTCTTTACCATCCGGCAGAGAATGATTTCCTCACACGTGTCGCCCAGATTTTTGGCCTGTCTGAACGGGAATTTCGCGGCATTCGCGCACGGTTTGTGCCTGGCGAAGAACCCGACTGCTACGACGTGCTGGGCGTGGACCCCGACACCCCGATTGAGGACATCCGCCGCACCTGGCGCCGTCTGGTTCGGGACACCCACCCTGACCGCATGATGGCCCGTGGCATCCCCGAAGAAGCCATCAAACTGGCGGAGAAGCGACTTGTCGCAATCAACCGCGCGTGGGAGACGATCCAAACGCGCCACCCGCAAAGCCTGTCGTGATCGTGGGCGCCATATCGCGCTTGGTGTGGCCCACTTGCGTCCTGGGTGTCACATGACCGGCCTTCGCCTTGCCACCTGGAACGTGGAATGGTTCGACAAACTCTTCGACCGCGATGGCGCCCTTTTAGAGACGGACGATTGGTCAGCGCGCTACAAAATCACCAAAAATCGGCAATTGCATGCCATCGCGGGCGTCATGCGCCACATGGATGTGGATGGCCTTGTCGTGGTCGAGGCGCCCGACAGCTCCGGCCACCGGTCGGGCCAAGCGGCATTGGAGCTTTTCGCGGAATGGGCTGGGCTCAGGACAACGCGGGCACTGATCGGGTTTCCCAACGACACACGGCAAGAAATCGCGCTGCTGTATGATCCTGATCGCCTGACCCCAACCCATCGCCCGGGCGAGAGCACGGCTGCCCCGCGGTTCGATACGGAGTTCAGCATCGACCTGGACACGGACCTGCGGGCCGAACGGGTTGTGTGGTCCAAGCCACCCCTGGAGCTGGACATCCAGACGGCGGATGGGCGCGCGCTACACCTGATCGGTGTCCATGCCAAATCGAAAGCAGCCCATGGCGCAAGCGACCCTCAAGACGCATTGCGCATTTCCATCCTGAACCGACGCAAACAATTGGCCCAGTGCATCTGGCTGCGCGCCCGAGTGGAGGAGCGGCTGGCCCAAAGGACGTCCCTCGTCGTGGCGGGCGACTTCAACGACGGCCCGGGCCTTGACCGGTTCGAAAGCCTTTTCGGTCGCTCCGGTGTGGAAATCGTGTTGGGGGACGGGGACACCGCGCTTTACGATCCCTCCGCCCTGCCGCCGCGCATCGGGATCGCGTCGCCCCATACCGCGCGCTTTTGGGACAACACCAACAAGCGTTGGCTCAATGCGTTGCTGGACTTTGCCATGGTCAGTCATGACTTACGGAAAGACGCGAAATGGCGCATCCTGCACCCGTTCGACGACCCAGAGGCGCTTGCGACGCCGCACCTCCAACAAGATTTGCTCGACGCGTCGGATCACTACCCGGTGATCCTTGACCTCTGAGCGGCATATCCCCACGTTACCTGCATGAGAGCGTTGCTGATCCTCCCCTTTCTGGCCCTGCCGGTCGCAGCGCAGGAATCCGACCCGCCCACGCTGATGGAACGCGGCCTCAAACTCTTCATGGAAGGATTGATGGAGGAGATGGAGCCCGCTCTGCGCGATCTGGAAGGGTTGGCCCAAGATGCAAAACCGTTCCTCGACCAGTTGCAGAAGGATCTGGGCGAAGCGATTGGGGACCTGGACGCATATCATGCGCCCGAAATCCTCCCCAACGGCGACATCATCATCCGCCGGAAAGAACCGCTGATCCCGGGCGAACCTGTTCCGAACGAAGACGGCTCTATCGATTTGTAGGGCAGATGGGCCGACCGATCAGAACCCGGTGACCCGCTCGGGCAGCATCTGTTGAACGATCCCCGCCAACAGAAGATAGACGGAAGTCAGGCCAAAGGCCCAGGCCCACGCCCCTTCCAACCCAAATTCGCCCCAGGCAGCCATCGTGGCCAGCACCATCCAAGCGACCGTGACTGTCATCGTCATGGGCCGCCACCGCTCCGTCCGCGTGGGGTGGACGAACCGGATCGGCAGGAACATCGCCGTCGACAGAACAAGGCACAGCGCAAGGGTCAACCAGGGGTTCGGCTCCAACGCGAACACGGCCAACGCGACCATATTCCAACATCCGGGGAACCCTTCGAAACTGGCATCGGGTGTCTTCATCTCCGTATCCGCGAAGTAGAGAGCGGAGGCAAAAGGGATCACGATCAAAACCCCCCACCCCGGCCAACCCGGCACAAGACCTGACGCATAAAGCGCATAGACCGGGATAAACACATAGGTCAGGTAATCGATGATCAGGTCCAGCAGCACCCCATCGAACCGCGCGGCATGGAGCGTCACATCCCACCGGCGCGCAAGGGGGCCATCGATCCCATCCACGAACAGAGCCGCCAGAAGCCAAAGGAACATCCAGGACCATGCCGCTTCGGCGGCGGCCAGCAGAGCAAACATCGCAAAAACGGCCCCAGTGGCCGTTAGCGCATGGACAGAAAGGGCTCGGGTCTTGGGCCACATGGCAAGACACTCGCCTGTCTGACCGAAGATGTCGAGAGAGAGGGCCGCCGATGACCGGCCACGCCCAGGTGGCCCCCCCCGTATCAAGGGGCGGGCCCAGTCCCGGCTTCCCGGGCTCCAGCCTCACCACCACACAAAGGAAGGGCGGCCCCCTGGCCGCCCAAATCCATAGGTCCGTTTATCCTCAGTTAGTGGTGACCAACCGGACCTCCTCCAGGGGGTAGCCCATGCTGTCCTGGCTCTCAAAACCCACATGGCAGTCATGGCAGAAGTCTTGGCTGATCTTCAGCGGCTTCCCGTTCGGCTGAACCCCGGCATAGAACCAGTTATCGTAGTTCGGCGCGTCATCGACTTTGGTCATCAAAAACAACGGTCCGACACGGCCCGTCCCCTTGCGGACGGCTACCGACTCCTTGGCCAAGACGGATCCAACGGGCATTTCGAAATCGCCATCCTCAAACTTCAAGTATTGTTCGGCCGCGATGTCATTGACGAAGGTCTGGAGGAACCGCTCTCCGTGCGGCCCGGCCACGGCCATCCGCGTCGCCGTCGCGTTCCAGGTGCGATACACGGCTGCGGTCTCGTCCCCTTCCTTGGTGTAACCCTCGATCATCCGCGCGGACATGCACTCATACAGCGCGGCCACGCCAGCATCATCCAAATCCCAATGGTCCCCTTCAACGGCGCAGGCATCTTGGGCCGCGGCAGGAAGGGACAGGGCGAGGGTCGCAAAGGTGGCAAATGCTGCCATGCGGGGACGGAACATCTTCGGGTCTCCTGATTTAGGTCCCCCCACCTCAAGCATCCTCGCCGTTCACTTACACCCCACAAATCCGTGAGCGGACCTTGCGGAAGTCGCGCAACAGGCGGGCCCGCTCTGGGCAAAGGTCACCGCACATTGACAGGTTCGCCCTTTTCCGCCACGCCGGAGCTTCACGCCGCAACCAAAGGAACACTCCCATGATCTCGCCCGTCCTGCCCACCTATAATCGCGCTGACCTGAGCTTCGTCTCCGGCCAAGGTTCGTGGCTGGTGGAAGCGGATGGCCGACGTTTCTTGGACTTGGGCGCGGGCATCGCGGTAAACGTTCTGGGCCACGCGCATCCAGCCCTGACCAAGGCGCTGACCGACCAGGCGGGCGCCCTTTGGCACACGTCGAACCTCTACCACATCCCCCAGCAGGACACTTTGGCCCAGAAGCTTGTGGATCACAGCTTCGCCGACACGGTCTTCTTCACCAATTCCGGCACCGAAAGCTGCGAGTTGGCCGTGAAGATGGCCCGCAAATACTGGTCCGCCAAAGGCCAACCTGGACGGAATGTGATTGTCGCCTTCACCGGGTCCTTCCATGGCCGCTCCTCCGCCGGGATCGCCGCCGCCGGGTCCGAGAAGATGACTGCGGGCTTCGGCCCCCTCTTGCCCGGTTTCGTGCATTTGGCTTTCGGGGACCACGACGCCCTAGCCGAAACCCTTAAACGCGACGACATTGCCGCCGTCATCCTGGAACCCGTGCAAGGCGAAGGCGGCATCGTGCCCGTACCAGACCAATGCCTCAAGGGCCTGCGCGACCTGTGTGACCAAACGGGCGCATTGATGATCCTGGATGAGGTGCAATGCGGTGTCGGCCGAACGGGGAAACTCTTTGCCCATGAATGGGCGGGCATCACGCCGGACATCATGATGGTCGCCAAAGGCATTGGCGGCGGCTTCCCCATCGGCGCTCTTCTGGCCACGGAACGCGCGGCAAGCGGCATGACCGTGGGCACCCATGGCTCCACCTATGGTGGCAACCCGCTGGGATGCGCCGTGGGCAATGCCGTCATGGACATCGTGGCCGATGACGCCTTCCTGGCCGAGGTGAACCGCAAAGCCGCCCTTTTCCGCCAGGGCCTCGAAAGTCTGGTGGCCAGCCACCCCGACGTGTTCGAAGCGGTGCGCGGCGCGGGTCTCATGCTGGGCCTGAAATGCAAAGTGCCTGCAGGCGATGTTGTGGCCGCGGGCTACGGCCAGGAAACCATTGTGATCCCCGCTGCTAACAATGTTGTGCGCTTGCTGCCCGCCCTTAATCTGACCGACGACGACATCCGCGAAGGCCTCTCCCGATTGGAGCGTGCCGCCGCGTCCCTTGTCCCGGCCTGAGTGTCATCTGGCCACAAATACCTCTCCGGGGGTCTGGGGGTGGAAAACCCCCAGCCTTTCGGATCAGGAGATCCCCATGACCCATTTCCTCGACATCCACCGCACGGACCCCGCCGCCCTGCGCTCAATCCTGCAGCAGGCCAACACCATGAAGACAGCCCGGGGCGCCCGTCCCAAGGGCACGCCCGATGACGTCCTTCCGCTGCAAGGCCATGTTGTTGCGCTGATTTTTGAAAAACCCTCCACCAGAACCCGCATCAGTTTTGATGTCGGTGTGCGGCAGATGGGTGGGACGTCGATGGTGTTGTCGGGGGCGGATATGCAGTTGGGGCACGGGGAGACCATTGCCGACACGGCCCGCGTGCTGAGCCGGTATGTGGACCTGATCATGATCCGGACCTTTGGGGAAGATATCCTCCACGAGATGGCCGAACACGCCGCGGTTCCGGTCATAAACGGTCTGACGGACACCTCCCACCCGTGTCAGATCATGGCCGATGTCATGACCTTCGAGGAGCATCGCGGACCCATCGAAGGCAAGCGCGTGGCCTGGATGGGGGACGGGAACAATGTGGCGCAAAGCTTCCTCCATGCGGCGGCGAGTTTTGGGTTTGACTTCACGTTTTCAGGTCCGCAACAGCTTGATCCCAAGGATGAATTGCTCGGTGCCGCGCGCCAGGCCGGGTGCGACGTGCAGATCGAGCGGGACCCCCAAAAGGCCGTCGAAAACGCAGATCTGGTGGTCACCGACACCTGGGTGTCCATGGGCGACGCGGAAAGTTCGCGGCAACGGCGGCACAACCTTTTGCGGCCCTATCAGGTCAATGAGCGGCTGATGGACCATGCCCCGTCGGACGCCCTTGTCATGCATTGCCTGCCCGCCCATCGGGGTGAGGAAATCACCGATGCCGTCTTGGATGGACCGCAATCGGTCGTGTTTGATGAGGCGGAAAACAGGCTCCATGCGCAGAAAGCGATCATGCGCTGGTGCCTGGGTGTCTAGGCGCCGAAACCGACGAAGTGTACAATTTGTACAGGCTTGAGAATGCCGACTGTAAGGTTCGTGCAAAATTCTTCGAAGAATTTTGCCGCTGTCGCGTTCATGGCGACCGCCAGCGCATTCATTGCGGCGACGATGGTGTTGGCCAAGGCCTTGGGCACTGACACGCTGGGCCCGGCCCTGCCACCGCTGATGGTCACCTTTGGGCGGTTCGTGTTTGCCTGGCTCACCGTTGCAACCGCGCTGGCGATCCTGCGGCCAAAATTCGCGCGACCGAATTTCAAAACCCATCTGATGCGGTCCGCCTGCGGGTTCACGGGCGTGACGTTGATGTTTGCGGCAGCCGCGCAGATCCCGTTGTCGGATGCCACGGCGATCAGTTTTCTAAACCCGATCTTCACCATGGTTCTGGCCATCCCCCTGCTGGGGGAACGGGTGGGCAAATGGCGGTGGATTGCGGCAGCGGTGGCGCTGTGCGGGGCGCTGGTTTTGACCCGCCCCGGCGGTGGCGCGTTGGAGGTGGGCGCCGTGCTCGCCCTGGGTGCGGCGCTGGCCTACGGCTTCGAGGTGATCTTCATCAAGCGCCTCGCCGGAGGAGAACGGCCATTGCAGCTTCTGTTCGTGAATAACTCCATCGGGTTGACCCTTGCCCTGTGCCTGGCGCCCTTAGTTTGGCAAAGCCCCACGCCTGCGCAATGGGGGGCCATGGCGGCGTTGGGCTGTTTGATGGCCTGTGCCCAGTTCTGTTTCGTGAATTCCATGGCGCGGGGCGAGGCAAGCTTTGTGGCACCGTTCGTCTATCTGACCCTCGTCTTTGCTGCGCTGTATGACGCGGCGATTTTCGGGGTCTTGCCCGATGGGGTCAGCGTGGCGGGGGCGGTTCTGATCCTGCTGGGCGCCGCGCTTTTGGCCTGGCGGGAGCATGTGCACCGCCTGCGCAGGCCGGAGGGGTGACATGGCGCCCTAAGGCTTCAACCGATACCCCGTGCGGAACATCCACCACGCCACTGCCGACACGGCCAAGGTAGACGCCAAGACCACCACAAAGCCCAACCAAGGCGAGCTGTCAGAGACGCCAAGCACCGCGAAACGCAGGCCGTCGATCAAATAGAAGACCGGGTTCGCATGACTGATGGCTTGCATGACCGGCGGCAGACTTTCGAGGGAATAGAAGGTCCCCGACAGGAAACTGAGGGGGGTGACGATGAAATTCGTGATCGCCGCCATCTGGTCGAACTTGTTGGCGAACACGCCCGCAATCATGCCAAGCGCGCCCAGGAAGGCCCCGCCCATCACCACCCAAAGCAGCGCCATGGCCGGGTGTGCCACGCCAAGCCCGATGAACGGGAACACGATGACCGACACAGCTAGGGACACGATGACCCCCCGCAAGATGCCACCAAACAGATAGCCCACCACCAATTCCCCCGCCGATAGGGGCGGCATGAGCGTATCGACGATGTTGCCTTGCACCTTGGAGATGACGATGGAGGAGGAGACATTGGCGAAGCTGTTCTGGATCACCGTCATCATCAAAATGCCAGGGGCCAGGAAGTGGAGGAAGCTGACGCCCATCACCTCCCCTCGGCGGGTGCCCACGGCCAGGGTGAAGATCAACAGGAACAGACCCGCTGTCACCAGGGGGGCCAAGAGAGTTTGGGTCCAGACAGCAAGGAAACGGCGCGTCTCCCGCTCGATCAGGGTTTGCAGACCGAGCCAATTGATCGCCCCGAAGCGGCGCACCCCCTGTTGCGCGTTTGTGTCGCCCATTCTCTGCCTCCAGAACTTGCTCTGCGCCGCTTGTGACCCGCGTGTGGGGTGCTTACAATAGGGCTTCCTCGCACGTTGCCCCTGAGCAAATGCGCACAGACAGGGCGCAGCGGGGAATGCGACGGAAGCAGGAGAGTTCCATGGCTTGGACGGATGAACGGGTTGAGACGCTGAAGCGGATGTGGGGCGAAGGCGCCAGCGCATCGCAGATCGCCAAGGAATTGGGCGGCGTCACCCGGAATGCGGTGATCGGCAAGGTGCACCGCCTGGGCCTGTCCAACCGGAACCAGGGCGAAGAGGCAAAGCCCGCCGCCGATGCGCCCAAGGCCAAGGCCGCCGCCCCCAAAGCGGCGAAACCCGCGCCCAAGCCTGAGCCGAAGCCCGAGCCGCCCGTGCCCGCCGTCGAAGATGACGACGATGATGATGAGCCGCGCACCATGGCCGCCGTGCCCCAGGGGACGAACGTGACGCCGCTGCGCAAGCCATTGATGGCCGGGCAACCTCTGCCGCCACAGCCATCGGCCAATGAGATTTCGCCCGAGGCCCTGGCCAAGGTGAATGCGGTGGAGAAGACGGCGAAGAAGATTTCGCTGATGGAGTTGACAGAGCGGACCTGCAAATGGCCCATCGGCGACCCGGCCACGTCTAAATTCTGGTTCTGCGGATTGCCGGTTCAGGCGGGCAAACCCTATTGCGAGGCCCATGTATCAGTGGCATTCCAGCCCATGTCATCCCGGCGGGATCGCCGTCGCTGAGGCGTTAGGGCCGGCGGCGCCGGTCCCGGACGATCCCCCAGGCGAGCAGTGCGCTGTAGAGAAACGTGGCCAGCACGCAGAACAACCAGAGCCGCGTGAGCATGAGGCCAATCACCACAGCGGCGGCCAGCAGGATGTAGACCACGTTCTCGCGGCTGACTTTCATGGCTTTCAGAGAGATCGTCTTGAACGGGGCGATCATCAGGCCGCCCACCAGCAGGACCCAGACGGCGATCAGCATGTCGACCTGCCGCATGTCGGCAAATTCTGACAGGTAGAGAAACACCGGAAAGAGGCCCATCATGGCGCCCGCCGGGGCGGGGACGCCGATGAAATGCGTGGAGGTGTCCTCCTCCTCGTCCTTGGCCATCACGTTGAACCGCGCAAGGCGCAGGCAGCAGCAGATCGAGAACGTGAGAGCGGCCACCCAACCCAGTCCCCAGAGGTCGCCCAGGCCGAACCGATAGACCAAAAGCGCGGGGGCCACGCCGAAACAGACGAAATCGCTAAGACTGTCAAGTTCGGCGCCGAAGGGGGACGCGGCATTCAGGCGGCGCGCCAGCAACCCGTCGGAGGCGTCCACGATGGCCGCCAGGATCAGAAGGACGGCGGCAATTTCGAACCGGCCCTCGAAGGCAAAGCGGATGGAGGTTAGGCCAAAGCAGAGCCCCAGGATCGTGACCATATTGGGCAAAAGACTGAGCAGCGGCATCTGCCGGGTGGTGTTTTGCCTGGGGTCTGGGGTTTGCTGGTTCATCAGTCCTGCCGCGCCGTCCCGGGGGAGGGATCGCCCAGATGGGCCAGCACCGTCTCACCGGAGATCATGGTCTGACCCACGCTCACCTTGGGTGCGGTGCCCGGCGGCAGATACACGTCCAAGCGGGAGCCGAAGCGGATCATGCCGAAGCGCGCGCCGCGTTCCAGGGTCTGCCCTTCCGTCACCTCACACAGGATCCGGCGCGCGACGAGGCCCGCGATCTGTACGACACCGATCTTGGTGCCGTCGACCATGGTGACGGTAAGGCCGTTGCGCTCATTATCCTCGGACGCTTTGTCCAATTCGGCCGAAAGAAACTTGCCGGGGCGATAGGCGATGGTCGTGACCTCGCCCGCGACAGGGGCGCGGTTCACGTGGCAATTGAAGACGGACATAAAGACCGAGACGCGGGTGCGGAGGTCGGGACCCAAGCCCAGCTCCTCCGGGGGGGTGACGTCTTCTATGAGGGAGATCAGGCCGTCAGCGGGGCTGACGATCTGCCCGCCCTCCATCGGGGTGACACGAATGGGGTCCCGAAAGAAATAGTAGCACCAGATCGTCAAGCCCAGCCCGACCACACCCAGGGGCGCCCAAACCAGATAGAGGATGATCGCCAGAACGGCGAAGGCGGCGATGAATTTTGGCCCCTCGGAATGGAGCGGCTTGATCACGGTATCCTTCAGACTGACGCCCATGGCGGCCCCTCTCACAGCGTTGAGAGCGTGGCATACCCCGCCCCGCCCCAGATGACCAGCAGACGTGGCGCCCCAGGGGGCGATATGGGGTCATCTTTGGTCGTGCAATCCATGTCCGATTTGGGAACAGAAGGGGGAAGGCCCTGATTAGGCCGCAGATGTCATTCGGCCCATGGCAAAGACGGCGAAAGATAGCGTGACACGTCGGCCGCGGCCCGGCGATGTTGGCCGTTTTGGGGACGTCGGAGGGCCGTCGGAGCGATGATGTCATGTGTACTCCCCCTCCTGGATGGCAAAGGATTTTATCCGGGAAAAGACCGTCGTTGGCCGCATCTCCAACAGGGCCGCGGCACCCGTGGGGCCAGAGACTTTCCCATTGGCCGCGCGGAGCGCAGAAATCAGATTGGCCCGCGTCAGGGCCCGAAGCTCCCCTTCGGTGCGAATGGCATTGCGCGTTGTGGCACGTCCCGAGAAGGCGCCCAAAGGTTCAACCTGCAGTTTCTTACCCTTTGAGACGATGGCGGCCCGTTCGATCACATTGCGCATTTCTTGCACATTGCCGGGCCAGGCATAGTCCTGAAGCTGTTGCACGACGCGTTCGGTGATCGTTGGAACCGGGCGATTGTGCCGTTTGCAGGCCAGCTTGAGCAGATGGGCGGCCAGGGGCGGAATGTCTTCGGGACGGTCGCGGAGGGGCACGCAAGCGATGGGGAAGACGTTAAGGTACATAAACAGCGCTTCGCGCAGCTTCTTCTCGGCGGCCACGTGACTTTGGGAGGCGGTGGTCGCCGCAATCACGCGGATGTCCAGGGGCTTTTCCCGTGTGTCACCCAGGCGGGTCACCGTCTTGCTTTGGAGGGCATGGAGCAATTTCCCTTGGATGTCGGCGGGCAATTCTTCGACTTCATCCAGAAACAACGTGCCGCCATGGGCCAATTCGAGCTTGCCCGGTTTGTCGGCGCGCGCAGCATGGGCCCCGCCGCGCATCTGCCCGAACAGTTCCGCCTCGACGGCTTCGGGCACGACGGAGCTGCAGTTAAAATGGATGAGCGGCCGCTTGCGGCGCGAACTGCCTTGGTGGATTTCTTTCGCGACCAGTGATTTGCCTGTCCCAGGCTCCCCAGAGATCATCACGGTCGCTTCCGTCTCGGCCACCAGGTCGATGCGTGCCAACACCTGTTCGGTCGCCGTCGACGTGCCGATGATGGCGTGATGCGCCCGTTCCGAGTTGATTTCTTCCTGCAAGTACGCGTTTTCCTGTTCCAGACGGTCGCGCAGGTCGGCCACCTCTTGCATGGCGCTTTTCAGTTTGAGTTCATTTTCCTTCCGCTCCGTGATGTCGCGGAAGATGACGACGGCACCGGCCAGGATCTGATGATCGTAGATTGGCGTTGAAATGTATTCGACGCGGATCGGCTTGCCGTCTTTGCGCCAGAACACCTCGTCTTCGATGCGGTTGACCTGTTCGAACCGGAACGACTTGTAGATAGGGCAGTCGTGGTGGTGATACGGCTCGCCGCTCAGGTGGGTGTGGTGCATGATGGCGTGGATGTCTTTGCCCAACAGGTCTTCGGCGGTCCAGCCGACCATTTCCTGCGCCGCGCGGTTGACGAATGTCGTTTTGCCTTCGGCGTTCAAACCATAGATCCCCTCCCCCGCGGCGTTCAGGATCAGTTGGTTCCGCCGCTCCAGGTCCGAAAAGAAGCTTTCGGCCCGCCGCCATTCATCAAGGCCCGCCCGCTGAAGCTCGGCCACTTCGACGATATGGGCGCGCCGTTCGAGGGAGTTCAGGTCGGTGATCATCAGCAAAATGCGGCCCGGGTCGGATGTGATCTGCCGGGCCTTCAACTCGCATCGCAAGGCCTCGCCGTGAAGGGGAAGGACGTCAATCTGCCTGGTCCACGCTTCGCCCCGGGTATCGACCTCATCCACGAAGACCATGAATTCGCCTAGCCGCTGCCCAAGAAAGCGCGAGAAGACCGGAGGTGCCGTGTCCTGCAAACCGAGAAGCGTTCTTGCATGGTCGTTGATGTCACGGATCGTATCAGTCTTGGCGCATAGGATGAGCGCCGCCTCTGGCAGATCGGCGACAAGGGAATCGGAGCGGGACAGATCATCGTGCATGACGCCAGTATTTGCCCGTTCTATCTTGGGATGTAGCGAAATTTCGTAACTCACGAAATATCGTGATCATGATCTCCACACTCTCCGGCGTTAATCTCTGATTTCATTTACGATTTGCAGATTGCACGAATATTGGGCGGGTCCTTTTCTTCCCTCATCGGTCAATCATTATCAAGGCCAGCCGCAGGCAGACGGCTGAGCGACAGGCCGGATTCCTGCTCCCCCGGGCGTCTGACGCTTGGTGGCCGAGACCTTTGAGAAACCAAAGACAGGGATGCTCGATGACGCACTTCAAAGATCCGTTTAACCCCAATATCGACGTTTGGAATGAATGTGGCGAGGCCGCGGGCGAACCGGCCGACCCCTATGCGGGCCTGTCGCCAGACGATGCGGACACGTTGCGCCGCCGGGCCAAGCAGGCGTTGAACCCAGAGATTGGGATGGCCCGGGCCCTCGAAAGCTCGGTAATGCAGGGGTTGTTTAAGACAGACATCTCCCGTCGCGCATTCTTGCGGAGTGCGGGTGTCACGGGCGCCTTGGCCGCGGTCGCCACCGTCTTCCCGCTCTCGTCTTTGCAGTTAATGGCAGAGGAGGCGATCAAGAACCTTGAGAAGACCAAACTGACGCTGGGCTTTGTGCCCATCACCTGTGCAACGCCTATCATCGGCGGACACGCCCTTGGATTTTATGAACGCTACGGCCTGGACGTGGATATCGTGAAAACCGCCGGGTGGGCGGTGTCGCGGGACAAGTGTCTCAACGGCGAATATGACGGGTCGCATCTGTTGTTCCCCATGCCCATGGCGATGTCCCTTGGCATTGGGTCAACAGCCCAGCCTTGGAAGGTGGTGTCCAACGTGAACACCAACGGCCAGGCGATCGTTCTGGCCAACAAGCACCGCGACAACCAAGACCCGAAGAACTGGAAGGGCTTCAAATTCGCGGTGCCGTTTGAGTATTCGATGCACAATTTGCTGCTGCGCAACTATGTGGCAGACGCGGGGTTGGACCCTGATCGGGATATCCAAATCCGCGTCGTGCCACCGCCCGAAATGGTGGCCAACCTGCGGTCGGAGAATGTGGACGGCTATCTCGCGCCGGATCCCTTCTGCCAGCGGGCAGTCTATGACCAAGTGGGCTTTATCCATAAGCTGACGCTTGATTTGTGGAAGCAGCACCCGTGCTGTGTGTTTGGCCTGTCCGAAAAGTTCATCTCGGAAAACCCGAACACCACGATGGCGCTAACGACGTCGATCTTGGAGGCCACTGCATCGGCGGAGACAGCCGAGGGGCGTGTGGCCTTTGCAGAGAGTATGGCGCCTGCGAACTACCTCAACCAGCCGGTGGAGATTTTGAAGCAGATCCTGACTGGGGTGTTCCCGGATGGGCAGGGGAACATCAAGAACGTGCCTGACCGCATATCTTTCATGCCCTTGCCGACGCAGACCATGGGGACCTGGGTCCTGTCGCAATTGCGGCGCTGGAACTACATCGAAAGCGACGCGAACTACGCGACCTTGGCCGAGGATCTGGTGTTGACCACCACAACCCGGGAAACGATGCGGGCGATGATGGCGGCTGATGCAAACCTGAGTTTCGCCGACGCGGAACAGGACGTCTATGCTCCAGTGGCCGTTCAGGGCGAGGAGTTCGCGCCGAGTGCGGCGCAAGACTTCATCGACAGCCAACCGTTCAGCCGGACGATCTAAAGCACCGGAGCACAGTCAGGGCGGGGCAGATCATCGCCCTGCCCCACCAACATAGCCCTAGAGGATCTGGATGGTTCAATCATTCGACATTCGCAGCGGTTTGCTGTCCTTGCTTATCCTTCTGGCAGGTCTGTTGATCTGGCATACGGCAACCCATGTGCCAGAAACCGGCCCCGTCGGTGTTGTCCTATCCCAGACACAGACGGACAGTTTGGTCGGCCAGAACATGTCCACCGAAGATATCCAGTTCTACGCCGCCCAAGGGGTCGAATTTGCACAGCTTACCCAGATTGCCGGTCTGGGACTGTCGCGAGAGCAGATTGATATGGCAGGCGGCATCCGTGCCCTGGGGATCAGCGCGCCGACTGAAAACTCGGCGCCCGCACCGGGGTCGCTTTTCCCCTCGCCCGCAAAGATCGGGACGGAGCTTTGGGCCACGATCACCGACCCGTTCTATGTGGCGGGGACCAATGACATGGGGTACGGGATCCAGATTGGGTATTCGCTGTTGCGGGTGATCATCGGCTACGCACTGGCGGCCGCAGTGGCGATCCCGCTTGGCTTTCTGATTGGCATGTCGCCTTTGGCGTACCGCGCGCTGGACCCGTTCATTCAAGTGTTGAAACCCATTTCGCCGCTTGCCTGGATGCCCATCGCCTTGTTCACCATTGGGGACAGTGAGTTGTCCTCGATCTTTGTGATCTTCATCTGCTCCCTCTGGCCGATGTTGACCAACACGGCCTTTGGGGTCGCAAGCGTCCGGGCCGACTGGATTAACGTCGCACGCACCCACGAATTGACCACGCTGCGCACGGCGCTGGCGGTGATTTTGCCCGCAGCAGCACCGACGATCATCACTGGCATGCGGATTTCCATCGGGATTGCCTGGTTGGTGATCGTCGCGGCAGAGATGCTCGTTGGCGGGACGGGCATTGGCTATGTCGTGTGGAATGAATGGAACGGGTTGCGCCTGGATCGGATGATCGTCGCCATCCTTTTGATTGGCGTGATGGGCATGTTGCTGGATGGGTTGTTTGCCCGCCTGCAACGCGCCGTCGCCTATGTTGAATAAGGACCGATAAGAATGGCAAAGCCTTTTCTGTCAATTGAGCGGCTGACCCAGCAGTTCCCCAATGGCGCGGGTGGCACGCTGACGGTGTTTGAGAATGCCACCTTCGGGGTCGAGAAGGGGGAGTTTGTCTGCATCCTTGGCCATTCTGGCTGTGGCAAGTCGACGATCATGAACATCCTTGCGGGCCTGGCAGAGCCGACATCGGGTGTGGTGAAGATGGACGGCACCCATGTGTCGGGCCCGTCTTTGGACCGCGGCGTGGTGTTTCAGAACTACTCCCTGTTGCCGTGGCTATCTGCGCTCAAGAACGTCACCTTTGGGGTGGGCGCGCGATATAAGGACTGGTCCAAAGGTCAGGTCGTGGACCATGCGCGCAAGTATTTGGCGATGGTCGGGTTAGAAGGCGATGTGGTCCATCGCAAGCCCTCGCAACTGTCGGGCGGAATGCGTCAGCGTGTGTCGATCGCGCGGGCCTTTGCCAATCAGCCGAAGTTGCTTTTGCTGGACGAGCCGTTTGGCGCGCTGGACGCCTTGACGCGCGGCACCATCCAGGACGAACTGACCAAGGTTTGGAGCCAGACCGAGCAGACCGTCTTTATGATCACCCATGACATAGACGAGGCGATTTTGTTGGCGGACCGCATCTTGCTGATGTCGAACGGGCCCTTTGCCCAAGTCGCGGAGTCGGTCGAGATCACCATTCCAAGGCCGCGTAGCCGGACCGAGATCGTGGAGCATCCGAACTATTACGCCATCCGCAATCATCTGGTGCAGTTTCTGGGCGTGCGGTCGAAATCCCTGTCTGGGCAAAGCATGGACGGGTCCGATCAATCCCCTGCGACCGTTGTCATCGACACCACTGACACCGATCCGGAACCTGAGCCCGTCCCGCAACTGCGCGCCGTCGGCGATGCGTGAAGGGCGGCGCACGTGACGGAGGAGGATATTCGCGCGCCCGTTCCGCCCTTTTCGTATGAAGATGCGGTCCAGAAGGTGCGCATGGCCGAAGATGCCTGGAACACCCGGGACCCCGACAAGGTAGCGATGGCCTACACGCCGGACACACGCTGGCGCAACCGGTCGGAGTTTCTGCACGGTCGGGACGAGGTTCGGGCGTTCCTGACGCGCAAGTGGGCACGGGAGACGGGCTATCGCCTGATCAAGGAGATTTGGGCCCATGGCACCCGCAGGATCGCCGTGCGGTTTTGCTATGAATGGCAGGATAAGACCGGCCAATGGTTCCGCGCCCATGGCAACGAAAACTGGGAATTCAGCGAAACGGGCCACATGTCCGTCCGCCACGCATCGATCAATGATGTCCCAATCGAAGACGGCGAACGGAAGTTCCATTGGCCCCAGGGCCGTCGTCCTGACGACCATCCCGGGCTGAGCGATCTCGGCCTGTAACCCCCCGACCCGAGGAGACCGCAATGAAGGACACATACCAGGTGCCGACAATGATGACCAAAGAAGACGTCACAATGATGATCCTGTCTGCCAAGAAGCGAGCCGGGCTGACCTGGGAAGGCATCGCCGAGAAGATCGGCATGTCTCCGGTTTGGACGCATTCCGCCTGCATGGGAATGAACGGCTTTCCCCAGGACAAGGCGGAGGCATTGGTGACAGCGCTGGCCCTGCCCCAAGAAGCGGCAAGTGTCCTGGAAGAGCCACCGACCAAGATGTGGGAGCAATCGGTCCCGACCGACCCGTGTATCTATCGGTTCTATGAGATCGTTGGCGTTTACGGACCGACCCTGAAGGCCCTGATCGAAGAGAAGTTCGGCACCGGCATCATGTCAGCCATCGACTTCGACATGTCCGTCACCAAAATCCCCCATGAGAAAGGCGACCGCGTGAAGGTCGAGATGACAGGCAAGTTCTTGGCATATAATTCTTGGTGAGGACCTGCGGGGGGACCCGCTGACATCGGGCCGACGCCGGCTTTTGGGCGACTGCACATCGCACACACGCCCGTTCACGATAGCGTTTGAAGCGGACACAACGCGCGCAGAATTCTTCTCTGTCTTGTAGAGAGGCGGGGATATTTTCAGCCAACGGATTGTCTGCGCCCATGAACTTGCGCGATTTGGAGTATGTGGCCACTGTCGCGAAACTCGGCAGTTTCAGTGGGGCCGCCGATGTCTGCCATGTGTCGCAGCCCGCGTTGTCCAACCAAATCCGCAAGCTGGAGCGAGAGCTTGGGATGGACCTGTTCATCCGGATGAGTGGCGAAACGCGGCTGACCGTGTTCGGCGAACGGGTTGTGGGGATTGCCGAAGAGATGCTGCAGGGCGCGCAACGCATCAAGGACACAGCGACGGAGTTTCGCGACCCAGAGGCCCTACCCTTCCTTATTGGGCTGACGCCAACGCTTGCCCCCTATCTGACGAAGTATTTTGCGGAACTGTTCGCAGAATTGTTCCCGCGCATGCGGGTCACGATGATCGAGGACCTGCCGCAGAACATGCTGAAACAGGTTGAGGATCGGACGCTTGACGTGGCTTTGGTCGCGCAACTGAACCACAACCCAACTTTGGATTTCACGTCGATCTGGTCGGAGCCGCTTTATCTGGCCATGCGCCGGGGGCATCCGCTGGAACAGCTGCCGTCGATCCGCCCGGAGGAAGTGCCTGTCCATGACTTCATCCGCCTGCCCCATTCCTTTGGCTACGCGTTAGAAAGCCGATTGCCCCAGCCGGATGCTTACGCCCGGGCCGAAAAACGGTTCGATCTGACCGCATTGCGGTTCGAGACGATCTGTCGGCACATTTGCCATACGGATGATTGCACCATCGTATCGGCCTTGGCGGCGGAGCAATTTCGCGCCGATGCTTGGCCTTTGTCGTTCGTCCCGTTCGAGGCGCCGGGCAACATGAGAAATCTTGGCGCCGCATCCCGCATGAATTGCCCACGCAAGCCGATGTTGGCGAAAGTGGCGGCCTACATTCAAAGCAAACCGCCAAAAGGCGTCACGCCCACTTTCGCGGCGTGACGCAAGGGTCATTCGATGAATGTCCGGGCCAGGCGGTCGCTCAGCGGTTGGGCCAGATAGCTAAGCGCCGTGCGCTCGCCCGTGTTGACGAAAAGATCCGCAGGCATGCCCGGCACCAGATCCAGGGCCGCGATCTGATCGGTCTGCTCTCGGTCCAGCTTGACGCGGGCCAGGTAGTAAAACTGCCCGGTGCGGTCGTCCTCAAGACTGTCAGCCGAAATGTCGATGATGCGGCCCTGCGCTTCGGGCACATCGCCCTGGTCGAAGGCCGATAGGCGCACGCGCGACATTTGCCCGATATGGAGCTTTTCGATGTCCGCGGTGTTCACCCGCGCCTCGACCACCAGAGGTTGGTCCACCGGCACGATATCAAGGATCGGCACGCCGGGGCGCACCACGCCACCGGCGGTAAACACCGTCATCTCCACCACGCGGCCACTGACGGGCGCAGTGATCGCCACGCGCTTCAGCCGTTCGGTCGCGCCCACATATTGCGGGACCAGTGTTGCCAAGGCGGCCTCCACCTGCGCCAGCTCGCCCGAGGCGCTTTCGTCGCGCAGGGTTTTCGTGCCGATGGCGGCCAGCCGCAACTCGTTGATCTGGTTGCGGGCCTGGGTTTCTTGCGTCCCCAGCGAGGCGTCAATGCCGTTCAGACGTTCAATCTCGGCCCGGCGCCCTGTGACGCGGGGCGCGGCGATCAGGCCCCGATCTAGCAACGTCTCCAGGTTGGTGAGTTCCTGTTGGGTGATGTCCAACTGGCGGGCGTTCGAGGCACGCTGCGCCTGCAGGCCCTGGACCTGATCCTCCAGGTTGGACACCCGCTGATCCATCAGCGCCTCCTCGGCTACGCGGGAGCGGCGTTCGACATCAAACAGCAGCTTTTGCGTTGTGAAGGCGACGGCCCATTCGGATTGATCCATGGCCACCGTGAAAGATGCCGCGACATCTGCCATATCAAACCGATTGCTGCCGTTGAGCTGCGCCAAAAGGCGGGCGCGACGCACCATCAGGTCGCTTAGCTGGCTTTTGATGACGTTGAGGTCGACGCCCAGATCGGTGTTGTCAAGCTCCAGCAGGGTCTGCCCCGCTTCGACCAGATCGCCGTTGGAGACCGCGATGTTGCGAACGATCCCGCCTTCCAGGTGTTCGACGGTCTTGCGGTTGCCTTCGACCACGAACGTGGCGGGGGCCACCACGGCGCCGTCCAGTTTCGAGGCAGAGGCCCAGTAGGCGGCGCCCCCGATGAAGGCGGACACGACGACCATGCCAAGGACGACGAACCCTTTGATGCCGGACCCCCGGACTTTGGTTTGAACGCGATTGTAATCCTCTAGCCGAAGGACGGGCGCGGCGGGATGGTTGGAGAGTGCGGGGGTCATTGGGCCACGCCTTTCTGAACGTTTTGAGAGGGACGGCGTGCCGCCAGTTTTCGGGGTGCGGTGGGCGTAATCTGACCTGGTTTGCGTGGGCGCAGCAGGTCATCTTTGTCGCCAAAGCCAGTCTGCGCGCCTTTGCTGAGGGTCAGCACTTTGTTGACGGCTTCCAGCGTACTGGGGCGGTGTGTCATGACAAACGTGATGGCACCGCGCGCACTGGCAGCCCGGATTGCATTGCGCAGGGCCAGTTCCCCTTGGCCATCCAGGTCGGAATTCGGTTCATCCAGGACCAAGAGGAAAGGATCGTCATAGAGTGCCCGGGCAAGCGCGATCCGCTGGCGTTGGCCGCCCGACAGATGGAAGCCGTTGCCGATTTCGGTCGCGTAGCCATCGGCCAAGCCGCTGATCAGCCCGTGGACATCCGCAGCCATGGCAGCCGCCAGGACCTTGCCATCGTCTATGTTGGTCGAAAATCGGGCGATGTTTTCCCGGATGGTGCCGTCGAACAGCTGCACATCTTGGGGCAGATAGCCAATCAGGCGACCCAGGTCTTCGGGGTCCCACTTGTCCATGGGCGTTCCATCCAGGCGGATCGCCCCGCGCTGTGGCACCCAGATCCCGGCAAGCATGCGGGCCAGCGTGGATTTGCCAGACCCGCTATGGCCGATTACGGCCACGACATCGCCCGCCGACAGGCCAAACTCGATGCCGCCGATGGTGGCGTTCTTGGAAAGGGGCGGTCCAGCCTGCGCGATGGCGGCATGCAGAGAGATTTGCGGGCGCGGCATTGCCAGTTTCTTGGCCGCTTGGGGGTACGTCTCCGACAGGGTGCGGAGGGTCTTGTAGGATCCGCGTGCCGCCAGGAACGTGCGCCATTGGCCGATCAGTTGGTCGATGGGGGACAAGGCCCGTGAGAGCACGATCGTGGCGGCGATCATGACACCGGCGGTTGCGTCGCCTGCAACGGCAAGGGCCGCCCCCAAGCCAAGCATCCCCGATTGCAACGCCATGCGGATCGTTTTGGACAGGACCGAAAAACTTGCGATGCGGTCTGCGACGCGGGTTTTCAAGTGGTGGGCGTCGTGTTGCAGAGCTGTCCAGCGACGGGCGAGATCACCAGTCATACCCATCGCGTGGACAAGCTCTGCGTTTTGCTCACTTGCGGTGAACAAACTGTCGGACCTGGCGCGCGCGGTGCTGGCGTCTTGCATGACATCGGCAGAGCGCGCGTTGTTGACCAGGGCCATGATGGTCAGGATCAGCGCGCCGGCCAGGCCAAGCGCACCAAGATAGGGGTGCAGGATATAGAGGACCCCAAGGTAAAGCGGGATCCAGGGCGCATCGAAAAAGGCGATCAGTGTCGGGCCAGAGATGAAGTCGCGCAGGCCGTTCACATCCGCCGCGGGGTTTTCCGCCTTCGTGGCCCCTTGCACGCGGCGCCGGATCGAAGACTGGAGGATCGGCGCGCCGATGGTCAACTCAAACCGGGCACCTAGGCGCCCCAGGATGCGCGTGCGGATCAGGTCGAGCAGACCGGTCACCACGAACACGCCGCCCAACAGGATCGTCAGCGCGACCAGCGTGTCCATGTTCTGGCTGGTGAGGACCCGGTCGTAGACTTGCAGCATATAGAGGGGTCCGGCGAGCATTAAGACATTCAAAACAAGGCTGAAGATACCGATGGACCAAAAACCGGGGCGCAAGGCGCTCCAGGCGGATTTGACAGTGGATTTTCTCTGAAACATGGGGGTGATCTCTTGTCAGGGTGAAGGGGGGATGGCGGCGCGGACGCCGCCATCCTGTGATGCATGCCGATCAGTTGACGAAGTCGTCGTCGGTCAGATCGGTGCTGCGGATACCTTCGAGGCGGACAGAGTTGTCGTTGCCGAAGCTCAGCAGGGCATCATCGCCATCTTGGGCCACGACCAGCGCATCGCCGAAGTCAGGCCCAAAGTCGGTGAAGTCCAACCGGTCGATCCCCACTTCGAAATCGACGATGACATCGGTGTCAAAGTCCCCTTCGAACGTGAAGGTGTCGGACCCGGCACCCCCGATCAGGATGTCATTGCCACCCTCACCGTTCAGGATGTCATCGCCCGCCTGACCGTTGAGCGTGTTGGCGCCCGCGTTGCCCGACAGGATGTCGTTGCCACCATTGGCGCTGTTTGCGTTGTTCGACCCGTTGATGTTCTCGAAGTTGAGAACCGTATCGATCAAGGCGCCTTCGGGTGCGTTGATCTGAGCGATGGCATTGCCGTCGTCGTCCAGGTCCACGATCACACCGCCACCGGCCGAGAACAGCGCCGTGTCGATGCCTTCGCCGCCATCAATGGTATCTGCGCCACCGAAGGAATGGATGCTGTCGTTGCCGCCCAGCCCTTCGAGTACGTTGATCTCATTGTTGCCGAGGATCAGGTCATCGCCGCTGGAGCCGCGGACGTTTTCGAAGTCAGCGACTTCCAGAACCGTCTCGCCGTTGACCTGCACGACACCCTCTTGCGAGGCGGGGCCAGGCTGAGGCGTGTTCACGTCCAGATCAATGCGCACACCGTTGAAGGCGCTTAGGTCGACAGTGTCGATTTCGTCGGAGCCGACCACACGCTCGATCGAGCTGAGGACATCGGTTTCGACCACTTCGTCGATCACGTCCGCACCGGAGACCCCCAACGGGGCATTGGCGTCAAGCACCCCACCGGCGTCCACAAGGGTGTCCCGTACGATGGGCCCATTGCTGCCCGCAGGCGCATTGTGGACATGGATGGCCGACACACCGCCGGGCCCTGGGGTCAGCAGGTCCGCTTCGGGGATCCCGGTCACATTCAACTCGGAGGAGTAGAGCACTTCGCCCTGCTCATTGAACGAGATGGTCAGCGTGGCGTCGCCCGTCGCCGCACTGTCAGACAGGGGACCGGGTTCCTGGGCGGCATCCAGCGCACCGGCCAGTTCGATGACGCGGCCATGGCCTTGGCCCGTGTCGCTGACGACGAACAGTTGGCCCCGGATTTCGCCACCGGCGAATTCTGCCGTATGGATGTTGTAGTAAAGGTTCCCGGCAAGCGCCAAGTCCACAAAACTGCGATCCACGACGACATCTTCGACCGAGACAGAGAACCCGGTTTCGCGGGTCGCTGTCCCATTGCCGTTCGCGTCCAGCGCGACAGTCACCGGCACGTCCAGATCAGAGAAATCTGCCGTGTCGATCCCGTCGCCACCTTCGATGAAGTCGTTGCCGAGGCCGCCGACAAGGACGTTGTCGCCATCGCCCGCGATCAAAACGTCATCGCCTGCGCCACCGTCGACGACACCGTTGATTTGACCAAGGTCCACAACGATGTCGCCTCCGGCACCAAGTAACACATTACCATTTACCACACCTTCGTCATCATTGACGAAAGTCACGTCGCCCGCCGCTGTCGCGTCGATGGCATTTACAAGACCGTTAATTTCTCCTTCGTTGATGATGGCACCCAGCAGGTTCAGACCGCCGTCGATCCGGATCCCCGCAGCGGCGTCGCTGTCTGTCGACCCGGCGATGATGCCTTCGTTCTGCACAAGACCGGCAAAGCTGGCGTCGTCCTGGTTGCTGAAAAGGCGCAGGCCGTCACCGACGGTGTTGCCCGTTGTCGCGTCGCCGCGGCCTTGCAACGTGCCTGCGTTGAAGATGGCCGCCGACACCACATCGCCTGCCACGTCACCGGTTTGCAGCGACACGGCAGAGCCGTTGTTGCCGACCCCTGCATCCACAAGGCCGGTGTTGGTGAAGGTGTAGTTGTCGGCTGTGCCGTCCGCATACACGGTGCCGTTGCGCTGATCGCCGGTGCCAAGGATTTGGCCCGCGTTCTCAACCGACAGACCGGTGCCATCGATGTTCAGCGCGCGGCTGTCCGACGTGACCAGGCCGGTGTTCACGAACGAGCCGCCAGCATGGTCGCCTGTGCCAAAGTACACACCGTTCTGGACGCCTGCGATGGTGCCAGAGTTGGTGAGTGTGCCTTGGAAGTTCACACCATTGACCACGCGCAGACCGGCCACGGTGCCATTGGCCCCTTCCGACAGGATGTCGCCAGCGTTTGTGATCGTCGCGTCCGTCGTGCCCGTATTGCCGACATTCCCGATGCGCACACCGTCGCCCGCAAGCGGCGTTCCGGCAGGGGCATTGCCACGGCCTTGGATCGTGCCGGAGTTGTCCAACGCAAACGTGTTGGCCCCGTCTTCTGCACCGCCGATTTCAACACCAAAGCCAGAGCCTTGGTTGCCCTCGCCTGCGTCGATGGTGCCCGTAACGACGTTGTTGACCGAGAAGTCATCGGCGGTCCCATCGGCATAGACCGTCCCGTTGCGCTGATCGCCGGTGCCGAGGATGTCGCCCGCATTCAGCAGATCAACGCCCGTGCCGTCGATGTTCACCGCGCGGCTGCCCGACTGGATCGTGCCGAAGTTCAGCACATCCAAGTCGTGTTCGCCGTCACCGATATACAGACCGTTGCGCACGCCTTCGATGGTGCCGGTCGAGGTGTTGAGGATACGACCTTCGGCAGCCACACCATCGGCGATGCGGATACCACCTGCGGTGCCCTGATTGCTTTCGGAGGAGATCAGGCCGCTGTTGACGATGTCCGTGTCGGATACGGTGCCATCGGCGCCGTTGTTGATGCGGATGCCGTCACCGGCGCCGCCTTGGTTGGATGCGACTTGGCCGCGCCCTTGGATGGTTGCACCAAAGCCGTTGAAAATGGTGTTGGACACCACGTCGCCGGACACGTCCCCAACCTGGAGCGAGATACCCGCACCGCTATTGCCCGCGCCTGCGTCAATCGTCGCACCGCTGAAGTTCTGGATGCTGACATCTTCGGCCGTGGCGTTGGTGTAAATGGTTCCATTCCGCTGGTCGCCGGTCCCGACGATGTCCCCGAAGTTGCGAACACCGATGCCTTGGCCTTCGATTTCGACGGCCCGGCTGTCGGAGGAGATGACCCCACCTCGGAAGTTGTCGAGCGTGCCCGAACTGTCCGGCCCGCTGAACTCAACACCGTTCAACTCGCCCGCAATGCTGCCGAAGTTGCGGATATCGGCGCTGGAGCCGTCCGTGACCTCAATGCCGGTCGCCGCAGCGCGATTGGCCTCGATGCTGCCGGTGCGAAAGTTGAAGACTTGGACGTCATCGGCCTCGACCGACACGGCAGACGCCGCGTCATTGGTTTCGACCTGACCAAAGTTCAAGAACCGGGCAAGGTCGTTATTGAGGACGAAGGCGGGGGTGTTGTCGACGACGACATTCTGGAAAAAGCCGTTCGTCAGGGTTTGTCCATCGCGGACGGTTTCTTGGGCCAGTGACGACGACGTCAGCAGTCTGGCGCGCAAGCTGGCAAGAAGTTCGGATAGCATAGCGAGACTCCGCAAGTGATTAAGATGTTGCGAAGAGCGAACCAACACGTGGCCTCTCCGCCGCTGCATCAGGCGTCAAAGCGGTGCGGGTTTAGAAATTCTTGCTTTGAATGGAGGCCATAACTTCCAGAAATACTCACGGAGCGCGTGACGCGTGTGAGTATTAAATCTTTGCAATTAAATATCTTTTCCGGATGCGAAGGCCGTCGCGCGTTTATTCGGTGGCGCGGTTTCACGATTCCGTCTGTCCATTTGATGGGATCGTGAAGATGAGGCGTCAGATTTCGCAGGCACCGTATCGGAACTTGTCTCAGGCACCGCGTTCCGCGGCGGCCGTCCGTGCATGCAATGCGCGGATCACGTGCCCGGGGCGTCCCGATCCCCGGCACATATCTCCTTTGGTGCCCGCGATGATGCCCCGCTTAGCCGTGCGAGGTTGGAGTGGCATTAGACAGGCCGTTGGCGCGCGCGAATGCCTGGATCGCGTCCATAACCTCGGCGGCATGTGCCTCGTCCAAGGCAGCCCTGTGGGGGTCGGCAAAGGCGCCGCCGTCATTGTCGAAATAGGCGCCTGACTTGTCCGCGAAACGTGCGCCTAGTGCCGCATCAATCAGGATATCCACCCCAATGTTCAGGTCACCGCCGGCGACGCCAAAGCCTTCCTTCACCATTTTTGACGCCAGAAGAGACCCCGGGTTCACCGCCACAAGCACCGGACCCTCCGGCAGATCCTTTGCCCATTCACGGGTCCAGATGGTGATCGCCAGTTTGCTTTGTGCATAGGCTTCCATATCGTCCAGGGCGATTTGGCCCTGCATGGCCGCCACTTGAACGGGCGCTTGCGCCGCCGACGACAAATTCACCACGCGGCCCGCCTTCGGCATAATCGCCACAAGCGATTTGGTCAGCAAAAATGGCGCATAGGTGTTCACCACAAAGCGAATGTCTTGCCCGCTTTCCAACACCGGGTTCGGCGCCTTTAGGACGCCCGCATTGTTAATCAGAACGTCCAGCGTGTCGTGTTTGGCCCGCACCTCTGACGCAAGCGCCTTCACCGCCGCCATATCCGACAGGTCGGCGCAGTAGGTCTCCACCGGGGTTGAGATTCCGGCGGCGGCGGCTTCGAGTTTTGCCACGCTGCGCCCGTGAAGCAGCACGCGGTGCCCGTCCGCGGCCAGCTTCTTTGCAGTCAGCAACCCAATCCCATCGGTGGATCCGGTGATCAGAATGGTCTTGGTCATATCATTGATCCTTTTAAGAAAACTCGGGCAGCAGCGCATCCGCCAACCGTCTAAGCGTGGCGTCGATGGGCGCGCTGTTGAAGCGCAGGTTCACGGCGACATGGTTGACCCCAAGCGCTTGGATATCCCCGAGGTATCGGCGCAAGGCGTTCGTCCCGGATTGAAAACCCAAATGGATTGGCCGCGCCGGGGCATCGGCTTGATCCAGAAGATCGACATAAAGCGACTGCATCACGGGTTTGTCCGACTGCCCTGTCGCCGCCAGCCGGGCGCGATACTCGGCAATCACCCGCCCTTGCGAAGCAGCGTCCCGCGGATAGGTCATCCACCCATCCCCATTGGCGGCGACCCAGTCAGGCGATTGCTGACTGCCGCCCGTGATCAACAGCGGCAGGCGGACCCCATGGGGTTTGGGCAGCATGTCGATCTGGCCCGACAGGTTACCTTGCGCAGCGTCATGCTGCGGATACGCCCCGCCCACGGCACGGATATAGGCGACGCTGTCACAGAACCGCGCGCCGCGATCGGGGTAGCTTTGCGCCATCGCCGGGTATTCCTCGGGCCGGTCCCCCGACGCGACCCCAAGCAGCAGCCGACCGCCGGACAGCACATCCGCCGTCGCTGCCGCCTTGGCCACATGGGCCGGATGGCGCAGCGGTAGGATGATGCTTGAGGTGCCCAGGGCGATGTCCTCGGTCACGGCCGCAAGCGTGCCGAGGTAGACAAACGGGTCAAACATCTGTCCCGGGTCGCCAAAGCTCGGCACGTTGAAAGGCACATCCCGCAGCCAGAGCGATGCAAAGCCTAGGCGGTCGGCCAATTGCGCCATCGCAATGTGGTCGCGCATCGTCGGTGCCGCTCCGACCGCATAAGCCTCTAGCGGGATAACGACGCCAATGCTGAGCCGCCCGGGCCGGAACACGGTATTGTAAGCCCCATTGATCTGGGGGAATGCGCTGTTGTCTGACCTGTCCAACATCATGGCTTCGTCCGTAGCGGATCGATGGCCTGCCCTCTATGCCTTTTCGCACCGCGAACCGTTTTACCCGCGCCCGCCGTCGTCACAGAGTGGCAAGGACGGGCGATCAAACCACCAAAGAATGCACAGGCTTCAATCCCTTAAGCGCCCGAAATCCATGGCTTGCCGGTGGTGCGGGCGGGGGGACTCGAACCCCCACGGGCATACGCCCTTCAGATTTTAAGTCTGATGTGTCTACCATTCCACCACGCCCGCACGGACTTGGGCCTACCGCCGGGGGACCCGTATTGGCAAGGGCGTTTGGTGCTAGAGCTCTATGCCGTCGGGCGCAGGCGCGACATCGAGCAACCGGCGCTCGGACACCCAAGGGTTCAGCTCCACCGCGGCGCGGATGGCGTCTTGGCCCTCGGCCACGCGGTCCAAGGCGAACAAGGTCAATCCCTTTCCGGTCAGCGCACCCACATGGCGCGGCTGAAGGGACAGGGTCTTGTCCAGGTCCACAAGGGCCGCGTCATGGTCTTCCCGCAGAAAGTGAACGAAGGCGCGTTGGTTGTACCCTTCCGCATAGTCCGGGCAATACGCCACCAGCGCGTCAAAGGCGGCGATGGCGCCCGCGAAATCGAAGACGCGGCGGCGCTCCATCCCTTCCTCTAGCCAGGATTGGGCTTGGGCGTCAGGCGCGCGCAGCCATTGCTGCCACATGCGACCAGAAACGTCTTGCCCCGCGCGCTCATTGGGGGCGGTTCGCGCCTCGTCCACAAGGGCATCCAACTGGGCTGAGATGTCTGGCGCGGCCGGACACTCTGCCCAGGCAGGCGCGGCTAAGACCAGCGCGAAAAGGATCGTACGACATGCCATGACCCCCAAACTGCGGTATCAGACCGCGCCGTCAAGGGTCACTCTTCCGGGGCGGATGTGTCCGTGGTGCTACCGACGCGGATCGTTTTACCCACGGGCGCGAAGGCCGGGGTGCGCGCGAATTCGGAAATAAGCGTGTCCAATTCCCCCTCCATCACGGCGGCCAGGGCGACGGGCTGCCCCTCCCACTCTGCCTTGGCGGAGATGACGGAAACGATACGGGGTTGGCCGCTAAACATGGCAAACACGGGCGCGCCTGACGCCCCGAAATCCACCGAACAGCTTAGCACCAAGATGTCATTGTCACGGGTGAGAACGGTGCAGGAGTCCTCTCGCGAGGGGGCATCCGCGCGGTCTTTGGCGTAGCTGACGACCTGTACGGTCTGTCCCACTTGAATGCGCAGTTGCGTCTGGAAGGGGCGCACATGGCCGTTCCGAACCGGGCGGTCCAACTCCAACAGCGCCAGGTCAGAGCCGACACGACCCAGGCGGTTTTCGTCGGAAAAGTCGTAATCTGGGTGCAAGACAATGCGGCGAATACCACGATAGGCTTCGGCCCGGCCAAAGCGCAGGCCCGCTTGGAACTCGATCTCTTCGGACGGAACACGCTCTCCGGTGATTTTGTTGAACAGGCAATGGGCCGCCGTGATCACCACGTCCGCGGTCACCAGGGACGCGGTGCAAAACCCCTGCTCGCCAAAGTTCAGCCGCCCCACGCCTTCCCAGCCGCGGTTTTGGTCCGCCGTGCGCAACGTCTCTAGGGAGAGGTCTTCGGCATCGGCGGGCCCGCCCAAAACCACGGTTGCGGACAGGAGGACGATAGAAAGGGCGGCTCGAAACACAGGCACATTCCTTGGTTCATCTTTTCCCTGTTGTGCTTTGGGAACCGGGCACCATGACGACCGGATTGTTGCCGCATCTGGGTAAGGTTGGGGCCGATCCGACGGATTGTGTCAGTTGTCGGGCCGCAGGAAGCGAATTGTGCCCCGATCCGTCCCTGTGCCGCGCAACCGCTTGGCTCCCGGGCTGAGCGCTGGGCTGCGGGCGAACTCCGCCTCCAGGCGTTTGAGCCCGTCTTCGACCGTCACGGCGATGGCCAGGCGCGTGCCATCGCTGGTTTCACTCATGGCGGAAATGACGCTGACGATTTGAGGGCCCGTAAAGGTCGAAATGAAAACGGGCGCACCAGAGGATCCGAACTCCACCGAACAATCCAAAAGCAGGACGGCCATGTTGCGTTCCAGCACCGAACAGCCATGTTCCAGTTGCGGCGCCTCTGCGCGGTTCTCGCCATAGCTGACCAGTTGGACTTGGTCGCCCCGGCCCAAACGGCCTGCGGCAGGGAACGGGCGTACCTCTGGAAGGTCCAGCGCGGTTTCCAGTTCCAGCAGGGCCAAGTCATGGGCCACGTTGTCCAGATCGACCTTGGACATATGCACGTAACCCGGATCCACGATCATCCGGCGAATGCCCCGGTTCGCCACCGACGCCCCGTGGCTTAGCCCGGCGCGGAAACGCATTCGCTCGATCACATGGGGGGTGCCGGTCTTGTCGTCATAGAGGCAATGGGCCGCCGTCAGGACCAGGGTCGGCGTCACCAAGGCCGCTGTGCAAAAGCCGTAGCCGCGAATATCAAGCCGTCCGACCCCTTCCAGGCCCGCCATGGGCGCCTGGGTCGTCTCTGCAGCGACAGCCGTACCCCAAGCCAGACCAATACCGACCACAAAGCCAAGGCCACGTCGCATCGAAGACTCCACACCAGACACCTTTTCGGTGTGAGGCCGGAAGATGGCCAGGTGTCAGCGCAATTTGGGCATCTCTGGGGCAGGGTTAACGCCGCTGTCGCGGGTCAAAGCAGGCGGCTTTGGCCCACCAGTGACCCAGTCCAACAATTCCACCGTGTGGACAATGGGCGCGGAGGCGGCGCTGCCAATCTGCATCATGCAGCCGATATTGCCTGCTGCGATCACGTCGGGGGCCTTCGCTTCTAGGGTGGCGACCTTGCGGCGCTTCAACTCTGCGCTGATCTCCGGCTGCATCAGGTTATAGGTGCCCGCGCTGCCGCAGCAAAGATGGGGGTCTTTCGGCTCTAGCACCTGAAAGCCCGCGCGCTTCAACAGGTCCTTGGGCGCGCCCTTGATCTGTTGCCCATGTTGCAGGGAACATGCGGCGTGATAGGCCACCTTCAGCGGGCTGCCATCGGCATGTCTGGGCGTCGCCACCTCCGTCCCCTTCGGCATCAGATCCAGCAGAACTTCGGACACGTCCTTGGCCAGGGCACTGACCGTGGCGGCTTTTTCGGCCAGCGGATCATTGCGGAACATGTGCCCGTAATCTTTGACGGTCGTCCCGCAGCCGGAAGTGTTGATGACAATGGCGTCCAGCCCCTCGCCCGCGATCTCTTGGTGCCACGCGTTGATATTCGCAGCGGCCGAGCGGTGGCTGGCGTCGGATTTGCCCATGTGATGGGTCAACGCACCGCAGCACCCTGCCCCATCGGCCACCACCACTTCGGCGCCCAGGCGGGTCAACAGGCGGATGGTGGCATCGTTGATATCGGTGTTCAGGGCTTTCTGCGCGCATCCTGTCATCAGGGCCACGCGCATCTTCTTGTCTTTGGCCGGAAAAGTCTGCGGGTCGTCGTTCCGACTGACGGGCGGAATCGTCTTGGGCGCCATCTCTAGCATCGCCTTCAGCCGCGCGTCCGGCATGAGCCGGGCAAAGGGCCGCCCGATCTTGGCGCCCAGAAGAGCCAGGCGAAACCGCATGGGATAAGGCAAAATCTGCGCCAGGGTCCAGCGCAGCAAACGGTCCATGACGGGGCGCTTATACGTTTTCTCAATATGCTCCCGCGCGTGGTCGACCAAATGCATGTAATGCACGCCTGAGGGGCAGGTGGTCATGCAGGCCAGACAAGACAGGCAACGGTCGATATGCTTGACCGTCTTCTCATCGGCGGGCCGGTCGTTCTCCAGCATATCCTTGATCAGATAGATACGGCCCCGGGGGCTATCCAATTCATCGCCCAACACTTGGTAAGTCGGGCATGTGGCTGTGCAGAAGCCGCAATGCACGCAGGACCGCAGGATCTCATTGGACCGCGCGACGGCCGGATCTTTCAATTGCTCAGGGGTGAACGTGGTTTGCATGGACCTGCTCTGACCGGAGAAAGGAAAGGAAGACGGCAGGGGACGTACCGCCGTGGACCATGGCCCAAAGAGCTGCCAAGGCCAGTCGCGCCATCACGCAGCCCCCGCGAACAGACCCTTGGGGTCGAATTTTGCCGCGATCCCCTGCTCTAGGCGGGCCACGGCGTGTGATGGCGGGTGCAGGGCGCCCGGCCCGGTTCCGCGGACACGGGTCGCCGTGCCCGACAGGCCATCCAGCCGGGCGCGCAAGTCGGTACCTGCCTCCACCCGCACCCAAACCAGACCCCCGCCCCAATCAAGCAACGCGGCCTGCGCACCGGCACGGGCCACAACGTCGGGCCCAAGGCTTGGCCGAACCGACACGCGCCAGATATCCCCCTCGCCCGCAATGGGGCGCGCGTCGCGGATTGTGGCCCAGGTGGCGGCGGACGCATCGCCCTCCGCCTGCGCGGCGGTGCCAAACGGGGCCAACACCCGCGCCAATTCTTTCGCCCGGTAGGTTACGGACCCCGCCAACCCTTCCAACCGCAAGGTCGTCTGCCCGGCCTGGGGATCATGGGCCGCCGCCGTCACCTCGAACGGGGAGGCCAGCGCCGCAGACATGGCCCGGACGCCCTCCTCTACGCTTAGTCCCGTAAGGGTCAATGTCACCTGCGTGGCGGCGGCTGGCAGGACCTTGAAGCTGACCTCGGTCAGCACGCCCAACCTGCCCCGGGACCCGGCCAGCAACTTCACCAGGTCATAGCCCGTCACGTTCTTCATCACGCGGCCACCGTTCTTGATGACGGCCCCCTCTCCGTTGACAAAGCGCACGCCGATCAGGCTGTCCCGACAGGCCCCGGCCTGGATGCGCCGGGGTCCCGACGCATTCATGGCGACCACACCGCCAATGGTTGGTGCCCCGTCCGTACCTAACAGGGGCCGGTGGTCCATGGGCTCAAAGGGCAGGCGTTGGTTTTCGGCTGCCAGTGCGGCCTCAATCTCGGACATGGGCGTGCCCGCACGCGCCACCAGGGTCAGGGCCCCCGGCTCATAGAGGGTGATCCCCGTTAGGCCCGCGGTCGTCAACGCGTCGCCCGCGCCGGGCATATGGCGCGTTCCGCCGCCGCGCACCGACAATGGGCCATTGGCCCCCCGCACCAGATCGGCCAGATGCGCTTCGCTTTCCGGTGTCAGCACCGCCCCATTCCTTCCTTGCTCTCTCGACGACACAAATGCGGCACCCGTCTCAGGTGGACCGTCGACTCTCTGTGATGTCCAAGGGGAAAACCTTCGCCGGGTTCAACAGCCACTTGGGGTCGAACACATCCTTCACCCGCATCTGCTGTTCCATATCCACTTCGGTGAACTGGTGGCCCATGAGGTCGCGCTTTTCGATCCCCACGCCATGCTCTCCGGTCAGGCAACCGCCCACCTCCACACATAGCTTCAGGATCTCGGCCCCCATCTCCTCGCAAAGCTCCAGGTCCCCGGGCTTATTGGCGTCGTACATGATCAGCGGATGCATGTTGCCATCGCCCGCATGGAACACATTGCCCACGCGCAGGCCGAATTTCTTCGACAGGTCGGTGATACCAGCCAGAACCCGGGGCAGTTCGCTGACTGGAATTGTCCCGTCCAGGCACATGTAATCGGCCACGCGACCCGTGGCGCCGAAGGCCGACTTGCGGCCCAGCCAAATCTTCGCGCTCTCGTCCTCGCTCTGACTCTGGCGGAACTCCACCGGGTCATGTCTGCGGGCAATGGTCTCGATCAGGGCCAGTTGCTCGTCGATCTCGTCCTCGGACCCCTCCACCTCCACGATCAACAAGGCCTCGCAATCGGGATAGCCCGCCCCCGCATAATCTTCGGTGATGCGGATGATAATCCGATCCATGAACTCGATCGCCACGGGCAAGACACCCGCTTTGATGATGTCCGCCACACAGGCGCCCGCCACTTCCAGACTGTCAAACCCGATCAGGACAGGACGCGCCCCCTCGGGCTTGGGCAGGATGCGCAGCGTCGCTTCGGTCACGATGCCCAACTGCCCCTCGGAGCCGCAGATGACACCCAACAGGTCAAGCCCGTCCCCATCCAAATGGGCGCCGCCAAGCGCCAACACGGTGCCGTCCATCTGTACCAGCGTGACACCCATCAGGTTGTTCGTGGTCACGCCGTATTTCAGACAATGGGCCCCGCCCGAGTTCATGGCGATATTGCCCGCAATGGCGCAGGCCAGCTGCGACGACGGATCTGGCGCGTAAAAGAAACCGTCCTCCTCCACCGCGCCGGTGACACTCAGGTTGGTGCGGCCGGTCTGAACGCGGATTAGACGGTCGTCATAATCCACCTCCAGCACATCGGTCAGGCGGCCCACCCCGAGGATCACGCTGTCGGCCGTCGGCAAGGCGCCGCCGGCCAGCGATGTCCCCGATCCACGGGGCACCACGGGGATCTCCATCTCGTGGCAAATCTTCAGAACAGCGGACACTTCCTCCGTACTGCGGGGCAAAACGGCGGCCAGGGGCGGACAAGTATAGGCGGCCAAGGCATCACATTCATAGGCGCGCGTCTCATCGGGCGCATGGATGACGGCATCGGTCGGCAACACCGTCAAAAGACGCGACACCAGCTGGTCCTTGCGATCCAGGATAAATGGGTCTGGCTTCGGCATTTCCATGGCGCGTTCCCTCTCATCCAGGCGATTGGTAAATTTATATTACCAATTCAGCAGAAAGCAAGCCCTTGCAGATCTGCTGTCCCGCCCTCCAATAACATCGGCGCGGAATTCGGGTGCAGGCGGATCCCAAACCACGGTAAGGGATGCCATGCTCGCTCCGATCCTCAATGCCTTTACCTTCATGGACTTTCTGGCCCTTGTTGCCCTGATCGTCACTTGGCTGGGCAGCAGTATGGTGATCGAGAACCCGCCGAAGGCGCGGCCATCCGTCACGCGGCTGATGAACCGATACCGCAGCGATTGGATGATGGAGATGATCACCCGTCAGCCCCGCATCTTCGACGCGGCGATCCTCGCATCCCTTCGGCAAGGGACGACCTTCCTGGCGTCAGGCACGATGCTGGCTGTGGGCGGTGTGCTGGCCTTGGCCAGCAACGCGCAGCGGCTGGATGGCATCGTCATGGACATCGGCGTCGAAGGGCACCCAGAACTGTTCTGGCAAATCAAGCTGGCTGTGGTCGCCCTTTTGCTGACCTATGCGGTCTTCAAATTCGTCTGGTCGGACCGGTTGTTCGGCTATTGCGCCGTCGTCATGGCGTCTGTCCCCAATGATGTGACCGATGCCCGCGCCCTGGCCCGCGCGTCCCAAGCGGCAGAAATAAATACCCGGGCGGCATTGAACTTCAACCGGGGGCTGCGGGCCGTCTATTTCGCCTTTGCTGCCCTTGGGTGGCTGGTCGGGCCATGGGGCCTGCTGCTGACCGTCACCCTGACAACTTGGACCGTCCTGTCACGGGAATTTGCATCGACATCCCGGGATGTCCTGTTGGAAACGTAAATCATGAAGTATGTTGCTTTCGCCTTCGCCCTGCTTTCGTCCCCTGCTTTGGCCGACGCCCCCGTGGTGGAGGGCGCCACGGCAACCCAACGCGGGGACAGTTGGACGTTTTCCGTCACGGTCCGCCACCCCGACACCGGGTGGGACCACTACGCCGACGGCTGGTCCGTCTTCGCCCCTGACGGGACGGAACTGGGCTATCGCAAGTTGCTGCACCCTCATGAGACAGAGCAGCCTTTCACCCGCTCACTTAGCGGCGTGGCCGTGCCGGACGGTGTGACCGAAGTCCTGATCCGGGCCCATGACAGCGTGCACGGCTGGGGTGAGGATTTTCGCCTGGACCTGCGCTAAAGCGTTTCGCGAAGAACCTGAGTCAGGTCTAAAGAAAACCGCTGTAACCCCGCACGGACTTCAGAATGTAACGCGCTGTCCGCGCGTTCGGATGGCGGACAGCAGGCTCATGGCAGCCAAGGCCGAGGTCCGCGGATTGGCGAGCAATGTCGCCCCTGACAGACGAAATGTCATTTCCCCGAACGCGCCCGATGCGTCCACCTCATGGATGTTCTGGGTCGTGGTGGGGTCCGCGATCAATGCGACCTCCGTCCGGTCAAAGCCCAGGCCAGACAACGCCACCGCCGCCGCCACATTGGCATTCTTCGGGTAGCGCAGCGCGGCCTCTCGCGCGGACCCCTGAAAATGCGTGACGGCTGCGGCAAGGGGGCGGTTCAAGTCCACCACCTCTTCCGCCGCGGAACCGCGCCAGCCCGCCGGTGGTTTGCGCCCGCGATAGATCACCTGGTTCAGCCCGTCCGCCCGCGCAGCCCGCAACACGTCCAGCCCCCCTATGGCCCCGCTGGCCAAGTGCAGGGTGCTGTTGCCGATCCCTGCCGCCGCCTCCAATGTCTCGTAAAGGCGGGCGTCCGCCAGCGCCCCCAACGACACCGTTAACACGTCTAGGCCGGCACGCAGGGCATCCGGCCCATGCTCCGCCAGGCCGGAATGGCCTGCACAATCCACCAACAACCGGGCGTCACGGGGCAACTGATCCACCGAATGCCGCCAGGGAACCGGATCCCCCGCATTGGACGTGCCCGCGCGCACCAGCATCGCGACCGGCGGGGTGCCGTCCTGGTCAAGCTGCCTGCGCAAATAGGTGGCGATGGCGCCTCTGCCCAAAAGGACAGTGCTCATGCGGCGTGCGCACCATCGGCCAAGGATTTCACATAGGCCAGCACATCCGCCACACTGTCACCCCGGGCAATCCGCTCCACGATGGCAGAGCCGACGACACAGCCATCGGCCACCCCGGCGATGGACGTTGCCGCATCTGGCGTCTTGATGCCAAAACCGACGATGACCGGCAGGTCGGTGGAGGCTTTGATCCGCTCAACCTCCGGTCCCACCGTTTCTGCAGATGCCGACGCCGATCCCGTAATGCCCGTGATCGAGACGTAATACACAAATCCCGACGTATTCTGCAGGACCGTGGGCAGGCGCTTGTGGTCCGTGGTGGGCGTGGCCAAGCGGATGAAATTCAGCCCGGCGTCTTGGGCGGGGATGCACAACTCCGAATCTTCCTCCGGCGGCAGGTCCACGATGATCAACCCATCCACCCCCGCCTCGGACGCGTCCGCCAGAAACTGCGCCACGCCACGATTATAGATCGGGTTGTAGTAGCCCATCAAAACCACTGGCGTTGTCTGATTTTCCGCCCTCAGCGCGCGCACGATGTCCAGCGTGCCCTCCAAGGTCATGCCCACCTCAAGCGCGCGTTGCCCCGCCAACTGGATTGTCGGCCCGTCCGCCATCGGATCCGTGAATGGCAACCCCAACTCGATGATATCGACCCCCGCCGCGGGCAGGCCGCGCACGATCTCCGTCGCGGTGTTCGCATCCGGGTCACCTGCCATCACATAGGACACAAACGCCTTGCGTCCCTCAGCCTTCAGCCGTGCAAACGTGTCATCGATGCGAGTCATGCCATCCCCCAGGTTTTGCAACCGATTGCGACAGAGACGCGCCAAGGTCAATTCCCAAGCGGCGGCGGTGCGCCGATCAAACCGACCTTGGCGCCACACCCGGGCAGTTTCGGGGCGCCCACTCTGGAATGCGCCACGTACCATGCCCATTTACCCTGGATGAACTACTTGCTTGCCATCCTCCTCCCGCCGCTCTCCATGGTTCTTGCCGGGCGTCCCATCCTTGGGATCATCACGTTCCTGATCTGGATCCCCGCCCTGTTCTTTTCCGGCGGCCTGACTCACCCGATGTTCATCCTGCTGGCGTGGTTCATCATCTTCGAGCGGCGCAACAAGCCAATTCGCTAGGCCCGCCTTGCCCCCTATGGCCGCCACGTCTATGGGGGCAGTCATCCACCGGCAGGAGGGCACGAGATGGGCTTCAAGATGGGCATTGTGGGGTTGCCGAATGTGGGCAAGTCCACCCTTTTCAACGCGCTGACCAAAACCGCCGCGGCCCAGGCGGCCAACTTCCCGTTCTGCACCATCGAGCCCAATGTGGGCGATGTCGCGGTCCCCGATGACCGCTTGGACAAGCTGGCGGGGATTGCAAGCTCCGCTCAAATCGTCCCCACCCGCATGACATTCGTGGACATTGCCGGACTGGTGAAGGGCGCCTCCAAGGGCGAAGGCCTGGGCAACCAATTCCTCGCCAACATCCGCGAAACCGACGCCATCACCCATGTCCTTCGCTGTTTTGAAGATGGCGACGTGACCCATGTGGAAGGCCGCGTGAACCCTGTCGAGGATGCCGAGGTCATCGAGACCGAATTGATGATCGCCGACATGGAAAGCATCGAAAAGCGTCTTCAGGGCCTAATCCGCAAAGTGCGCGGCGGCGACAAAGAGGCGATCCAGCAGGAGCGTTTGCTCAAAGCCGCCCTCGCCGCCCTGGAAAACGGCCAACCCGCCCGCAGCGTCCATGTGGATGCCGAAGACGCAAAGGCTTGGGCGGGTCTGCAATTGCTGACAACCAAGCCCATCCTATACGTCTGCAACGTGGACGAAGGCGCCGCCGCCGATGGCAACGCATTCTCTCAAGCCGTCGCTGACATGGCCGCCGCCCAAGGGGCTGCCCATGTCGTCATCTCTGCCCAGATTGAGGAAGAAATCGCCCAACTCTCCAACGAGGAGGCCAGCGAATTCCTGGAGGAGATGGGCCTGGACGCGCCCGGCTTGGACCGTTTGATCCGCGCGGGCTACGACCTTCTGCACTTGGAAACCTACTTCACCGTCGGCCCCAAAGAGGCGCGCGCTTGGACCATCCGGAAGGGCACCTCCGCACCCAAAGCCGCGGGCGTCATCCATGGCGATTTCGAGAAAGGGTTTATCCGCGCGGAAACCATTGCCTATGACGATTACGTCACTTTGGGCGGGGAGCAGCCCGCGAAAGAGGCCGGGAAAATGCGCGCGGAAGGCAAAGGCTATGTCGTGAAAGACGGCGACGTCCTGCATTTTCTATTCAACACCTGACGGAGGACGGCGAAAATGCGGGCAAGTGGAGCCCGCGGATTGACAACTTGCCGCAGATGTCCCGCGCTTTTCTTGTCACAATGGCGTGAGCGCGGCGACGATGTCACGGTTTTTGGCGTTATTATTTACGCAATCTTGCCAGACTCAGACACATCTGGCCTTTAGAAATCATCGGCCCATCCTCGCCGGGGATCTGAGGCGTGCCGGTGAAAAGGAGTATTTGATGAACAGACGCGACGTTATTCTCGGTGGGGCCGCCCTTGGCATTTTGGGCAGCGCACTGATCGAACCCGCCAACGCACAACCTGTGGCGCAAGACATGTTGCCGGTCGAAGTCCGCATTCGGCCGGAAATCGCCCCCAATGAGATCCACCTCGTCCCAAACAGTTTCATGCTGTATTGGACCCTGCCCGGCGCACGCGCGCTGCGCTATATGGTCGGCGTCGGTCGACCCGGTCTCTATGAGCCCGGGGAATTCTACGTCGGTGCTAAGAAAGAGTGGCCAAGCTGGACGCCGACCCGCTCTATGATCGAGCGGAACCCTGCCTACAAACAATGGGAAGACGGCATGCCCGGCGGCCCCGAAAACCCGCTCGGCGCCCGCGCGCTGTACCTGTTTGAACCCGGGCGCGGCGACACGTTCCTGCGCATCCACGGCACAAACGCGCCCCGCACCATCGGGTCGGCCGTGTCCAATGGCTGCGCCCGCTTGGTGAACGATCAGGCCGTCGACCTCTACAACCGTGTGCCCATGCGCTCGCGCGTGGTGCTCTACCCACAACAAGCCTGACAGCGGGGGCTGCGGCCCGCGTCCGCCAATCCACCACCCGCCCGCGTCTGCCCGTCAGCCGCGGGCGGTTGTCCTTGCGGGCGGGCGCGGGTTCGCCTTATCCCGCCTGCCACCCCGCGACTTTGCCCTTGCCCCCTCCGCAGCAGGTCAATAGACCGGTGGGCGGAGACGTGGCCGAGTGGTCGAAGGCGCTCCCCTGCTAAGGGAGTAGGCGGGAAACCGTCTCGAGGGTTCGAATCCCTTCGTCTCCGCCATTTTTCACAATCATTTCAGTGCACTATACGATTGGCTCAAAAAGCCTTTCATCGCTCAAAGATAGTGAAACTTCCCATGAACTGACGGCACGTATTGGCAAGAAATTGGCAAGCTTGATTCCGGTCACTCTCTACGCACCGTCAACTGTCATCCATTTTCAGTAAGACCTTCCATGCCAATCAAGATTGAAGGATGCGCGACCCTACTCGGCACCGCCAGGCGGTCGTCGACCGACCGGGGTTTCGTCCGACCCGTTCCCCGAGTGTTGCGTAGAGGCGTGACCCACAACTGACCAGAGGCCCCCGTCCACGCGCGCCCATCAATCCTCACTGTTCCTTGGCTGTGACCTGATAACCACAAGACCACTTGTGTCTAGTATGGGGCCGATTGCTCGCCACAAGGGCCTTGTTAAATGAATTCTGGAAGGCGAGGGAGCCCGTCGTTAGGGGCCACGCTCACAGCCCTATCATCCCAAAATTGTATCATACCATAGTCTTTACTGCATGTTACGCGAAGACGGTGGCCGATGCGTTCTTCCGCCCAATCTTCTATTCTAGCAATGTCCTCTGCGCTTGCGCGACAAGCGCGGGCGGTGAAAATTCGGACCTCAATACCCCGCCTAAACCACGACCTTACGCGCTCAACCATAGGCGCGACTGGTTCGCCAAGGTGATCTGGGTCACTCCAATCTTCATAGCGCGCAAGTGTCGCGTCAAGCTCGACGCCTATCCAGCCACTTTTCATCTTCAGTCCTCTCTGTCTACTTTTTCCGCCATCGCAGCCAAGAAGCGCGCCCCAAAACGCCATCAATCCCATAACTAAACCACTATTAAGCTCGAAGCCCGACCAAGCGGCCAGCGATAGGACTTGAATTACGACGGCCAGAAAGCCTCTCGTCTTTATCGCTTAGACCTTAAAGGTATGCCAGAACATCAGTCAGGCTCCCAAATAAGTATACGCGGATCGTTGGTCTGATCCCACGCCGAGAGCCACGGGCTGCGCACGCCGCGACCTGCAAATACTATGAAGGCAACGATCCTCATTTCGGCTGGATGCTTTGTTGCCAGCAGATCCCGCTGCAGCTGGGTTCACACCTGCTTTGCTGTCGCTGGGGCGGTACGAAGACGCCCAGCACGCGTTGGCAACATCTGCTTCGACCATGGTTCTCTATGTGAACCCTGACCTGGTTGAGCAGGCAGGCCGGTCTATGGATGACTTCCCAACCGATTTTGATAGCATCATCGCACTGGCTGCTAAGATAAACGCGCTTGGTGATAACATCGAAGGCGTGTGGATTGGCCGTCACGACTGGCGCTTCTAGTCTTTGCTGGGTTCGCACGGCGGTCGTCCGTTGAACGAAGATGAAACAGACGTCACCTTTGACAGCACAGCCGGCATGACTGCTGCGAGCCTCTAAAATCGCTTTACGACAGAAGATGGTATGGCGTCTTGGGGTCAGGATGATGCGCGTCAGGCTTTCCCGGCTAGCATAATTTAGACCTGTCACGCTTTCGTGCCGCTCCGATTGCTCACTTATGCAGCCTTCGCTTCGAAGGCCAAGGGGCTTTTCCAGCCGAGGGCTGAATGCCTGCGCCGCGGATTGTAGAAGCCATTGATGTATTCAAAGATGGCGATCTCAGCGTCGCGACGTGTGGGCCACAAGATTTATCCATAACTGCTGCGTGGCCTGTGTGTGGATCGGCCCAATCAGGTTTGGTGTGCTGACATCACATATCTGCCCATGCGGCATGGCTTTCTGTACCTGGTCGCCATCTTGGACTGGCACACGCGCAAAGTTCTGGCGTGGCGCATCTCGAACACGCTGGAGGCCGAGTTCTGTGTCGATGCGCTGAACGAGGCGATCCACAAGTTCGGCACGCCAGGCATTATGAACACCGACCAAGGCAGCCAGTTCACATCCTTTGCGTGGACGGATCGGTTGCGGCGGTCAAATGCTTGCATATCAATGGATGGCAAAGGCCGCTTCCCCGACAACATCTTCGTCGAACGGCTGTGGCGATCCGTGAAGTATGAATGCGTTTACCTGAATGCATGGGAAACTGGATCAGAGGCGAAGGCGGGCGTCAGAAAGTGGATTGAGTTCTACAACCACAAGCGCCCTCATTCCGCCCTTGGCGGCAAACCACCCGCTGTGATCTACTGACGGCGAAATGACACAACCCAGCCTGATCAGCAGGTACAAAGAGTAGTTTAATTTACGCCAGATCTTGCCCAAGAAATGGGGAGTAGCTCAGCTCTTACCTATCCGCGCCAATGTGTGATCGTGGGCAGCACCAATGACCAGAAGTATCTCTTCGATCAAACCGGCAACCGGCGTTTTTGGCCGGTGCGAGCCGGAAGGTTTCATCTCGATAAACTGCATGGGGATTTGGACCAGTTGTGGGCAGAAGCGGTCGTGCGCGAGGCAGAGGGCGAGCCCATCGTATTGTCCGAACACTTGTGGGAAGCAGCGGCGGAACTAGCCGATGTGCGCTTGATCGAGGATGCCTTCGCTTCGGTCCTTGGTGATTGGTTCTCAGAAAAGACCGGGCGCGTCTCGACGGATAGCGTGAAGCTACTGCTCGGTTTCGAGGGCGGTCGCCTGTCACCCATCGAAGTCCAGAGGATCAAAACTGAAATGGATCGCTTAGGATGGGAAGAAAAAACAATAGGTTGCACGATCTTTTGCGGCGAGAAGAGACCCAGCGGCGAGGAGTTGCGAAAGGAACGCCGGACAAACGCAAGGGGGAGTGGCTTGCCCAGCGTGCCGATAATGGTGCGGTTACGCTAATTTGCGTCGATGATCGGGCCTCCAAAAACGGCATGCCGTTTTGACCCGGCGCTTTGAGAATGCGGGCGTAACCCGTAATGCCAAGGCTAGCCCGGCAACCTTTGCGGCGCGCACAATGGTTGGGGGCGGTACACCACTCCCCCTACCCAGTTCAGACCTTTCTGGACTAAAGTTACCGTTACAAGTTACAGCCACTGCATGCTGCGGCTGGCGCTGCGCTTGGGTTGCCATGCCCGCAGTGCGGCAATACCCCTCAGAGCGGCCTCAGACGTCCTAGGAGGGCCACAATGCCTGCCCGGTGGGGCGGCGACACCTACAAGGGCAGCCTGAAGGTCCGTTGAAAGCCCCGGTTGCCCCTCTGCCTGCCTTGGCAAAAGCCTTGTAAGCTTCAATCAACAGCAAGTTCCAAGGTGCGCCACGACCCAGCGTCCGGAAAGTCCTGAATCCTTCCTTGGAAAGCTCGCCCGGAGCAGTGCACCAAATCCGTTCTGTGCATCGACAAGGCCGACGACGGGATAGATGCGATCGCCGATGTGCCCGGTTCCTTGACCGTACCGCGCCGGGAAATCTGCCGGTGCCGGTGCTCGCAGTTGGCGGCGCACATCAGCTTGAATCTTCACGTATGCCTCAGGTGACCTCCGGTCAGTGCAAGCCCGCTGCCGTTCCGCATCTGCGACTAGCGCCCGGCGTACCATTTCTACAGCGTACTGTTCTGGACGCAGTTGCTCGAGCTCTGCGAGCTATCGCGCATCATCACTTCGCTGCAACTCTGCCAAGTACGCGTCGGGGTCCGTTGCACGGAGAAGTGCAACGTTCTCGTCGCGCTGGTCTTGATAGATCGTGGCGCTCGCCATCAAGCAGACCCCGGCGATGTTGACGACAACGAGTGCCTTGCCCCGGCTTTGGATGCGCGGAACCGTGCGTCCTGTGATCAACACGAAAGCGGCAATCAGCAGTAACCCAAGTGACACCCAGATGACGAGCGGAGCGCTGTAGCTGAGTGCCAACACAAGAACGACAAGAAGGCCCAGCGCCTCGGCGGCAGAGATGAGGATGCGCAGCATGTAAGCCTCGGAAACTGTTGAGACTTATAGTGTGCAGTTTGAGCGGAGATCCGACAATCGAAAATGAGACTCATAGTCTGTAGATCAATGTTCTACATCACTGCGCTATGGCCTCATGGAAATACAGGCGGTCGTTGGGAGAAATATTAAGCGATACCGGGAGCTTAAGGGCGTCTCGCAGGAGGAGCTTGTTCCAGTCCAACTTGCGCCGCACGTACGTCAGCGACGTGGAGCGTGGCGCCCGCAATCCGACCGTTGCCATCGTGGCGCGGCTGGCAGTTATGCCGGGCGTGAAGCCCGCTAAGCTATTGGAGTATCAGAAAGATCAGTGAGAAGAATGGTGCCGGTGATAGGACTCGAACCTACGACCCCATCATTACGAATGACGTGCTCTACCAGCTGAGCTACACCGGCATTCTTCTTTCTCATCGGCCTTAATATGGCCCTACTAGAACTTCAACCTGCCGCCTAACACATTGGCCTCAGACGTGAATTGCGAGTGGACCCGCGCATTACGAATGACGTGCTCTACCAGCTGAGCTACACCGGCCCGGTGGCGGACGCTCTAGCAGGGGTCTTGGCGCAGTTCTAGCCCCAAAATCCGGTCAATTGGGTCGGGCTGCGTCAGGCGCGGATCCCGCATCACCGTCGCCTTGGGCCGGGGGCATAACGTCGGTCACATCCCCGTCCAGAACCCCGTTTGCAAGGTCAGACGGGGCCGCGGCTGGCTCTGGCGGACCGACCAGAAGGGGCAGCATTTCTGAGGAAAGGCCATCAGAGGCCGGCACCTCCGGAGGCTCTTTCCACTCCAGGCTGTCGAAGGCTTCGCACGACGTACAGACCGGGACCCAGACGCTGTGGACGGTCGCACAATTGTCGCAAGTCCATTGTGGCCCGCGCGGCGCGCTCAACGCCTTGGCAAGCCAACCGCGCACGATGGCTTCGCTGGCGCCTTCCCCCCGCTCAACGGCGGCCATCAATGACAAAGCGCGGGCGGTCGGGTGGGTCTCATAGACCGTGCCGAGGGCCCGACGGGCGCCGGGAAAGTCTTCGGCGGCCAGGTTCAACTCAGCCTCCAACATCTTCGTTTCCGGAGCTTCGGGATCCAACTTCAAAAGGGGTTGGAACCGCTTGAGCCGCGCCTCCGGCGTTTCATCTGGCTCGATGGCGGCGTAGGCCGCGGCGAGGTCTGGATGGTGCAGCTTGGTCCAAGCGGCCTTCACCACCTTGGTGGCCCGCTTTTTGTCACCCGCTTCCACATGCATCTGGGCGGCCATCACCGCACCCGGCACCAGTTGCGGGGACAGGCGATTGGCTTCCAATGCCTCGGCCTTGGCTCTGTCCATCTCGCCCTGGCCCATGGCTGCGCGGGCGTCCGCAAGGCTCAACACGGCCTCCCGACGCTTATAGACATCCTTCGGCAAGGCGCCCGATTTCAACTTCGCAGACAGCACTTTGCGCGCGCCATCCCAATTCGCGTTCTGGGCTTGCAGGCGCAACAGCGTGTCCTGCGTCTCCACGTTTCTAGGCTTCAGGGCGAACGCCTTCTCGGCCAGTTTCATGGCCGTATCCGTGTCCCCTGCCTCCAGCTTTTGACGCATCAGACCACGCACCCCCACGAACCGGGTCCGGTCATGGTTCAGAAGGGTCTTCCAAGCCTCTTGCGCGCGCCCGGTATCACCGGCGGCTTCGGCAGCTTGGGCCATCAACAACGTGGTCACTTCCGGCTTCTGCAGATACTTCTCTGCCTTTTGCGCCTTCAAGGACGCCTCCCGGGCCTCTCCCGATGCGAGGGCCACCAGACTGTCGGACAGCGCCTCATATCCCTTCCGCTCTCGACTGCGGTCGAAATACGCCCCAATGGCGGTGTCATCCCCGTTGATGAACTTCAGCACGGCGACCAGAAGCCCTGCGATCTTGAACGCGACCCAAAGCACGATCATCAGGATCAGCCCGCCGACGACAACCATCAGGGGCGATAGAACGTATTCCTGGCCGGCGAATGTGATCAGAACCTCGCCCGAGACGGAAAGGATCCATTGCACACCGAAGGCGAGGGCCAGGATCAGGCCAATAAAGAGGAGGATTTTGAACGGCGTCCAGAGCATGGGAAATCCTCACTCAGCAGAAAAATAGACTTGGGCGGCCTCAAGGGCCGCGATGCGGGTCTGGGCCTTATCCACCCAGCCCGACAGCACGTCTTGACCTTCGGGCGGCAGGGCCTCGATCTCGGCAAGGGCCGCAGACAGGTTGCCGTCGCGCACGGCGGCTTCGGCCCGGCTCAGCACGGCATCCGCGGATGTCCCCTCTTGCGGCTCAAGGGAACGGGCCCCCGTTTGCCGTCGAAGAAAGGCCGTGACGGGGTTTCCATCGACCGGTTCCACGGCCCGGGCGGCGGTCAGCGCGCTGCGCGCAATCGCGGGGAACGCCTCGGCCAGGGCGGAACCCGTGGGCACGCCTGTGTCCGCCATGCGCGTCAGCGCGTCGGGGGCCTCTCCGCCCAAAACGCTCAGCGGTTCTGCAAACGGCTGCCCGGTGTCGAGGGCAAGGCGCAACTGGTTCCGTGCCGCCTCCGCAGCTAAGGCCGCGGCATCGTTTTCTTCCGCTGCCAGCGCGTCAACCGCACCTTCAAGCGTCGCGACCCGATCTTCCAGGCCGCTTGGCTGTGCCAAACCTTCCACCTGCGTGGACAGGGCAGCCACCTCTTCGCGTAGACTGGACACGTCTTCGGTTACGCCGGAAACGGTGGTCTCAAGTGCGGCGATGGCGGCCCCGTTGTCGGACCCAATATTGGCCGTCGACGCGTTCGACGCTTGGCCTTCTGCCGATACCGGCGCGGCCTCCAGGGCGGCGATGCGGGCGTCCAAATCGCTGATCTGCGTCGCGAGGGTGTCTTGGGTGGCCTCAAGACCGCTCAGGTCAGCCGCTTCAGGGGCCGACAAACCGGCAAGCTGCGCCTCCAACGCGTCCAGTCTGGCCGTATCGGCGCCTTCGACGGACGGGGGCGGTGCCAGGAAGGTCGGAATGGCATAGCCGATGGCGGCGGCGATCACGCCGCCCAGGACCAAGGGCACGAAGCCTGGCCCCCGTTTTTCAATGACTTGGGGCGCTGTCGCGACCGGCATCACGGGCGGGTCATTCCTTTCGGTCTCGCTCGCCACGGCCTCCGCTGGCTCACTTTCAACCGACTCGGCCTCGGTCGATTCGGCGGCGGTCACCGTCTCACTATCAACCTTGGACGCGTCGCCTTCGACAACCGCGTCCGCGGTGCCATGGCTGTCTGCGTCAGCGGGGTCTTCCGTCGCGTACGGCGCCTCAAGCTGGGCGGCCTCCCCCGTGGCATCGACGTCAGCGACGCCATCCATTGTTTCTAAATCTTTGATATCTTGGGGATCCTGCGGCTCATCCAACACATCGGACAGGGTTTCGTCCAAGTTGTCTTCGGACGCGTCCGCATCCTGCTGGGTCGTCTCTTCGACCGTTTCCGCGACGTCCTCGCGATCCGGCTTCGTGTCTTCTGTCTTCTTAGATTTGCGCGCCAACGCAGGCCCTCCAGAGCAGCACCATCCGGAAAGGCAGCCCCCGGATCGCGTCTATACCTAATCCCATCCCTCAGGCCCCTCAACCGTCGATCCGCCCAACACGTCATTCAGCATACGCCACATGGCGTCCGACGTTGGTGCCGCCGCGGTGGCGACGGGCGGCACGGCGCATGCCGCCGCGACAGCGGGGCTGAGCGCGACCAGGCGCAGGTGATCGCGAGCCCCGAGGGGGCAGCTTTGGGCGAAAAGCTGCGCCGTGCGTGGGGAATAGAGGGGCGCGCAAACCGGGCCAGCGCAGAGCATGTCCACCGCCTCCGCTGACAACGGCACTGGCGCTTGGTCGTAGATCACAGCATCCTTGGCCCGTATGCCGCGATCCCGCAGGGTCTGGGCCAGGTCGCCGCGCTGGACGCGTCCCCGCAGATGGATCAGATCGGGGCCGGACAGGGGGATCACCGTGGCCAAGGTGGCCGCATCCTCTGTCACGCCACGCACCCGTAGACCCAAAGCACGTGCCGCATGTGCCGTACGTTCGCCCACGCACCACGCCGCGCGCCCCGTGGGGCCACCCAAGTGTTCGTAAGCCGCCACCCCGTTGCGTGATGTGAAGATCAACCCATCGGCCAAACCCGGCAGCCGCTCTGCAAATCGGATCTGCAGCAGCGAGGAGATGACGATCCCACCGGCGCCCATGGCCTGCAGGCGGGGCACCATCGCCCGCGCTTGGGCCTCGGGCCGGGTCAGCAAGACAGGCAATGGCGCCATTGTCAGGGCCTTTCGCGGCGACTAAACGGGCCTCGACACTGGACCCCGACACGCCATGGCACAAGACCTGACCCTTCTGGGGCTCGAAAGCTCCTGCGATGAGACCGCGGCGGCTGTGGTGATGCGGCGCGCGGATGGTTCTGGTGAGATCTTGTCCAACGTCGTGCTGAACCAACACGCGTTGCACGCCGCGTTCGGGGGCGTCGTGCCAGAGATTGCCGCGCGCGCCCATGCCGAGAAGATCGACATCGCGGTCGAGAATGCGTTGCAGCAAGCCAACCTGTCCTTGACCCAGTGCGACGCCATCGCCGTCACCGCCGGACCCGGCCTGATCGGCGGGATACTGGCGGCGGTCATGTGCGGCAAGGGACTGGCGCTGGCCACGGGACTGCCCCTGATTGGGGTCAACCACCTTGCCGGACATGCGCTGACCCCGCGGCTAACGGATCAGGTGCAGTTTCCCTATGTAATGCTTTTGGTCTCTGGTGGGCATTGCCAGTTTCTGCGCGTGCACGCCCATGACACCTTCACCCGGCTGGGCGGCACCATCGATGACGCCCCAGGGGAGGCGTTCGACAAGGTGGCCCGCCTTTTGGGCCTGCCGCAACCGGGTGGACCCGCGGTCGAGGCACGCGCGGCAGTCAGCGAGGGGACCGTACCGCTGCCCCGGCCCCTCCTTGATCGACCGGGCTGCGACATGTCCTTTTCCGGTCTCAAGACGGCCGTGTTGCGCGCCCGCGATGCCGCCGTGGCCGACCATGGGGGCCTGCCCGCGGGGTTGCGTGACACGATTTGCAACAGCTTTCAGCAGGCCGTCCGCGACGTGCTGGCCGAAAAGTCCCGCCGCGCCTTGGCCCTGTGCACCGATGCGACCGCCTTTGCCGTCGCGGGGGGCGTGGCCGCAAACGGGACCCTGCGACAGGCGTTGCGGACCGTCGCCACCGAGGCGGATGTGCCGTTCCTGGCCCCGCCCCTTGCCCTTTGTACGGACAACGCCGCGATGATCGCTTGGGCTGGGGCGGAGCGGTTCGCCCATGGTGCACAAGATGACCTGACCCTGGCCGCCCGCCCCCGCTGGCCCCTGGACGCACAGGCGCAGCCAATGCTCGGCTCCGGCAAGCGCGGGGCCAAAGCGTGATCGGTGTCCTTGGCGCCGGGGCATTTGGGACCGCATTGGCCATCAGCTTTGCACACTCCGGGGACACGGTGGTTCTGTGGGGCCGCAACGCCCAAGCCATGGCCCGCGCCAGGCAGGACCGCACGCTGCCGCGCCTTCCGGGCGCGCACCTCCCCAAGAACATGAGTCTAACCTCCGACGGGGCGGACCTCGCGGCATGTGCCATCCTGGTCCTTGCCGTGCCCACGCAAGGCCTGGCCGCGACCCTGGGCGCCCTGCCCGCCATGGCGCCACGGGCGGCGGTGGCGGCCTGCAAGGGCATCGACCTCACGCACCTCACCGGACCCACTGCGACCATCGCGAAAGCCTGGCCCAGCACCCTGCCCGCTATCCTCTCTGGCCCAAGTTTCGCGGCTGACATTGCCCGTGGCTTACCCACCGCGCTCAGCCTCGGGTGCGCGGACGCCTCCGGCGGCACCCACCTCCAGCATACACTTTCCACGCCAAACCTGCGCCTCTACCGCACCGCAGATGTGGCCGGCGTCGAACTCGGCGGTGCACTAAAGAACATTGTCGCCATCGCCTGTGGCGCTGCCATCGGCGCGGGCCTGGGGGAAAGTGCGCGCGCCGCCCTTATGACCCGCGGGATGGCCGAGATGATGCGCCTCGCTTCGGCCCTGGGTGCCAAGCCAGAGACGTTGATGGGGCTCAGCGGGCTTGGCGACCTGGCCCTGACCTGCGCCTCGCCACAGTCGCGCAACTTCGCCCTAGGACAGGCCCTTGGCGCAGGCACGCCCCGACCGGATGCCACCACCGAAGGGGTCGCCACAGCCAAAGCCGCCCTGAAGCTGGCGACGCGGCACCGGGTCGAGATGCCGGTGACCCGCGCCACCGAGGCCCTTGTGGACGGCCGCCTCTCGATCAAAGATGCCGTCACTGACCTGCTGACCCGCGACCTGAGGACCGAATGATGCTCCACGCCCTGATCTGCACCGACAAACCCGGTCATCTGGAGGTCCGAAAGGCCAATCGGGATGCCCACATTGCCTTCCTCAAGGCCGACCCCCACGTGGTCCAAGCCGGGCCGTTCCTAGATGCGGGCGGGGATATGTGCGGCTCCCTCATCGTGTTCGACACAGACGACCGGGCCCACGTGGAAGGCTTCGCCGCCCATGACCCATACGCCAAGGCGGGCCTGTTTGAAGATGTGCGGATCGAGGCCTGGAACCGCGTGATCGGCGGATGAACTACTGGCTCTTCAAATCGGAACCCTCCGTCTGGTCGTGGCAAGATCAGGTGGCCAAGGGCGGGGCCGGCGAGGAATGGGACGGCGTGCGCAGCTACCAAGCGCGGAACTTCATGCGGGAAATGAAGCTGGGGGACCGTGGCTTCTTCTACCATTCCCAGGACGCCAAGGCCGTGGTCGGCATTGTCGAAATCTGCGCCGAAAGCCACCGCGACAGCACCACGGACGATGACCGCTGGGACTGCGTGGATATCAAAGCGATCTCTGCCCTGCCGACGCCTGTCACCTTGGCCGACATCAAGGCACGGCCGGACCTTGCGGATATGGTGTTGGTCAAGAACAGCCGCCTGTCCGTGCAACCCGTCACGCAAACGGAATGGTCCATTGTCTGCGCCATGGGGAACGTCCCCTCCTAAGAACGGGTCCCACGCCCGGGCCGACCCACCTGCCCCGCCTTTTTCGCCGAACGGTCAAATGGCCACCCCAACTGTGCCGCAGTCTTTGTCTACCAGACGGCAACAAACGGACTTCGCGAGGCAGATCATGGCGGGCGGAACAGGCATTCTTCTTTTGGGCATCGCGTTCTTTGTCGTGCTGCCTTTGGCGGGCGCAATCGCATTTTTCGACGACGATACGCCGGGCACGGCGCCCGCCGCTGACCCGGACGTGGACGAGACCGATGGCGATGACGTGCTGACCGGCACGGATAATGGCGATCTGCTCCAGGGGTTCCTGGGACAGGATACGCTGGACGGCGGCGCGGGCGACGATACCCTCCAGGGTGGTTTGGACGATGACAGTCTCGTCGGCGGACCCGGCGCAGACAGCTTGCAAGGTGGCCAGGGCAATGACGCGATCGGGGGCGGCGACGGCGCCGATTCGATCCTGGGCGGCGACGGCAATGATGCGGTCACCGGGGACGCGGGCAACGATCTGATCGCGGGACAGGCTGGCAACGACACCATGGATGGCGGCGACGGCGACGACACTCTGCGAGGGGGCACAGGCGCCGATGCCCTCACAGGCGGCGCGGGTCGCGACCTGTTGGACGGCGGATTTGGCGCTGACGCCCTCGACGGCGGCCTCGGCAATGACAGTCTGAACGGCGGCGCGGGCACGGACCAATTGGTTGGCGGCGACGGGGATGACACCTTGGTCACCGAAGGCGAAGGCGACATCCTTGTGGGGGGTGCGGGCGCCGACACCTTCCGCTCCGAAGGGGCCAACGGGACCGAGGTCAGCATCGTCACCGATTTTGACGCCGCCGCAGGCGACACGCTCGTGATCGAAACGGATGGGGCCGTGACCGTCAGCTACACGGGCGCATCCAATCAAGACGCCCTGGTGGAGGTGGATGGCGATCCGGTGCTGCGTGTGAACGGGGCCAGCACGTTGACCGTCGCTGACCTCAGCATCGTGGGCCCGGCAACCGTCTAGGCCAAGCACGCCCCTTGACCTTCGCGGCCCTGCCTGCCACCGGAACCGGTGGAGGTGCCCATGACCCAGACCGCAACCCCCCGCGCCGATGACCGCCTGATCGTCGCCCTCGATGTGCCCGACGCTCTGGCCGGGCTCCAAATGGCCGACCGGTTGGGCGATGCCGTGTCATTCTACAAGATCGGGCTGGGCATGTTGACCGGGGGCGGTCTGGCGCTGGCAAATGAGCTCAAGGGCGACCATGGCAAGCGCATCTTCCTCGACATGAAGCTGTTCGATATCGGCAATACGGTCGAGGCGGCGGTGCGCGGTTTGGCCCAGTTCGACCTGGATTTTCTGACCGTCCATGGGGACCCCCACGTGGTCCGTGCCGCCGCCCAGACCAAGGGCAATATGAAAATTCTGGCCGTGACCCTGCTGACATCCCTGGACCGGGCGGATCTGGATTCCGGGCTGATCATCCCCGGGGACCTGCCGGATCTGGTGGCCACCCGCGCGGCCCGCGCGTTCGCGGCCGGGGCCGACGGCGTCATCGCCTCCCCGCAAGAGGCGGCTTTGATCCGCGCCATGCCCGAGGCCGCGGGCAAACTGATCGTCACCCCCGGAGTCCGTCCCGCCGGTGCGGCGTTGGGCGACCAGAAGCGGGTCAGCACCCCCGCCCGCGCCATCGCAGACGGCGCAGACCACATCGTGGTGGGCCGCCCCATCGTCCAGGCAACCGACCCCCGTGCCACCGCTGAAGCGATCCTGACAGAGTTGCGATGACTTTCGCCGCACAGCTATTAATCCAAAGCCTTTGGCCAGAATTCGACCCGCGCCAAACCAAGCTCCATTTCGCCCAATATAACGGCTTAGAAGATCCAATGGACGTTTGGCGCGCCGGGGACTTTCCCTTGTGGCAAAGCGACCAGCGCCAGCGTTCGTTCAATCGCGAAAACGTCGTTGCCGTGATCCAAACCAAACGACCCAACGTCTGGATGTTCGCCGGTGCTTGGCGCGTTGTCGGCGCGCCGGTGCGGCAACGCGAAGCATATGCCCGGAAAGTTGGGCGCCGCGCTCAGATCCTGTGGTTCTATACGCTCCAAGCTGTCCCAAAGGTCGATCCTTTGGTTGGGCGCCTCTTCCGTCACTACGAGAAGACCGCGCGCAGCAATTATCGGCGCATGGAAACGGTCATCGATGCGATCTCCGTCCAAAGCTACACGGAGCATCCGAACATGCTGCCAGCGTTCGAAGGCTATGCCGCTGTTCGGCTGGCCATGCCCGTGTTAACGGCAATCGTCCAACGCCGGGCGCCGGATTGGCAGACCGCGTTGTCCGCAGTCGGCGGGGTGTATCTTTTGACCGACGCGGACGGGCATCAATATGTCGGCTCGGCCACTGGGGTTGATGGCTTTTGGGGCCGCTGGGAGACCTACGCCAAAACGGGGCATGGGGGAAATGCGCGCCTGCGCAACCTCAACCATGCCGCTTTTCACTTCGCCATCCTAGAAACGGCGGACACCCGGGCTGATCCCAAAGCCATCCTCGCGCGGGAGGGGCACTGGAAAGAGGTTCTCGGCTCCAGAACCTGCGGCTTAAACGCCAATTGAACGCCTTGCCGCCAAACTCAGGCCGCGGTCGCCGTGCCTCGCAAGACCGCAACGTAGACCCAGAGGCTCAGGGCTGCGGCGGCAGTGGATACGATCGTCATCAGCGTCCCAGGCAAGAAGTTCACAAAGCCGCCCAGGTCCATGAATAGAAAATACCCCACATCGGTGACCCATCCAACAATGGCCGTCATGACGATGCCCGTGGCGGAGCCGCGCCAGACAAAGAACGCCCCCACAACTGTGAACGCCCCGATCCAAAGCAGGTTAAACCCGTGCTGGTTCAACAGCGCTCCCACGGACGGGTGATAGTCATGGACCAGCAGCGCGGGTTCGACAGCATCCGCAATGCCCGACACGGCGCGCCCCGCATCCTGCGCGATGGTCAGACCCCCGGCCAGCATATGCACCAATCCCCAGATCACCCAAAGCGCAGCCGCGATCTTGAGCGCGAGACGGTGGGTCTTCGTCATTGTGGATTCTCCCGACCGATGTCCAAGTGTACGCTGATGGTGAAATCATAAGGTAGACTAGGTCCACTATCTACATTTAGTGGACAATGTCAACAAATATCCCAATGCAAGATACGGACCTCGCCCTTCTGATCGATCGCTTCATGCGGCGCATCCATTTTGGTCTGCAGTCGAAGGCTCCTGCGTTCGACACCGCCCGCGTCGGCCCCGGCGGCGGTATTGTTCTGTTGACGCTGGCCGATATGGGCACGCCGTCCCTTCAAGATCTCACGCGCCGCGTGGCCCGGGACAAATCACAAATGACGCGCACGATCCGCGCGCTAGAGGCCAAAGGGCTGGTTCGACGCAGCGCGGCACCCCAGGACGCACGGGTCAGCCTGGTGTCGCTGACTGCGGAGGGAGAGGCGGTCGTCAAAGCCTTGCAAGGCGCCGTGGCCGAAACCATCGGCGAGATTCTTGCCCCCATCACCAAGGCCGAGTCGGACGTGCTGCGCGGCCTCCTGCGACGGGCCCTGGACGAGAACACCTGACAGGCGCCCCACACGCCAAATTCCTTCCAGAAGGAATTTGCCTGCACCGTTGTTTTTGATTGACTGATCAATCAATAAAAATCAAACGGGCGCCATGCCAAAGCTCGGAATGGAACCCAAACGCAAAGCGGCACTGATTGACGCCGCCATCGCAGAGATCGCGGCGACCCGATCGCTGGACGTGACAGTGGGGCGCATCGCCCAGCGGGCGGGCATGTCCACCGCACTGGCCCATCACTATTTCGGCTCCAAGGATCGGATCTTGATCGAGGCCATGCGCGGCCTTCTGCGCGCGCTCCGGCGGGAACACCTCCACCGCCTGGCCCGGGCGGAGACGCCGCGGGCCCGCCTTTCGGCCACGATCCAGGCCTGTTTTGCCCCGGACAGTTTCCAACCAGGCCCGGTCGCGGCGTGGTTGGCGTTCTACGTCCACGCCCAAAGCTCTGATGCGGCCAACCGCTTGTTGCGCCTGTACCAGCGGCGGCTGCGGGCCAATTTACGCCATGACCTGCGCCCCCTGACCCCGGACCCCCTTCATCTGGCCGACACCATCGCCGCCCTTATCGACGGCCATTACCTGCGCGAGGCGCGCCAAGACCGGCGCCCCGACCCGGCGGCCGTGACCCGCGCGATCGAGACCGCCACTGACCTGCTGTTGCAAGGACCCGCCCGATGACATGCCAACCCAAAGCCAGCCACCATGTGAACGGCGCCTTCCTCGACGATACCACGGGCGACGCGTTGCCCGTCTTGCACCCGGCCACCGGCGCCGAGATCGCGCATCTGCACGCCGCCACGCCGGCTATCCTTGACCACGCCCTCACCGCTGCTGCGGACGCACAGCCCGCTTGGGCCGCCCTGTCCGGCACCGAGCGGGGCCGCATCCTGCGGCGCGCCGCCGACATCATCCGCGACCGGAACGAGGAATTGTCCCGCCTCGAAACCTGGGACACCGGCAAACCGATCCAGGAAACCCGAGAGGCCGATGCCGCCTCGGGCGCGGATGCGCTGGAATACTTCGGCGGCCTTGCCGCGACCTTGACCGGAGAGCATATCCCCCTGGGCGCCGACTGGGCCTACACACGGCGCGAGGCCTTGGGCGTTTGCGTGGGTCTGGGCGCCTGGAACTACCCCACGCAGATCGCCTGCTGGAAGGCCGCGCCTGCCCTGGCTTGCGGCAACACAATGGTTTTCAAACCATCCGAGGAGACGCCCCTGGGCGCCCTCGCCCTGGCCGATATCTTCAGGGAAGCCGGGCTGCCCGCGGGCGTTTTCAACGTGGTCCAGGGGCGGGGCACTGTGGGGGCCGCGTTGGCGACGGATGCCCGCGTGGCCAAGGTCTCGCTGACCGGGTCCGTGCCCACGGGGCGCAAGGTCTACGCCGCCGCCGCCGAGGGTCTGAAACATGCCACCCTGGAGTTGGGCGGCAAATCGCCCTTGATCGTATTCGACGACGCCAATCTGGACGATGCCGTGGGCGGGGCCCTTTTGGGCAACATGTATTCGGCAGGGCAAATCTGCTCCAACGGGACGCGGGTCTTTGTGCAGCGCGGCATCCTCGATGCCTTCCTGAACCAGGCCAAAGCGCGGATCGAGATGATCCGCCTGGGCGACCCCCATGATGACACCACGCAAATGGGGCCCCTGATCAGCGCCGCCCAGCGGGACAAGGTCGCCGCCCTGGTGGCCACCGGCACCGCGGAAGGCGCGCGCCTGATCACCGGCGGCACCGCACTCCGGGGGAATTTCTTTGCCCCGACCCTGTTTGCCGATGTCACGGACGACATGACCATTGCGCGCGACGAGATTTTTGGCCCCGTCATGTCCGTCCTGGCCTTCGACACCGAAGAAGACGTCACCACCCGCGCCAATGCCACGCCCTTTGGCCTGGCGGCCGGGGTCTTCACCCAAGACATCACCCGCGCGCATCGCATGGTCGCCAACCTCCAGGCGGGGACGTGCTGGATCAACACCTATAACCTCACCCCGGTTGAGATGCCCTTCGGCGGGGTCAAAGCTTCGGGCCTGGGCCGAGAGAATGCCAAGGCGGCCATAGACCACTACACCCAGATTAAATCCGTCTACGTGGCCACTGGCCCCCTAGAGGCGCCCTATTGATGGAAGCGGATTTCATCATCGTCGGCGCCGGGTCCGCTGGCTGTGCCGTGGCCGCGCGCCTGTCAGAGGCCGGATCATCTGTTCTGGTTGTCGAGTATGGGGGCACGGATGCCGGGCCGCTGATCCAGATGCCCGGCGCGCTGAGCTTTCCCATGAACATGGCGCATTACGACTGGGGCCTGCGGTCGGAACCGGAGCCGCATTTGGGCAATCGCCGCATGGCCGTGCCGCGGGGCAAAGTCATCGGCGGCTCGTCCTCGATCAACGGGATGGTCTATGTGCGCGGCCATGCCCGTGATTTCGACCATTGGGAAGAAAGCGGCGCATACGGGTGGGGCTATGCCGACGTGCTGCCCTATTTCAAACGGATGGAATGCTGGGACCCGCGCGGCCATGGCGGCGACCCAAGCTGGCGCGGCACGGATGGCCCCCTGCGTGTGACCCGTGGCCCGCGCGACAACCCTTTGACCCGCGCCTTCGTCGAGGCTGGGGTTCAGGCGGGCTATGGCCGCACCGATGACTACAACGGCGCCCGGCAAGAAGGGTTCGGCCCCAAGGACCAGACCACCCATGGCGGCAAACGCTGGTCCGCCGCTGACGCCTATCTGAAACCTGCGCTGAAGCGGGACAAGTGCGACCTGATCCGGGGCCTGGCCACGCGGGTTCTTTTCGCCGACGGGCGCGCTGCGGGCGTGGAGATCACCCGTGGGGGCCAAACCCAATCCCTGCGCGCGCGGCGCGAGGTGATCTTGGCGGCCTCCTCCCTGAACACGCCCAAGCTTTTGATGCTGTCCGGGATTGGCCCCGCGGCACACCTGGCAGAGCATGGGATCATGGTCCGCGCGGACCGGCCCGGCGTGGGCGGTAACCTGCAGGATCATCTGGAGGTTTATATCCAACAGGCCGCCACACAACCGGTCAGCCTGTTCAGATATTGGAACCTTTTGGGCAAAGCCTATGTGGGCGCGCGCTGGCTGTTCACGCGGACCGGCCCGGGGGCGTCGAACCAGTTTGAAAGCACGGGGTTCATCCGGTCCATGGCGGGCGTGGATTACCCCGATCTGCAGTTCCACTTCCTGCCCATTGCGGTGCGCTATGATGGCCAGGCTGCCGCCGAGGGGCACGGGTTCCAGGCCCATGTGGGGCCCATGCGGTCCAAATCGCGGGGCCGGGTCACCCTGCGCTCAGCCGACCCGAAGGCGCCCCCCGTCATCCGCTTCAACTACATGTCCCACCCCGATGATTGGACCGAGTTCCGCACCGGCATCCGCCTAACGCGAGAGATCTTTGCCCAGGACGCGTTTACCCCCTATCGCGGGCACGAGATTCAACCCGGTGACGCCGCCCAATCCGACGCGGATCTGGATGCCTTTATCCGCGATCACGCCGAAAGCGCCTATCATCCCTGCGGCACCGCCCGCATGGGGGCCGCCACGGACCCCGACGCGGTGATCGACCCAGAAGGGCGCGTGATTGGCGTGGACGGGTTGCGCGTGGTCGACAGCTCCGTCTTTCCGCGCATCACCAATGGCAATCTGAACGCACCCTCCATCATGGTGGGGGAGAAAATGGCCGATCACATCCTGGGCAAGCCGCCCTTGCCCCGAGAGAACGCGGCCCCCTGGATCCACCCGAATTGGCGGACCGCACAGCGATAGGGGGCGCCCGGTGTAGCCCCCGTGTCGAGCAAGGCAGCCGTAAAGTGCCGCTCTCGACGCGAATTTTTCCAAGGATCCTTTTGGCCGTAACCCTTTGTTAATCGCTCGGCCAGAAAACAGCCCCGTTGCAACATATGGAACGACGGGTCCGATCTGACCCGCCGGCATCACTCTGGGGTCAACCCCGGGGGTTAGATCAGGGGGGCGCCTTTCGCCCCGATGGACCCGTCCACCACCAAAAGGTGCGGCGCCGGTTTCCTCTCTTTTGTCGTCCACCTTGGACAGACACCCGAGACCTTCATCCAGCAACGTCCCTCGCCGGCGGCCACTTCCGCCCCCCGGCGTTGATGGTGCAGTGTGCCTATTTCGGTGACGCGTCCCTGGCCGAACCCGCCCCTACAAAAGCCAGAGCGCGGCCAGCCCCAAGAACGCGAAGAACCCGACGATATCGGTCACCGTGGTCACGAACGCGCCCGATGCCAGGGCCGGGTCAATGCCCACCTTCTCTAGGATGACGGGGATGCCCACCCCCGCAAAACCCGCCACGATCAAGTTGATCACCATGGCGACCGCGATCACGACCCCCAACATCGGAGAGCCGAACCAAATCAACCCCACGATCCCCATGATCACCGCAAAGATGGCCCCGTTGATCGCACCCGCCGACACTTCCCGTCGGATGACGCGCCAGACATTTGCGCCAGTCAGGTCCTTGGTCGCCAACGCACGGACGGCCACCGTCAGGGACTGCGTGCCCGCATTTCCGCCCATGGACGCCACGATGGGCATGAGGACGGCAAGGGCCACGACTTGCGTGATCACAGCATCGAACTGGGCAATGACCAGCGACGCCAGGATGGAGGTCACAAGGTTCACCGCCAACCACGGGAACCGCCGCCGGACCACGTCCAAGGTGCGGTTCGAAATCGCCTCCTCGGAGTCGACGCCTGCCAAGCGCAGGATGTCTTCCTCCGCCTCTTCGTCCAACACTGCCATGGCGTCGTCAATTGTGATCACCCCTAGAAGACGGTCGTTCTCGTCGACAACCGGGGCCGAAATCAGGTGGTACTGGTTGAACGCATAGGCCACGTCGCCTTCGGGGTCGGTCGCCTCAAAGGTGCGGAAGCTTTCCTCCTCAATCTCCGCCAAGGGCGTGTCACGCGGGTGGGACAGCATCTTGCCCAGGGTCACATAGCCCACGGGCCGCATGCGGGGGTCGGTCAGAACTACATGGTAGAACTGTTCCGGCAGATCCTCGGCGCTGCGCAGAAAGTCGATGGCCTGCCCGACGGTCCAGAAGGAGGGGGCAATCACCACCTCCCGCTGCATCAGGCGCCCGGCGGAGTATTCTGGATAGCTCAGCGCCTGTTTGACGGCGACACGGTCCGCCTCGTCCAGGGCGCCCATGATCGCGTCGGCCTGGTCTTCGTCGTCCAGGTTTTCCACCAGGTCCACGACATCGTCCGTGTCCAACTCTCGCACGGCTTCGGCCACGTCTTCGGCCGGCAAGACTTCCAGCACTTCTTCGCGCAGGGATTCGTCCAGTTCCGACAGGATTTCCCCGTCGATCTGGCCCGACCAAAGGGCAACCAGGGACGTCCGCTCATACCCCGTGATCTGTTCCAGAAGGTCGGCAATGTCCGCCCCGTGCAGCGGGTCGAGCAGGTCATCGAGGGCGGTGCGGTCCCGTTGTTCCAACGCCTCGCGCACCAGGCGCAGGCGTGGGGCGTCCAATTCCGCGTCCTCCTCCAGGTCAGGGGCGTCGGTCTGCTGCTCTGTTTCCGTCATTGCGGTCCCCTTTGCCTGTCCTGCCCCGCAGATAGCGCGGGCCCGTCCCAAACGGTAGCCGATTTGTCGCGGCCCATGGCAGGTCAACGTGCGAGTTTGCGCCGACCAACGCCAAATGGGTCTGGCCCACGCCCGGCGCAACGCGTAGCCCTGGGGGATGATGACGCTTCTGCTGGGCCAGATCCTGGCTTTCGACCATGACCCGTTCCAGGCGCCCCCAAGCGAGGCCGCGCGCCATGAGACCCGGGGCGCCGTTGCCGTGGAAAACGGCCGTATTCAAGCCATTGGCCCAGCTGCAGAAATGCGCGCGGCCCACCCAAGCGCACAGGTGGTTGACCATGGCGACGGCCTGATCCTACCGGGTTTCGTGGATGCCCACGTGCACTACCCGCAAACGGGGATCATCGCGTCCTGGGGGAAGCGGCTGATCGATTGGCTGAACACCTATACGTTCCCGGAAGAGGCGCGCTTCGGCGACCCGGCCGTCGCGGCCCAAGCGGCAAACACCTATCTGGACCTTGCCTTGGCACATGGGACCACATCCGTCTGCAGCTTTTGTACCATTCACAAGGAAAGCGTGGATGCGCTGTTTGAGGCGGCCAGCACGCGGAACATGGCCATCTGGGCGGGCAAAACCTGCATGGATCGCAACGCCCCGGACACGCTGCGCGACTCGGCCCAAAGCGCCTATGACGACAGTGCCGCGTTGCTGGACAAATGGCACGGAACCGGGCGGGCGTCCTATGTGATCACACCCCGGTTCTCGCCCACCTCCACGCCGGAGCAACTCAGCGCGCTCGGCGCGCTTTGGCAGGCGGCCCCGGACTGCCTGATGCAAACGCACCTGAGCGAGCAACTCGACGAGATCGCCTGGGTCCAACACCTGTTCCCCGACGCGCGCGACTATCTGGACACCTACGAGGCCCATGGCCTGCTGGGCGCGCGCGGCCTCTACGGCCATGCCATCCACCTAGACCCGCGAGAGGTTGACCGCCTGAGAGAGGTCGGGGCGGGCCTCGTCCACTGCCCCACCTCCAACACGTTCATCGGATCCGGCCTGTTCGACATGGCCCTGGCAGAGACGCACAAGGTGGGGCTTGCCACGGATACGGGCGGGGGGTCCAATTTCTCGATGTTGCGGACCATGGCTGCGGCCTATGAGGTCGGGCAGTTGCGCGGCCATGCCCTGCATCCGGCACAGCTTTTGTGGCTGGCGACGGCGGGGTCCGCACAGGTGCTGCACGCCGCGGATCGCGTCGGCACCCTGGCGCCCGGCTCCGATGCGGATTTGGTTGTGCTGGACTTGGCCTCCACCCCGGCCATCGCCCAGCGATCGGGCCGAGCCGAGGACATTTGGGAGGCTGTCTTTCCAACCATCATGATGGGCGATGACCGCGCCATGTCTCAGGTTTACGTGGCCGGTCACCCGATAAAGTGAGGGGCCGGATCCCCGCGACGGTTACATCTGCGCCGCGAAATATCCCTCGAGAATGCGCCGATAGATCGATTTGAGTTGGACGATCTGGTCCACCCGGACCCGCTCATCCACAGCATGCATGCGGTGCCCAACCAGGCCGAATTCGACCACCGGGCAATGGTCCTTGACGAACCGGGCATCGGAGGTGCCACCGGTGGTGCTCATCTCGGGGATGCGATTGGTTTCGCGCTGCACCGCCCCGGCCACCAGATCGGACAGGGGACCGGGCGGGGTCAGAAAACTCTCCCCGGAAAGCTTCACGTCCAGGCCGATCTGCACACCCGTGGCGGCGGCCACGCGGTCGGCTTCCCCCTGCAACCATTGGGTCACGGACGCGCCGCTATGGGCGTCGTTAAAGCGGATATTGACCGTGGCCCGCGCCTCGGCGGGGATCACATTGGTGGCGGCGTTGCCCACATCCATTGTGACAACCGCCAGGGTGGACGGGTCGAAATGGTCGGTCCCGTCGTCCAGTTTATGGGCCGACAGATCCGTCATCAGGCGCGCCATGGCCGGCAGCGGGTTCACGGCCAAGTGGGGATAGGCCGCGTGACCTTGAGTGCCGCGAAAGGTGAACCACGCCGTCAGGGACCCGCGCCGCCCAATCTTCATCATTTGGCCCATATGGTCGGGGGAGGTCGGCTCCCCGACGAGGCAATGGGTCATGGCCTCACCCTGGGCCGTCATCCAATCCAACAGGGCGACGGTGCCGTCGGTGGCGGGGCCCTCCTCATCCCCGGTGATCGCCAGAATGACGGCGCCATCCGGGGGGGTTTCGGTCACGAAATCCACGGCTGCCGCCGCAAAGGCGGCCACGCCGGATTTCATGTCCGTCGCGCCGCGCCCATAGAGCCAGCCATCCTCGATCTTGGAGCCGAACGGGTCGTGGGTCCAGGCATCCCGGTCGCCCACGGGCACCACATCGGTGTGACCATTGAAGCCAAACGTGCGCGGGTGCCCTTTCTCTCCCCAACGGGCGAAAAGGTTGGGCACCCCGTTGCGATCCACGCGCCAACAGGTGAACCCCGCGCGGGACAAGAATTTTTCCAAAAATTCTTGGGCGCCCGCCTCGGCCGGAGTGACCGATGGGCACCGGACCAAGGCGGCGGTGAGGTCGACGGGATCCGCGCTCACGCGTCATCCTCGCGGAAGATGGTGGTTTGCGCCACAATCACCGCGTTTTCGGCCCGGGCGCGGTCCATCAGGGCGCGTTCCTCGGCGTCGATGTCGTGGCCCATCTCCTCCCGCTCGGCCAGGGAGCCGTAGCCCGTCACCTCCAGCACGTTCATATCCGCCTGCTTGAGAACGGCCACGGTTTCGCGCACCGCCTCGTCCTCGTCGACACCGGACGCATAGCACATCAGCGCGCCGCCCGACGCATCCGCAGGCAAGCCATCGCCGTCTTTGCGGCCCACCTCGACCAGCAGCGTGAACACGATATGGGGGCGTTTTGTCTTCTCTGTCATAAAGCGGGGATGGGCGCGTCGAAGGGGTCTTGTCAAGCAAGGTCAGGGCATGTGCTATGGCGCAAAGGGGACGTTCATGCGCTGTCTATTCGTGATCTTTCTGTGGCTTGCCACGGTCCTGCCCGGCTTTGCCCAACAGTCGGAGGACCCTTTGGTGGTGGCCACGGTCACCCGCGTTCCCTTTTCATTGGAGCAAGACGGGGCCCAGACCGGGTTCAGCCTGGACCTTTGGGCCGCCGTGGCGGACGCCTTGGACCTGGACTACGAAATCCGTCGCTTCGACGGGTTCAACGACATGCTGAACGCCATCGAGACCGGCGAAGCGGATGCCGCAGTGGCCAACATCTCGATCACGGCGGACCGTGAAACGCGCATGGATTTCAGCACCCCGATCTTTAGCGCGGGCGTCCAAGTGATGTTGCCGCCCGAAGGCAGCATCTGGAGCCTTTTGCGCGCGGCCCTGTCGCCCCGGCTGCTTGGCTTGGTGGCCATCGGGGTGGGCACCCTCCTCCTTCTGGGAATGCTGATGTGGGTGTTCGAGCGGCGCCATCAGACGTATTTCGGGCAGACCCCCAAAGAAGCAGCCTTCCCGGCGTTCTGGTGGGCGCTGAACATCCTGATCACGGGCGAATTGGTGGAAAAGACGCCCAAATCCGCCATGGGACGCCTATTCGGGGTCCTGATGATCCTTTGTAGCCTGTTTCTGGTTTCGATCTTTGTGGCGATGATCACGGCCAGCGTTACCCTTGAGGCGCTGTCAGACGACGTGGAGCGGATCACCGATCTGGACGGGCGCCGCGTGGGCACGACCGAAGGGTCCACCACATCCGCCTATCTGGACGGGCGCGGCGTGAGCCACCTGACCTTTGCAAGTTTCGACCAGCTGGTGGCCGCGTTCGAGGAGGGGCAGATCGACGCCGTGGTCTTCGACGGTCCAATCCTGGCCCACTATGTCGAGTCCGCGGGCAACGGTCGGGGACGCCTCATCGACCGCGTCTTCCAGTCCGAATACTACGCCTTCGCCCTGCCATCGGACAGCCCCCTGCGGGAGGCCATCAACCGAGAGCTTTTGCGCCTGGAAGATAACGGCACCTACGGGGAGGTGCAGCAACGGTGGTTTGGGGCGGTCTACTCAGAATGAGGCTGAGCGGCAGCATGTCGCTTGGCTAAAGGACCCACCCGCCCGATTGCAGAAGCGATAAAATCAACCCTGCGCAGATCGAAAGACCTGTCAGAAACACTCTCACATTGTGGCGCGCCATGGGGGACTCTCCCGTTGGTTGTCAGGACTTCCACGTGCGACGCCACGTCTTCCGTCGCGGGTTTGACTCCGTTTTGCGGGGTCGGCATCTTTGAAGGTGCACCGGAGTGGTCCATGAGCAATCAACGCACGCGGCTTAGCCTGTCGCAGGGACAGAAGGACAATATGGCAGCCTATGATCGGCTGCCACCCACGCTGCGCGCTTGGTTGGCGGAGGCCAAGCTGCCATGGGCGCCCGGTTCGGCCCGCCGGGCTTGGCGCAAAGCCAAGTGGAAAGCCATGGGGCGAGAGGCGGTCGCTCTGCAAATCATGGATGAGATCGAAGCGGAGCGCCTGCGCCAGGACAGTCTGGTCATACAACGCGAGGCGGCGATGAAGACGACCCATCCCAAGTAGCGTGCCGGCACCGGGGACGGCGCCGCCTCGCCCTGCGGTTGTGTTTTGCCGCGGGTGCGCCGTAGCTTGCGATACCCCCTGCCGCGGGTGCCCCCCATGACCGACCGAAAGACATATCTAGGGCCGCTGACCGACAACAGACGGTGGGACATGGTGCAGATCCGCCCGGATGACGTGATCGTGGTGACGCCGCCGAAATGCGGGACAACCTGGATGCAGACGATCGTGGCCTTGTTGTTTTCGGGCGATCCGGAGGTTGAGACGGACCTGTCGGTCAAAATGCCCTGGGTCGATATTCGCTTTCGCGAGATGCAGGACGTGGCCGCCCATCTGGAGGCCATGGCACAGCGTCGCTGCCTGAAAAGCCACACGCCCATGGACGGCCTGCCCCTGGATGATCGCGCGCAGTACATCTGCGTCTTTCGGCATCCGTTGGACGCGCATTTTTCCTACCGCAAGCACATCCGGAACATCCCGCTTGGGTGGTTCGATCACTGGTATCCGGAGGAGGATCCCGAAGGGGTCACCTTTCGCCGCTTTCTGGATGGCGGCGCGGAGGGGTTTGACGGCGATGCCATGCCCCTTGGGCATATCCTTCGGCACTATCAAGCCGCGTCGGCCCTGGGGGACCGGCCCAATGTGTCGCTGTTCCATTATGCGGATATGACGCGGGATCTGGCGGGGACGTTTGCCAGGGTCGCGGACCTTCTGGGGATTTGCCATGGGGTTGAGACGATGGAGAGACTGGTTGAGGTCACCCGGTTTGACCACATGCGCGCCAATGCGGCGCGATTTGCGCCGACGGGTGGAAAGGGCGTCATGGTGTCGGATGCCGCGTTCTTCGACAGTGGCAGCAGTGGGAAATGGCATGGCGTGCTGTCTGCCGCGGAGGTGGCGGCCTACGGGGCGGTGATGGATGCCCATCTAAGCGCGGCGGAACGCGCCTGGCTGGAATACGGCTCGCACGGGGATTCAAACACCTAAAATGCCCGCCTGCGGCGGGTTTCTTTCTTGTTTTAAAGGGGCTCTGCCCCTTGGGCCTTTGGCCCATCCCCGGAGGTATTTCTGGCCAGATGACAGACAGACTGCCGTGGGCGAGGGGGCCATGGAGGCCCCCCCTTTTCATTGGGCCGCGCGGGCGGCGGCTTTGGCGGCGCGTTTGCGGCGCCACGGTGTGTCCCGTTCCCAGTCGCCGGCCATTATGGCGCCGAAAGGCTGGATGCGGTCGGTCACGCGGGCGAGACCGGCGCGCGCCATTTCGGTCGTGACGGCGTCTGCGTCCTTATAGGCGGACGGGAGTTCCGACACGTCGATATTGCCGCAAAAGAAGCGGGCGTCGATGCCTTGGGTTTCGCGCGCGAAGACCGCCTCTTCCGAGTAATCCGCGCCCATGGCCGCCTGCAGACGCTTGGTATGCGCTGTCCGCGACAGGTTGCGCCCGGCCCCGTGGGGGGCGAAGCCCAGCCCGTGGGGCGTGCGTTCCCCTTTCACCACAAGGATCGGTTGCGCCATGTTCAGGGGCACAATCTGCCGACCATCGGTGTCGGGCAGGAAGCCGCTTTCCACCGGGGTGGCGCCTTTGGCGTGCCAGAACAGGTCCCCATCCGCCGGGTCGCGGAAGACGAAGTTATGCTCGTTCCACCAACGGTCCGCCGAGTCACGGCCCAAGGCCCGCGCCACCGCGCCATGCAACGCGGCATGGTTTGCCTTGGTCCAGTCCCGCACGATCTGCAGCGCGTCCCAATAATCCGGGCCTTCCGGTGCGGCGAAGGGGATCCAGGCGTTCTGCTTCTGCGTGGCAGGCGACAGGTCGAGGCGGTAGCGTTCGGCCACGGCCATCCCGGCCTTGTAGACCTGCGCACCCATCCCGCGGGACCCGTGATGGGTGACAAGCGTCACTTGCCCGGTCCCTTCGGACCGACCCACATAGGCGAAATGGTTGCCGTCCCCCTGGGTTCCGAAATGGCCCCAGGCTTGCCCGATGGCTTTCTCGGTGAAGAAGGGGTTGGCGCGCATCCGTTCGATGATCTCGGTCGGCGGGTCGGCCTCAAAGTCACCACGCCCGCCTGGGCCGAAATGGGTCACGCCATGGATGGCGTCCAGAGCCTCCGCCGGGTCCACGTCTTTGAATGCTGTGGCGAACAGCGAACAGCAGATATCGGCCGAATGCATGCCGGGATGGATCGCGCCGCGCGCGGCCACCACACCCCCCACTGGGATGGTGCCTTTCGGCCCTGCCGGACAGGCATCGGGCATCACCGCCCCGGCCTCCAGGGTCGGGGTCCGCATGAGCGATTGCATGGTGGCCTGCACGGCGGCGGCGTTCTCCACCTCATCCTCGGTCTGGGGGGTCAGGTGGATCGCAAAGCCAGGCGGGTCGTCGCGCGGCGTCGGGCGCAGACCGTCCAGACGGGCGGCTTTGGCGGCGGCGGCGGCTTGGGACTGGACCACGGCATGGCGCACGATGGCGGTCGCGGTATCCCGATCCGACGCCGCATTGGCCTGGGCCAAGGTCGCACCAAGGACCGGGCCGGGCGCGAGCCCCGCTTCGATCAAGTCTTTGCCGGTAAAATATGTCATCGTCTTCTCCCGTTAAGGTCCCCCGACAACTCGCCCAGGGGATATGGGAGAGGGGGACGCGCTTTACATGGTCAGCAGATCACGGCTGGAGACACCGTTCGACAGGGTGTCGACGGTTATCACGGTCAGGTTATGAATGCGGATAGCCATGATCCGATCCCCTTCACGGCGCGGCGGATCATCCGCCAGCGCGAGGGGCCCGGATGCCGGACAAATCTGATTCGGGTCAAGGGGCGACAGCACGGCGCCGCCAACGTGTTGCAAAGGTGGGGTTGGTTAAGACTGTGCGGCGGAAAGGGCCATGTCCATCAGGGCCTTGATCTCAGCCTCGCGGGTTCCGGCCACGATGCGGCCCAGTTCCTGATTGCCGCGCAGCACGACCAGGGTAGACCGGCGCGGGATGTTGCGGGACGTGGCGACGGGCGCGTTGCCGAAATCGTCCCAATCCACGCGCACAAAGACGATATTCGCGTCATAGGCCGGATTGGCCTGGCGCAGGGCATTGATCACCCGTTCCTGCCGCGCACAGGTGGAACACCAGTCGGCGGCATAGTCGACCAGGACGGTCTTGCCCTCGGCCAGGGCCCGGGCAATGGGGTCGGACCCGTCAAAGGGGATCATGCCCGCGGCATGGGCCAGGCGCGGCAAAGTGGTTGCGGCGGCGGTCAGCATCAGGAAGGCGCGGCGGTTCATGGAAGACTCCTTCAGAATGAGATGGACAGGTCAGTGAACCAATAGGGCAGCGTCTGGATCGCCCAGCGGTCGATGATGTGGTGGATGCGGAAAAGGATCATCAGGCCGACGGCCACAAAGACTGCGCCCAGGATTGGTTTGGATCGTGTCGCCAGGCCCCGCAGGGATTGGGCCCGTTGGCGGATCATGTGTTGGCCGCCAAAGCCGATCCCCAGGATCAGGGTGGACACACCCGCGGCAAACGCGACCATGATCAGGAAGGCCCAGACCAGGCTTTCACCCTGGCTGGCCAGCGCGATTGCGCCGCCCAAGGTGGGCCCGATGCAGGGGGACCAAACCGCGCCGAGCAGCAGCCCGCCCAGGAATTGGCCGCTAAGCCCGGATGACCCGGATTGCGCCAGCGTCGTGTCGGCGCGCGCGGACACGCCCGCCATGGCGGTTTCGAACCGGGCGGAGAATTGCGGGACCAGAAGGATTGCCCCGAACAGGATCATGGCGACGGCCCCGGCATCGGCCAGCCGTTCCTCGGTCAGGCCAATGGACCGCCCAAAGGTCGCGACGACCATGCCGAAGGTGACGAAAGACAGGCTCATCCCGGCGGCCAGCGCCAGGGGCCCACGCCGGTCCGCGTTCAGGGCCGAGGCGAGGACGATGGGCAGGACCGGCAGGACGCAGGGATTGATCAGCGTCAGAAGGCCCGCGATGTAGGCGAAAAGCAGCTCCATGTCGGGTTCCTACCGCGAAGATCCTCCGGGACAATCTGACATCGGCTGACGGGTGTTCACGTTCGTGTCAGCGCGGCAGATCGCCGGGCCCGCCCGCATCCCATGGCAAGAACACCCAACGCGCCCGATCGATCATGAAATAGCGGTTCCATCCGCCCTCGAAAGACAATTCCATCAGATGGCGGATCCCTTGCAGGATCGGTGTGCGAAACATATCGGGCAGGTCCAGAAACGTCGCCGCATGCCTGTCCCACCGGAATGTGAGATGGTCGCGTTTGCCGTCGCTATAAATGTCATCCAGAATCAGAAGGGCGATACAGCGCCAGGCCGTCGGGTCCTCAGGGACGTATCCGACCAACTCGACGAACTCGGATGGAAACCAGCGGTCGCCGGCCGGAAATCGGCAATCCGTGGTCGCCAACACCGCGCGGAGGGCCTCTCGATGCTTTTCCGCGTCCATGCCGTAATCGGCCTGACAGATGTAATCGATGCCGTCTTGCCCGATCCCGCGGGCCAGCTTGATCAGCGGCGGCAGAATGTCTTCCGTTGGCCTGCTGACCAGCTGGTCTGGCGCGAAAAGGGGCGCGTCCGCGATCCAATGCGCCTTTGCATGTGATCGGATTCCCCGTCGCAATGTCGCGGCATGGGCCCGCGGCAGCGCGTCGAGACCTGCCGCCAGCGATTCTAGGCCCCCATCGGGTCCAGCCTGACCGTTGAAGGCATCGAGCAATAGCATTGCGCCCGCGAAGGCGTGCACCTTTGGCGGTTGCTCAGGCGTATGTAAATTCAGGGCGAGATAGGCGTCCCAGTACAGGTCGCCATCTGGCATCCAGTTGCCAGCGTCCTTAGTGGCGTCGCGCAGGTAGGATGCAAGCGTCCCATCCGCGATCAGGTCTATTGCCTCGGCCGTCGCGGTCACCAGGCCCCGAAGGTCCCGTCGACACTGCGCATCGGCCCAGGTCCGTTCCATCAATCCCGGAGAAGTTCATTGATGCCTGTCTTGGACCGGGTACGCTCATCCACGCGCTTCACGATCACCGCGCAATAGAGGTTGATACCGTTCTTGGAGGGCATGGACCCGGCCACGACCACGGAATAGGGTGGCACCTCGCCATACATGACGTCACCCGTCTCCCGATCCACGATTTTGGTGGACTGGCCGATGAACACGCCCATCCCAAGGACCGAGCCCTCGCGCACGATGCAGCCTTCCACAACTTCGGAGCGCGCGCCGATGAAGCAATTGTCCTCGATGATGGTGGGGCCTGCCTGCATGGGCTCCAACACGCCGCCGATGCCCACGCCGCCCGACAGATGGACGTTCTTGCCAATCTGCGCGCAGGACCCGACGGTCGCCCAGGTGTCGACCATGGTGCCCTCATCCACATAGGCACCCAGGTTCACGAAAGACGGCATCAAGACCACGCCCGGCGCGATGAAGGCCGACTTGCGCACGACGCAATTGGGCACGGCGCGAAACCCCGCGGCCTGCCACTGGGTGTTGCCCCAACCCTTGAATTTGCTGTCGACCTTATCCCACCAGCCGCCCGCTTGGGGGCCACCCTCCTGCTGCTCCATATCCTTGATGCGGAAGCCCAGCAGGACTGCTTTCTTGGCCCATTGGTTCACGTGCCAGGTGCCGTCATCCTGCCGTTCGGCCACGCGCAGGGACCCGCTGTCCAGCGCGGCCAGCGTATCCTCGATGGCGTCGCGCGTTTCCCCCGTGGTGGCAGATGTAATGGCGTCGCGGCCTTCCCAGGCGGCTTCGATGGCGGTTTCGAGCTGAGCGTTGGACATGGGACCCCCCGGAATGCCTGTGGTGCAATCATTGGCGCCGCTGATACCCAGACGCCCTGGCGGGGGCAATGGCAGGCGCCAATTGACGGAGAGACGCGAATGGGTCAGCCCTGGGAAAGACCAAGACACGGTGCCCCATGACCCAGCTTCCTGCCTCCCTCCTGTTGCCTATTCTGGTGGTCTTCGTGGCCGGGATCGGGTTCGGCATTCAGGCGCCTATGAACGCGGCCCTGGGCAAAGGGTTGGGCAGCGGGCTGGCGGCGGCCACGGTCTCTTTCGGGGTGGGGTTCGTGGCCCTGCTGGTGCTGACCTTGGTGGCGGGCCAAGGCGCGCCGCTGCTGGGGATCGCAGGGCAACCGGCGCTGTTGCTGATCGGCGGGTTGTTCGGTGCGTTTGTGGTGTGGTCCATGCTGTGGTCCGTGCCCACCATCGGAATTTTGACGGCCTTCGCAGCCCTTCTTTTGGGGCAATTGTCCGCAGCGTTGGTCCTGGACGCCCTGGGCGCGTTTGGCACCCCGGTCAGTCCCATAACCCCCAAGCGCATCCTGGCGGTGGCCTTGGTGGCCGGGGGGTTGGTCTTGTCCCGGCTCTGACCGCGCACCTGCGTCAGGGGTGGTTTTCCGCAATTTTCGATCACCGCCTGTGGCGTCATTCTGGCGGCATTTCAGAACGTCTTTTGGTCGGAGGGTCCCATGCCCACATCTTTGATGCCGCTCTTTCCCGTTTTCGTCATTGTCCTGGCCGGGGGTATGGCCGCCTTGCAGGCCCCCATGAACGCCGCCCTGGGGCGCAGCCTCAACAGCGCGACCGCGGCGGCAACAATCTCTTTTGGCGTCGGGTTCCTTGGCCTGTTGGTCCTGTCACTGGTCTTGGGCGATGGGCGCAGCTTTGCGCGCACGACGCAAGTCGACGGATGGCTTCTGCTTGGGGGGCTGTTGGGCGCGTTCTATGTCTGGGCGATCCTCTGGTCGATCCCGGTCTTGGGCATCGTGACAGCAGTGTCCGCGATGATCCTGGGGCAATTGCTGGTGGCGCTGACATTGGATGCGATGGGGCCGTTCGGCCTGCCCGTACACGAGGTGTCAGGCACCCGCATCCTGGCGGTCGTGCTTGTGGCGGGTGGGGTGATCCTGTCCCGGATGTAGCGGCGGCGGGCCCTCGCGTCCTAGCGCCACTTGATCGAGCAGCCCATGGACGGCACCTGATCAGCCACCGCGTTGCCCCCGGCCAAGGCAGCCATGGCCGCCAGCAACTCGGCCCGGCGCCCGTCAACGGGGCCGCGCCCGGCATCGTCCAGGCGCCCGCGATAGCCGAGTGTCAGGTCTGGTCCATAGCCGAACAGGTCCGGGGTACAGACGGCGCCAAAGGCGCGGGCCACGTCTTGGGTTTCATCCACCAGGTAGGGCACCGCCAGGCCATGGGCTTGGGCAAAGGCCGGCATCTTATCGGGCGCATCCGCTGGATACCTCTGCCAATTGTTCGACATGATGCAGACGCCGCCGATACCTTGATCCGCCAAGACCCGGAAATCCGCCGCCAAACGGCCCGCCATGGCGATGACATAGGGGCAATGGTTGCAGATGAAGGCCACCACTAGGCCGTTCGGGCCGCGCAGCCCGTCGCGCGTCCAGGGTTTGCCACCCGGATCGGGCAGTTCGAAATCGGGGCACGGACTGCCCAAGGGTGTCTCGGGTGGGGATACAAGGGCCAAGGGTGCCTCCGTTCTGGCAGGTCAGCTAGGGAAACGGGTCAGGAGAGATGTTGGCGCCGCAGACCAAGACGGCAATCTTTTCCCCCGTGGCGGGCACATATGCGCCGGACATGAGCGCGGCCAAAGCACAGGCACCGCCCGGCTCCACCAGCAGTCGCGCCTCCCGCCACAGAAGGTGCTGCGCCTCAAGAATGGCGGCATCCGTCACCGTGACGGAGGGCGCGCCCTGGGCCAGGCCGAAACAGATCTGTCCGATCCGGCGCGCGCCAAGGGCGTTGGCGGCGACGCCTGAGATGGGGACATTCTGCGGCGCGCCTTCGATCAGCGCAGTATGCAGCGTGGCGCAGGTTTCCGGCTCGACGGCCACAACCTTGCGGCTTTGCCCGAACCACCCCAACGCGCCAGAGATCAGCCCCCCGCCGCCCACGGCAATCAGAACGGTGTCCGCGCGCAATCCTTGGTCATCCCATTCCGCAAAGCACGTCCCCTGCCCCGCCACGGTGCCCTGGGCGTCATAGGCATGGATCTGCATGGCCCCCGTTTGGGTCTGATACGCCTCGGCGGCTGTGAACGCATCGGCGTAAAGGCCCGGCACCACATGGCAGGTGGCCCCTGTCCGTTCGATCAGCGCGATTTTCGCAGGTCCCGCCAATTCCGGCACATAGATATGGGCGTCATGGCCCAAGGCGGCGGCGGCAAAGCCCACGGCGGCGCCATGGTTCCCACCGGATGCTGCGACGACACCGGCCTTCGGTACGGTTTGGGACAGCAGAGTGTTGAACGCGCCGCGTGTCTTGAAACTGCCGGTGTGTTGAAGCTGCTCCAGCTTCACCTCCAGGTCAAAACCGGCCAAGTTCAGCCGCGCAACGGGGGTCACCCGTGTATGGCCCGCGATCCGTGCACGGGCGGCGGTGATCTCTGCGGTCCAATCCATGTCGCACCCCCTGGCCAACCCTGTTACACCGCTGGGGCGATGACACAAGGACCGCCCATGACCGAGCACGACCGCCGCCACCCCATGCGCTATTCCCGCGAGGATGTGGAAACCGCCGAAAGCGTCCCCGTCACGCCGCAGACCCAATCCCCTGCCTATCGTCTGGCGTTCGCCGATGAGGACTTTCTTTGCCGAGAAGAGTTGCGCCCCGTCCGCCTGCAACTGGAGTTGATGAAGCCCACGCTGCTGATGGATGAGGCGGAGATCGACAGCACGGTCGTTCTGTTTGGCGGTGCCCGCATCCCTCGCCCCGATGCGCGCGACAATGCCAGGACCGAAACGCTGCGCGGGCTGGCCGACCAATATGCCGAGGCCCGGCGCTTTGCCCAGTTGATCACGGAGCGGTCTTTGGCCCGGTCCGGCGGGCGGGAAAACGTGATCGTCACCGGGGGCGGACCGGGCGTCATGGAGGCGGGCAATCGCGGCGCGGCCGATGCGGGCGGCCGGTCCATCGGCCTCAACATCGTTCTGCCCCACGAGCAGGCGCCCAACCCCTACGTGACGCCGGAACTCAGCTTCAACTTTCACTATGTCGCCATTCGCAAAATGCACTTTCTGGTGCGCGCGGCGGCGGTCTGTGTCTTCCCCGGCGGCTTTGGCACCATGGACGAGCTGTTCGAGACGCTGACCCTCATCCAGACCGGGCGGATGGAGCGGGTGCCCGTCCTTCTGTTCGGAGAGAGCTTCTGGCGCAGCATTCTCAACCTTGATGCCCTTTTGGATGCGGGCACCATCGGCCAAGATGATTTGGACCTGTTCCGGTTCGTGGAGACGGCCGAGGATGCGCTGGCGCAGATGGACAATTGGCACCTGCCCCGCACGCGTCGGGAGGCGCTGCACCGCTAGCGGCCTGCGCCCCCTTTCGCGCGGGCGTGCCCTTGCCCCCTATTCCCCGCTGCCCTAGAGAGGCGGCGGCCTTGACGGGGCCTGCACCAGAAGGGGGGAGCCCATGCTCAGACGCGTTGTTGTCACCGGGATCGGGATCGTTTCGCCCATCGGGAACACCCCCGACGAGGTGGAGGCCAGCCTGCGTGCGGGCAAATCCGGGATCAGCTTCTCGGAAAGCTACGCCGAACACGGGTTCCGCAGTCAGGTCCACGGCGTGCCCGACATTGACGTGGCCGAGCATATCGACAAGCGACAGCTGCGGTTCATGGGGCCCGGTGCCGCCTATAACTACATCGCCATGGAACGGGCCATCGCCGATAGCGGGCTGGCAGAGAAAGAAGTCTCCAACGAACGAACGGGCTTGGTCATGGGGTCCGGCGGGCCGTCCACGTCCAACTTTTTCACGGCCTTCGACACGGTGATCAACAAAGGCAGTCCCAAGCGTATGGGGCCATTCATGGTGACGCGCTGCATGTCGTCCACCAACTCTGCCTGCCTGGCAACGCCGTTTGGGATCAAGGGCGTGAACTACTCGATCACCTCGGCCTGCACGACATCGCTGCACTGCATGGGCAACGGGGTGGAGCAGATCCAGTTCGGCAAGCAGGACATCGTCTTCGCCGGCGGCGGAGAGGAGGTCGACTGGACCCTGTCCTGTCTGTTCGACGCCATGGGGGCCATGTCGTCCAAGTACAACGATGCCCCTGAAACGGCGTCGCGCCCCTATGACGCCACCCGCGACGGCTTCGTCATTGCGGGCGGTGCAGGCGTCGTCGTCCTGGAAGAACGGGAGCGGGCCATTGCCCGGGGCGCCACCATCTATGGCGAGGTCACGGGCTACGGCGCCACGTCCGACGGGGCCGACATGGTCGCGCCGTCCGGCGAAGGTGGGGAACGGGCCATGCGCCTGGCACTCAGCCAATTGCCCGAAGATCGCAGCATCGGCTACGTGAACGCCCACGGCACCTCCACACCGGTGGGCGACGTCAAAGAGATCGTGGCCCTTCGCAACATCTTCGGCGAAGGGAACACGCCGCCGGTGGGGTCTACCAAGTCCATGACCGGGCACTCGCTTGGGGCGACGGGGGTGCAGGAGGCAATCTACTCCATGATCATGATGAATAAGGGGTTCATCGCACCGTCGATCAACGTCACCGAGTTGGACGCCGACCTTTCCCCGGCCGAGATCAATACCGATCTGACCGAAGGCGCAGAGATTGACTCGATCCTTTCCAATTCGTTCGGGTTTGGCGGAACAAACGGGACGGTCATCATCTCGAAACACCAGGCGTAAGGGCCTTCTCCCTCGGGGTGGGGGTCAGGGGGCGGCCAAGGCGAAACCGTCACCCAACCCTGCACGTCCTGATCGAAGTCAGAGGAGCCATATGCTCGACCCCGTTCTCTTCACCGCGTTCTTAACCACGACAGTCCTGATCGTGGCGACGCCCGGCCCGTCCTGCGCCTTCGCAGCCGCCCAAGCGGTCCGCCACGGCACGCGCGCGGCGTTGGTGACGGTGGCCGGAGATGCGCTTGGATCGGCCTTGCATATCGGGATCGCCGTGGCCGGCCTCGCGACGCTGACGCGCCTGTCTGATATGATCCTGCCCTTTCTGCAGATTGCAGGCGGGCTTTTCATTTTATGGATGGCAGTGCAGTCCTTTCGATCCACCGCAGTGCCATCAAACACCGCACACAGCACGCGCGTTTCATTCTGGGCCGGGTTCTTTGCCTGTGTGACAAACCCAAAGGCCATCGTCTTTTTCGTGGCCCTGTTCCCCAGCTTCATTTCGCCCGCGCACAGCATCCTGGTCCAATCGCTTCTTTACGGGGCGATCTTCATCCTGCTCGATGCGCTGTCGATTGTGGCCTATGCCCTTTTGGCCCTGCATGCGGTCCGGCGCACCACGGGGCGCTGGTTGAATGTCAATATGCTGTCGGGCCTGGGCCTGGCGGGGGTTGGTTTGGTGATGGTTGTAAAAGGCTATCGCGCGCTGCCGTCACAGACATAGGGCGCGCGCATTTCGAAGGAGAACACGATGGCTTTGATGGCAGGAAAACGCGGTGTGGTGATGGGCGTCGCCAATGAACGGTCCATCGCCTGGGGCATCGCCAAGGCCATGGCCGACCAGGGCGCAGAGCTGGCCTTCACCTATCAGGGAGAGGCCTTTGGCAAGCGTGTGTTGCCGTTGGCCGAAAGCTTGGGATCGTCCACCATGGTGGACGTGGATGTGACCGATGACGCGTCGCTGGATGCGGCCTTTGAGACGCTGGCGGATTGGGGCAGGATCGACTTCGTGGTCCATGCGGTTGCCTTTTCCGACAAGGCGGAACTGACCGGTCGGTTTGTCGACACTAGTCGTGCCAACTTCAAGAATTCGCTGGATATTTCCTGCTATTCTCTGGTCGAGGTCGCGCGCCGTGCCAAGCCGTTGATGACCGAGGGAGGGACCATTCTGACATTGACCTTCCAAGGGTCTCAGAAGGTCACGCCCTTCTACAACGTGATGGGCGTCGCGAAGGCCGCGCTTGAGGCATCGGTGCGCTACTTGGCCAGCGATCTGGGGCCCGACGGCATCCGGGTGAACGCGATCTCTCCGGGGCCGATGAAGACCTTGGCCGGGGCCGCTATCGGGGGGGCACGCAAGACGTTTCGCCACGCCGAAGCAAACGCCCCCCTCCGCGCCAATGCCACATTGGAGGCCGTGGGTGGAACGGCGGTCTACCTGGCCTCTGACTTGGGCGCCTGCACCACCGGCGAGGTGATTCACGTGGATGGCGGCTATCATGTGATGGGTATGCCGCACCCCGACAACCTGTGAGCCGAAAGCCTGACACGGAAACGGTGTGCCGAATTCCTTCGAAACGTTTCGGGATTTCCCCGATTTCAGCCAATTTGACGTAAGTTTTTGTCGAACTGCGCCCAATTTTCGCCAAGCCCGCGTGGCATACGCAGAAGTGTGGGAACAAACGTAGTGGCTGGAACATGTTGGGTAGGATTAAGCGTTTTTTGGCAGACGAGACTGGGGCCGTGACCCTGGATTGGCTCGTGCTGACCGGCGCCTTGGTGGGAACTGGGATGGCCGTTCTTGGCCAGTTGGAGAGCGGGATACAGTCCGCAAACTCTCGGACGGCAGATGAACTACGCGGATATGTGATCCAATCGTCCTTCGGCGCGGAGCTTTGCTCCGGCGGGATCTCGGCCCTGCAGGCGCGAGAGGACAGCCGCGTAGCCTCTGCTGGCGGGGATCGGATTGATGTGCAGGACTGGATGCGCACATACGTCCATTCCGGCGTGGATGACCAATCGATCCTGGATGAATATGCGCGGCTGCGCGAGTCGGTCGACACCTCTGGCGGTTGGAACCGGGATCGGACGATCATGACCGCGATGGAATGCGAGATGGTCTTGCGCAACCTGGACTGACCCGTCCCCCTATGTCACGGTCGCCCCGACGCTGAAGACGGGGGCCGGGGCCATCGATACATTCATCTTTGATGCCTATGGCACGTTGTTCGACGTGACAGCCGCCGCGCGCATGGCCGCCGAGGACGGCACCTTTCCGGCCCTTGGCGATACGTGGCAAAAACTGGCGGCGGATTGGCGGGACAAACAGCTTCAGTATTCCTGGCTGCGGGCCGTGACCGCAGAGCATACCGATTTCTGGGAAGTGACCAAGAACGGCCTGGACTGGGCGTTGGAGGCTCAGGGTTTGGACGCGGACAAGGCCCTGCGAGATCGTCTTTTGCAGCTTTACTGGGAATTGCATGCCTATGCGGAGGTGCCCGACATGTTAGGTGCGCTGAAGGATGCGGGGAAGGCCACGGGCATCCTGTCCAACGGGTCCCCAGAGATGCTGGCCGCCGCGGCCCAATCGGCGGGGATTGCCCGGCTGTTGGACCACGTCCTGAGCGTCGAGAGTGTGGGTGTCTTCAAACCTTCGTCCAAGGTGTACGACATGGTTGGCCGGGCCTTCGGCTGTGCCGCCGGGGACGTGGTTTTCGTGTCGGCCAACGGGTGGGATGCGGCGGCGGCTCAGGGCTATGGCTTCACCAGTGTCTGGGTGAACCGCCTTGGCCTGCCCATGGACCGTCTGCCCCACAGGCCCGCCCACGTGATGGCAGACCTGACCGGTATTCCGAAACTGGCGGCCAACTGATGCCGGAATTCAAAAGCTCCGACAATCTGCGGCTTTGGTACGAAGACCAAGGTGAGGGGGACGGCCCCCCAATCCTGTGTCTGAGCGGGCTGACAAGGAATTCCACCGATTTCGAGTATGTTCTGCCCTATCTTGTGGGCGAGAACCGGGTGATCCGCCTGGATTACCGTGGGCGCGGCAAGTCGCAACGGGCGCCCGACTGGAAGACCTACACCATCCCCACGGAGGCGCGCGATGTCCTTGAGCTTATGGCGCATCTGGGGCTGGAACAGGTGGCCATCCTTGGGACATCGCGCGGCGGCCTGATCGCCATGTCCCTGGCGTTGCTGGCCAAGGAGCGGTTGGCGGGGGTGTGCCTTGTGGATATTGGCCCAGATCTGGCGCAGTACGGTCTGGACGTGATCTTGGACTACTTGGGCAAGACCCCCGACGCACAGACCTATGAGGCCGCCGTATCCGTCCGCGCGGATCTCATGGCGGGGTTCGAAGACGTGCCGGAGGCCCGGTGGCGGGAGGAAGTGGAAAAGCACTATCGAGAGACGCCTGACGGGTTGGCCCTCACCTATGACGCGAAGCTGCGCGATGCCGTCCTCGACGCCTCCGCTCAGCCCGTGCCGGACCTTTGGCCCTTGTTTGACGCCATGGCGGGTTTGCCCCTCGCCTGCATCCGCGGCGCCAATAGCGACCTGCTGACCGCGGACACCCTGGCAGAGATGGCACGCAGGCGGCCCGACATGATTGTCGGCGAAGTGCCCAAGCGGGGTCACGTGCCGTTCCTGGACGAGGATGAGGCGTTGGAGGTTCTGAACGAATGGACGATGCTGCTTTAGGGGTCAGCCTGGACGATATCCGCGCCGCGGCCGCCCGTCTGCAAGGACACGCTGTCCGAACGCCCCTTTTGAACGCGCCCAGCCTGGACGCCGTGGTCGGCCGACGGATTTTTGTGAAAGCGGAATGTCTGCAAAAGACCGGGAGTTTCAAGTTTCGCGGGGCGTTCGCCACGATTTCCGGCCTGTCACCGGAGCGGCGCGCGGCCGGGATCCTGGCGTTCTCGTCTGGCAACCATGCGCAAGGCGTGGCGTTGGCCGCGCAGATGCACGGCGTCCCCGCGACGATTGTCATGCCTGCCGACGCCCCCCAAGTGAAGATAGAAAACACCCGAAGCTACGGCGCAGAGGTCGTCCTTTATGACCGCGCAACCCAAGACCGCTACGCCATCGGAGAGCGTTTGCAGGCCGAGCGCGGGATGGAGTTGGTGCGCCCGTTCGACGACTTGCGCGTGATTGCGGGGCAAGGGACCGTGGGGTTGGAATTGGCCGAGGACTTACCAGAGGGCATAGACGAGGTCCTTGTCTGTTGCGGCGGTGGCGGTTTGACTGCGGGGCTGTCCATCGGCCTGGGCGGTCGCGCCCGCCCGCGCCCGGTCGAGCCCGAAGGTTTTGACGATGTGGTGCGATCTTTGGCGACCGGGGTCCGGCAAACGATTGAACAGACTGGCGGATCCTTGTGCGACGCGATCCTGACGCCAAGCCCCGGGCGCCTGACCTTGCCCATCATCGCCGCCCATTGCGGCCCTGGCATCGTCGTGAGCGATGACGACGCGCTGCGCGCCATGGCGCTCGCCTGGCAGCACCTGCGCATTGTGTTGGAACCCGGGGGCGCCGTCGCGTTGGCCGCAGGGCTGTTTCACCATGGCGGGAACGTGGCAGTCGTGGCCTCGGGCGGGAATGTGGATCGCACCGTGTTTCAAGAGGCGCTTTCGCGGTTCGGATAGCGTGTTGGGCGCAGGGTCCGGATGACAGGTTGGGGGGCTTTGCCCCCCAGGCCCCCCAGAGGTATTTCCGGCCAGATGACAGAGGGGAAGGTCACCGATAGGGACGCCGGATTTCGGAACCGACCAAAGAAAAAGGCCCCGACATGTCCGCCGGGGCCGTGTTTGGGTCGCGCGCTGAGGCTTACTCCTCGGCGGCTTCCTCTTTTTTCATCTCTTCGCCGGTTTCCTGGTTGACCATCTTCATGGCCAAACGGACCTTGCCGCGATCGTCGAAGCCAAGCAGCTTGACCCACACTTCCTGGCCCTCTTTGAGAACGTCGGAGGGGTGGTTCAGACGGCGGTTTTCGATCTGGGATACATGGACGAGGCCGTCGCGCTTGCCGAAGAAGTTCACGAAGGCGCCGAAGTCGACGATCTTCACGACTTTGCCTTTATAGACTTTGCCTTCCTCAGGCTCTGCCACGATCGAATGGATCATATCATAGGCCTTCTGGATGGCTTCGCCGTTGGGCGAGGCGATCTTGATGATCCCGTCATCGTTGATGTCCACCTTGGCGCCAGAGACTTCCACGATCTCGCGGATGACTTTGCCGCCGGACCCGATCACTTCGCGGATCTTGTCGGTGGGCACCTGCATGGTTTCGATGCGCGGCGCATGGATCGAGAATTCCTGCGCGCCGGTCAGGGCCTTGGCCATTTCGCCGAGGATGTGCAGGCGACCTTGCTTGGCCTGGGCCAGCGCGGTCTCCATGATCTCGGGCGTGATGCCAGCGACCTTGATGTCCATCTGCAGGGACGTGATGCCCGCTTCGGTCCCGGCCACTTTGAAGTCCATGTCGCCCAGGTGATCTTCGTCGCCCAGAATGTCGGTCAGGACCGCGTATTCGCCATCGTCTTCCAGCACGAGGCCCATGGCCACACCGGCCACCGGTGCCTTCAACGGCACGCCCGCATCCATCATCGACAGGGACCCGCCGCAGACCGACGCCATGGAACTGGACCCGTTGGATTCCGTGATCTCAGACACCAGACGCACGGTGTAGGGGAAGTCCGTGGCCGAGGGTAGAACCGCCTGCAACGCGCGCCAAGCCAGTTTCCCGTGGCCGATTTCGCGGCGACCCGGCGGGCCGAAACGACCGACTTCGCCAACCGAATAGGGCGGGAAGTTGTAGTGCAACAGGAAGTTGGACCGGAAGTTGCCGTGCAGTGCATCGATGATCTGCTCATCATCGCCCGTGCCCAGCGTGGTGACGACCAAGCCTTGCGTCTCCCCGCGGGTGAACAGGGCCGACCCGTGGGTCCGGGGCAGCAGGCCGGTTTCACACACGATGGGACGCACGGTATCGAGGGCACGCCCGTCAATCCGCTTGCCGTTCTTGACCACATCGCCGCGCAGCACTTTGGATTCGAGCTTTTTCAGCGCAGTACCGAGGTTCGCATCTTCCAGTTGCTCTTCGCTCAAACCGGCCTTGATGGCCTCTTTTGCGGCGGCAACGGCAGAGGTCCGTTCCTGCTTGTCGGTGATGGCATAGGCGGCGCGCATCTGGTCTTCGCCTGCGGCCATTACGGCGGCCATTAGATCGTCGAACTCGGGCGGTTGGAAATCCATCGGCTCTTTGGCGGCGTCTTCGGCCAGCGCCACGATCAGGTCCAGCACAGGCTGCATCTGCTCATGACCGAACTTCACGGCGCCCAGCATTTCGGCCTCGGACAGCTCGTAAGCCTCCGACTCCACCATCATGACGGCGTCTTTGGTGCCCGCGACAACCAAGTCGAGACGCTGCTCGGGGTTGTTCTTGAGCTGATCCATGTCTTCCACGGATGGGTTCAGGATGTATTCGCCATCCACGAAGCCAACGCGTGCGCCCGCAATCGGGCCCATGAACGGCGCGCCCGAGATGGTGAGCGCCGCGGAGGCCGCGATCATCGCCACGATGTCTGGGTCATTTTCCAGATCGTGGGACAGCACGGTGCAGATCACGAGGACTTCGTTCTTGAAGCCATCCACGAACAAGGGCCGGATCGGACGGTCGATCAGGCGCGACGTCAGGGTTTCTTTCTCGGTCGGCCGGGCCTCCCGCTTGAAGAAGCCACCGGGCACTTTACCGGCGGCATAGTATTTCTCGTTGTAATGCACGGTCAGGGGGAAGAAATCCTGCCCGGGCTTGGGTGCCTTTGCATAGGTCACCGCGGCCATGACGCTGGTCTCGCCATAGGTGGCGATCACGCAGCCATCGGCCTGACGGGCCACTTTGCCCGTCTCCAGAGTGAGGGTGTCATGGCCCCACTCCATCTCTTTCTTAACGATGTTGAACATGTGTCATCCTGTATAGCGCTGTCTGGCCCCTGCCAGTGCGCCGTTCGCATGGCGGCCCCATTGCCGCCGACCCCTGTTCCTATTGCACGACGCCGGGGTCGGGGCGTCACGTCTCAGATGGTGGGGTCCTAACGGAAGTGGCGTCCAATTGGAAGCGGTTCGATCTGGGCAAGGTCTTGGGGTTTTTAGGTGAGGTCCCCGGAGCCAGATCGTCGGGCCGGAACCGGCACGCAAATGGATCGGTTTGTGCCCTTCGCCAATGGCATCGGCGCCGTGTCATGGCCCTGACCAACGGGACCTATGGAGCACGGTTACTGATCGGAGGGAAGCTGCCGTTCGCCGCCAACGACACGTCTTGACGGAGCGGGCGAGGCGGCAAAACTCCTCCGAACATGGCGTCCAAACGGCTGTGGGCAAGGTCGAGCGACGGGGGCACGCACCTCGCCTTCCATGTCTGCGACATACCATTGATCTGGCGACGGGGTTGGTGCGCTCAGGTGATGCCCCAGCGGATCAACTGGCCTTCGCCGATTGGCCAAGCAGGGTCTGCAATATCGGATGCGGGAAGAGCCGAGGGAGGGTAACCGCATAGAATGTTTCCTCCAACGGGAGCGTGAAAGGCGCTGTCACCAATCGCCCAGCCGAGAGTTCGCCGGCAACCACAACCGCCGGAGCCACGGCGACGCCCTGCCCCGCCCGAGCCAGAAGGCGGACCATGGCCATATCGTCCACACGGGCCGCGATACGCGGGGCAACGCCGTGCCTGTCGCAAAGCCCGGCAAACCCGGCGTGGATCGACGGCTCAGTCGGCAAAATGAAGGGCGCCGCGCCCAGCAAGGCCCCTAAGGTGGGCGCCGTCATCAGGGATGGCACCCCGTGAAGGCCGATGGGCTGGGCGTCAATGCGATGGGCCATGACAAGCGCATCCTCCGGCACGCGCGTGGTTAAGATGATGTCCAATTCCCACGCGCGGAGTGCTGACAGCAACGCCGTTTCGGACCCCGGTTGCAGCATCAGATCCAAGTCGCCCTGGCCTAGGACAGGCGACAAAAACCGCATCTGGAAGTTCCGGGATAGGGTCGACAACGCCCCCACCCGAAGCGTTGGAACCGCTTCGGCGCTTTGGTCCAAGACGGCGAGCAAATCCTGGCCCCTGCGAAAAATACGGCGGGCGTGAGCCAGGGCAATGTGCCCCGCCTCGGTCAAGACAAGGCGACGGCCAACACGGTCAAACAGAGGCTGGCCCAACCGGTCTTCCAGCGTTCGAATCTGTGCAGACAGGGCGGATTGCGACAGGTTCAGCCGATCGGCCGTGCGCGTCAGGTGACCATCCTCGGCCACTTCAGCAAAGTACCGGAGATGGTGATAGTTGAGAGATGCCATTCGTTCTGTTTTATCGCATGATAATCACCATTCAATGTATTTTTATTAATCTATGATGGCGCCTAGGTGCTGCTCAGCCACACAGGAGCAGGCCATGGACATCCTCTCAACCTTCGCGCCGACCTTGGTCGAACAGCTGCAGAAGCCCACGCTGGCCTTTCTGATGGGCGGCATGTTGCTGGCGGCCATGGGCAGCAAGTTGCGAATCCCCAAGCCGGTCTACGCCTTCATTGTCGTGGTACTGCTGTTGAAAGTTGGCCTTGGCGCCGGCATGGCAATCCGCCGCGCGGACCCTTTGGATTTGATCCTGCCCGCCATTGCGGCCATGGCTTTGGGGGTTGTCATTGTGTTGCTTGGTGCTTGGGCCCTGACCCGCGGACGCGGGGTGAGGCCGGTCGATGGCATGGCGACGGCTGGCCTGTTCGGCGCCGTCTCCGCCTCGACATTGGCGGCGGGTATAGCGGCGCTGGAAGATAATGGGATGTCTTACGAAGGCTATATCGGCGCGCTTTATCCTTTCATGGACGTGGCTGCCCTGCTGACGGCAATCATGCTTGCGCGCTTGGCGGAAGCCCGGCAATCCGTGCATGTCAGCGGCGGAGCGGCCGCGATGGGCAGGGGCAACCTGCCCAATATCGGCGCGAGGGGGATTTTGGTCGATACTCTGCGCAGCCCCGCAATCTCTGCCTTAATCCTTGGGATCGGCATTGGCCTCTGGGCCGAGCCGCAGTCCCTTTATGACGACTTCTATGCCCCATTCTTCTACGGCTTGCTGTCCCTTCTTATGCTCATCATGGGTATGGACGCTTGGACCCGCTTGTCGGACCTGCGCGGCGCGGCGCATGCCTATCTTGCCTACGCGCTGGTGTCGCCCTTGGTCCATGGCGCCCTGGGCTTTGGCGTCGGCGTGGCGCTGCACCATGGCGTGGGCTTTTCGTTGGGTGGCGCGGTGTTGCTGGCGGTGATGGCCGCCTCAAGTTCAGACATCTCTGGCCCACCGACCTTGCGCGCGGCCCTGCCGGAGGCAAACCCCTCGGCCTATGTCGGCGCCTCCACAGGTCTGGGCACGCCCATCGCCCTGCTTTCCATCCCGTTATGGATCGCGTTGGCCGAAGGGTTGGGCGGCTAGGGTCTGGCTCGGGCGCGACCGGATGTGACGCGGCCCGGCCCACCAAAACCAAAAAGGCCGCCCATCCTGGCGGCCTTTCTTTCCCTTGATCTTGGCGTCTTAGCGGCGAATGCCAAGCCGCTTGATCAGGTCTTGGTAGCGGGCTTCGTCCTTGGCCTTGGTGTAGTCCAGGAGTTTCCGGCGCTGTGCGACCAGTTTCAGAAGGCCACGACGAGAGTGGTTGTCCTTCTTATGGGTCTTGAAATGCTCGGTCAGGGTGCTGATCCGGCTTGTCAGGATGGCAACCTGCACCTCGGGGGAACCGGTATCGCCCTCTTTGAGGCCGTAGTCATTGATTAGTTGCGCTTTCGCGTCTGGCGTAATCGACATCGGGGTCTCCTTCAGCGTTAGGGGAATGGCGCAAGCCGGGATGTCGTCCAGCAAGGCCTTTGGAGTAAGCGCGGCGCTTAGACCAGTTCCCCGCGCGATGGAAGCCTTAAATGCAGCGATACTTGTGACACGGGACGCCAATGGACAGCCTCACCTGCTCGTTAACGCGTTAACCCTTATTATCTGTAGAAGTTCTGCCCCCCGTGATACGCCCAAGCCACTGTGGCCGCGTGTTGGCCCGCAGGTGCCGTGCCGTCCGGATCTGACGGCTAAGGAAAGGCCCACGCCTATGCTGATGCTTGCCGGTTTGTTGGGATTGGTCGCTTCTGGCCTGTTGCTCGTCGACCCTGTGGTGACGGAGGAGGAGGGGAACACCCCCGACACCCCGAAAGCCGATGGGAAAGAGCAAGCGTTTGATGGACCGGACCCGACCGATCAAGTGGCCGGGGATCAGTTGAGCGATGGCGATGATATGCCGCCCACCCTCTTTGATGAGGATGCGATCCTCGGCAATGGCGGCGACAATACGATGGTCGGCAGTGCGCAGGGGGACCTGTTGATCGCCAATGATGGTGACGACCACGTGGACGGCCAGGATGGGAATGACGGCCTATATGGTGGGACGGGCACAGACACCCTGCTTGGCCAGGGTGGCGATGACGTCCTTTATGGCGAAGACGGCGACGACGACCTGGCGGGGGGCGACGGCGACGACCTGCTGGCCGGGGGCGATGGCGATGACCTCCTCCGCGGTGGTGACGGCGATGATCGGCTGTTCGGGATGTTGGGTCAGGACACGGTCTTGGGTGGCCAAGGCGACGACATTCTGGACGGCACGCAGGTCGACGTCCCTGGCGAAGGCGATGCCGATACCGGTGATGTCCTTTGGGGCGAGGCCGGGAATGACACGCTTGCCGGGGGGCAAGGCGACACGCTGACGGGCGGCGCGGGCAGCGACCTTTACCTGTTCAAGGCCCCGTCGGCGGGTGTCTTTGGCTCTGACCTGACCGACGCACCGACGGCTGACGAACAAGACGCGCCGCTGATCACAGATTTCGACCGGACGGAGGACATGCTGGAAATCGTCTATGACGCCGCCTATGCCCCCGCACCCGGTCAAATGCCGACCGTCCAGATTGCCGCCACCGTCGAGGCGATTGAGGTACGTCTGAACGGGGCGGCCGTGGTGCGCCTGTCACCCGGGACGGAAATCTCCGAGGGTGACATCCAATTGGTGCCTGCCGCCTGATCCAAACCACCCTGACTGACAGATCAAAGACAGCCGGTCGCGACGTCATCCGCCCGCAACGGAAACAGTCATTAGGAACGTTAGGTATTGTTCCCGACACCCTGACATAGGGACGCATTGCCGCCCTTAGTCGCGCATTTCTTTGTCAAATTCGACTGGCCAGGCGTTTCTGGGCTGGTATTCATGAAGGACGATGAGGGAAGTCGTTTGACGTGATTGGAGTGTCTGCATGCTTGGATTGATCGCTTTAGGGGGTCTCCTTTTTGTCGGCGGCCTTGTGGCTTTGTTCGATGACGATGATGATGACAACGGCAGCCCCACGGCCCCTGTCGGCGGGGACGAGCCATCCAACGGCGACGACGTGTTGGTCGGCACCGATGGCGCGGAATCGATCCGCGCTCTTCTAGGTGATGACAGCGTCACAGGCCTGGGGGGCAATGACACCCTGGGTGGCGGCCAGGGCGACGACACTTTGCTGGGCGGGGACGGCAATGATCTGCTGGAAGCAGGATCCCAAAACGACGTTGCCAACGGCCAGAACGGGAACGACACCGTGTTCGGTCGCACAGGGTTCGACACACTGACGGGTGGCGCCGGGGACGACTCGCTGGATGGCGGGTTCGGCGATGACAGTTTGGGCGGCGGGATTGGCGAAGACACACTTACGGGTGGTGCGGGGAACGACACACTTGATGGTGGCGGCGACGCGGACACGCTGGATGGCGGCGACGGGGCGGACCAGCTTCTGGGTCGATCTGGCGATGACTCGGTCTCCGGTGGCGCGGGCGACGACACGCTGCTGGGCGGTTTCAACGCCGACACGCTCGATGGTGGCGATGGAAATGACAGCCTCAATGGCGAAGACGGCGCCGACAGTCTGCTTGGCGGCGCGGGCAACGACACCATGGCAGGCGACCGGGGGAACGATTTCCTGTCCGGTGGCTTGGGCGCCGACGTGATGACCGGCAACTTTGGCGCCGACACGCTGATCGGCGTGGCGGATGATGCGTTGACCTTCGAGGACGGTGTTACGGTGGACGCGGACGTGGGCGACACGATCAGCGGCGGTGCGGGCACCGACCTTCTGATCCTCGGATCGGGCGACATTGGCATTGGCGGCGACCTGGCGGATACTTTCCGGGGCACGACGTTGATCAATCCGGGCCAAGTGGCCATTGTCACGGATTTCAACCCGGCCGAGGACCTGTTGGAAGTGTCCTATGACCCCGACGCGACCGCGCCGACTATCACGGTGGTAAATTTCGCGGACAACACAGGTGCGACCATCCTGGCCAACGGGGCGGAAATCATGCGCGTGACCGGCGCGCAAAACCTGGATCCGGCGTCTGTCACGTTGGTGGCTGGGTTCCCCGAGGGGGCACCGGCACCGATGACGCCAACCACACCGACGACACCAACGACGCCCACGACACCAACCACCCCGATGACGCCCGCAGTGGCGAGCTGACCGGACGGGATCACAAAAACGCATTGAGCGCCGCAGCAACCTCCTGCGGCGCTTCTTCCATGGCGAAGTGTCCGCTGGCGACTGAAGTATCTTCGACCGAATGCGCCCATTTCCGCCAAACCGACGCGGGATCGCCCGTGCTGGCCGGAAAGCCGTGCCGCGCCCAGACGAACAGCATCGGCGCCTCGATCTTTCGTCCCGCTGCCTGATCCGCCGCGTCTATGGCCCGGTCCGTGTGATAGCCCGCCCGATAATCCGCGCACATGGCCGACAGTCTTGCAGGATCGGCCGCCTGGTCCCGATAACTTGCCAAAGCATCCGGGGCAAAGACCGAAAGCGTTTGACCCAGGGTCCAGCTTTCAAGGGTCCAATCGACAAAGCCCTTGGGATCGGCCCCAATCATCCGTTCCGGCAAGGGCGCGGGCTGTGCCAGGAAATTCCAGTGATACGCTTTGTGGGCCAAGTCGGCGGTCCATGCCTCCCAAAATGCAACTGTGGGAATGACTTCCAAGATGGCCAATCGGGTGACCCGCGTGGGGTGGTCCAAAGCGAACCGATAGGCAACCCGCGCGCCCCGGTCGTGCCCAACAAGTCGGGCCTGCGCGACCCCAAGCGCGTCCATGATTTGCGCCACATCCAACGCCATCCGTCGCTTTGCATAAACCATGTGGTCCGGGTCGTCGGCGGGCGCATCACTGTCCCCGTAGCCGCGCAAATCAGGCAAGATGCAGGTGAAGCGCTGCGCCAGGTCCGGCAGAACCTTGAGCCAACAGCGGTGATTCTGCGGAAAACCGTGGAGCAAGATGAGCGGCGGGCCGTCGCCAGCCATGCGAACCGCCAGCCGCGTGCCATCGTCCGCTATGACATCCCGGCGCGTCAGGATCATTGGTTGGCACCCCACGGAACGGGTTGCGTGGCGTACCCGATGTAAAGCGGATGCTTTGGATGCCCCGCCTTGGACAGGCCCAAATGGTACAGGGGCCGCGCCGTGGCCCGAAGCAGTGCTTCGACATGCCGTCCCCGGGACAGGTGCGCGCCATGGGTCCCCCAAGCACAGACCACGGCATCCGCCCAAAGCGCGGCGGCCCGGATCGCCGCATCGTTGGCCGCACCGCCCACGGGGTCGGATTGAGCGCGCATATCCTTCGGGTCGGTCGCCCGATAGGCAAAGATGTTGGTGACGCAGAACGCGCCATGCCCCAGGGCCCGGGCCCGTCGCTCACACCGCTCCACCGTGGGGTCATTGGCGATCTCGGTGGCGGTGGAGGGGTTCAACATGACGAAATTCACCTTCGACCCGACCGGGTCCCAGATCCGAGTTAAGTCATATCGGTAACGGTCGTCGTCGCTGTAGGTGGCGGTCGAGGGGGCATCGCCCTTGGTGAAGCTGCGCGTTTGCATGGCCCCAAATGACAAAGACCCGCCCCTGAGTGCAACAGGGACGGGTCCGGTTGTGAGGTTGGGGGCTTATGCGGCCTGGGCCAGGGGCTGTGTCCGAGGCAAACGCGTCTCGATCACGGCGGCGGCGACCAGCGCGAAGAGGATGTGGCCCCAAAGCGCGACCCAGGTGATGCCGGAGAAGCCGAGGAACGGTGCGTTGCCCGCGACCAGGTGGGCCATCACGTAAAGGGCAAACACCCAGAGACCCACGCCATAGGCCGTGGCGACCAAGGACCAGTGCATCCAAGGTGTAATTTTGGCCGCCAAAGGACGGGCAATCAGGAAATAGCCGAGGGGGTAGGCGACCATTCCCGTCAGAATGTGCAGGGTATCCGCGGCGCCTTTGGGCGCGGCGCCGAAGACTTTCGACAGGGTGGCTTGGGCCAAGCCCACCGGCGCCAGTTTTGCAAATCCGGCAAGCGGGGAAAGGCCCTGGCCGAAAAGGTCGAAGGCGATGGTGGCCAAGGCGCCTGCGATCAGAAGGGTCCAGGCGGTTTGTGTGGTGGAATGTGTCATGGGTCAGGTCCTAGAAGCGAATGTTGCGTTGACCTGTGTTTAGCCTGCCCCATGCCGGTCTGCGCAGCCCCCCTCACGCAGTGGTCACCCAAGCGGAGGGTCTAGGCCAGTTTCCGTGATCAGTTGTAACAATTCGCCAAGCTGGGGCCGCCGGAGCGCAGCAAAAGTGTTTCAGCGCACGAACACCCGCGACGGGTGGAGCAGACCTGCGCGGTAAGTGCCCACTGCGATCGCTTCTCCACGCAGGCTGGCCCAGGCGCTGTCGCCGTAATCGGCGCCCTCCAGAACTTCGCCAGGGTTGCCGTGCCGCAGGCGTGTGGCGCCGATGTCGGTCGTGCGCAATTCAGGCAGATCGGCCAGACCCAGTTCCAGCGGCTGCAGCAGCGCGTCGATTTCCGGCGTCCGCGCCAGCTCTTCGATCTGCGCCAGCGCGTTGGCCCCAACTGCCGTGAACGGGCCGGAGAACGTGCGGCGCAGCCAAGCCACGTGCCCAAAACATCCCAAATCCCGCCCAAGGTCGCGCGCGATGGCCCGGACATAGCCGCCCTTGCCGCAGACCATCTCCAGGGTTGCGCCCGCGTCATCCTGGTCGAGGAGGTCCAAACGCTCCACCCAGAGGGGGCGCGCGGCCAGGTCCATGATCTCCCCGTCCCGGGCCAAGTCATAGGCACGCGCGCCGTCTACCTTCACTGCGGACACTTGGGGGGGCACTTGGTCAATCTGTCCGCGATAGGATGGCAAAGCCGCCTGGATGGCGTCCGCGTCCGGGCGGTCCGGTGCCTGCCGCAGGACAAGTCCCGATGCATCGTCGGTGGATGTCTCGGCCCCCCAGGACACTCGAAACCTGTACCCTTTCAGCGCATCGGTCACAAAAGGGACAGTCTTCGTCGCCTCGCCCAGGGCCACGGCCAACACGCCCGTCGCGTCCGGGTCCAGCGTCCCGGAATGGCCCGCCTTCTTGGCGTCAAAGGCCCAGCGAACCTTGCTTACGACATCGGTCGACCCCATCCCTGCCGGTTTGTCGATGATGACCCAGCCGTGGATGTCCCGGCCCTTCTTACGCCGCCCCATACGCTACCGCTCCGTCACGGCGACGATGGGGCCCATGGGCAGGCCAAAATCGCTGCGATCGAGGCCGGGCGCATGGAGCCGTGACACACGGCCGTCGAAATACAGGGCGTTTGGCGCGTTCAAACGGTCCCGGAATAGGGTCGCCAATTCGTGAAACGTGACCGCGTCGTCCGAGATGACGAAATGGACCGTGCGCCCGTCCGCTTGGACACCGACCCCGTTGCGGATGTTGCGAAACGTGCTGTTTGGCAGGAACCGGGGATGAAGCGCGCCATCGATCACCAACATGGGACCAGATTGCGTGGCGTCGGAACAGGCCGGGGGATCGGCGGCGAAGGCACGGCTCTCGACCACGCGGGCCCGATCCTCCGACAGACAAAAGACCCCGTTGGGCAACATGGCAAAGTTCCCCGGCCCTTCGCGTGTCACGATTGGGGTCACCTGCTTGCCGTCTTCCACGTAAAGGCCGACGGGCGCACGGTCCGGGTGATACATCCCCGCGTTCATGGCAAACAGAACCGGCGCGCCCGTCGTCTCGGTCAGGCGGCGAAAGTCGCCAATCAACTCTGCCTTCGCGTCCGAGTGGCGGAGCGAAATTTCGTGGACATCAAGGTCAGCCGTGCAGACCGTGAACATATGGTCACGGTGCCGAACGCTTTCGCATGGTTCCGCCAAAGCGCCGCTGGACAGGATGAGAACCCAAAGGAGCGAGAACGCGATCATGCATCCCCCTCGGCATCGTCCTCCAGATCACGACGCACTTTGGCGTCCGAGAACAGGCGGCGGGTATCGTCCATCCGGTCAAACGTCTCGTCGATGCGAAACCGCAGATCGGGGGAGAATTTGAGTGTCATTTCTTTTCCAACGGCACGCCGCAACTCTCCCTTATTGCGCTTCAGCGCTTTGATCGCGCCGTCTGGGTCCTTGCCGCCCAGGGGCAGAACCCAGGCCGTCGCGATCTTCAGATCGGGCGAAACCGTCACCTCTCCGACGGTGATCGACATGGCGTTCAAGTCCGGGTCGTGGACGTCGCCCCGGATCAGAACGTCGGACAATGTACGGCGGATCAACTCGCCCACGCGCAACTGACGCTGCGACGGACCGCCCCCTGTCTCAAACCGGTTCTTCGCCATTGCGGGCCTCTTGTGCTGAGGCGCCGGGGATAGGCCCATGCGCCCGTCAGTGCAAGCGCAAGCATTGCATGACGGCGGGGCTTGGCCCAAGACGTGCAGGCAATTGGGACAGGAGGCTGCAATGGAGCCGAAGACAGGGCCAGGTATCGTCGTCATGGGCGGCTCTGGCCGCATGGGCCGGATGCTCATCGACGTGATCACGGCATCGGACCAGGCACATCTGATCGGCGTGACCGAGGCGCCGGGCCACCCTTGGGCGGGGCAGGATTTGGGCCAGATGATGGGCGGTGCGGCCAATGGCGTGCCGGTGACAGACGATCCCATCGAGGTCGTGGCAAACGCGCAAGCCGTCATAGATTTCACCACCCCCGCCGCAACCGTCGCCATGTCGGAACTGACGGCCCAAGCACGGGCGGTCCACGTCATCGGGACGACGGGGATGGATGCGGCGGATTTGGCCGCCATCGAACGGGCCGCCCGGCACGCCACGATTGTCCGCGCGGGAAACATGAGCCTAGGCGTCAACCTGTTGACCCAGTTGGTGCAGCAGGTGGCCGCCGCGTTAGACCCCGACTACGACATCGAGATCGTGGAAACCCACCACCGCCACAAAGTCGACGCCCCATCGGGAACGGCCTTGATGCTTGGTGATGCGGCGGCACGGGGACGGGGGGTGCCCTTGCCAGATGTGGCGGATCGCGCCCGGGATGGCATCACCGGCGAACGGGTCCGCGGCGCCATCGGCTTTCACGCCGTTCGCGGGGGCGACGTCATTGGGGACCATGACGTGATCTTCGCCGCCCAAGGCGAACGCATCACCCTTCGGCACCAGGCGTCCGACCGCTCAGTCTTTGCCCGCGGTGCGTTGAAGGCCGCGCTTTGGGGTCAGGCCAAGGGGCCGGGCGAATTCGATATGCTCAATGTCCTGGGCCTGAAGTGATCCAACGGGCATGTCGGGGCGTAGCCTTCATATGCGTATGCTTGCCCTTCTCCTGATCATGACCACCCCCGCGGCCGCGTTTGAGCCCATCGGTTCCCGCGATGCGTTCGTATCTCTGGTCCAGGGGCGGCAACTCTCTGGCGACGGGGTGCGGTTGACGGTGACGCCCGATGGCGGCATCGGCGGGCGTGCATTTGGGTTTCGGGTGACCGGGTCCTGGCGGTGGGAAGGCGGTTACTTCTGCCGGACCATCAACACCGCCGTCCGCAAGCTGCCCGATAACTGTCAGACCGTGGCCCGCGACGGCAATGTCTTGCGCTTCACCGCAGATCGCGGGGCGGGCGACTCCGCCGATCTCCGCATCCGGTAAACGCGCCGTCAAAAATCGATGGCGATGCCCTTCAGCTCCCAATCCCCGTAACGGACCGGCTCCGGCCCGTCGCGCCCGCCGAGTTCTTTGGGTAGCCCCAGGTCCTTGGCCTTCCGCGCGTCAGCCTCTTCCAGGGCGCGGCGTGCAGCTTCGGGCAAGGCGGCGCGGCGCGCGGCCTCCTGCTCGGCGGTCAGCGGGGTCACTGCCACCTCCGGCTTGCGGCCAGATGTCGGACAAGCCGGGGCATCGTCCCGCGCGTCGGGCAAATGGGTCGGATCCACACTCATACGGTTGGCCATGGGGCACGCTCCTTGCCGCTGGTATGGTTTGGATATACCCCCCACGGGCTGAAGATCAAAGAAGGCGCGACACCATGACGGAGATGCCCGAAAGCCTGGCCGTGCGCCGGGGCGTGTTGCGCCTTTTGGCCCATGTGCTGCGCGATGGCCGCATGTTGGAGGATCGTGCCAGCGGCCTGTCCGGGCCCCAAGCCGCGCGTGCCCTGCGGCTGGCGGGGCAAACCCTGCGGCATATGGGGCGGGCGGATGCCCTGCTAAAGACGCGGGTTGAGCGGCAACCCGCGACCCGGGTGCGTGACATCCTGCGCTTGGCCATGGTTGAGATGTTTGAAGAAAGTGCCGCCCCACATGGCGTTGTCCATGACGCTGTGGCCCTGACGCGGACCAACCCCAAGACGGTGCGCCAAGCGGGCCTGGTCAATGCCATCCTGCGCGGCGTCACAGCCGAGGATTGGGCCGCGACCGCCCGGCCGACCTTGCCACCCTGGCTGCGCAAGCCTCTGGCAAAGGCTTGGGGGCGGGACCGATTGCTGGCCATGGAAGCCGCGCATCTGCGCCCAGCCGCGCTCGACTTGACGGCCAAACCCGGGGTCGCCGTCGAAGGCGCCACCCTGCTTCCCTCCGGGTCGTTCCGGCGCAGCGGGGGTCAAGTGTCCGAACTGCCCGGCTATGTCGCTGGTGCGTGGTGGGTCCAAGACGCCGCTGCCGCAATCCCCGCGCGCTTGCTTGGGGACGTGTCGGGCCAAAGGGTCCTGGACCTGTGCGCCGCCCCTGGGGGCAAGACCATGCAGCTGGCGTCCGCCGGGGCGCGGGTGACCGCCCTCGACATCTCCGAGGCGCGGCTGCGGCGGGTCACGGACAACCTGGCCCGAACCCAGCTTCACGCCGAAATCGTCGTCGCAGACGCTTTGGCGTGGACACCGGACGCACCCTTCGACGCTGTCCTGCTGGATGCGCCGTGCACCGCCACTGGCACCATCCGCCGCCATCCCGACTTGCCCCACCTGCGCCAAGCCCGCGATGTGGAGGCATTGACCAAGTTGCAATATCGCCTGCTGGATCGGGCGCTGAAGTTCCTGCAACCCGGGGGAACGCTGGTCTATTGCACCTGTTCCCTTTTGCCGGTGGAGGGGGAGCATCAGATCACGGCCGCCCTCAAACGCCATCCTGGCTTGACGGCGATCCCGTTGGATCCCGCAACCTATGGCTTGCCCGCCGAGGCTGCGTCGCCCCACGGCCTTCGGCTGTTGCCCGATCTCTGGCCAGAGTTGGGCGGCATCGATGGCTTCTACATGGCGGCCCTGCGCAAGGCCGATACGTCCACAACGGGCAGTGCGTGACAGGCCGCATCGAAACAACTACGCTCCGGTGCCAAGGAAGACCCGCGAAACGGGTCCGGAGCATCTGAATGGCACAGGGCAGCTTGCGGGACAGCATCGCGACGCGCTGGCGCGTGTATCGGGCGCGTGGACCTCGTGGGACCCGGGCCTTCGTATGGCACCCACAGCCCCGCGATGCGGGCCTGCCCCGGCGGGGTGGGCAAATCCGACAGGGCATTTGGCATCTTGCGGGCCAAGTCCTGGAAGCTCCGCTCCAGGACCCCTGGACCCTGACACCGCCCTCCACCCCATTTGAGATGCAACTGCACGGTTTTGGCTGGCTGGACGATCTTATGTCCCTTGGCGACCGAGAGGCCGCGGACCTGGCCCGCCAATGGGTCCTGTCTTGGCTGCGACAGTTCGGGCGCGGCAAGGGGCCGGGCTGGTCCGCCGCGCTTACCGGTCGGCGGCTGCTTCGATTCATCTGCCACGCCCCGATCTTGCTTGGCCCCATGGCGCGTCAGGACCAAGCCCTGCTGTTCGATGCCTTTTATCGGCAGACGGCCTATCTGCGCCGCACCCATGGCGATGCCCCCGCTGGTTTGCCGCAGATGGAGGCGCTGACGGCCCTGGTCTATGCAGGCCTGACCCTGGAAGGGTGGGACGGCCTCAGCCTTGACGCCGCCGACGCCATGGCGGCGGGTCTGGCTGAGGACATCAGCTACGAAGGGGGCATTGCGTCCCGCAACCCGGAAGCTTTGCTGGAAATCGCCTCTCTGCTCGATTGGGCGGTCCAAGCCCTTGGCGGCGCCGGGCAGGACGTGCCCCAAGGCCTGACAACGGCGCAGACGCGCATGATTCCCACCCTGCGCAGCCTGCGCCATGCCGATGGCAGTCTGGCGCGGTTCCATGGCGGCGGACCCGGCGCGTCGGGGCGCCTGGACCGTGTGTTGACCAGTTCCGGCTCCAAGACCCGGAACGAGAACTACTTGGTCATGGGCTACATTTCCCTGCGCCACGGGCGGACATCCCTGATCGTGGACGCGGCACAGCCGCCCACGGGCCGCGTCTCTGGCAGCGCCCATGCGTCCACTTTGGCCTTCGAGATGACGTCGGGCCCCTGCCCGTTGATTGTCAATTGCGGCCCCGGCGGGGCTTACGGCGCCGATTGGCATCGTGCCGGACGCGCGACCCCGTCGCACTCAACGCTCACGCTTGATGGGCGCTCCTCCTCCCAAATCGGCCCGTTGATCCAGGAAAGCGGCCGCCGCATCGCGCCCTTGGTCGACATCCCGAAAAAGGTCCAATGGCAGCGCAGTTCCAGCCAGGCCGCAACGACGGTCTTCATGGCCCATGACGGCTTTGTGCCCGCCTACGGTCTGGCCCATCTGCGGCGCCTGGTGCTGAGCAATGATGGTCGCAAGCTGGAGGGGGAGGAGTCGCTCCGCGCCGTGAGCACCGCCGACAAAGCCGTCTTCGACACGGCCCAGACCGATAAGGCCTTGCAGGGCGTGCCCTATCATCTGCGGTTCCATCTGCACCCCGACGCGCAGGCACAGGTGGACATGGGCGGGCGCGCCGTTTCGATCCTGTTGCCATCGGGCGAGGTTTGGATTTTCCGACCCGGCCGCCAGATCGAGATGCGGATCGAAGCCTCCGTCTATCTTGAGGCCGGGCGCCTGAAACCGCGTCCGTCGCAACAACTGGTTTTATCCGACCGCATTGTGACATATGCCGCCACCATCACCTGGACCCTGGTTCGCGCGCAGGAGGCGACGGAGTTGCCGCCCACGCCCGCGGAACGGGTCTGACTGGCAGGCCAAGGAAGACCCCCAATGACCCTCATTCCGCTGAAACGCGCTTTGATCTCTGTCTCGGACAAGGGGGGGCTGGTTGAGCTGGGCACGGCTTTGGCCGCACGGGGGGTGGAGTTGCTGTCCACCGGCGGGTCGGCAAAAGCCCTGCGGGAGGCAGGATTGACCGTCAAGGACGTGGCGGAAGTCACCGGCTTCCCGGAGATGATGGACGGGCGGGTCAAGACCCTGCACCCCAAGGTCCATGGCGGCCTGCTGGCCTTGCGCGACAATCCCGACCACGCTGCGGCCATGGAGGCGCATGGGATCGGCGGCATCGATCTGTTGGTGGTGAACCTCTACCCGTTCGAGGCCGCCGATCCCATGCGCCTCCATGGCCGCAGCGTGGTCGGGATTGTCGCGCAAGGCCAGCAGGCCGCCATGGACCTTGGGGTGCAGGGTCTTGACCCGCCCGTCCATC
>JBCBVM010000006.1:0-142931 GCA_039817645.1 Pseudomonadota bacterium | reverse complement strand
CCTCTGTTAGTGATGTGCATAAACGCACGTAGATCCGCCCCATCTCACGCTCACGTGCATTGAGAGTGATCCGCCCCTGCCGCATATGTTTCTCATCAGCACGGGCAAGACGCCCAACGCTCCTCACCCCCGGGCCGCCGCAACGATCAAGGCCCACCGCAACGCAAAAGGACTAACATTATGAAAACCCTCATCACTTCCGCCCTCGTCGCAACCGCAGTTCTGGCCGGTGCCGCATCGGCCCAAGTCCCCGGCGGCGCAGCCGGTGCCATCGCACACTTCAACCAAGACTTCAGCACGCAGGACCAGCGCATCGTCAAAAAGGGCAATGGCGCCAACGTGACGGTCTCCACCCGCAGCGGCGCCCAGGGCGCAGCGTTCGACCAGTTCAACGCCAACGTGGACAGCCCCTCGGACCGCGTGACCGTCGGCAGCGTGACCCTGGTGTCCGGCGCGCCGACCCGCGCCGAAGAAATCTTCGCCCGCATCAAAGAAGAAGGTCTGGACGACGACTGATCCCCCCCGGCGCGGTGCCCTCTCTCTCGCCGCGCCACACTGCAAGACCGGCACGGGCCCCCCTGTGCCGGTCTTTTTTCTTTCGAGCCTTTTGTGCGCAGCTGCGGCTAAAGCCAGCGGTCCCGATCCGTCCCCACGGCCTCCGAGACGGACGTGAACCCGTCCCGCGCCAACAGACGGTCCAATCCCGTGGCCAAACGCGCCGCCAAGGATGGGCCCTCGTAAACCAACGCGGTGTAAAGCTGCACCGCGGACGCGCCTGCGCGGATTTTGGCATAGGCTTGCTCTGCCGTGCCCACACCGCCGACGCCGATCAATGGCACCCCCGGCAGCAACGTGGAAAGGTGCGCCAAGACGCGCGTCGACTTTTCGAACAGCGGCGCGCCTGACAGCCCCCCGGTTTGATGGGCATGGGCCGAGTGGAGGCCTTCGCGGTCAAGCGTCGTATTGGTGGCAATGATGCCGTCCATGCTTTGCGCCACCTGTGCTAGGCCCTCTATCTCCGCAGGGCTGAGGTCGGGCGCGATCTTGAGGAACAAAGGGATCGGCCGGGCCAATGCGTCCCGCGCGGCCCGCACGCCGGACAAAAGCGCGGACAAAGCCTTGGGCCCCTGCAGGTCGCGCAGTTTTTCCGTGTTCGGGCTGCTGACGTTGACGGTGGCGAAATCCACATGGGCGCCGCAAACCGTCAGGACCTGCGCGAAATCAGCGGCACGGTCCGCGCTGTCCTTGTTGGCGCCCAGGTTCAGGCCAACAATTCCGTTGGAAGGCCGGGCTTTCAGGCGGGCGGCGATGGTCTGCGCGCCGTCATTGTTGAACCCAAAGCGGTTGATGGCGGCGCGGTCCTCGGCCAGGCGGAACAGGCGCGGCTTGGGGTTGCCCGGCTGCGGACGGGGGGTGGCGGCGCCCACCTCCAGGAACCCGAACGCAGTGTGCCCCAGGGCCTTCAGCGCCGTCGCGTTCTTGTCGAATCCTGCGGCCAGACCAATGGGGTTGGGCAGGTCCAGCCCCGCCACCCGTACGCGCAACCGATCGGAGGTCAGCGGCCCGGACCGCGGACCAAACCCCGCGTTCAAGGCCGTCAGGGCCAGGCCATGGGCCCGCTCCGGGTCAAGCTGGCGCAGCGCGGCAAGGCCCATGCGTTCGATCATGTGAGGCCCGCAGGGAAGACGTGGCCGCCATCGCCCAGTGGCAAAGGTTGCGCCCATTGGACGTGATCCAGGGACAGGGGCGCATAGAGATGGGGAAATTCCGCCCCGCCGCGCGACACCTCCCACATCAGCGCGTCGCCTAGGGTCGCGGGATCGACCCCGATCAGCCAGAGCCCGTCCGCCCCCGCGAAATGCTTGGCCGCCGTCTCAGCCACCTGGGCGGCGGTGGAGAAGTGGATGTAGCCGTCGGCAAGGTCCACCGGCGCGCCATTCGTGTGCCCGTCTGACCGCAATGCCTGCCATTCGGGCGTGGTGAAAATCTTGTAGATCATGGGGCCGGGCATGCCCCCCGCGCGGCGCGCCGTCAAGCGGGCAGGGGCGTCATATCCCTTTGACACTTCCCTGAGACTTGCTCACCATCGGATCATCAACCTAGGGGGTTACCTATGATGAAAAAGCTACTGACGGCCACGGCCAGCCTGGCCCTGATGACGGGAAGCGCGGGTGCCGACGGGCATGCGGCCTATACGTTGCACATCTTGCACATCAACGATCTGCACAGCCGGATCGAGCCAATCAATCGCTTCGACAGCACCTGCAACGCCGAAGACGACGCGGCGGGGGAATGCTTTGGCGGGGTCGCCAGAATCAAGACGTTCATCGACGGCAAGCGCGCAGAGCTTGAGGGCGAGAATGTGATCGTGCTGGACGCGGGCGACCAATTCCAAGGCAGCCTGATGTACACGACCTATAAGGGCGATGTCGAAGCGGAGATGATGAACGCCATCGGCTTCGACGCCATGGCCGTGGGCAACCACGAATTCGACGACGGGCCAGAGCAATTGGCCGAATTCGCGGGCGAAGTGGATGTGCCCATCGTGTCCGGCAACTTGGACCTGAGCCAATCGAATGTCCTGGGCGAAGATCACGTGGCCGACCATCTGATCCTCGACATCGGCGGAGAGCGGATCGGCATCGTCAGTGCCCTGGCCACCGACACGGTCGAAACCTCCAGCCCCGGCCCGAACGTCATTTTCCAGGATGAGGTCGAGTCGATCCAAGCCGATGTGGATGCCCTGACCGAACAGGGGGTGACCAAGATCATCGCCCTGACCCATGTGGGCCTGCCCATGGACCGTCAGATTGCCGAAGGCACGACCGGGTTGGATGCCATTGTGGGCGGGCACAGTCACACCGTCTTCTCCAACTCAGAAGAGGGGGCAGAGGCCTATCCGACCGAGGTGAACGGTGTTTCCATCGTGTCGGCCTATGCCTATTCGAAATATGTGGGCCATTTGACCCTGACCTTTGATGCCGATGGCAATGTGATCTCGTCCGAGGGCGACACCACCGTGCTGGACGCATCTGTCACCCCCGACGCCGCCATTGCCGCTCGCATTGCCGAACTGGCCGGCCCCATCGAGGAGCTGAAATCCCGCGTCATCGGCGAGGCGGCAGAGGCCATCGAAGGGTCCCGTGACGTGTGCCGGGCCATGGAATGCGCCATGGGCAACCTGGTGGCCGACGCCATGCTGGACCGTGTGGCCGACCAGGGCGTGACCATTGCGTTTCAGAATGGCGGCGGCTTGCGCGCCTCCATCGACGCCGGAGAGATCACCATGGGCGAGGTGCTGACCGTCCTGCCGTTCCAGAACACGCTCGCCACCTTCTCGGCCACAGGTCAGGACCTGATTGACGCGTTGGAAAATGGTGTGGGCCAGGTGGAGGAGGGCGCAGGCCGCTTCCCGCAAGTTGCTGGCATGAGCTTCACCGTCGATCTGAGCCAGGCGCCCGGCAGCCGTGTCAGCGACGTGATGGTGGGCGACGCCGCCATTGACCCCGCAGCCACCTACCAGGTTGCGACCAACAATTATGTGCGCAATGGCGGTGACGGCTACGGCATGTTTGCGGGCGCCGCAGATGCCTATGACTTCGGCCCTGGCCTGGAAGTGGTTGTCGCCGACTACATTGCCAAATTGGGCGGCACCTACACGCCTTATACCGATGGCCGCATTACCATGAAGTAAGGGTTGCCGAACCAATTGGGTTGGGGCGCAGTGCATCGGCATTGCGCCCCTTTCACTTTTGATGGCGCGTTCATTGTTTGGAAAGGTTTGGCGCGCTAAGCATGGCGCCACGGCCCCCCTTTGGATGGAAGTCAAAGTGACGATGATGGCCCCCCGATCAGAGACGTTCCGCGCCGCGGAACTGCGCAGGTACCATTTGGACCAGGGCCTCTATCGCGAGGAGTTGGAGGGGCTAATCGACCTGGCCCAGCACGTCACCCAATGCCCGATGGTAATGGTATCGATCTTGAACGACACCCATGAACGGGCGGAGGCGATGTACGGTCTGGATGACGACCTTGCCATTCCATTGGACAGATCGCTGACGGTTCACGCTTTGGGCGAAAGCGGTTTTCTCGAAATTTCCGACTGCGCCATGGACCCCCGAACCCTGGGGGCGGACCTTGTGGTCCAAGACCCGGATCCGGTGCGCTTCTATGCGGGGGCACAGATCGTTTCCCGTAAGGGCCTGATTTTGGGCGCTTTTTGCGTGATGGATCACTGGCCTCGGCAACTGGACGCGCCCATGCGGAATTGTCTGCACATCCTCGCGGACCAGGCCATGCGTTTGTTCGAAGTGACCGCCGCCTTCAAAACCGCGGCCTACATTCGGGCCGATGTGGCCGCCTTGAAGGGGGAGGCCGAGGCACCGGCGCCCCGTGACCTGCCCCGGCGCAATACATCCAAGAACCCTATGTTGGAACGGCTTTTGGCCGATCTGCACCGCGACGCGAAGGTGGAAGCCACGCTGGATGTCACCGCCTATCTGCGCCGCGCCATTGATGGTCTGTCCCGGTCGCACCTTCACGATATCACCGTGGAGGTTGAGTTTGACGCGTTCCATGTGCCGGCCTTCCGGGCGCCATCCGTGGGCGTCCTGCTCAACGAACTGGTCGCAAAGACCGTGGATCGGGCCGTGGTCCACGGCCATATCGGGCGGATCGAGTTTCGTGGCATTAAGCTGGGCGATATGTACCGCCTTGACTGTTTGGATGACGGCGCAGAGGGGGCGTTTGATCCGGTGCCCGAGCTGCCCGCCCGGTTGTGCGCCATTGCCGCCGCAGCCGAGCAGTTGCAGGGCGCCCTGCGACAAGGCCCCCGGGACGATGGCGGCCATGGCCGCCAAGTGACCGTCATCCTGCCCCTGGCCGCGTAAGCCGCGATGCAACCCACGGTATTTATACGGCGGTCCCAAAGGCCCGGGCGCGCAGAAGCGGGGTGACCCATGTGCGGACGCTACGCCCTTACACTGCCCCATGACGCCATGTCCCAACTCTTTGGGGCCGCGCCATCCAACGACCTTCCGGACAGTCTCAATTTCAATGTCTGCCCCACGACCAAGATCCCCGTGATCCGGGCCGGGCATAGCGGGCGGGACCTCGTCTCCATGCGGTGGGGCTTTCTGCCCCATTGGTACAAATCCCCCACCGATGGCCCGCTGCTGATCAATGCCCGTGCGGAAACCGTCGCCGAAAAGCCCGCCTTCCGCACTGCCTGTCGCGAACGGCGCTGCCTGATCCCGGCCACGGGCTTCTATGAATGGACCAAGGCCCCCGACGGCGCGCGCCTGCCGTGGTATTTCTACAATCCGGATGGATCGCCCCTGGTATTCGCCGGCATATGGCAGGATTGGGGCCCAGATGCGGTGCCCACCTGCGCCATCGTCAGTTGCGCTGCTGGCCCGACAATGTCGGAAATCCACCACCGCGAACCCGTCACCTTGGCCGAACAAGACTGGCCCCTCTGGCTGGGGGAGGGGGGGAAGGGCGCCGCCCGTCTCATGCGCGCCGCCCCCGAAAACCGCATCGCCCGCCACCGCGTGGGCCGGGCCGTCAATTCCAACCGCGCGGAAGGGCCGGCGCTGATCGAGCCGCTGATCGACGAAGATGATGTGTAACTGTCCGGAACTTCGGCGAAATGCCCAGTGATCCGTGACCGTGCCGCCGGACACATGTTGGCCATGGTCTTAAAACGGCGCGCCCCGCGCGCTGGGCGGGCCGACCAGTCTGGGAGAGAGGGCAAGCGCGCCAAGTCGGGGGACCATCTAGGGGGGAGGATGTTGGTCAACCCCTGACCCGGCGCTTTGCCTTGCGTGTAAGATTGCCCCTGGAATGTGGCGCGATTGGGGCGGGGATAGGGTCGTTTGGGGACAATACGATGAAAAACTCAGATTGTTGCGTCGCCCGAAACGGTGCTGCCGCGGGCAGGGGAGTGTGCATTGCGCCCGCTGTAAAGCGCCCGCGCACCGCCGCACTCTGCCTGCCCGCGCAAACGCGTCAGCGCAAATCCGGCGGCGTGGCTTCTGCGCTTAACTCACCAACGACTTCGCCTAGGGCCAAAACCTGGGTCGCCTTCTCCCCAAGGCGGCGCAAGGTGACGGTCCGGTCCTCCACTTCTTTGCGCCCGATGGCCAGAATGACCGGGACTTTGCCCAAGGAATGTTCCCGCACTTTGTAGTTGATCTTTTCATTGCGGATGTCTGCCTCGGCGCGCACGCCCGCCGCGGTCAATGCCTCAACGACTTCGGTCACGTAATCATCGGCTTCCGACACGATGGACGCCACGACCACTTGCCGTGGCGCCAGCCAGAAGGGCAGCTTGCCCGAGGAGTTCTCGATCAAGATGCCGATGAACCGCTCGAACGAGCCCAGGCAGGCGCGGTGCAGCATGTAGGGCCGGTGCTTCGCCCCATCCTCCGCCACGTAGGTCGCGCCCAACCGCTCCGGCAGGTTGGGGTCCACTTGGAACGTGCCGCATTGCCAGACCCGGCCAATGGCATCCGTCAGGTAGAAGTCGAGCTTCGGGCCATAGAACGCGCCGTCGCCCTCCTCGATCCGGTAGGGCGCGCCAACGGATTTGATCGCGCCTTCAAGTGCGCCTTCCACATGGTCCCAGGCTTCGTCACTGCCCACGCGCTTCTCGGGGCGGGTGGCGAACGCAATTTCGAACTGCGCAAAGCCTAAATCCTCATAGACCGAGGAGAGGAAAGTGATGAACTTCGCACATTCCGCCTCGATCTGATCTTCGGTGCAAAAGATATGGGCGTCATCCTGGGTGAACCCGCGCACCCGCATGATCCCGTGCAGCGCGCCCGACGGCTCATACCGGGAACAGGACCCGAATTCCGCCATGCGCAGCGGCAGATCGCGGTAGGATTTCAGCCCGTGGTTGTAGACCTGCACATGGCAGGGGCAGTTCATGGGCTTGAGCGCGTTGATCGCCTTCTCGCGCGCATGTTCCTCGTCCACTTCGACGATGAACATGTGTTCCTGGTACTTGTCCCAATGGCCCGACGCTTCCCACAGCTTGCGGTCGACCACTTGCGGGGTGTTCACCTCCACATAGCCATCAGCGCGCTGCTTACGGCGCATATAGTCTTGCAACGTGGTGTAGATCGTCCAGCCATTGGGGTGCCAGAACACCTGGCCGGGCGCTTCTTCCTGCATGTGAAACAGGTCCATCTCCCGGCCCAGGCGGCGATGGTCGCGGGCCTCGGCCTCCTCCAGGAACTTCAGATGGGCCTTCAGATCATCCCGATTGCGGAACGCGATGCCGTAGATCCGCTGCAATTGCGGTCGCGTGCTGTCGCCCAACCAATAGGCCGAGGACACGCGTGTCAGCTTGAACGCATCCGCCGGGATCTGGCCCGTATGTTGCAGATGGGGGCCGCGGCACAGGTCCTGCCAATCGCCGTGCCAATACATGCGGATCGGCTCATCGCCCGGGATCCGGTCCAACAGTTCCACCTTGAACGGCTCGCCCGCGTCCACGTAATGCTGCCGGGCGCGCGCCCGGTCCCACACTTCGGTCCGCACCGGGTCACGGGCGGCGATGATGCGCTTCATCTCCGCCTCGATCTGCCCCAGATCATCGGGGGTGAACGGCGCGTCCCGGTCGAAATCATAAAACCAGCCGACGTCGCGCACGGGGCCAATGGTGACCTTCACATCCGGCCAGATGGTTTGCACCGCGCGCGCCATCACATGGGCCAGGTCGTGGCGGATCAACTCAAGCGCCGGGTCCGCGTCCTGCATGGTGTTGATCGCGATGGAGGCGTCTTCTTCCAGCGGCCAAGCCAAGTCCCAATGGGCGCCATTCACCTGTGCGGAAATCGCTTTCTTCGACAGTGACTTGGAAATATCGGCGGCCACCTGGGCAGGGGTCGTGCCTGCCGGGACATCGCGCGTATTTCCATCGGGGAAGGTGAGGGTGATCTGGGACATCGCCGTGTCCTCCGTCGTTTTGGCGCCCACGGAACGCCCGGTTGCGGGTATGTTGCGACGTCTTTTGGCGCAGATGGTCGGGCCAAGGCAAGGGCCAATGCGCCCAGGGCGCGCCCGCCCATCGCGAAATTCGCCTCCGCGTTTGATCCGCGTCAATACGGCCGCTACACCCGAACGCTAGAGTTCCCCGACAGGATCAGAAGGAGGGCACAATGGGCCCCATTCTCGTAGCAACCGACCTCAGCCCCAGATCGGACATCGCGCTGCGCCGCGCCGCCCAGCTGGCACACGCCACGGGCGCCGAATTGCACGTGGTGCATATCCTCGACGAGGACTTGCCGGCCGCCTTGCTCAACGACCAATCCGCCGCCATCGAGGCCGGGCTGACCGCGATGATCGACCTGGAAGACTGGCCCGCCGGCGTGGTGCCCCGCGTCGACGTGGAGGTCGGGCACCTGGCCCGCATGGTCCCTAAGCTGGTGGCCGAACGGAAAGCGGGCTTGATCGTCATGGGGTCCCACCGGGACCGGGGGCTGGCCGACCTGATGGGCCAGCCGACCCTGGCGCGGCTGATGGCGGCGGTGGACGTGCCCATCCTGGTCGCCGTGTCCAGCGCGGGGGGCGCCGCCTGGTCCAAGGCCATCGTCGGCTGGGACTTCTCGCCCGCCGCCAAGGCCGCCGCGCAGTTGGCCAAAACCCTCGCCCCGGACGTCACCCTATCGCTGTTGAACGTGTGGACGGACCCGGCCCAATCCTCGCCCTATGCGTTCGACATGGGCGGCGTGGCGGGGCAGAACACCGTCCCCCACCTGGAGCAGGCGTTGGCCGAGGCGTCCGCCTCCCTGGGCAACGCCCCCGGCCCAGGCGACACGCCCCATGCCGCCAAAGTGGGCGCCCCCGCCGCCGTCCTGGTGCGCGAGGCGCGCGACACAAAGACGGATGTGCTGGTGATCGGCCGCCACGCCCGGTCCGGTATCGCGCGCTTCCTGCTGGGGGAAACGGCGGCCCGCGCCGCCCTCCACGCGCCATGTGACGTATTGATCGCGCCCCCGGGCTAGACCCCGGAAAAATGTGGGACTTTTGCGCAACGGGCACCCAATTTGCGCGCGCGGTCCCTGGAATCGTCGCCTTCGTCCCGTAGACCGCCCTCGGGGAATGCGACGGAGACACCAATGACCGAGACACCGCAACCGATCACGGGGACGTGGACGTCCCTCACGCTTGAGACGTCGATCATGAACTACACGATCCTGAACGGGATCCTGATCAGCATCTCTTATGAGGAATCCCTGGCCGCCTTCTACGGCACGGTCGCCACTGGCGGCGGCGCGCCCACCATGGTCACCGTCACGCAGACCTTTGATCCGACGACGGGCCTGCCCACGGGCGTGACCGCGATGCAGGGCGACGTCACCGTCGACAGCTTGACCTGGTTCGAATACGCCACGTATTCGACTGAACCTGCGCCCACATCCGTCAGCACCCGCACCGACACCGACGGGACCAAGTCCTGGACCTCCGTCACCACCGGGCGCGATGCCGACGGCAAGGCGATCTGGCAGGAATTCCTCAACGACAACGGCGTCAACAACAAAGTCTGGTTCGGCATCCCCGATGAACGCACCTCCTACTCGGCCGACACCCAGGACGCGACGCCATGGCTGTTCCGTATTGTCGACCGCAGCCTTGATGCAAACGGCGCCACCACCGGCTCCACCACGGTCACGCTGGGCGACAACTACATCCTGAACGCGACCTTCGTCGAAGCGGGCGAAGTTTTGGGGCGACAGTTGCAGGACTGGGGCGACACCCAGGCATGGGCCGGCCGGACCTTCGTCTTTGGCGAAACCGGCTACGTTGAAACGCGCACCATGGACAGCGGCGTCATCTTTGAACTGACAGTCGATGAGAATCGCGTCCTGCGCGAGAAAGAATGGACGACGCTGGACGGCCAACAGATCGTCGAGACGTTCGAGGCCGATGGCTCGAAATCCGCCCGCACCGTTTCGGATGCCGAGGACAACTTCCTTTTTGACACCATCACATCCGACTATGACAGCGACGGCGTCCTTCTGTCGTCCCTGACCACCATGGATGATCGTGTGACCGTCCTGCGGGAATTTGACGAGGCTGGAACGCTGCGCCGCATGTTCACAGACGATGTCCGCGACGCCCGCCCCTTCTCCACGATCGAGCGCGTCTATGACGAGACCGGACAACTGACCGCCCAGACTTTCGTGTGGGACACCACGAGCGAGGCGTTCTTGTAAGATCACGGCAGGCGGGGCGGTCCTTTGCCGCCCCCGCCGATCTCGGACACGGTCGATATTCGGGCTTCCCCTTCGGCCCGGCCCGTGAAATAGGAAACCGCCAACCGATCCCATGTCCCGGAGATGACAGATGGAGATTCGCGAGGCGCTGACCTTCGATGATGTTTTGCTTGTTCCCGCCGAAAGCCACGTCCTTCCGGCCACGGCGGACACGCGCACGCAGGTGACGCAAAAAATTGGGCTGAACATCCCGCTGCTCTCCTCGGCCATGGACACCGTGACCGAGGCGCGCATGGCCATCGCCATGGCCCAAGCGGGCGGAATGGGGGTCATCCACCGGAACCTGGACTTGGATGCCCAGCAGAAAGAAGTCCGACGGGTCAAGCGGTTCGAAAGCGGGATCGTTTATAACCCTGTTACCCTGCGCCCCGATCAGACCCTGGCCGATGCCAAGGCCCTGCAAGACCGGTACCGCATCACCGGCTTTCCCGTGGTGGACGAGAATGGGCGCGTCCTGGGCATTTTGACCAATCGGGATATGCGCTTTGCCCAGGATGACGCGACCCCGGTTTCGGTGATGATGACTTCCGAAAACCTGGTGATCGCCCGCGAACCGGTGGACCTGGCCGAGGCGAAATCCATGATGCATGCCCGCCGGATCGAAAAGTTGCTGGTGGTCAATGACAAAGCCCATCTGACGGGCCTTCTGACGATCAAAGATATCGAGCAAGCGGTCCTCAACCCCCATGCCTGCAAGGATGAGCTTGGCCGCCTGCGCGTTGCCGCCGCGACCACGGTGGGCGATAGCGGGTTTGAGCGGTCCGAGGCGCTGATCGATGCAGGCTGCGACTTGATCGTGGTGGACACGGCCCATGGCCACTCCGAAGGGGTGGGTATTGCTGTAAATCGAATCAAGAGGTTGTCAAATGATGTTCAAGTGGTCGCGGGCAATGTCGCGACCGGCGATGCCACCCGCGCCCTGATCGACGCGGGTGCGGATGCGGTGAAGGTCGGCATTGGTCCCGGCTCCATCTGCACGACGCGCATCGTGGCGGGGGTGGGCGTGCCCCAATTGACCGCCATCGGCGACGCCTCCGCCGCCGCAGGGCCCGTTCCTGTCATTGCCGACGGCGGCATCAAGTATTCCGGCGACTTCGCCAAAGCCATTGCCGCGGGCGCGTCCTGCGCCATGGTCGGCTCCATGATTGCGGGCACCGATGAAAGCCCGGGCGAAGTGATCCTGTACCAAGGCCGCAGCTTCAAATCCTATCGTGGGATGGGGTCCATGGGCGCCATGGCCCGCGGCTCGGCGGATCGGTATTTTCAGAAGGACGCCGCCACCGACAAACTCGTGCCCGAAGGGATCGAAGGGCAGGTGCCCTACAAAGGCAGTGCCGGGACCGTCATCCACCAACTTGTGGGCGGATTGCGCGCGGCCATGGGCTATACCGGGTGTGCCACCGTCGACCAGATGCGCCGCCAGTGTCGCTTTGTGAAGATCACGGGCGCGGGGCTGAAGGAAAGCCATGTCCATGACGTCCAGATCACCCGCGAAAGCCCCAATTACCGCACCTGACCCATGACCCCCGGCGCCCGCGTCCAAGCGGCTATCGAATGTCTGGATCAGGTTGTCGCGGGCCAGCCGGCGGAACGGGTTCTGACCCGTTGGGCGCGGTTCAGCCGGTATGCCGGGTCCAAGGACCGGGCGGCGGTGCGCGACCTCGTCTTCGATGCCCTGCGGCAACTGCGCTCTGCCGCGTGGGCGGGCGGTGCCGGGGGCGGGGACTTGCCCGATCTGTCCGGGCGCGCGATTATGCTGGGCCTGCTGCGCAACCAAGGCGCTGATACGGATGCGCTTTTCTCCGGCCAAGGCCACGCGCCCCGCCCCGTGTCCGAGCCGTCCCCCGATGCCGCGCCCCCGCGCGCCGTGGCCCTGGACTGCCCCGACTGGATGCTACCGCATTTTGATGCTGCGTTGTCTGATACGACGACGGAGATCCTGTCGCATATGCGCCACCGCGCGCCCATCGGCCTGCGCACCAACATGCGGCTTGGCGGTCGAGAGGCCCTGCTCGCCCATCTTCAAGACCAGGGGTTCGACGCCAAGCCCCATCCCCTCTCCGCCGCGGCGATCGTGGTCCATGGCGCCCCCCGCGGTCTCGATCGGCTCGATGCGTTCACGCGGGGGTGGTTCGAGTTCCAAGATCCCGGCGCCCAAGCTATCGTCGACAATCTGCCCCTGTCGCCCAGCGACCGCGTCCTTGACCTGTGCGCGGGCGGTGGGGGCAAGGCGCTCGCCCTGGCCGCGGCGGAGGCGGCGGGTGTGTTCGCCCATGATGCCAGCCCGGATCGCATGTCCGACTTGGCGCAGCGCGCCGCCCGCGCGCAGGTTGTGATCACACCCCTGGCGCAGCCAGAAGACCACGCTCCCTTCGACGCCGTCGTGGCCGATGTTCCCTGTTCCGGCTCCGGCGCATGGCGCCGCACGCCCGAGGCCAAGTGGCGCCTGACCCCGGCGCGCTTGGCCGAATTGCAGGGCATCCAGGCCGCCATCCTGGACCGCGCCGTCGCCCTAACCCGCCCGGGGGGTTGGATCGGCTACATGACCTGTTCCCTGTTCGACGGCGAGAACCGAGACCAAGTAGACGCCGCGTGCGCCCGTCACCCCTCGCTCGACCTCGTGGCGCAGATGCGGCTTACCCCACTTGACGCTTGTGACGGCTTCTACGGTGCAACCTTCAGAAAAAGCTAGGATTTTTGCCTCTTTCCCCGCGGGGAATGGGCCCTGTAGCGCGGCATTGGGGCCTTTGTTAACGCGGTGTTAATGTCTGGACAGTCTATTGAGTGGGACTGATTCTTGCGCTTTGGGGGACATCCCCAAAAAGGGGGGCACTTGGGCCACAGAACTGCAGCGGTTCGGCGATTGCGCGCCGCCATGGGCGGGCTCCTCGCACTCGCATTCCTGATCTTCGCCGGATCCGCCTTTGCCGAAACTGTGCTGATCCGCATGGCCATGGTTGCCAGCGCTGCGGCGATGATGGGGTTGACCATTGGCGTTTTCGTCGTGTCGGCCATCTCCGCCCGACAGGCCCGCACCCGCTTCAAGACAGTCATGGATTTCCTGGAACACGACAGCGCGCCCGGCATCTGCACGGATGATGTCGGGGCCATCATTTCTCAGAACAAGGCCGCGATCGAACGCTTCGGAATGGCGACCGGAACGACCGTCACCAAAACCCTCGAACCTTTGTTTGTGAACCCCGACGCCGTGGTCCATCGCCTGCGCGGCCAAGTGGCCGAAACCGGTTCCGCCCGCGAAGAGGTGGTGACCCGCCGCGGCCATGTCCGCCTCGCTGTCCATAGTATTCCCGGCGGCTACCTTTGGCGTCTCGAAGATCTTGTGGATCGCGCGCCGCGCACATCCGACGGTGTCGGCTTACCGGTCCTGACCTTCGGCGCGTCGGGCACGGTGCTTTACATGAACGAGGTGTTGCGCGCGGCGCTCGGCACCCGGGCCAAGCGCCTGTCAGACGTGTTCGAAGATGTCCCGCTGCGCAATGGCTACATGAACCGCCTGCAGACCAAAGACGGGATCGAAGACGTGCGCGTCGTCCTGTCCGAGCCGGTGAATGGTCGTCAAGAAGTCTTCATCTTGCCCGTGGGTGAGACCGGCGACGGGCGCGTGGCCCTCGACGCGCTGCCCGTCGCCCTTTTGCGTCTCGACACGGATGGGCGCGTGTCCTTCGCAAACCGCCCCGCCCGCGACCTTCTGCCCATGGCCGTCCAAAACGGCGACCGGCGCCTTGCGGCACTGGTCGAAGGGCTTGGCAGGTCGGTGTCGGAATGGGTGGCCGATGCCATGGCTGGTCGCGGCCTCTACCGGCCCGAAATCGTTCGCGTCTCCGGCGTCACGTCCGAGACGTTTCTTCAAATCACCCTCGGCAAGCCCATGGATGACGGGGAGAGTGGCCTCATCGCCGTGCTCAACGACGCCACCGAGCTGAAGACCATGGAAGCGCAGTTCGTTCAAAGCCAAAAGATGCAGGCCATCGGTCAGCTGGCGGGGGGTGTTGCCCACGACTTTAATAACCTTCTCACCGCGATTTCCGGCCATTGCGATCTGCTCCTGCTTCGCCATCAGGAGGGCGATGAGGATTATGCGGATCTGACGCAGATTACGCAAAACGCGAACCGTGCTGCGGCGTTGGTGGGGCAATTGCTAGCTTTCTCGCGCAAGCAAAACCTAGAAATGCAACAGATCGACTTGCGCGATACGCTTGGGGATCTGACGCACCTGCTGAACCGTCTTGTCGGGGAACGGGTTCGCCTGCGCCTGGACCATGATCCGGCCTTGATCCCGATCCGTGGCGACCGGCGGCAGCTTGAGCAGGTGTTGATGAACCTGGTCGTAAATGCCCGCGATGCCATGCCGGACGGGGGTGTCATCAAGATCGAAACCCGTTGCAAATTCCTATCCAAGCCGATGACGCGCGACCGCGTGACTGTGCCGGCGGGCCAATTCGTTGTCGTCACCGTGTCCGACGAAGGCTGCGGCATTCAGCCCGACAAACTGCAACGCATCTTTGAGCCGTTCTTTACCACCAAACGTCCCGGCGAAGGGACTGGCCTCGGCCTCTCCATGGCCTATGGGATCATGAAGCAGTCCGGTGGCTATATCTTTGCCGATAGTCAGGTGGGTGAAGGCGCGAGCTTCTCGCTCTATTTCCCGGCTGATCCCGATAGCCCATCCGAGGCGGAGGAGGGCGCCATGCGCCTCGCCAGCCCCAGCGGTGCCCATTTGGGTGAAGCGGAGCATCAGATGCCGAACGCCTTGCCTTTCATCGGTCACCTGGACCCCGCCCCATTCCCTGAAGGTGCGCCGGACGCAGGCGCCATCGCTCAGGCCGTGGCCAAATCCAAGGCGGAGAAAGGCGCGCAAGAGCCCCGTGTCGACGGCGTGCCCGCACAGGCGGCCGTAAATGTTCCGGCGATCCGGTCGCCCCACGCAACAGATCTGGCGCCGCAAGATGCGGACACCTTCGAGTATAAGGAAAGGAATGCCAGCGCGGACACCCCAGAAGTCACGCCGTCGAAGGCCCTGATTCCCGCGTCTGACGTGGACCGTCCGGAGGTTAAGCCCGTTGTCCTGTTGGTCGAAGACGAAGCGCCTGTGCGCGCCTTTGCGTCCCGCGCCTTGCGTCTGCGTGGCTATACCGTCGTCGAAGCGGCCAGCGCGGAGGACGCGTTGGGCGCGCTCCAAGACGCGGACCTGAAGGTAGACTTGTTCGTCACCGATGTGATGATGCCGGGCATGGATGGGCCCAGTTGGGTGCGCGAGGCATTGAAAGCCCGGCCTTCGGTCAGAACTGTGTTCATGTCGGGCTACGCCCAAGATGCCCTGTCAGAGACCAGCTCTCCGGTACCGAATGCCACATTTCTCGCCAAGCCGTTCTCGCTGTCTGACTTAACCCAAACCGTCGAACGCGTGCTGCACTAAGGTTTGATCGCGGTGCCTGGCTCGGATCGGCAGAGGTGGTCCCATAGGTCAAAATCCACCTTGAAATCTGCTTGTAGCGATGCGCGGGTTTGCGCGGACAGGTCGACCTCGGCGACGGGGGACACGTTCTGGCGTTCGAGCGGTGGCAGTTGGCCAAGGCGGTCCTCCAGAAAGGCCAACAGTGCATCTTGGTGGTCATAGCGAAACAGGTGGTCCACGCCGCTTTGTAGGAATTTCGCTTGGGCGCCGACGCGGGCGAAGTCGGGTTGCTGCGGATCGAGGTAGGCAGAGACGAACGCATCGAAGGAGACACCCTTGGTGGAGTTCGGCTGCCCGTCAAGGGCGGCCCGACCGCGATAGCGCCACCAGGAGCCGAGCCAGTCCACCGGCTCTCGCATGACGGCCACGAGGGAGAGGGGGCGCCGTCCCTTTTGTTCAAAGAAGGGGGCTAACTCTCTTCGATATTTCTGCACGTTGCAGTGCTTCATGCCCGGGGGGTTGAGGATTGCCGCATCGGCCATGGGCGCCAGGGCCGCCTCTAGGGCGGTGGTGCCGGTTTTCGGCACGGCCAACAGGACCAAACGCTGTTTCCAGAATACCAACATAATCCAGTTCCGCCCCAATCGCTGCCGCTAACGATTTCTTAACCACGTTCCGCCTAGCAAGGTACATCCCCAATGCGGGGTTGCAAACGTTCCACTTTTGTTTCACTTACAGAAAGTAGAACAAGAGGCGAACAAAATGCGCAATTGCTGCTTCGGCGGCCGCATGTAAGAAGGGCGGAAATCATGGCAACGGCAAGTTTGGTCGATATGGCGAACAAAGGCAGCGACAAACGCGTCGCAGAAAAGCAAAAGGCGTTGGACAGCGCGTTGGCTCAGATCGAGCGGCAGTTCGGCAAAGGCTCGATCATGAAGCTGGGCGGCGACAACGCTTTGCAGGAGATCGAGTCGACATCGACCGGGTCGCTCGGGCTCGACATCGCCCTGGGGATTGGCGGACTTCCGAAAGGGCGCATCGTTGAAATCTATGGGCCAGAGAGTTCCGGCAAAACGACGCTGACCCTCCATGTGGTGGCGGAAGAGCAGAAAAAGGGCGGTGTTTGCGCCTTCGTGGATGCCGAACATGCGCTTGACCCGCAATATGCGCGCAAGCTTGGCGTCGACCTTGATGAGTTGCTGATCTCGCAGCCCGACACGGGCGAGCAAGCGCTGGAAATCACCGATACGCTGGTGCGTTCGGGCGCGGTGAACTTGGTCGTCGTGGACTCCGTTGCCGCGCTGACGCCGAAATCCGAGTTGGAGGGCGACATGGGCGACAGCTCCGTCGGCGTCCATGCCCGCCTCATGAGCCAGGCCATGCGCAAGCTGACGGGGTCGATCAGTCGATCCAATTGCATGGTCATTTTCATTAACCAGATCCGCATGAAGATCGGCGTCATGTTCGGCTCTCCGGAGACGACGACGGGCGGCAATGCGTTGAAGTTCTACTCCTCCGTGCGGTTGGACATTCGGCGGATTGGGTCCATCAAAGATCGGGACGAGGTTGTGGGCAATGCGACCCGCGTGAAAGTGGTAAAGAACAAAGTGGCCCCGCCGTTCAAGCAGGTCGAGTTCGACATCATGTATGGCGAAGGCATCTCCAAAACGGGGGAGCTTTTGGACCTGGGCGTGAAAGCGGGCGTGGTCGACAAATCCGGTGCTTGGTTCAGTTACGGCGATGAGCGGATTGGCCAGGGCCGCGAAAATTCCAAGCAGTTTCTGAAAGATAACGCCCATATCGCCCTAGAGATCGAAGATAAGATCCGCGCGGCGCATGGGCTCGACTTTCATATGAACGACGACGACAAGGACGAGATCCTGGACGAGTGAGCACACCACATCTCGGTGTCGAAGGCCGTCCGGTTTCGGGCGGCCTTCTTGCGTTTGGCCGCTTGTGGCGCGGACAGGGCGGGGCTAGTTAAGCGGCCAGCGCGAGAAGGAACACGCCATGGCCAGCTTGAACGACATACGCTCCACGTTTCTCGATTACTTCGAGAAGAACGGGCACGCGGTCGTGGACAGCTCTCCGCTGGTGCCGCGCAACGATCCGACGTTGATGTTTACCAACTCCGGCATGGTCCAATTCAAGAACGTCTTCACCGGGGTCGAGCATCGCGACTATACCCGCGCCACGACGTCCCAGAAATGCGTGCGCGCCGGCGGCAAGCACAACGACCTGGACAATGTGGGCTATACGGCGCGGCATCACACGTTCTTTGAGATGCTGGGCAATTTCAGCTTTGGCGACTATTTCAAGACCGAGGCGATCCCCTATGCTTGGGAGTTGATCACTAAGGAATTTGGCATTGACGCCAAGCGCTTGCTGACCACCATTTACCATACTGACGAAGAAGCCTTTGAGATCTGGCGCAAGGTTGGCGTGCCCGAGGACAGGATTATTCGGATCGCCACGGACGACAATTTCTGGCGCATGGGGCCGACGGGGCCGTGCGGGCCGTGTACGGAGATTTTCTACGACCACGGCGACCATATCCCTGGCGGTCCCCCCGGCAGTCCTGACGAAGACGGTGACCGGTTCATCGAAATCTGGAACGTCGTTTTCATGCAGAACGAGCAGTTCGAGGATGGCACGCTGAAGCCGCTGGACATGCAGTCCATCGACACTGGAATGGGGTTGGAGCGGATTGGCGCGCTGCTTCAGGGCAAGCACGACAACTATGACACGGACCTGATGCGCGCGTTGATCGAGGCGTCGGCCCACGCGACGTCTACCGAGGCGGATGGGCCGCAGAATGTGCATCACCGGGTGATCGCCGATCACTTGCGGTCCTGCGCGTTTTTGATCGCCGATGGGGTGTTGCCGTCCAATGAGGGGCGCGGTTACGTTCTGCGTCGGATCATGCGGCGTGCCATGCGCCATGCCCACCAGGCGGGCGCGAAGGACCCCGTCATGCACCGGCTTGTGCCAGCTTTGGTGGGGGAAATGGGCGCCCATTATCAAGAGCTTGGCCGCGCGCAGGCGTTGATCGAAGAGACCTTGCGCGGCGAGGAGGTGCGGTTTCGGACGACGTTGGATCGCGGGCTTCGCCTGTTGGAGGATGAGGTGTCCCACCTGCCCGAGGCGGGCACGTTACGCGGGGATGCGGCGTTCAAGCTGTATGATACCTATGGGTTCCCGCTGGACCTGACGCAGGATGCGTTGCGCGAAAAGGGTCTGACGGTCGATACCGACGGGTTTGATGCCGCCATGGCGGAGCAGAAGGCCCGGGCCCGGGCCGCGTGGGCCGGGTCGGGCGAACAGGCGGACGCGACCATCTGGTTCGATCTGTCGGACGCCCATGGGCCCACCGAGTTTCTGGGCTACGACACCCAGGGTGCCGAAGGGCAAGTTCAGGCTTTGGTCATCGACGGCGCCGAGGTGTCGGAGGCGTCTGATCGCGTGTCCATCGTGGTCAACCAGACGCCATTTTATGCCGAGGCGGGCGGCCAGGTGGGGGACACCGGCGTGATCGTGACGGAGACAGGCCGCGCCCGGGTGACCGACACGCGCAAGGCCGCGGATGTCCATATCCACACCGCCGAGGTGGAGGACGGGCAGATCCGTGTGGGTCAGACGGCTCAGCTTTTGGTGGATGGCGCGCGGCGGATGGCGATCCAGGCGAACCATTCCGCCACGCATTTGTTGAACGAGGCGTTGCGCGGGGCCCTGGGCGATCACGTGGCGCAGCGCGGGTCGCTGAACGCGCCGGATCGGCTGCGCTTTGACTTCAGCCATGGTCAGGCGCTGACGGCCGCGGAGGTGTCGGCGGTCGAAGCCGAGGTGAACGCCATGATCCGGCAGAACGGCGCGGTGTCCACACGGGTGATGGCGCCCGACGACGCGCGCGAACTGGGGGCGCAGGCCCTGTTCGGAGAGAAATATGGCGACGAGGTGCGGGTCGTGTCCATGGGCATGGCCGACGGATCGGGCAAGGGAACCGATGGGGCCACCTATTCGATCGAGCTTTGCGGGGGCACCCATGTGACCCGCTTGGGCGAGATCGGCGCGTTCGTGGCTTTGGGCGATGCGGCCATCAGTTCCGGTGTGCGCCGGGTCGAGGCGTTGACGGGTCAGGCGGCCATGGACCATTTGCGCGCGCAGGATGACCGCGTGGCGGAACTGGCCAACCTGTTCAAGGTCCAGGCCGATGAGGTGACCTCTCGGGTCAAAGCCGTCATGGAGGAGCGGCGCGCGCTCCAGAACGAAGTCGCGGAATTGCGTCGAGACCTGGCCATGGCGGCTGGGGCCGATGCCGAAGATATCAATGGCTTGAAGGCCGTGCTTCAAGTCATCTCTGGCGTGTCGGGCAAGGATTTGGGCCCGATGATTGACCAGCAGAAGCAATCCCTGGGCACGGGTGTGGTGGTCTTGATTGCGGATACGGGCGCCAAGCCGGCCGTTGCGGCGGGCGTGACCAAGGACCTGACGGACCGCGTGTCCGCGGTCGATTTGGTCAAGGCCGCCGTGGATGCGTTGGGCGGGCGCGGGGGCGGTGGGCGCCCCGAGATGGCCCAGGGCGGCGGTGCCGACATCGCGCAGGCGGATGCGGCATTGGCCGCCGTGCGGGACATCGTTGCGGGGCTTTAGGGCCCCGTCACATCCGAGAACAGCTGCATCACGACGATGCCCGCGATGATCAGGCCGATGCCGATCAACGCGGGCAGGTCCAACCGCTGTTGGAACAGGACCCACCCAATGGCGGTAATGAACACGATGCCAAGGCCCGACCACATGGCATAGGCGATGCCCACGGGGATGGATTTCAGGACCAAGGCCAGAAAGTAGAACGAGACACCATAGGCCAGCACGACGACCACGCTGGGCATGAGTTTGGTGAACCCGACAGAGGCTTTAAGTGCCGTTGTCCCAACGGTTTCCGCGAAAATCGCAAGGATCAGGTAAAACCAGGGCATGTCACCGTCCGATATAGCGGTCGCGGCGGTGGTTCACCGCGATGATAAGGTTCACGATCACCGCGCCCAGAAGGGATGCGGCCACCAGATATGGGTCCAGCAGTGCGAAGGCCACCAGGAACAGCGCGCCATCGAAGCCCAGTTGAACCCAGCCTGCCTGGATGCCGAACCGTTCCTGCACCCAAAGCGCCAGGATGCCGATGCCCCCCAGGGACGCGCCATGGCGGAACACGACGATCAACCCCATGCCGATGACGGCCCCGGCCAGGGCGGACCCAGCCCAGGGGTCAATGGCCCCGATGACCAAAACGGCCGGGATAAGGGCGGAAAAGGCGGAGACCATGGACACGGCAATCACCGTCTTCACCACAAAGCGCGGCCCCATGCGCAGCCAGCCCAGCACGTAAAAGGGCAGGTTCACCAAAAAGAACCACGCCGCGAAGCCCAAATCGGTTGTGTAGCTGAGCAGAACGCCCAGCCCTGCGGTTTGGCCCGTGACCAGGCCCGCCGCCGTCAGCAGGTGAACGCCAAGGGCGCAGAGGGCGGTGCCGAGGATGAACGCCTGCGCATCCTCCAGCAACGAATGGCGCAGGGCGGAGCGATGGGGCTCCGCCCCGTCCGATGGGGGCAAGGACCGGGTCATATGGGCCACGTAGGACGTAAGGTCCGGGCGGCGATGGCGGTTGCGGAGCGCATGACGCCTTCGGTCACCCGGACAGGGCGGCGTTCAAGTTCTCGTCGATCTTCTCCAGAAAGCCCATGGTGGTCATCCATTTCTGATCGGGTCCCACCAAAAGGGCCAAGTCCTTGGTCATGGACCCTGCTTCGACGGTGTCCACGATGACCGTCTCCAACGTCTCGGCGAAGCGCATGAGCGGGGCATTCTTGTCCAGCTTGGCGCGGTGCTTGAGCGCACCGGTCCACGCGAAGATAGACGCGATGGAGTTGGTGGACGTCTCCTTGCCCGCCTGGTGGTTGCGGTAGTGGCGCGTGACGGTGCCGTGGGCGGCCTCGGCCTCCACGATCTTGCCGTCGGGCGTCATCAGTTGGGAGGTCATCAGCCCCAGGGACCCGAACCCCTGGGCCACTGTGTCCGATTGCACATCGCCATCGTAGTTTTTGCAGGCCCAGACAAAGCCGCCATTCCACTTCATGGCGCAGGCAACCATGTCGTCGATCAGGCGATGCTGATATTCGATCCCGGCGGCCTCGAACTGGTCTTGGAACTCGGCCTCGTAAATGCGCTGAAAAATCTGCAGGAATTGGCCGTCATATTGTTTGAGGATGGTGTTCTTGGTCGAAAGGTAGACCGGCCAGCCCAGGCTCAGGCCGTAGTTGAATGACGCGCGGGCGAAATCCTCGATGCTTTTGTCCAGGTTATACATGGACATGAACACGCCCGAGGCGGGGGCGTCGAACACCTCATGCTCGATCACCGCGCCGTCTTCGCCGACGAATTTCATGGTCAGTTTGCCGGGGCCGGGGAACTTCATGTCGGTGGCTTTGTACTGATCCCCAAACGCGTGGCGCCCGATCACGATGGGCTGGGTCCAACCGGGGACAAGGCGGGGCACGTTCTTGCAGATGATGGGCGCGCGAAAGACAACGCCGCCCAGGATGTTCCGGATCGTGCCATTTGGGCTGCGCCACATCTTCTTGAGGTTGAATTCCTCGACCCGTGCTTCGTCCGGGGTGATGGTGGCGCATTTCACGCCGCAGCCGATTTCCTTGATCTTCTCGGCGGCGTCGATGGTGATCTGGTCTTCGGTGCGGTCCCGTTCCTCGATGCCTAGGTCGTAGTACAGCAAGTCCACGTCCAGATAGGGCAGGATCAGCTTGTCCTTGATGAATTGCCAGATGATCCGCGTCATCTCATCCCCGTCGAGTTCGACGACGGGGTTTTCCACCTTGATCTTGGTCATTTCGGGCCTCGTGGGTGTCGGGTCTGTGGGACCGGCATACGCCACGGGGCGCGTTGCGTATAGCGGGCTTATGCGTCCGCGCTGGACCCCTGGAAATGCTTGCGGATGCGCGGGTCGAGCCACGCCCAAAGTTCAGGCGCGCCATGGGAAATTTTGGGCGCGATGCGGCTGCGGATCTGGCCTTCGGTCACGCTGTAATCGATCCAGGAGCCGCCGCCATTGGCAAGGTTCAGATTGGGCGGCTGAAAGCGGTCGAGGGATTTGGCGAATTTGGCGTCACGCGTGTCGTTCGCCTCAAACTCATCCCAGAGCGTGCGCAGATCCCGGCCCTGTGGTGGCGGGAGGAGGCCAAAAAGGCGGTTGGCGGCGATCGTTTCCAGCGCGGCTTGCGCCGCGGGATCATCGGCACCTGCGCCGAAGACTGGGGTGTCGCCCGCGTCGATTTCCACCAGATCATGGAGGAGGAGCATGCGGACGACCCGGCCAATCCGCACGCCTTGGGGCGCATGGGCCGCCAGGATCAGCGCGAACAGGGCCAGGTGCCAGGAATGCTCGGCCGAGTTTTCGAACCGGCTGCCATCGGTCAGGCGTGTGGCCCGGTCGACGGATTTCAGGCGGTCGGCCTCGGCCAGGAAGGTCAGGCGCCGGCCCAGGGGTGTGGGCGCGAAGGGGAGCCCAGAGAGGGAGGCTTCGGCAGCCGCGAATGCGTCGGGCCAGTCATGGCGCAACGGGGCGGCGCGGCCATGGGCCAAGTTCTGTCGGGCGATGTCGATGTGATCGGCCCGGCCATGGCCGACTTGGAAAATAGGTTGCAAGTGGTCCAGCCGCTTGGCGAAGATCGCGTCGGGCGTCTGCGCGGCTTCGAACTCCCGCCACAGGGACCGGAAGGCGGCGCCTTCGTCGGCAGGCAGCAGGCCGAACAGGCGATCCGCGGCGCGGGCTTCGGTCTTTGCCTGTTGGTCTGGATCTTGCGCCAGATGGATGGGCGTGTCGCCCGCGTCAATTTCCACCAAATCGTGAAGGAGAAGCATCGCGATGACGCGGTCGATATTGGTCCCGCGATGGGCATGGGGCGCCAGCACCAGCGCGTAGAGGGCGATGTGCCAAGAATGCTCCGCCGCGTTTTCGGGGCGGCTGAGATCCATCAGGACGTTGGCGCGCGTGATCGATTTCAGCCGATCCGCCTCCATCAAGAAGGCCATGCGCGCGTCCAGGGGGGTGTCGCTCAATCCGGGATGTCCAGATCCCAGGGACCCGCAACCTCGGACGGCTCAAGTTTCTTCTTGGGCTCCGGCGCGTCCTCGGTGGTCTCGCTTTCGAGAAGCGGGCGGGAGAAGATGCGCTTGGACGCAGGCTTCCCGTCCGCGTCCATGTCGGCATCGAAGGGGGCGGCCGCACTTTCGGCCATGCCGGACGGGATGGGACCCACGCCGTTGGACGGATCGGGGCGGGGCGGGGTGCTTCCGAACTCCGCCATGCGCTTATGGAGCATCTCCTCGGCGCGGATCGCGGCCCGCTGGATGCGAACGGAGGTGATGAACGCTTCTTGCAAGGTTTGGGACGAATCGCCAATGGCCTTGGTGATCATGGTCACCACATCTTCGTCGCCCGTGGCCTGCAAGTGGGCAATGGCCTTGCGGGCCAATTCATCGGCCAATTTGTTCGCAATATCAGACATGGCGTGCAGGCTGTGTCATCGCGTGGTTTCGGTCAAGCGGCGCGCCACATATCCCTTAACGCCGTCGATCATTGGGTCCATATGCGGGTCTTCGAAGAAGTGGCCCGCGCCCTCCATCTCTTCGTGGGTGATGGTGATGCCCTTTTGCTCATGGAGTTTGTTGACCAGCGACACCGTATCGGCGGGCGGTGCCACGCGGTCGGCGCCCCCATTGATGATCAGACCCGAAGACGGGCAGGGCGCCAGAAAGCTGAAGTCGTAGCGGTCGGCGGGGGGCGAGACACTGATGAAGCCGGTGATTTCTGGCCGCCGCATCAGCAGTTGCATGCCGATCCAGGCCCCGAACGAAAAGCCCGCGACCCAGCAATGCTTGGAATTGGGGTTCATGCTTTGCAGGTAGTCGAGGGCGGAGGCGGCATCACTCAACTCCCCCACGCCTTGGTCGTATTCCCCCTGGCTGCGGCCCACGCCGCGAAAGTTGAAGCGCAAGACAGTGAAGCCCAAATCCATGAAAGCGTAGTGCAGGTTGTAGACCACGCGGTTGTTCATCGTCCCGCCAAACTGCGGATGGGGGTGCAAGATGATCGCGATGGGTGCGTCCTTGACCTTCTGGGGGTGGTAGCGGCCCTCAAGGCGGCCCTCGGGGCCGGGGAAGATCACTTCGGGCATTGACGTCTCCTGGTGCGGGCGGTTGACGGCTGTGGCATTGGGCCGATACTCCCGCCAAACCGCCCGTGAAATTGGGTATCGGAGAGTTATGCGCCTTGCTGCGCCGCGTCAACGCCAGCCAACGGGAGGGGCCGCCATGAAGCTGAGCACGAAGGGCAGATATGCCATGGTCGCCTTGTCCGACTTGGCCATGCAGCCGCCAGAGAGCCTGTCATCACTGGGCGATGTGGCCAAACGGCAGGATATTTCGCTGCCATATCTGGAGCAGTTGTTCGTCAAGCTGCGCCGGGCTGGCCTGGTGCATTCCGTGCGGGGGCCGGGCGGGGGGTACCGCCTTGCGCGGTCCGCCAGTGAAATCCGTGTGTCCGACATCCTGGAGGCCGTGGATGAGCGCGTGTCGGCCATGGAGACGGGGGCGGGGGCCAAGGGCGGCCTGTCGGGGTCCCGGGCGCAAAGCATGACGAACCGCCTGTGGGAATCGTTGTCGGCCCATGTCTATGTGTTCTTGCATCAGACCCGGCTGTCGGATGTGGTGCAGAATGAATTGACGCCTTGCCCGGCGGTGCCATCCCTTTTCGAAGTCGTGGACGACTAGGCCGGCGGCCCTTCTGAGTATTTTTGGCCAGATGACAGTGGAAAGGGGGGTGCCATGCCCGAACGCGTCTATCTTGACTGGAACGCGACGGCGCCCCTTCGGCCCCAGGCGCGGGCGGCCATGGTGGCGGCCATGGATGTGGTGGGCAATCCGTCCTCGGTCCATGGGGAAGGCCGCGCGGCCAAGGCGGTGGTGGAGCGGGCGCGGGCGCAGGTGGCCGCGGCCCTGGGGGCGGACGGGTCCGACGTGGTGTTCGTCTCTGGCGCGACCGAGGGGGCGGCGCTGGCCATGGCGGGGCGGGGCCTGCACACCGCGCCGGTGGAGCACGAGGCCGTGGCGGCCTGGGGCGATGGCGCATTGGCGGTGGACCAGGGCGGGCGCGTGACCCTTGAAGACCCCGTCACAGGCGCCGTGCAACTGGCCAATTCCGAGACGGGTGTGATGCAGGATTTGCCAGCCGGTTTGGCCGTCAGCGACATGACCCAGGCCTTCGGCAAAGTGCCCGTGGCGTTCGACTGGTCCGGCGTCGAAATGGCCTTGGTCAGTGCGCATAAACTGGGCGGGCCCAAGGGGATTGGGGCGCTGGTGATCCGGCGGGGCCTGGACGTGGCGGCGCAAATCCGGGGCGGTGGGCAAGAAATGGGGCGCCGATCCGGCACCGAGAACATCATTGGCATTGCCGGATTTGGGGCTGCCGCCCAGGCCTCTACACAAGATTTGGCCGATGGGGTCTGGGATCGCGTGGCCGAACTTAGAACTTTTCTAGAAACAAGTCTTGAGAGTTCCGGTGGTCCGACTATTTTTGTCGGAGAAGAATCGAAACGATTGCCGAACACGTCGTGCCTGATCACCCCGGGGTGGAAAGGGGAGACGCAAGTGATGGCACTGGACTTGGCGGGGTTTGCGGTCAGCGCGGGCTCTGCCTGCTCTTCGGGGAAGGTGCGCAGCAGCGCCGTTCTGGGGGCAATGGGATTTGGACCGGGTGAGGCGGACTGCGCAATTCGCGTGTCCTTGGGCCCGGATGTGACACAGGGCCAGGTGGAACGGTTTGTGGAAACCTTCCTGCGGCTCAGAGACAGGAGACGAGCATGAGCTTCGACGACGTGGCGACGAAAACGGACGATGCTGTGGTTGTGAAGGACGGCGTGGATCAGGAAACGGTCGATGCGGTCAAATCCCTGTCGGGCACCTATAAACATGGGTGGGAAACCGAGATTGAGATGGAGTACGCGCCGAAAGGATTGTCGGAAGACATCGTGCGCCTCATCTCTGCCAAGAACGAAGAGCCGGAGTGGATGACCGACTGGCGGCTGGACGCGTATCGCCGGTGGCTTCAGATGGAAGAACCCAATTGGGCCATGGTCAACTACCCGGAAATCGACTTCCAGGACCAATATTACTATGCCCGCCCGGCGTCGATGACAGAAAAGCCAAAATCCCTGGACGAGGTCGATCCCAAGCTGTTGGAGACATACAACAAGCTGGGCATCCCGTTGAAGGAGCAGGCGCTTCTGGCCGGTGTCGAACCCGCGCCGGAGGACCGCAAGGTCGCCGTGGATGCGGTGTTCGATTCGGTTTCCGTGGGCACGACCTTCAAGGCCGAACTGGCCAAAGCGGGCGTGATCTTCTGCTCCATCTCCGAGGCGATCAAGGATCACCCGGAGTTGGTGAAGAAATACCTGGGCTCCGTCGTGCCGCAGACGGACAACTACTACGCGACGCTGAATTCGGCGGTGTTTTCGGACGGGTCTTTCGTCTACATCCCGCCGGGCGTGCGCTGCCCGATGGAACTGAGCACCTATTTCCGCATCAACGCAGAGAATACCGGCCAGTTCGAGCGGACGCTGATCATTGCCGACAGGGAAAGCTATGTCAGCTATCTGGAAGGCTGCACCGCACCCCAGAGGGACATCGCGCAATTGCACGCCGCTGTCGTGGAACTGGTCCTGCTGGACGACGCGGAGATCAAGTATTCCACCGTCCAGAACTGGTTCCCCGGCGACGAGAATGGCAAGGGCGGCATCTATAACTTCGTGACCAAGCGCGCCGATTGTCGAGGGGCGCGGTCCAAGGTGATGTGGACCCAGGTGGAGACCGGGTCGGCCGTGACTTGGAAGTACCCCTCTTGCATTCTGCGCGGCGATGACAGCCAGGGCGAGTTCTATTCCATCGCCATCGCCAACAACTACCAACAGGCCGATACCGGCACCAAGATGGTGCATCTGGGCAAGAACACGAAATCCCGGATCGTGTCCAAAGGGATCAGCGCGGGCCATGCGCAGAACACGTATCGGGGGTTGGTGTCCATGCACCCAAAGGCGAAGGACGGGCGCAACTACACCCAGTGCGACAGCCTTCTGATCGGGTCCACCTGCGGCGCCCACACGGTTCCGTATATCGAGGTGAAGAACAACTCGTCCCGGGTCGAGCATGAGGCCACCACGTCCAAAGTGGATGACGATCAACTGTTCTACTGCCGCCAACGCGGGATGGACGAGGAAGAGGCTGTGGCCTTGGTCGTCAACGGGTTCTGCAAAGAGGTTTTGCAGGCTTTGCCGATGGAGTTCGCGATGGAAGCCCAGCAGTTGGTGGCGATCTCGTTGGAAGGGTCGGTGGGGTAGGCTCAAGTAGCCTCGTGCTCATGGGATGAACGGTCAGGGTACCTATGGCGAGAGGGAGGCTACGACGTGGAGCAAATGTTCGAAGGGCTAGCTACTCAGTCAATTGAGTTAAGCAAGCAAATGCTGGCAAGGGTCTTGCAGGATGAACAACTCGCATCATTGTGCGCGGCCAACATGCGGAAGATGTACGAAGCATTTGTTGATGTGGGTTTCTCTGGAGAGGAAGCGATCGTGCTACTTGGATCAATGGGGAACTGCGGGCTGCCAATATCCGGCGGTTGAGCGGTACAGGGCAAGAACGCAAGAGGACAACCGACATGATCGTCACCACCACCCCCTCCGTTGAAGGACGCAAGATCACCGCATACCACGGTGTGGTCGTGGGTGAGGCGATTATGGGTGCGAACATTGTGCGGGACTTCTTTGCGTCGGTGACTGATGTGATCGGCGGGCGGTCCGGCGCCTATGAGAGCAAACTTAAGGACGCGCGGGACGAGGCGATGGCAGAGATCGAAGACCGCGCGCGAGGCCTCGGGGCCAATGCGGTTGTCGGGGTTGATCTAGATTACGAAGTGATCGGGGACTCGATGCTGATGGTCTCCGTCTCGGGCACGGCCGTGACGGTGGGCTGAGCGGTGATGATCCCCGGCCCGATGGATGTTTTCCGCGTCCTGCCCAAGCTGGGGCTGAACTTGGTTGTGCCGGCGCTGGTCATCGGGGCGGTCATGGGCAGCATGGTTGATGTGATCTTGGGCTCCGACGGCTATCCGGTGGCGATGCTGGGCACCTTGCTGGGGCCGCTGGGGTTCGCCCTGGGGATCAACGCGTTGGACCGGGCGGCCCGGCTCGAGGTCGAGGCGCCGGACCCCGACGCCTACCGCCGGGCCGAGACAGAGAAACGCAAACAGGCCGCGCATGCGCGAGGCGAGTTGGTAAATTTGGATGAACATCGCGACGTAGATCGCTGAGAGGACATGGGAAATGCTTGAGATCAAAAACCTGCACGTGAAGCTTGAGGAAGAAGATAAGCGGATCCTCAAGGGTGTGGACCTGACCGTTGACGCGGGCAAGGTTCACGCGATCATGGGACCCAACGGGTCCGGCAAGTCGACCCTGTCTTACGTCCTGTCGGGCCGGGACGGCTATGAGGTGACCGAGGGTGCCGCGTCCTTGGGCGGTGAGGACATTCTTGAGATGGAGCCGGAAGAACGCGCCGCCGCGGGTCTGTTCCTGGCATTCCAATACCCTGTGGAGATCCCGGGCGTTGGCAACATGACCTTCCTGCGCACCGCCGTGAACGCACAACGCAAGGCGCGCGGACAGGACGAGCTGAGCGCCGGAGAGTTCCTCAAGGTCGTTCGCGCCAAAGCCAAAGACCTGAAGATCGACGCCGATATGCTCAAGCGCCCCGTCAATGTGGGCTTCTCGGGCGGTGAGAAGAAGCGCAACGAAATCCTGCAGATGGCCATGCTAGAGCCGAAGATGTGCATCCTGGACGAAACCGATAGCGGCCTGGATGTGGACGCGATGAAGCTTGTCTCGGACGGGGTGAACGCCCTGCGCGACGACGGGCGCGCCTTCCTGGTCATCACCCACTATCAGCGCCTGCTCGACCATATCAAACCCGATGTGGTGCATATCATGGCCGATGGTCGGATCGTGAAGTCTGGCGGGCCGGAACTGGCCCTGGAAGTTGAGCAAAACGGCTATGCCGACATCCTGAGCGAGGTGGCGTGATGGCTGCCCCTCGACCGTTGAACGCCGGCGGGCGGGGTGCCAAGCCTTCCGCCAAGCGCACAGAGGTGACGGAGGCGCTGCTGGCCTCCGCCGGGCCGAATACAGGGCCAAGCTGGTTGCAATCCGCACGGGACGCGGCCGAGGCGCGCTTTGCCGATATGGGCGCGCCCCTGCGCGGGGATGAGTACTGGCGCAACACCAACCCGGCGCCGTTCATCGACGCGCACCCAAACTTGCAGGACGCGGGCGACGTGGCCCTTGCCCTTGACGCGGCCCCGCTGCGCGTCGTGTTCACCGATGGCCGGTTCGACGCGGACGCGTCGGATGCCTTGGCGTTGGAGGGGGCCGATATCTCGGTCCTGTCCACGGGATCCGACATCCATTGGGCGGCAGATGTGATCGGCACCCTAGAGGCCCGCGCCCAAATCGACGTGCCCCGGCCCTTGGCCGCGTGGAACACGGCACGCGCCACCGATGGTGTTCTGATCCGGGCCACGGGCGCCGTTGAACGGCCCATTCTGATCGAGACGCGCGGCGGGGCCAGTGACCCGATCTTGCACCATGTGATCTTCGTCGAAGAGGGCGCATCGCTAACCGTTTTGGAACAAGGCCCTGCAGAGAACCGGTCCAGCCAGGGCATTGAGGCGCGTGTGGCCAAAGGTGGCGCCCTCCATCACCTGCGCCTGCAGCCGAAGACGGCGCACCACCTGCGCGCCTCTTTTCTGTTCGCAAGCCTGGCCCAAGACGCCCAAGTCAAAAGTTTTACCTTGGCCACTGCAGGCATCCTGACCCGCAACGAAGCGGTGTTCTGGCTTGATGGGGATGACGCCGCCGCCCACGTCGCTGGCGCGGCCATCGGGGATGCGGCGGACGCGGCGTTCCACCATGATGACACGGTGTTCATCACCCATGACGCGCTGAACGGGGAAAGCCGTCAGGTGTTCAAAAAGGTGCTGCGCAACGGGGCCGTCGGCGTCTTCCAGGGCAAGATCCTGGTAAAAGACGGCGCGCAAAAGACGGATGGCTACCAAATCAGTCAATCGCTGCTGTTGGATGACGACAGCCAGTTCCTGGCCAAGCCGGAGTTGGAGATTTATGCCGATGATGTCGCCTGCTCCCACGGGTCCACCACTGGGGCGATCGACGAGACGGCGCTGTTCTATCTGCGGTCGCGCGGTGTGTCCAAGCGCGATGCCACCGATATGCTGGTCCTCAGCTTCTTGGCGGAAGCCCTTGATGAGATTGAGGACGAGGCCATGCGAGACGCGGTTGCCACCCTTCTGGAAGCCTGGCTGAAACCCTAAATGTCCGTCACCCGCGACATTCCCCGCGCTTGGATCAAACCGCGCGCGGTCATGGCCGAGCTTCTCAATCGGGGGGAGCGGGACGATATGGCGTTCATCTTTCTGATCGTCGCCTGCGTTCTTGTGTTCGTCGCCCAGTTGCCGCGCCTGTCGCGCGAGGCGTTCGAGACAGGGGAGGAGTTTCTGCCCCTCATGGGCGGTACGCTGATGGCTTGGGTCTTTCTGGCGCCGCTGATGTTCTATGCCTTGGCGGCCCTATCGCGGGTTGTCGCCCGCCTGTTTGGGGGCAAAGGCACCTGGTATCGCGCGCGCCTTGCGTTGTTCTGGTCGCTGCTCGCCGTGTCCCCGGCGATGTTGCTGCATGGGTTGACCGCGGGGTTCCTTGGGCCCGCCACACCGCAAGCCGACATTGTCGGCGCCTTGGTCTTGGCGGCGTTCTTTTGGATTTGGCTTGGGTCTTTGGTCACGGCGGAGCGGTCGACGTGATCCGCCTGACCGTGGGGGCCGTGGGACAGTTCGTCCAAGACCCGATGGGCACCCTCGAACGGATGTGGGACCATGTGCCGACCGCGCCAGTGGCGGCCATGGCTTTGCTGGCGGCGACCTTGGTCATGGTCGTGATCGATTTCATCTATGGCCCCGTGGCCTTCCCCCATTCCCTGGCCCAAGGGGGCAAGCGCGCCGATGGGGCGCTGGTCGGTGGGGCCATTGAAGTGGCGCGCATCTTCTCGGTCGCGGCGTTGATTTGGATGGGGGCGCATGTCCTGTGGCGGCACGACTTGCCGGGGGCCGATGCCATGTGGATGGATGGCCGTGCCCTATGCGCTTGCCCTGATCGTGCTGGAACTGATCCAAGTCCTGGCCTTTCTGCTGCACCAGGTCGGGCTCAAGGTCTATGGGCCGTTCTTTATGATCGGGTATGTCGGCACGCTGCTGATCCTGGTCGCATCCGTCAAAGCCATACGCCCCCGCGCGGATTGGCTCAGTTGTCTGCCGCTGGCGTTTGTTGCATTTGCAGGCGGGACCTACTTCCCTCCTTTCGTGCTGCCCTTGGCGGCGATCTATCTCTTGGTGAGGCTTCTTAAATGATTGATGTTGATGCCATCCGGGCACAATTCCCCATCCTCAGCCGAGAGGTGAACGGCAAGCCGCTGGTCTATCTGGACAATGGCGCCTCGGCCCAGAAGCCGCAGGTTGTGCTGGACACGATCCAGCGGGCCTATGCGGAGGAGTATGCAAACGTCCATCGCGGGCTGCACACGCTCAGCACGATCTCGACCGAGAATTATGAGGCGGCGCGCGGCACCATCGCGCGGTTCTTGGGCGCCCCGTCCGAGGATCATGTCGTCCTGAATTCCGGCACGACGGAGGGGATCAACCTGGTGTCCTATGGCTGGGCCGCCCCGCGGATGGCGGCAGGGGACGAGATCATCCTGACCGTGATGGAACACCACGCCAACATCATCCCGTGGCATTTCCTGCGGGAACGGCAGGGGGTGAAGCTGGTCTGGGTGGACACGGATGTGAACGGGGATTTGGACCCACAGGCGATTTTCGATGCCGTGACCGAGCGGACGAAGCTGATCGCTGTGACCCACCTCTCCAATGTGTTGGGGACCGTGATCGACGTCAAAGCCATCTGCGACTATGCGCGGGAACGGGGGATCGCGGTCCTGGTCGATGGCAGCCAGGCGGTTGTGCACATGCCGGTCAACGTGGCCGAGATTGGCTGCGATTTCTATGCCTTCACGGGTCACAAGACCTATGGCCCGTCCGGGTCCGGCGCGATCTATATCCGGCCGGAGCGTATGGCCGAGATGCAGCCGTTCCTGGGCGGGGGCGACATGATCCGCGATGTGGGCAAAGAGGTGATCACCTGGAACGACGCCCCCATGAAGTTCGAGGCGGGCACCCCAGGCATCGTTCAAACCATCGGCCTGGGCGCCGCGTTGGAATGGATGATGGGGTTGGGGATGGACAATATCGCCGCCCATGAGGCCGATTTGCGCGACTATGCGCGCGACCGGCTGGACGGGCTGAACTGGCTGAACGTGCAAGGCAAAAGCGCCGACAAGGCCGCGATCTTTAGCTTCACCCTGGAAGGCGTGGCCCACGCCCACGATATTTCCACCGTGTTGGATAAGAAAGGTGTCGCCGTACGGGCCGGGCACCATTGCGCGCAGCCGCTGATGGAGCATTTGGGCGTGACCGCCACCTGCCGCGCCAGTTTCGGGGTCTATAACACCAAGGCCGAGGTGGACGTCTTGGTCGACGCGCTGGAGTTGTGCCACGACCTGTTTGCCTGAGGCGTGATCCTTGCGCAGTTAACGCGCGGTTAAACGGGGCCGCCGTCGGGTGCGGTTTGTCGTGCCCTGTGCCTTGGGCGCCACAGGAAAATGTATAAAAATGAATGGGTTGTTTCGCGTGCGAAACATGCCCGGCGGCATGCCACAGTCAGGCGGGCCGGGTGAAATCCGCCAGGGTGGCCCCTGTCGCCCGCAGCAGCGCCTGCGGCGCAATGGGGAAGACGTGGCGCGGCGTGCCCGCAGCGGCCCAGACCTGATCGAACGCCATCAAACGGCGGTCCATCCAAACCGGCGAGGGCGACAGGTGCCCCAGCGGAGAGACGCCGCCGATGGCAAACCCCGTAACCGCGCGCACGGTTGCGGCATCGGCGCGCCCAAGGGCCGCCCCGGCCAAGGCGCTGGCGCGGGCACCATCCACCTGGTTGCCCCCTGCGGTCAGGAACAGGGCACAGCCGTCGCCGCAGGCAAACAGGATGGACTTGGCGATCTGGTCAATCTCACACCCCACCGCCGCCGCGGCTTGGGCCGCCGTGCGGGTTTCCGACGGCATTTCCACCGGGCGGCCCGGCAGGTTCAACGCCTCCAACGCGGCGGTCACACGTTTCAACGACTTGCTCATGGGCCGATGGAATGCCCGTTGACGGGGCCAGTGCCAAGGCGCTTCATCCCAAAATGTTCAAACGCTTGATCCGTCAGCACCCTTTGCCCTTTGACCCCGAAGCGGGGGCAGAGGCCGTGGCGCGTTTGGCCCCGCCCAAGGACGCGCGCGACCTTATCCTGGGCACTGCCGGGTGTAGCCCGTTCCTGGCGGCGGCCATGGTGAAAGAGGCGGCGTGGGTGGCGGCGCTTTGGGATCAGGCGCCGAAGGCGGCGTTGACCGCGCTGCTGGCAGAGATTGCCGCCATCGACGGTGACCCGAAACCCGCCCTGCGCCGGGCCAAGAGGCGGGCTGCCATATTGGTCGGGTTGGCCGATCTGGGGGGTATTTGGCCGGTGATGGAGGCGACGCGGGCCTGGACCGATCTGGCCGATGCCATGTTGGACCGGGCATTGCGCCACGGGGTGGCCCGCCATGCGGGGGCCATCGCCGGTGATTGCGCGTCCCTTGTGGCCATCGCCATGGGCAAGATGGGCGCCCATGAGCTGAACTACTCCAGCGATATCGACCTGGTCCTGCTGTTCGACGAAAGCCAGCATAACCCCGAAGACTATGGCGCGGTGCGGGCCAAGCTGTTGAAAGCGGCGCGCTTGGCCATGGCGACGTTGTCGGACGTGACGGGCGACGGCTATGTCTTCCGCACCGATCTGCGCCTGCGGCCCGATCCAAGTTCCACGCCCATCGTCCTGTCCATGGAGGCGGCGGAGCGGTATTTTGAGGCCATGGGCCGAACGTGGGAACGGGCGGCCTGGATCAAAGCGCGGGCCGCCGCGGGTGACATCGCCGCGGGGACGCGGTTTCTAAAGCAGCTGACCCCGTTCGTGTGGCGCAAGCATCTGGATTTCGCCGTGGTGCAAGACGCCCATGACATGCGGCTGCGCATCCGGGATCATAAGGCGCTGCACGGGGCGTGGGACGTGCCCGGGCACCATGTGAAACTGGGCCATGGCGGCATTCGAGAGATCGAGTTCTTCACACAGACCCGCCAGATCATCGCGGGGGGGCGCGACCCCAGGCTGCGGGTGCGGGGGACGCTGGACGGCTTGGACCAATTGGTTGCCGCCGACTGGGTGCCAAAGGGGGAGGCGCAGATCCTGGCCGATGCTTATCGCAAACTGCGCGTGGTGGAACACCGCCTGCAAATGGTCCAGGACGCGCAGACCCACACCATCCCAAAGGATGCGGATGGTTTGCGGCGGTTGGCGTGTTTCTTGGGCCAGGGCGACCCGGACGCCATGGTGGCCGACCTGCGCGCGACGTTCGAGGGGGTGGAGCGGATCGTGGACCCCGCGTTCCAGCCCAACGCGCCCGCCCGCCCGACCGAGACGTTGCCCGGGGCGGACGCCCTTGCGGAACGGTGGGACACGTATCCCGCCCTCCGCTCGGACCGGGCGCGGCAGATTCTGACGCGATTGAAACCCGGCCTTTTCAACGCTTTGGCTGGGGCCACCCGCCCCGAGGAGGCGTTGGCCGCATTTGACGATTTCCTCAAAGGGCTGCCTGCCGGGGTGCAGGTCCTGTCCCTGTTCGAGGCGAACCCGAAGCTGGTGGATCTGTTGGCCGAAATCTGTGCCGTGGCGCCGGACTTGGCGCGGTATCTGTCGCAGCATGCGGGCGTGTTGGACGCGGTGATCGGGGGGGCGTTCTGGACCTACCTGCCTGACCGATACGAGGCGGAGCACTGCGACCGCGACGATTTTGAAGGGACGCTGATCGCCCTGCGTCGGTGGCATCGAGAGGCGCATTTCCGCATCGGCGTGCATCTGCTGCGCGGCTTGGTCAGCCCGGCGCGGGCGGGGCAGGCCTATGCGGATTTGGCTTGCGCCACGCTGCGCTGCGCTTGGACCGCCGCCGAGGCGGAGACGCTGCGCCGCTATGGCCAGGTGCCGGGCTTGCGCGTGGCGGGTCTGGGCATGGGGTCGCTGGGTGCGGGGCAGTTGAACGCGCGATCGGATCTGGACCTGGTGGTCTTGCATGACGGGGCCAAGGCGGATGCCGTGTCTGACGGGCTTCGGGCCCTGGCGCCTGCGCAATGGGCCGCGAAGTTCACCCAAGTTCTGATCACCGCCCTGACAGCGCCCATGGGCGAGGGGCGTTTGTACGAAGTGGATATGCGCCTGCGCCCGTCGGGGAGGCAAGGACCCGTGGCGACGGGCCTCGCCACGTTTCGCGCCTACCAGGCGACCGAGGCCTGGCCGTGGGAACATCTGGCCCTGACCCGCGCACGCCCCGTCGCCGGGGACCCCGCCACGCAGGAAGGCGCCGTCCTGGCCCTGACCACGGTGCTGGAGGCCAGTCGCTTTGCCGAGACGGACGTGGTGGTCGAATTGGCCGCCATGCGCCGCCGGTTCCAAGAGGCTGGCCGGACGGGCGGTGGGCTGGCGGTCAAAGCCGGGGCGGGCGGTCTGCAAGACATTGAGCTGGCAGCACAGGCCCACGCGCTTTTGGCGCGCCGCGCCGTCCGGGATGTGCCGGGGCAATTGGCGGCAGAAGGCTGGTTGGACGCAGAGGTCCGGACCACGCTGACCGCGTCGTGGCGGGTTCTGAGTGAGACGCTGCAAGTCCTGCGCCTGATCTCAGCCGAGGATCCACCGGCGACTTTGGGGGCGGGGGCAAACGCGTTCTTGGCGCGCACCCTTGGCTTGGGCGATGTGGCGGCGGTGACGGCGGCCTGTGACGCGGCGCGGCGGGCGGCGGCGCACGCCCTGGATCACGCGCTTGCCGGGGCCACAGAGGCGGACTAACGTCCCCGATAAGCGCCGAAAGGGAACGATGTGTCGAACAAGCTAGGACAAACCCCCAACGATCCCAAGGGCCTCATCCACGAGGCTTATCGTATTGACGGGATTTCCGAACCGGAATGCCGGACGATTTTCCTCGATTGGGCGCTAAGCCTGGACGGGCGCGACCCCAAAGCCGCCATCTCTGCCCTGTTGGCGGGCTCTGCGGACCCGGATCATCCCATGACCAAAGTCCTGACGGAGGGTTTGGCCGCCCCCAGCAAAACCGGCCGCCGCGGGGGACGCACGGCGCGGGTGGGACCCGGCGCCTAAACGCCGGGCATGGCCTTGGCGCCACGCTCTCGGTACGGGGTGGTGCCGTATTGCGCGCGGTAGCATTTGGAGAAGTGGGAGGGCGACGTGAAACCACAGGCCAGGGCCACGTTGATGATGGACATATCCGTTTGCATCAACAGATTGCGGGCCTTCCCCAGCCGCAATTCCATGTAATACCGCTTGGGCGACCGGTTCAGATAGCGACGGAACAGCCGCTCAAGCTGACGGGTGGACATGCCCACATCGGATGCCAAAACGGACGGGGACATGGGCTCTTCGATGTTCTGCTCCATCATGCGAATGACGGTCGATAGGCGCGGGTGGCGCACCCCGATCCGCGTGGGGATGGACAATCGCTGGGTGTCCTGGTCAGTGCGGATGGAGGAATAGATCAACTGATCCGCCACGAGGGACGCCAATTCTTCCCCATGATCCGTGGCGATCAGGTGCAGCATCAGGTCGACGGAGGCCGTGCCCCCCGCCGTGGTGATGCGCTTGCCATCGACGGTGAAGACCGATTTCGTCAATTCGATCTCTGGGAACTCCTCGGCAAAACTGTCGTGGTTTTCCCAGTGGATGGTGGCGCGCTTGCCTTCCAGCAGGCCCGCAGTGGCCAAGGTCCAGGATGCGGTGCACAGCCCGCCGATGGTGATGCCGCGCCGGGCTTCCCGGCGCAGCCACCCCACAAGGCGTTTCGTCGTGGCTTGGGCCACTTCCATGCCACCCACCACAAGCAGGGTGTCGTCGCGTCCGACGTCCTCGAGGTCGCGGTCCAGAACGAAGCTTGTGCCCGCCGAGCAGGACACCGTCTCTCCGCCTTGGCCCGCCAATTCCCAGCTATACAGTTCCACGCCGGACATGCGGTTGGCGATGCGCAAAGCATCCACCGCCGACGCAAAGCACAGAAGGGTGAACTGGTCCAACAGGACGAAGACGAAATGCTGTGGCTTCACCGGCGCGTCGATCCGAATGGCGCGCGGTGTTGTCTGGGCTGCCCCAACGGTGCGGGCGGCATCGTTTACGCCTGTCATCGGCGGTCCTCCATATCCGGATCTTGATGTCCGGTGCGTCCCCATACATACCGAAAACCCAATCCCAGGCCCGGATCAAGTAAATCCGGTTTGGGGTGCCTTTTCCTGCGGCGGCGTTTGCGCTATCGGAAACGTCCAGACCACCGCAGGAGAGGGTGAGACCATGGCTTGGTCCAAAAGCGATTGGCGGCAAAAACCACGGGTGCAGATGCCCGACTATCTCGATGCGCAGGCGTTGGGCACCGTCGAAGCGCGTCTGTCCAAATATCCGCCCCTGGTGTTCGCCGGAGAGGCCCGCACCCTGCGTGCCGAGTTGGCCGCCGCGGGCCGCGGAGAGGCGTTTTTGCTGCAAGGTGGGGATTGCGCCGAGAGTTTTGCGGAATTCAGCGCCGACACCATTCGCGACACGTTCAAAGTCATGTTGCAGATGGCGATGGTCCTGACCTTCGGGGCCAAGGTGCCCGTGGTCAAAGTGGGCCGCATGGCGGGACAGTTTGCCAAGCCGCGCAGCGCGCCCACCGAAGTGCAGGATGGCGTGGAGTTGCCCAGCTACCGCGGCGACATCATCAACGAACTGGCCTTCACCGAGGCCGCGCGGATTCCGGACCCGGCCAAGATGCTTGAGGCCTATACCCAGGCCGCAGCCACGCTGAACCTGTTGCGCGCCTTTTCCAAGGGCGGGTTTGCCGATGCCCATAAGGTGCATCAGTGGACGCTGGGCTTTGCCGAAGGGGACCGCGCGTCGCAGTACCGGGACATGGCGGGCCGCATCCAAGATGCGCTCGACTTCATGGCCGCTGCTGGCATGACCGGCGAGACGGCGACGGAATTGGCCACGGTGGATTTCTACACCTCGCACGAGGCGCTGCTGCTAGAGTATGAAGAGGCGCTGTGCCGCCAGGACAGTCTGACCGGTGATTGGTTGGCGGGGTCTGGTCACATGATCTGGATCGGCGACCGCACGCGGCAGCCCGATGGCGCCCATGTGGAATTCTGCAAGGGTGTCCTGAACCCCATCGGCCTGAAATGTGGGCCCAGCACCACGGCAGAGGATCTGAAGGTCCTGATGGCCAAGCTGAACCCAGGCAATGAGATGGGTCGCCTGACCCTGATTGCCCGGTTCGGGGCGGGCAAGGTTGGCGATCACCTGCCGCGCCTGATCAAAACCGTGCAGGAGGAAGGGGCCAACGTGGTTTGGACCTGTGACGCGATGCATGGCAACACGATCAAGGCCAATTCCGGCTATAAGACGCGGCCATTCCAGTCTGTCCTGCAAGAGGTGCAGGAGTTCTTTGCCATCCACCGCGCCGAAGGCACGATCCCGGGCGGCGTCCATTTTGAGATGACGGGCCAGGACGTGACGGAATGCACCGGTGGCGTGCGCGATGTGACCTCTGAGGATTTGTCGCTGCGCTATCACACGGCTTGCGATCCGCGTTTGAACGCCTCGCAATCGCTTGAGCTGGCCTTTTTGGTGGCGGAAGAATTGCAGAACCTGCGCCAAGAAAGACAGCGCGCCGCGTCCTAGGGCATCGCGCATTACCGTTTTTGGGGCGCCCTGACCGGACTGGCTGGGGCGCCCTTTTTTTCGTGTCGGCTTGACCGAAATGTCACAGGGGGCAGTTGCGCTGACGTGACTGGCTAGCGCGGATCGCGCACCCGCGTTAGGGCACCCCGGAAACGCAGCCCCACACAGGACGGAGGGATCACATGCCAAGATCATCGACAGTCTCCGCGGTGGTTCGGTCGTAGCGGCGCCTTAGGGCGATCCCGGCATATCGGTCCACCAGATGCGTCCCGAGGGGCGTTTTGGGGCATGGTCGCCCCTGACCGAAAGCAAAACACATGGGCATTTCCCATTCTGGGGGACGATTGGCACGTCTCTCTACCTTTTATCGTGCGGGCACCTGGATCGAGGGGCGCGCAGAGGATCAGTTGAATGACGTGGCCGGGTGGCCCGGCATGTTCGCGGTCGCGGGGTTCCCGGACCTGCATCCTGGGCGGCATGGCCCGGTGGGCGCGGCGTTCCTGGCGGATCGGCTTTGGCCACAGCTTGTGGGGCCAGATATCGGCTGCGGCATGGCGCTGTTTCACCTATCCCTGTCCCGGCGAAAGCTGTCGCTGGACAAAGCCGCCCGCCGTTTTCGCGCGCTGGATGCGCCTTGGGTCGCGCGGGCGCCTGTGCCCGGCGGGTTGAGTGCCCTGGGCCTGGGCACCATCGGCGGCGGCAACCACTTTTGCGAGGTGCAGGAGGTCACGGAAAGCACCGATGTTTTGGCGAAAGGCGCGCTGACGCTGCTGGTGCATTCGGGGTCACGGACGCATGGGCACGGCGTCTTTGCGTCGTTGGAGGGGCGTTGGGCCGAAGGGTTTGATCCCGCGTCGGAGGAGGGGCGCGCCTATCTTGCGTGCCATGACGCCTGCGTGGCCTGGGCGCGGCTGAACCGGGCGTGCCTTGCGGACCGGGCGGCCCATGCATTGCGGGCTGAGGCGACGTTGATCTGTGACGCGCCGCACAACCTTGTGGTGGCCCGGCCGGATGGGTGGCTGCATCTGAAGGGGGCGGCCTTGCCGGATCGTGCGTTGGCCCCTTTGGCTGGGTCACGGGAGGCGCCGTCCTACCTGTTGCGCGCCACGGATGCGGTGCCGGACGCCCTGGGTGCGCTGAGCCATGGGGCGGGGCGTCGGTATGACCGCGCATCCATGCATGGCCGCGTGCGCAAAGGGCGGTCCGACTTGGCCGCCCTGGCGCGGACCCGGTTCGGCGGACGGGTGATCTGCGAAGATCGGGCCCTGATGGTGGAAGAAGCGGGCGCCGCCTACAAAGACGTGTCCCACGTGCGCGATGATCTGGTGGCCGCGGGTCTTGCCACCAGCCTGGCCACGCTGGCGCCGCTTCTGACGTTCAAGGTCACGCGGGAGGGGGCGCGATGACTGAGACGTTGTTGATCAGTTCGGGCAATGGTCCGCGGGAATGCAGGCGGGCGGTCGCGCATCTTTTGTCGGTTCTGGAAGACGCGGCGGGGCAGGCAGGTGTGTCCCTGGATATGGCCGTCCGTGCCGGGGACGGGGATCCGTCTTCGGTGGTGCTGCGCGTGTCGGGACCTGGGGCCGGGGCGTTTGCGGCCCATTGGGTGGGTCCTGTCCTGTGGCGCTGTGCCAGCCCGTTTCGGCCCCGGCATAGGCGGAAGTCGTGGTTCATTGAGGTGTTCCGCGTGCCGCCCGTTCGCGCCACCGTTGGCATCACCCCGGCGGAGGTGCGGTTCCAAACCATCCGCGCCGGGGGGCCGGGCGGGCAGCATGTGAACACCACCGACAGCGCCGTGCGCGCCAGATGGGTGGGGCCAGAGGGGCAGGTGTACCACGTGTTGGCGCGGGACGGACGGTCCCAGCACCAAAACCGAAAGGCCGCCCTGGACCGATTGTCGGCCCTTGTGGCCGCCGATCGGGCCGAGGCGCAGGGTGCCCAACGCGCCCTGGTCCACATGCGGCATCAGACGTTGCAGCGCGGCGCGGCCAAGCATGTGTTCACAGGGCCGAGGTTTGAACCCGCGGGACCTTGATATATATTCTATATAGAAATAACTAAGTTGCGTATAACAAGTGAAAGGGTCCGCACATGGCTGTGTTTCAACATGTATCGCCCGCATTGGCCGTGGACCTTGCCATCCTCTCCGCCGGAGAGGGTGGTCTGCGGGCTGTCTTTGCCCGCAGGGACGATGCCGATGCGGTCGGTGGCGCGTGGGCCCTGCCCGGGGGCTTTGTCACCGAGGGGCAGGGGCCGGACGCGCGGGTGGCGGAGGTGCTGCAAACGAAGACTGGTCTGACCGGCGTCCATTTTGAGCAGCTGGCGACCTATGGCGCGCCCGACCGGGACCCGCGCGGGCATGTGGTCAGCATCACCTATTTGGCCCTCGTCCCAGAAGCGGTGCTTCGGCCCCAAGTGGAGGCCGCGCCGGATTTGACCCTGGCGCAAGTGGACGTGGACTGGCCCGGCGAAACTGGCGGCCCGGCCACGGCGGTCGGGCCTGCGGGCGCGCTGGACCTGGCGTTCGATCACGACGTGATCTTGGGGGATGCGGTCAAACGTCTGCGTGGCAAGCTGGACTATACGCCCATCGGGTTCGCCTTCCTGCCGCCCCGCTTCACCTTGCGGGATGCTCAGACCGTCCATGAGGCGGTGCTAGGGGGGCCGCTCAACAAGCCCGCGTTCCGGCGCAAGCTGTTGGATCGGCACGCCTTGCGCCCCACGGGTGAGAGGGAAAGCGGCGGCGCCTTCCGGCCCGCCGAACTGTATGAACGCCAGATCGAGAAGGCGTGATCGTCAGGGCCAATATCACACGATGCCCCTCGATCCGCCGGCTGCGGTCCGAGGCGTCGAACCACATTCGCCTGTTTCGGAATGGAAACTTGAGGCGCGACGGGCGTGGCCTGTCGATCTGGTTCGATCCGTCCAACGTGTCGACACAAGAAGTGCCGCTGGCCGATCGAGAGGTGAACTTTCTGGTCAAGGCGTAATCCGCTGACTTCAAACGTGACGGCCCAAGGCAGCGTGGTGTGGCGGGTCGTCGATCCGGCCAGCCTGTTGGATCGGGTGGATTTCACCATCGGCCTGGCCCCGGTGTCCCTGCGCATCGCGGCCTTGGCGCCTTCGCCCGAGGTGTCGCGCGCCCTGGAGGGTCCGACCTTCGGGCGTTTGCAGCAGAAGGCCGACGAAGCCATGTTCGCCCGCCGGGCCCTGGCCGTCGAGAAGGCGCGGGCCATTGCCGAAAACGAGTTGGCCAACCAAGTGGAATTAGCCGCCCGGCAGGGTGAAAACGCCCGGGCGGAGGCCAGGCGCATCCGCGAGGTGGAGCAGGCCGCCGCGAAGATGGAGCGGCAACGGATGGAGGCGTTGGGCCGCGCCGGGACCCCTGTCTTATGCGCCTTGGCGGCGCTGGATTTGGGCGGCACCGAGGCGGAGGGGTGAGCCGTGTCCACCCTGCGGCCCCGGGTGGTGATCGTCACGCGCCCGACGGATCTAGATGCCCTTCTTGCGCGCCATGGCGGGACAGAGGACGTGCAGTCTTCGTCCGGGATCATCGTGTCGTCTGGCACCGAGCTCACGGGCTGGGCGGCGTGATCATTGCCGATGGGATCGCGCCGGACTACTTACCCTTCAGCTGGGCGGGCCGAGGTGCATGTGAACGTGGCCGAACGGAGGCTGCGTCTTGTGGTGTGAGATCTGCGATTTTTTGCCTATGGGTAAATAGATACAAAGGTTTATATCGCTGTCTCCACCTAAGCGAGGCTTGGCAACCACAGGACAATCGCCGGAAAAGCCACCAACAGCGCGATGGTGATTGCGTCGGCAATGAAGAACGGGGTCACGCCTTTGAACACGTCCTGCACGGTCAAGTCATCGCGGACGCCCGCCACCACGAAACAGTTCAAGCCGATGGGGGGGGTGATCAAACAGAACTCTGCCATCTTGACCACCAGAATGCCGAACCAGATGGCGCACATTGGCCCGGACATGCCGAAGGCGCTGTCTTCGGCGGCCACAAACTCCCCTCCGTTCAAGGCCATGACAGCGGGGTAGACCACAGGCAGGGTCAGCAACAGCATGCCAATGGCGTCCATGAACATGCCCAGCACCGCGTAGGCCAGCAGGATGCAGACCAGGATCAGCATGGGGGCATAGTCCAACGAAGTGATCCAGGTGGCAAAGGCATCTGGCAGTTCCGCAAAGCCCAAGAACCGCACGTAAATCAGGACGCCCCAGATGATGGAGAAGATCATGACCGACAGTTTCGCCGTTTCCAGCAGCGCGTCCTTGAGTTGTGGCCAGCGCATACCGCGCCACAGCGCCATCAGGAAAACGATGAAGGCGCCGATGGCCCCGCCTTCGGTGGGTGTGCCCCACGCGTCGCCGCCGAAGGGGTTGTAAACAAAGAAGATGATGATCACGATGACCAGGATGATGGGCAGGGCCGGCGGCAGTGCCTGGACGCGTTCTTTCCAGGTGAAGCCGGACACGGGCGGGCCGAAATTCTTGACCGTCAGCGCCAGGCCGATAATCAGCGAGCCATAGACCAGGGCCGAGAAGGCGCCTGGGACAAACCCCGCCAGCAGCAGCTTGCCCACGTCCTGTTCCACGATAATCGCATAGATCACGAGGATGGCCGAGGGGGGGATGAGGGAGGCCAGCGTCCCCGCGGCGGCCACCACGCCCGCGGCGAATTGTTTGTTATATCCGATCTTGAGCATTTCCGGGATGGCGATGCGGGCGAACACGGCGGATGTGGCGACCGACGCGCCAGAGACTGCGGCGAAGCCCGCCGTCGCGAAAACGGTGGACACGGCCAGGCCGCCGGGGACCCAGGCGATCCAACGTTTGGCGGCCTCGAACAGGGCTTTGGTCAGGCCCGCGTGATAGGCCAGATAGCCGATCAGAATGAAGGTGGGGATGAGGCTCAGCGCTTGGGAGGAGACTTTGGAATGGGGCACTTGGCCCGCAGTTTTGACGGCCACGCCCAGGGCCCAGCCGAAATCATCCAGCCCGTACTGGCGTTTGGCCCAGAAGATCCAGATCAGCCCAACCAAGCCAGCAAGCCCGGCGGCAAAGGCCACGCGCATGCCCAGGACCACCAGAAGAAGCAAGCCGCCGGTGACCCAGAGGCCGATGTCGATGGGCTCCATCAGGTGCCGTCCTTGAGTTGCTCGGCTTCCATGGCGGCCTGTTGTGCGGCGTCCGCGATGGTTGGCACGGCGACCGTGTGGCCCGTTCGAATGCCCCGACCATAGGCCCAAAGTTGCAGCGTCAGGCGCAGGCAGATCACGGAAAAGGCAAGTGGCGCCAAGAGTTTGGCGGGCCAGATGGGGAGGGCGATATCCATGGAGCTGTCCCGGCTCCAGAGGGGGGCGGCGAAATCGAAGCTACGTTCGAAATGGGCCCATGTGCCCCAAACCAGCAGGACCATAAGAAGGAGGATCGCCAAGGTCGTAATGAATTCCGCAAGATAAAGCAGGCGCCCCCGCAATTGGCCCACAAGGATGTCCATGCGAATATGCCCGCCTTCCCGCTGGACATAGGCGATGCCCATAAAGGCGATCAGGGGCATGGCCTGTTCGATCCAATCCACATAGCCGGGGATGGGTTGCTCAATGGCGTTGCGCCCACTGACCGACACGACGGCGAGGAGCATGAGCGCGAACACCGCCAGACCGCTGAGGAGGGCAAATGCCTTCTCAAGCCGAAGCAGAAGGTGGTCCAGTCGGGACAGAAGGCTGTCGTCGGACAGCACAAGAGAGGCCATTGCCATGGGCGGATCCTCGGCGCTATGGACGGGTCCCTGCACCCAAGAAAGGTGCAGGGGATCAGGGGCTTAGCTGCCGTCGGCAATCATGCCGGTGACCAGATCATACAGCTCCTGGGCGGGCAGGCCGCGGGCGGTATTCTCTTCGATCCAGGCTTGTGCTGCGGGGGCGGCGGCGGCCTCCTCGAAGGCGGTGAGTTCCGCGTCCGCGAAGGTCACTCTGGCGATGCCGCGTTCGTCCAGGGCGGGGCCCCAGGCATCCATTGTGGCGCCGTTATAGGTGGCGATGTAGTGGTCCAGCGCTTCGTCCACGGACCCTAAAAGGGCGGCGCGGTGGTCGTCGGACAGGGCATCCAGCGCGTCGGTGTTGACCACGACGGGGCAGTTCACTGTTCCGGGATTTAGGTTTGTTGTCCACCACTTCGCAGTCTCGATGGTGCCGAAGGACATATGCGCATGGGGCGCGAAGCTGACCGCGTTGACCACGCCGCTGTCCATGGCTTGGCGCACTTCGGTGGCCGACATGGAGGTGGGAACGGCACCAATCGTCGCCATCGCGGCGCCGATGCCGCCGGTGGCCCGGACGGCCATCCCCTTAAAATCGGCCAGCGTGGCGGGGGCATCGCCCGACCCGACCAGGTTGTATTGGGGCAGGGGTGAGGGCATTAAGAGCGTGGCGTTCCAACGGGCTAGGTCCGCCACCGTCGCGGGGTGTTCGTAGACGGCTTTGGACAATGCCACCTCTTGCTCAAGCGAGGTGACGCCGAGGAACGGCAGTTCTAGGACGGTGATCGAGGGGTTCTTGTCGCGGTGGTAGCCTGCGCAGAATTGCGCCATCTCGAACGCGCCGATGGAGATGCCGTCCAGGTTCTCTCGGTTGTTGGACAGACCGCCATAGGAGATGTTCAACGTGAACTCTCCGCCGGTTTTGTCGGACACGAGTTCTGCAATCTTTTCAACGTGTTCCGTGAAGGCGCGGCGCTTGCCCCAAAGGGACACGTTCCATTCGGTCGCAAATGCTTCGCCAGCAAAGGCGACGGCGATGGCGAATACGGCGGTTTGGCCAAGCAGTTTGGTCATTAGACCCTCCCAAGTCTTTGTTCTTGATGGCGGGAGGGTGCGCGATTTGATGGGCGAGGGCAATCAAGGAAATCCGCCCGGCGGTCACGAATTTTGATGCGTTTTGTACTGGGTCAGAACGGGCCTTTGTCCAACTTGGCTCCTCCGCTGACCATTTCAGAAAATTCTGAAAATACTGATTTGGATTTGATCGGGGTCAATGTGGGGGCCCCGGACCTGCGTCAGTGGAAACGGGCCTGGCGCGCGTTTGTGTCCGGCATCGGAGGCCCCATGAAAGACCCAATCTTAATCCTGGAGGAGCGCCCGCGCGCGGCGGCGGAGGTGGAGGCGTTCTTGATCGCACACGGGTTTCCCGCCACATCGGTCGCCTCGCCGGACCGCGCGTTGAAGGCGGTGCGCGCGGGGGGCGTGGCCTTGGTTGTCTTCAATCTTGACCTGATGGCGGAGGACGGGATGGCCGCGGCGCGGTGTTTGCGCGACGAAAGCCAAGTGCCGCTGATCCTGATCTCGGGCCAGAATGACGTTCATCTGAGGGTCATGGGGTTGGAGATGGGGGCCGATGATTTCCTCACGGCACCGTTTGAGGCCCGCGAATTGCTGGCGCGAATTCGAAGCGTGTTGCGGCGCCACCGGGCCCCGGCGTCTGGCCCGGGAGGGGAGCCGGGCGGCGGTCGGCACATTCGGATCGGGCAGGTGGAGTTGAACATGGTCGAGGCGTCGGCGCGGCGGGCGTCGGACGGGGCAAGCCTGAGCCTGACGAGCACGGAGTTCGCCTTGCTCAAGGCGCTGGTGGAGGCCGAGAACGACGTTGTCAGCCGCGACGACATTCTTAGGGCGATCTATGGCGACAGGTCCCAGGTCACGGATCGGGCCATCGATGCCCATATGGTGCGGTTGCGGCGCAAGCTGGCGAAGGCCGCGCCGGGGCGGGATTTGATCATGACGGTGCATGGGCGCGGATACCGCTTGGCGGCAGAGATTTCCGTGTCCGCAGGCGCGGAGGCGGGGCCGGTTTAAGCCTTTTCCGTGAAGGGTGCGGCCAGGGTGTGCAAGCGCAGGTGGCGCATGAACGCGCGGGCGATGGCCGATGTGGGCTGATGGTCCGAGGTGACGAAGTACGTGCGGTAGGCGATGGGCGAGTTGAACGCGCGGAACACGACCTGGTCGGAGCGGTAGAGTGCCACGGGGAACGGGTTCACCACCGCGACGCCCAGCCCTTCGCGCGCCAGGTCCACGGCGGCGAAGGCGGTGGACGCCTCGGCCACGAAGCGGGGCGCGCTGCGGCTGTTGGCAAGGACCTTTTCCAATTGCGCCCGCCGGGAATGGCGATGAGTGAGCGCGATCAGCGGGTGGCCATGGAGATCCAGCGGGTCGATGGCGTCGCGATTGGCCAAGGGGTGATCGGGCACCATGGCGCACGCCGCCGAGGACAGCCGGTAGGGGGTCAGCTTGACCCCTTCGCGCGTCAGTTCCACCCCCGTTAGCCCTAGGTCGAAGCGGTCTTCTTGGATGCCTTTGATGACGTCTTCGGACGCGGCGACCTCCAGACTGACGAAGAAATGGGGGTTTGCCGTCAGGAAAGTGGAAATGTGGCTGACGAGAAAGCGGTGCGCGAAGGTCGGCGGCGCGATGAGGCGCAGGGTTTCCTGCGCGGGTTCGGTGGGGCCGTCGATGCGGTCCAGCGCCTCGAACAAAGGGTCGAGCCGTTTGTTGAGTTGCGACGCCTCGGAGGTGGGGCGCAGGCGCCCGCCTTCCCGCTCGAACAGGATGCGGCCCAATCGCGCCTCTAGACTAGCTATGGAGCGGCTGATGGCGGATTGCGACAGGCCCAGGCGCGCCGCGGCCTTGGAGGTGGTGCCGTTTTCCATGAGGGCGCGGAGGGCCTCATACTCCGGTAAGCTGTGCCATGTGCGCCCGGCCATCGGTGCCCCTGCGAAACCCTCATTGGTCTATGATTGATTATCATAATTTTCGGCCTGTCGCATGAGATTTTCTGGCGTAACGTTGGGTCAACTGCACCTGTGAAAGCGATACGACCTTGGGACCTGCGACGGCGCCCGCCATTTTTGACGGCCATAATGACGTTCTTCTGAAGCTGTATGAGGCGGGCGGTGTGGCCGCGGTCGATGGGTTTTTGACCGGGCGGGACGGGGCCATCGATGTGCCCTCTGCCCAGGCGGGCGGGTTTGCGGGCGGGTTCTTTGCCGTGTTCGTGCCGTCGCCCATGGATTTCGATTTCATGATGGCCGAGATGGCCAAAGACAGCTACGACATGCCGTTGCCCGACCCGATTGACTGGGAAGATGCGTTGGCGGTCGTCGTGTCCCAGGCGGCGATCCTGTTCGCCCTAGAGGCGCGGGGCGCGTTGGTGGTGTGTCGCACGGTGGCCGACCTGCGCGCGGCCTTGGCGGCCGGTCAGATGGCCGCGATTTTCCACATCGAGGGCGCGGAGGCCATCGACGCCGATCTGAACACGCTGGACGTGTTGTATCAGGCGGGGCTTCGGTCCCTGGGCCCGGTTTGGAGCCGGAAGACGATCTTTGGCCACGGGGTTCCGTTCCGTTACCCAAGCGGGCCGGATATTGGGCCGGGCCTGACCGATCATGGGCTGCGCCTGGTGCAGCGGTGCAATGACCTGGGCATTATGGTCGACCTGTCCCACCTGAATGAGGCGGGCTTCTGGGACGTGGCGCGCCATTCCACCGCGCCTTTGGTGGCGACCCATTCCAACGCCCATGCGGTGTGCCCGCACGCGCGCAATCTGACCGACGACCAGTTGCGTGCCATCGCCGAGAGTGACGGGATGGTGGGTCTGAACTTTGCCGTCGCGTTCCTGCGGGACGATGGCAAGAAGGTGCCTGGCGTGCCCCTGGAACAGATGGTGCGCCACTTGGACCACCTGATCGCGGTGGTGGGGGAGGACCGGGTCGGCTTTGGGTCCGACTATGATGGCGCGGTGGTGCCCAATGATCTGACAACTTGTGCGGGGTTGCCCAAATTGCGCGCAGTGCTGCGCGCCCACGGCTATGACGACGCGCTGATGCAGAAGCTTTGCCAGGAGAACTGGCTTAGGGTGCTTGAGAAAACCTGGGGTGGATAATCCGGGGGGCAAGACCAAGACCGACGACGATTCAGAGAGGAAATCCAAATGAATAGCTTTGCAAAGCTGCTGAGTGCGGCCGCGATTGGCCTGGCCGTGAGCGTCACGTCCTTTGCCGCCTGGGCGGAGACACCCGCCAACATGTTGGTGATTGCGCACCGCATTGACGATGTGACGACGATCGACCCCGCCGAGAGTTTCGAATTCGCAGGGTCGGACATCAGCCGGAATGTCTATAGCCGGTTGGTGAACCTGGACCCGGGCGATTTGGCCGCCGGGTACACGCCCGACTTGGCCGAGAGTTGGGAGGTGTCCGAGGATGGGCGGACCATCACCTTTACCATGCGCGAGGGCGTGACGTTCCATTCGGGCAACCCGGTGCGCGCGGAAGATGCGGCGTTTTCGTTGCAGCGGGCGGTGATCTTGGACAAGACCCCCGCGTTCATCCTGACGCAGTTCGGGTTCACGCCGGACAACGTGGAGGAGATGATCCGCGCCGAGGGCAACCAACTGATGATCACCACGGATCAACGCTATGCCACGTCGTTCGTGTTGAACTGTCTGACGGCCACCATTGGGGCGATTGTCGACAAAGACCTTGTCATGGCGAACGCGGTCGATGGCGATATGGGCAACGCTTGGTTGGCCACCAATTCGGCTGGATCGGGGCCTTTTGTCCTGGACAGTTGGCGGCCCAATGAAAGTGTGACCCTGTCCTCGAACCCGGACTATTACGGCGGTGCCCCCGCCATGGAGCGGGTGATCGTGCGCCATGTGCTGGAAAGCGCGTCGCAGCGGCTGTTGCTGGAACGGGGGGATATCGACATTGCCCGCAATCTGAACCCCGAGGACATCGCCGGTGTCATGGCCGCGGACGGGATCAAGGTTGAGGACGAGTTGAAGGGGCGTCTGATGTATCTGGCCCTCAACCAGCAGCACCCGGAGTTGAGCAAGCCCGAGGTGCGCCAGGCGTTCAAATACCTCATCGACTATGAGGGGATGCGGGACAGCTTCCTGAAGGGGCAGTACACGATCCACCAGAATTTCCTGCCTGCGACCTATCTAGGCGCGTCCGAGGAGAACCCGTTCTCCTACAACATCGAGAAGGCAAAGGAATTGCTGGCCGCGGCAGGGGTCGAGGATCTGGAAATCGAGATCGGCGTCCGAGAAGCACAGGAGCGGATCGAGATCGGCCAGAGTTTCCAGAACGCCGCCGCCCAGGCCGGGATCACGGTGAACATCACAGTGGGCACCGCCAAGCAGATCCTGGGCCGGTACCGCGCGCGGGAGTTGGACGTCTATCTGGGCGCCTGGGGGCCCGATTACCCGGATCCGCAGACCAATGCGGGCACCTTCGCCTATAACCCCGACAATTCCGACGAAGCGCAGGCCACGGGCCTGTTGGCATGGCGAAACAGTTGGGACACGGGTGGCCTGACCGAAAAGGTGGAAGCGGCGGTGGTCGAGAATGACCGCGACGCGCGCGTCCAGATGTACCAGGACATTCAGGCCGCGTTCCGGGAGACATCGCCCTTCGTCATCATGTTCCAGCAGATCGAGCAATCGGCCGTGCGGGACAACGTGACGGATTGGTCCACGGGGCAGGCCGTGACATCGGCGGCCTATTGGCAGGTCACCAAGTAAATGGCCCTGGCCGACAACACGGGGCGGGGGCGCGATGGCGTGTCCCTTCCCCCTTGGGTGAAGACGACGGCCCTGACATTGGGGTCCATCGCGGTCACGATGCTGGGCCTGTTGTTTGTGACCTTCATCATCGGGCGGGTCATGCCCATTGACCCGGTCCTGGCCATCGTGGGCGAGCGCGCGTCGCAATCCACCTATGACGCGGTGTTCCTGGAATTGGGGTTGGACAAGCCCTTGGTGGTGCAATTCGCCTATTACATTTGGGACGTGGTGCGGCTCGACTTCGGGACGTCCCTGCTCAATTCCCGCCCTGTCTCCGAAGATATCGCGCGGGTCTTTCCGGCGACCTTGGAATTGGCGACCTTGGGCATTGTGATTGGGATCGTGATCGGCGTGCCGCTGGGCGTGGTCGCGGCGGTCTATAAGGGGTCCTGGATCGACCAGATCGCCCGGGTGGTCGCGCTGATCGGGTATTCCATGCCGATCTTTTGGCTGGGCCTGATGGGCCTGTTGATCTTTTACGGCATCCTGGGCTGGGTCGGGGGGCCGGGCCGGGTGGGGATTTTCTACATGGATGTGGTGCCGACGGTCACCGGTCTGATCCTGGTGGACGCGGCGCTGGACGGCAACTGGGACGTGTTCCGCAATGCGTTCAGCCACATCATCCTGCCGGCGTCGCTGCTGGGATATTTCTCTCTGGCTTACATCAGCCGGATGACCCGCAGTTTCATGTTGGAGCAATTGTCGGCGGAATACGTGACCACAGCGCGCGTCAAGGGCATGTCGGAATGGGATGTGGTCTGGAAACACGCGTTCAAGAACATTCGCGTGCAACTGATCACGGTGATCGCGCTAAGCTATGCGGGCCTGCTGGAAGGGTCGGTTCTGACGGAGATCATCTTCTCCTGGCCGGGGATTGGCAGCTACATCACCACGGCCCTGCTGAGCGCGGATATGAACGCGGTCTTGGGCGGGACGGTGGTGGTTGGGTTGATCTTCATCCTGCTGAACATCCTGTCGGACCTGCTTTACAAAGTGTTTGACCCCCGTGCGAAATAGGGAGGCCGGACCGATGGCGGATCAAACCCTGCGCGCGTGGCTTTTGACCGACACGCCCACGTCGCGGCGCCATGCCAAGCTGTCGGCGCTTTATCAGGGGTGGCTGTCGTTTCGGTCGAACACCATGGCCATGGTGGGGTTGGGGATTCTGCTGGCGCTGGTCCTGATTGCGGCCTGTGCGCCGATATTGGCGCCCCATGACCCGTTTGCCCAAGACCTGGGCAACCGCCTGGCACCCCTGGGGGCCGAGAGGCATGTGTTCGGCACCGACAGCCTGGGCCGGGATATCCTGTCGCGGCTCATCTATGGGGCGCGGATCACGCTGTACATCGTGGCGTTGGTCGCGCTGATCGCGCCGGTGGTGGGCCTGCTAGTGGGCACGGTGTCCGGCTATGTGGGCGGCTGGGTCGATGTGGTGCTGATGCGGATTACGGACATCTTCCTGGCGTTCCCGCGCCTGGTTCTGGCCCTGGCCTTCGTGGCGGCCTTGGGGGCCGGGATCGAGAACGCGGTGATCGCGATTTCCCTGACGGCCTGGCCCCCCTATGCCCGGATCGCCCGGGCAGAGACGCTGACGATCCGGTCGTCGGATTATATCTCGGCCATCAAGTTGCAGGGGGCCGGGGGCCTGCGGATCATTACGGGGCATATTTGGCCGCTGTGCATTTCATCGCTGATCGTGCGGGTGACGTTGGACATGGCGGGGATCATTCTGGCGGCGGCGGGCCTGGGCTTTCTGGGCCTGGGCGCACAACCGCCCAGCCCGGAATGGGGCGCGATGATTTCGGAGGGACGGCGCTTTATTCTGGACCATTGGTGGGTGGCGACGATGCCCGGCTTGGCCATCTTTACGGTGTCGCTGGCGTTCAACCTGCTGGGGGACGGGCTGCGCGATGTGCTGGACCCGAAGGCGGGCGAATGACGGCGCCGCTTTTGGACATCGAGAACCTGTGGGTGCGGTTTCCGTCGCGCCAGGGCGTGTTCGATGCGGTGCGCGGGGTATCGTTCACCCTGGGGCGCGAACGGCTGGGCATTGTGGGCGAAAGCGGGTCGGGCAAGTCCATGACGGGCCGTGCCATCCTGCGTTTGATCCGCCCGCCGGGGCAGGTCGAGGCGGATCATATCAAGCTGGACGGGGCCGACCTGTTGACCATGTCGGAGGCGCAGATGCGGGCCGTTCGCGGTCAGCGCATTTCCATGGTGATGCAGGACCCGAAATTCTCGCTCAACCCAGTGATGACCATTGGCGCGCAGATCATCGAGGCGTACCGATTGCACAGCAAGGCGTCCAAGTCGGAGGCCCATGCCAAGGCGCTTGAGATGCTAGAGGCGGTGTCGATCCGCAACCCGGAGCGGGTGATGCGCGCCTATCCCCACGAGATGTCGGGCGGTATGGGGCAGCGGATTATGATCGCCATGATGCTGATCCCCAACCCCGAGATCTTGATCGCCGATGAGCCGACCTCGGCCCTGGATGTGTCGGTGCAGCGACAGGTGTTGGACATCATGGACACGCTGGTGCGGGACCGGGGCATGGGCCTGATCTTTATCAGTCACGACCTGAACCTGGTGGCGGATTTCTGTGACCGCGTGTTGATCATGTACGCGGGCCGCGTGGTGGAGGTGTGCGATGCCGACAAGCTGCACGCCGCACAGCATCCCTATACGCAGGGGTTGCTGAATTCGCTGCCGCGGCTGGATGCGCCGCGGGCCCGGTTGGACGTGTTGCAGCGGGACCCGGCCTGGTCTGAGGCGGCCAGCGTGAGCGGGCGGCGATGAGCATGGTGCGCATCGACGGCTTGGACGTCTGGTTCGGGCGGGCGCGGGACCGGGTGAACGCCGTGAGGGGGGCCGCGTTCGACGTGGCCCGCGGCGAGAGTTTCGGCCTGGTCGGCGAAAGCGGGTCGGGCAAGTCCACGATCCTGCGGGCATTGGTCGGGCTGGTGCCGACATGGTCGGGCCATATCTCGGTCGCCGGGCAGGTCTTGGCGGCGCGGCGGGCCAAGGCGTTCTACAAACAGGTGCAGATGGTGTTCCAGGACCCCTATGCCTCGCTGCATCCGCGCCATTCCGTGGATGCGGTGCTGGGTGAGACGCTGTCGCTGCACGGGTTCAGGGATATCGACGCGCGTGTGGTCAAACTGTTGGACGATGTGGGGTTAGGGCAAAGGTTTCGCTTTCGCTATCCGCACCAATTGTCTGGCGGACAGCGGCAGCGCGTGGCCATCGCGCGGGCCCTGGCCCCGGAGCCGGAGCTTCTGTTGTTGGACGAGCCGACCTCGGCGCTAGATGTGTCGGTGCAGGCGGAAATCCTGAACCTGCTGGCCGATCTGCGCCAAGAGCATCGGCTGACCTATCTGATGGTGTCCCACGACCTGAGCGTGGTGGGGCATATGTGCGACCGCCTGGCCGTCATGAAGGAGGGCGAAGTGGTCGAGATCATGGACGTGGACGCCTTGCGCGCGGGGCACGCGACGCATCCATATTCGCAACATCTGCTGCAAGCCTCGGTCTGAGGCGCACAGACAACCAAGGGGGATCATGGCATGTATCACTTGAAGCGAGGCCTGTTTGCGGGGCTGCTGGCAGGGGCGGTGGCCCTGGGCCCGGTCCAGGCGGCGACACCTGACACTGTGCTGGTCGTGGCGCAGAACATCGATGACATCGTGACGATTGATCCGGCATCGGCCTATGAGTTCAGTTCCGGCGAGTATGTGGCCAATACCTATGACACGTTGGTGCGGTATGACGCGGCGGACACGACGGTACTGGGCGCGGCCTTGGCCGAAACCTGGGACGTGGATGCCGAGGCCAAGACAGTAACGTTTACCTTGCGCGACGGGGTAACGTTTCATTCCGGCAACCCGCTGCGCGCAGAAGACGTGGCGGGATCTTGGACGCGGGTGGTGACGCTGGACAAAGCGCCGGCGTTCATCCTGACACAGCTTGGCTGGACGCCAGAGAATATCGCGGAAATGGTGACGGCGGACGGGTCCACCGTAACCGTGCGCTATGAGGGCGATTTTGCGCCATCCTTCGTGCTCAACGTGTTGGCGTCGCGCCCGGCGTCCATCGTGGACATGGAAACGGTCATGGCCAATGAGGTCGATGGCGATATGGGCCACGCTTGGATGAACCAGAATTCGGCGGGAACGGGTCCATTCTCCCTCCAGACGTATCGCCCAGCAGATGTCTTGGCGTTGCAAGCGAACCCCGAATACTACCAAGGCGCGCCAGCGATGGAGCGGGTCATCATTCAGCACAACCCCGAAGGTGCGACCCAACGATTGCAGCTTGAGGCGGGCGATATCGACATCGCCAAGAACCTGGACCCGAACCAAGTCGCCGGTCTGGCCGACGTGGAGGGGGTGCGGGTGGAAACCTATCCCCAGGCCGCCGTCCATTGGGTGTCATTCAACCAGAAGGTCGATGCGCTGACCGACCCCGCCGTGTGGGAGGCCGCGCGATACCTTGTCGATTACGAGGGCATGGCCAATGGCATGCTGAAGGGTCAGATGAAGATCCACCAGGCGTTCTGGCCCGATGGGTTTCCCGGCGCGCTGACCGATACGCCGTTCCGCTATGACCCGGAAAAGGCGCGGCAAATCCTTGCCGACGCGGGGGTGGAGTTGCCGATCAACGTGACGATGGACGTGATTTCCGCCCCCACATTCGTGGAAATGGCGCAGGCGCTGCAGGCGTCCTTTGCAGAGGGTGGCATCAACCTGGAGATCGTGGCGGGCACGGGTGCGCAGGTCATCACCAAGTACCGGGCGCGGACCCATGAGGCGATGCTGTTGTATTGGGGGCCGGATTTCATGGACCCCCATTCCAACGCCAAGGCGTTTGCGTTCAATGCGGACAACTCGGACGACAAATACGCGTCCACGACCACGTGGCGGAATGCCTGGATGCCGCCGGAGGAGATGAACGCCAAGACCATGGCCGCCTTGGGCGAACAAGACGCGGAGGCACGCTTGGCCATGTATCGGGAGTTGCAGCAGGAAACCCAGGCCGAGGCCCCGTTTGTGATCATGTTCCAGGCCATCAAGCAGGTTGCCATGCGCGAGACCGTCCAGGGTTTCGTCAACGGGGCCACGTCGGATTACGTCTTCTACCGGTTGGTCGAGAAGAAATGACGCCGGGCGCCGTGTCCCCGCCGCAGGTCTATGCCGCGCTGCATGGGGCGACGGGGGGGCGGCTTTTCACGGTGACGGTGCTGGACCGGGCGGCCGGATTGGCGCGCCGGGTCTATTCGTCGGACCCGGTCGCCTACCCGGTATCGGGGACCAAACCCATGGGCCAGGGAGCCTGGACGGACCAAGTGATCGACCGCGCAGAGGTGTTTGTGGCCAACACCGTGGCCGCGTTCGCGCCCTATTTCGCGGACCACGCACAGATCGAAGGCTTGGGCTGTGGGTCGGCAATGAACGTGCCCATCGTCGACGGGCAGGTGATCGGTACGGTCAATATCCTGGACCAAGCGCAGTACTTTACGCCCGACACGGTAGCGCGCCTTCGGGCGACTATCGACGATCACCAAGCGGCGCTTGTGGCGGCGTTTCGGGCCGAGGTGGTATAGGGTCAGGGCCTTGAGGCGGCGAAAGGGGAGGGCGCGCACGATGCGGACATACCCCGCGGTCGCCGCAATGGACGGTACGCACCTGTGACGCATGCACGTCAGCGCCTTCGCGCGTGGGGCGGTCAGGCGCGTGGGCTGCGGGTATCTGCACTCGGGAATGGGCGGGTTGGGCCGTCCGACCACGGATCGCGTCGCGAAAATGTAGCCCACTTTGCCCACGCTATCAGGCCGTCAGCCACCAACATGTCTCTCTCGACCGCAGACAGACATGTCCCGGATCGACCTTGAAAACCTGTCCTTTGACGGGGAAGACGCACGGAAACCTCTCCGCCCCGCCGAGCAAGGCTGCGACCAGGTGGTTTAGCGCGCGATCTTGCGCCGCCGGTTTTGGGGCGGTGTGCTGGCCCTTGGGTCCGGCGCAGCCGTCATGGGCGTGGCTGGGGTGAAGGGTGGCATGGCCCATGCCCAGCACGTGTCGCGCCTTGCCTTTGAGCGGCGGGCGCCGCAGACGGATGGCACGTTGCACGTGCCCAACGGGGACCCATGGGATGTGCAGGTCCGAACGGGCGATCCGCTCTTCCCGGACGCGCCTGCGTTTGACGCAGCGTCCGGCGTTCCGACCCTGTGTGCGGCGGAAACACGGACGCGATGGACCTGTTCCAAGAAGGCGGGGCGCAGTTGGTGGTGGTCAACTGCGCATCCGTGAACCCGAAGGCGACCTGCCCGCCGCGCAAAATGGCGCGCCGATTTGATGCGTGTGCAGAACTTTCTTTGCGTGGCCTCAATGGGCGGGGGTGAGCGGGTGGGAGGTCGTCGTCGACAACCCCTATCCCGACGCAACACCGCGCGCCCATGGTCACCGACGGACACGCCCTCCTTGGGGAGGTTCACCAACTGCGGCGCCGGTCAAGTACACCGTTTTGGGGCGCCTCAAGAATGAGAACGCGGCCTGTGCGCTGACGCCGGACAGCCAAGTGGTCGTCCATATGGGCGATGACGCGCGGGGGGGGGTACATGGGCAGCCGGACCAACCGAGACACCATTTTGCCTGGCGGCGATACTCTGACCCTGTTGCGCGCGGGGACATTGGCGGTGCCTACGTTCAACGATGACGACGCGGGCATGTCGAAGGCGGAGATCGCCCTGTTTCCCTTGGGTTGCCGCCGCGCAGGTGCGTGCAGCCACCTTGGACCCGCCCGCATGGATCGCGGTGAACCCCACGGCGGTGGAGGCGTATTGCTGCCCTGCCGACACCTCCGGTAGGGGGGCGTTGGGCGACGATGGCAATGTGCGGACCCATGCCACAGGAAAGCCCATGGTCCCGAACGCGCCGAACCAGTGGAAGGTCGACCGCTACCGCCAACCGTCCGCCGGCGGTTCCATAGTGACGGCCTAGGGGTATGCACCTTCCATCGGGATCTCTAGCCGCCAACTGGCAACCGCACGGCGCATCGCGATGCCGGGTTCGCCGATATAGACGCAAGAAACCGGTTCGGCTCACTTTGGGATGCAGATCGACAGCAAGGGCTTGGCCTGAATTCAGACGGCTGGGGATGACGACAACGAAGGTAATGTCGCGGATACGGGCAATCACCAGATGCAGGCCGGGGACTCCGCTCACCGAAGAGATCCGGCGGTTCCGGACAGGGCCGACGGGTCGGAGGGGACAGGTCTTGCATTGTCGGCGGATCGGCGGACGCCTTTCGCGGGCATCCAACATCCGGCCAAGCCGTTCCCAGATGACGAGGACAGCTTGCCCCGGTCGGGGCGGCGCGTTTTGCGCGGCGGGCCTTGCGCTCTGTTGGGAATATGAGATGCTTCGTTACAGTATAACACGGATGTTCGCCCGAAAGGTCTCAGCTATGTTGCTCCGCCCGCTTACGATCCTAACTGCATCGACCTTGGCCTGGCCCGTTGCCGCGGCATCGCGGGATTTGAAGGCCCACGCCCACGGCCACGTGACCTTGCAAATCGCGGTGGAGGGGGACGCGGTCGAGATGGCTCTGGAAGCACCGGGCGCGGATATTGTGGGGTTCGAGCACGCCGCCAAGACGGACGCACAAAAGGCCGCCGTGGCGGAGGCGCAAAGCACCTTGGCAGACCCCCTATCGCTGTTCGTATTGCCAATGGCGGCGGGCTGCGTTGTGGCGGATGCGGAGGTGGAACTTCACCAGGACGCGCAGCATAGCGCGTTTGAGGCGCGCTATCGGCTGACCTGTCAGGACCCCTCGGCCCTGGCACAGATCGGGACGCGGCTGTTTGACCTGTACCCGAGCGTTCAGGAGATCGAGGTGGAGTATGTCACCCCCGCCGGCCAAGGCGCGGCGGAGATGGCGCCCGGAACGGCCCTGACCTTGCCGGTCAGCTGAGCAGGCGCGCTTGGATCGCCCGGACGTGGCGGATGTGCAGCAGGCCGCCGCGCTGCACCTGCGGGATGTGCGCTTTGCCTACCCCTCCACCGGGTTTGCCCTGCACGTTCCGGAGTTCGACTTGGCCGCAGGCGCGCATGCCTTTCTGCGGGGGCCGTCCGGGTCTGGCAAGACCACGCTTTTGGGGTTGGCGACGGGGTTGCTTTTGGCCGATGCTGGACAGGTGTCGGTGGCCGGGACGCCAATGCCGATGCGGCCCGCGTTGCGCGACCGTCTGCGCGCCGATGCGATTGGGGTGATCCACCAGCAGTTCAACTTGCTGCCCTATCTGGACACGGTGTCGAATGTTCTGTTGCCCCTGGCGTTTGGGCGTGGGCCAGTTGCGCCGTCGGTGGCCGTGGACCTTTTGCTGCGGTTGGGCGTGCCGGAGGGGGTGCACCGCGCGCAGGCGCGAACGCTGTCCGTGGGTCAGCAGCAGCGGGTGGCCATTGCCCGCGCGTTGATTGGGTCGCCGCGGTTGATTGTGGCGGATGAACCCACAAGCGCCCTGGATGCCGACACGCGGGATGCGTTTCTAGACGTTCTGTTTGAGAATGCAGCGGCCATCGGCGCGGCGATCCTGTTGGTCAGTCACGACCCGGACATTGCGCGCCGCTTTGCCCGGGCCCATGATCTGCGCGACATCGCAAGGGCCGGGACCCCGGCGGAGCTGGACCCATGAGCCGGATACGCTTGTTGGGGCGGCTGGTCGTCACCTCCCTTTGGTCCCGGCGCTTGGCGGTGGCGCTGGTGGCGTTTGCGGTGGCGGTGTCCACCGTCCTGTTTTTGTCGGTGGAGCGGTTGCGGACCGGCGCGTGGGAGAGCTTTGCCGCGACCATCTCGGGCACGGATCTGATTGTGGGTGCACGGTCTGGCGGGGTGCAGTTGATGCTGTATTCCGTGTTTCGCATTGGCAACGCGACCAACAACATCACCTGGCAGAGCGCGCGGGATGTGGCCGCCTTGGACGACGTGGCCTGGACGGTTCCCTTGTCGCTGGGCGACAGCCACCGGGGCTATCGGGTGGTTGCGACCACGCCAGAGTATTTCGCGCGCTACCGCTATGGCCGGGACCGGAGCCTGGGCCTGTCCGAGGGGGCGGTGTTCGACGATCTGTTCGACGTGGTCCTGGGCGCGGATGTGGCGGCGGCCTTGGGCTATGGCCTGGGCGACGGGGTCGTCATCGCCCATGGCTTGGGCGCGGCGGACCTGGTGCGCCATGACGATCTGCCCTTCACGGTCAGCGGTATCCTGGCGCGGACGGGCACGCCGGTGGATCGGTCGCTCCATATCTCGCTAGAGGCGATGACGGCGATCCATGTGGATTGGCAGTCGGGTGCCCGGGCGGCGCGGACCACGCCCGCGGACGCCCTGCGCGCCCAGGCGGCGGCGGGGCGTTTGACCCCAAAGGCGGTCACCGCCCTATTGGTGGGCACCAGCAGCCGCATGGCCGTCTTTCGCACCGCGCGCACCATCAATGCCTACCCAGAGGAGCCGTTGCTGGCCGTCTTACCGGGTGTGGCTTTGCAGGAGCTTTGGTCCGTGATCGGCACCGCCGAGCGGGCGCTGGCGGCCGTGTCGGCCATGGTGATCCTGACGGCGGTCGTGGGCCTTGTGGCGACGATCCTGGCCACCCTGGAGCAGCGGCGCCGGGAGATTGCAGTCCTGCGGTCCTTGGGGGCGCGACCCTTGGTCATCGCCGGGCTGTTGGTGGTAGAGGCGGGGTTCGTGGCCTGTCTGGGCGTGGCCTTGGGTTTGGCCATCGTTTTGGGGGGCACGCCACTGGTGGGGGGCTGGCTGCAAGCGACCTATGGGATCACCTTGCCGACCGGCCTCTCTTTACGGGAGGGCGCGGTTCTGGCAGGGATCGTCGCGTCGGCCATAGTGGCCGCCCTTTTGCCTGCGTGGCGCGCCTATCGAATGGGGGCATCGGACGGGCTGGGCGGCGCGGAATAAGCCTTTTCGAGCGGAGGACCACCGGAATGAACCGCTTTCCCATCCGCCTTGCCCTTGTGGTGGTCGGCCTGTCCGTGGGCGCCGTCGCGGGCGCCTTCACCGTCATGGGCGGGGCGCGGCATGCTGCGCTGTTCGAGGATGTGCAGGTCGTCACCTGGATGGATCTGATGCCAGACGGCGCGGTGGAGGACGGCTTCGCCGGTCCCACCAACGGCCCAAAGACGGAAGCCGAGTGGCTGGAGCAAGAGGCGGCGCGCGCGTCCCTGTCCGTCTATGATCCGGGGGCGCAGGACGGGTCGGTTTGGGCCTTGCAGCCGCAACCCAACCTGGCCGCAGAGCCGCGTGCGGATTTGGATGGAACGCGCATCGCCTTGGCCGGGTATATGACACCGCTGGATTTTGAGGCGCGCGAGACGCAGATGTTCTTGCTGGTGCCCTATGTGGGGGCCTGCATCCATGTCCCTGCGCCGCCGCCCAACCAGATCATCCTGGTGCAGAGCACAAGGCCGGTGCCAGTGCTGGACATGTGGCAGCCATTCACGGCGGTCGGAACACTGCGGGTGGAGCGTTTGGACACCGGGCTTGCCCAAAGCGCTTATGTGATGGACCTGGACCGGATGGTGGATATGACCGTCGCGGGTGGCCCGGAGGAGGATTACACCGCCGGGGCCGGAGAAATGCAGTGACGTCTGGCGCGCGGGACCGGGCCATCTGCGAGCGCGGCTTTGCCAGGTGCCAGACCTGCTCCACCAGTTAGGACTCGGCTCAATCGGCTCAATCGGCGCGGATCGACGCGCGGACGGCCCGGCCCTTGCGGCTGCCGAGATTGTCCATCACGACCACGTCGCCCGGCTGCAGGGTTGGGACCAGGGTCTGCTCGACATGGGCACGGAAGGCGCCTCCGTTGAGGGGTCCGTCCAGAACGAAGGGCGCGTCGATCCGATCATGGCGCAAGGCCGCGATGAATGTCATCGCCTGCCAGTGGCCGTGCGCCGCGCGGCCGATCGGACGGTCTCCCCTAGGGGCCCAACGCCGAAGCGTTGCCATGTTGGTTTTAGCCCAGGGTTCTTCAATGAAGACGAGCCGGCGCGGGTCGGGGCGGTCCTGCTCCTCGACGCGCGCGGTATTTTTTGACCGAGGAGCCGGTGCGATAGACGAAGGCCCAGACTGTCCGGTGATCCACACGCAAGCCGCCCTGCCCGAGCAGCGTGGTGGGGGCCTTGATCCGCTCTATCCGCCAGGCCCCCTGCATGCCTGCCATTTTGCGCAGCGGATGGCCACCGGTCCCTGCTGGCGCGCCCCTCCGCGACCCGCGCAGCCACTGCGACCGCTTCACCACGCACGATGGCGCGACATCCAGTGCCGCCACCGCCCGACGGACGCTTTCGCCCCTCTCAAGCCGAGCCATCGAGATCGCCCGCCCCCCTGCTCACTCCTCCATCTTGGGGCGGGAGGCAGTGGATCAGCGAAATACAGGCCTGTGACTCCCAGCTCGAGTCAGCCTGCAAACATCCCGCTCTAACCCGGCTTTGCCAGATGCCAGACCTGCTCCACTGGGTAGGCCCTGGCCCAATCGGCAGGGATCGACGCGCGGGTGCCGGTTTCGCCGTCGGGGGCGTAGAATTCCTGATATTTGGTCACGGTGAAGCCGATCTTGGAGAAAAGGTCCATCCAGGCAGCGATGGTCAAGTTGAAGCAGACGCCGGTCGGCTCAATTTCGACCTGCGTCCAGTCCGCGCCCCACATGTCGCGATAGGGCCGGTGGAGGGTCCAGTCCGCAGGCGCGCCGTCGAGCGGAGAGCAGATGAGGGACATCGGGTGGTTGCCCAGGAAGACGAGTTCGCCGGCAGGGCGGAGCAGGCGCCATGCTTCGGTCAGCCACGCTTCCGGCGGGCACCAGATCGAGGCGCCGTATTCGGAAATGGCGAAGTCGAAGGCCGCGTCGGGCAGGCCCGTCTGCTCGGCATTGCCCTCCAGGAAAGTGATGTCGGCGTTGTGGTCGCGCGCCAAGGCGCGGGCCGTGGCCAATTGTTCGGGCGATAGGTCGATGGCCGTGACGTTGGCCCCACGGCGGTGCATCCAAGCCGAGACATAGCCTGTGCCGCAGCCAAGCTCGATCGCGGCCATTCCGGCCATGTCATTTGGCATCAAGCGCAGCGCCGCCTCGGGGTTGCGCCATGTGCCCCATCTGGGGGCCTGGGCGGCCCAGAGGGTTTTGGCGAAGTCCACCCAATTGGGCGCGTCCTCATCCCAGATACGTTTGTTGATCGAAAGATATTCAGGTGTCATCGGTGGCCCCCTTCGCTCCGTTTGGGGGCAGTGTAGCACGACCCTTGGCCTGCGGAGCGGGGTGGCTGTCAGAGGCGGGTGGGCGGGGCGCCCAAAACCTGTTGGTGGGTGCCGATGAGGGCCTGGTCGAAGGGCGTCGTCAGGTAAACCTGGTTGACCCAGTTGCCATAGAGCAGGTGCGCGTGGCTGCGCCAGCGGTTCTGCGGCGTCTGGGTGGGGTCGTCATCGGGGTAGTAGTTGCCGGGGACGTTGATCGGCGTCCCCTCGGCCACATCGCGTTCGTATTCGCGCTGCAAGGTGCCGCTGTCATACTCAAAGTGGTTGAGGATATAGAGCGCGCGGTGGGCGGTATCTTCGATCAGGCAGGGGCCCGTCTCCTCGGAGCCGAGGAGGATATCCATGCCCGCCGCCTCGACCTCGTTGCGGCGCAGTTCGGTCCAGCGCGACACCGGGATCACGCAATCGTCCGAGAAGCCCCGCAGATACGGCGAAGCGGGGGCCATGTTTTGCACCCGGAAGCACCCGAACGCCTTCTGGTCCAGGATATGCTTGCGCACCCGATGGAAGTGCCAGGCCATGGCCATGCCGCCCCAGCACACGCCGAAGGTGGAATGCACATGGGTCTGGGTCCAATCCATGACCTCGCGCAACTCCTCCCAATAGGTGACGTCTTCGAAGGCCAGATGCTCGATGGGCGAGCCTGTGATCAGAAGGCCATCGAACTTCTCATGCTTGATATCCTGGAAGGGGCGGTAGAACGCCTCCATATGTGCGGGCGATGTGTTCTTGGACTGGTGTTCCGTCATGCGGATCAGGGTCAGGTCGATCTGCAGGGGTGTGGCGCCGATGAGGCGGGCGAACTGCGTCTCGGTCGTCACCTTCAGGGGCATCAGGTTCAGAAGTCCGATGCGCAGGGGGCGGATGTCTTGCCGAATGGCGGCGTCGTCACCCATGACCATGACGCCCTCACGCTCCAGGACGTCAAAGGCAGGCAGGTCGCGGGGCAGGGTGATTGGCATAGTGTCTGGTTCCTTGGGCGCGCGCGGACTGCCGATTTAGGGGCTGGCGCGATGCCTGCCAAGGCCGTCGGCCACCAGGTCGATCACGTCCGCGACATCTCGCACTTGGGCCACGTCTGAGGCGTCGACGGTGATCCCCCAATTGCGGGCCATGGCGGCATAGCGCGGCTCTCGCTCATGGATGGCGGCGGCATACGCCTTGACCGCGAAGACCATGGGGTCCACGTCGTCGGGCGTGAGGCCATGATGCGTCAGGTGGTTGGACCAGGCTTGGGCCAGGAAGGCGGGGCGGTAGCACATGGGCTTGGGCGCGGCAGAGAAACGGTCGATCAGGGTCTGCGTATGCGCCGCGCTGCCTTTGATCCAGACCATAAGGGTGTTGGCATGCAATGCGGTCAGGACCGGGTCCGCCGGGTCGTCGGCATCCACCACCTCGCAGGTGGAGCCGCCGCTGTCGCAGACGAATTGCCCATAGCCATAGATGTCGGCGGCGCGCGCGATGAAGTCGGGCGTGTCCAAGAGGGCGTTCACCTCGGCGCGGACATGCTGTTCCTGGCGGCGGGCATATTCTTCCAATGGCAGGCCGCCTTTGGCCGGGCTGCCGGGTTGGCCCAGATAGGTCGAGAGGGGGGACAGGTTCTCAAACGTGATGTTGGACCCGATATAGATCGAGTCGGACCGCAGAAGACGGGCCAGAAACGGCACCTTCATCGCCTCACGCTTGAGGTTGTCGTTGATGTATTCGCCCATATAGGCGGTGCCGATGCGGTAATCGATGGAGTAGTGAAACCACTCCCCCGACTGGCGCAGGATCTGGGACAAATGCGTTTTGCCCAGGCCCGACATGCCAAAGAACGTGATGCGGCGGTCGGGGGCGTGGCGCCATTCGTCCGGGGTCGTATAGATCATGGGCCGGGGGTAGCGCCCCACCCGAGCCGCCGCAAGAGGCGGCCATCCAAGATCAAAAGCCCCAGGGCCAGAATGCCAAAGCCCAGATAGGTGTTGGCGGACAGGGTTTCGGCGCGGACCCACGCGCCCAGCGTAATCGCCACGGGTGGGATCATGAGGGTGCAAAGCATGGTGTTCCCGCTGCCAGCCATGGCCAACACCCGGAAATAGAGGAGGTAGGCGAAGGCTGTGGCCACCACCGCGTAGTAACCGATGGCCAGGATCGTGTCGGTTTGTTGTGGGACCGTTGGGCCGTCGATCATAAGGGCGGCAGGGATCATCATCAGGCTGGAGCCGGTGAGCATTCCCGCTGCCTGTACCTCGGGTGCCAGGTCGCGCAGGTGGAGGCGGGCCCAGACCCCGGCCAGGGCATAGCTGATCGTGCCGCCCACAATGGCCAATTGGGCAGCGGACCTGACATCGAACTGGGCCAGGTTTGCCAAACCAATGGCGGTCGCCACGCCGAAGAACCCGATCACCACGCCGCCGAGGCGGCGCGCGGTCAACCGTTCATCCGCCAAGAAAAGTGCGGCGGCAAGGACACCAAACACGGCGGTGCCCGCGTTCAGGATGGAGGTGAGACCGGATTCGATATGCAACTGTCCCCACGCCATCAGGGAAAAGGGGATGACATTGTTCAGAAAACCCATACCAAGCAGGGCCAGCCAGACGCGCGGGCTGCGTGGCAGCGCCATGCGCCGCATCCGCACCACGCCCCATAGGACCAGGGCCGCAATGCCCACGCGGTAGGCGACGGAGGTGACGAAGGGCACCTCGTCCAGGGCAATGCGGATGCTCAGGAAGCTTCCGCCCCAGATGGCCGAAAGCAGGAGCAGCGCCGTCCAGGCTTGGGTCGTGAGGGTTTGGTTTGCCATGGGGCCGGTCTATCGGCGGCCAAACGGGCGGGCCACCCGAAACCTGCGCAACGGGCGGCGGCCCAACGAAAAACGCCCCGCCGGTTGGGCGGGGCGTTCAACTGTCTGTGGTGGGCGATCAGAACTTGTAGTTCACGCGCAGGCCCACGCCCACCGCGCTGCTGTCGTCGAACAGGGCGACGGGCTGCCCGCCGACGCCTGCAAACGCGCTGCCCAACTTGGTGTAGTTCAAGCCGCCGGAGACGTTCAGGTTGCCGCTGGTGTAACGGGCGCCAACGGTCAGGCCGATTTGGCCGTCATTGGGCCCCAGGGGCGAGAGGGTCGCGCCGCCGCCATCCTTTTCGTAGGTCAGTGTGGCCAGGCCCACCAGTTCGGGCGTGAATCGGCGTGCGACGCCCAGGGACCAGCGATAGCTGTCATCGATATTCGCGAGGTCCGCGTTCAGCCGCGTGGGGATCACATCGAAATCATCCCAGTCGGTCCAGCGCATGGAGGCCAGGACCAGGGTCTTGGGGTTCACCCCGGTTTGGAAGTCGATGTTAATGGATTGCGGCGACTGGAAGCTGAGCGTGCCAGGCAGCGGTGTGCCAGCACCGGCGGCGTTGAAGCCAAAACGTTCCGTCGCGGTGCCCTCATGGGTGACTTCGGAATGGTAGGTGATGGCCAACCGGAACAGGATATCGGGGATTTCATAGGCCGCGCCAAGGGTCAGCCCCGCGCCCCAGCTTTGCTCAATTTCCACATCGTAGCCGGTGAAGCCGCCCACGCCGGGGGTCAGGAACTCGGTCGCCAGCGTGTTGACTTGGGCCCCCAGGGCAGCGGCATTGCCCGCGCCGCCAACGGCAGCGACGGCGGTCGGGTCGCCCGCCAACGCACCCGCCAGAGTTGTGAAGGGAACGCCGGCGCCCTGTGCGACGGACGATACGCTGATGGCTTGGGCATAGGCTTGGCCGTTCAGGGCCACGCGCCCGCCCGCACGTTCGGCCCGGACACCACCGAAGACGCTGAACCGTTCGTTCACTTGGTATTTGCCGATGAAGCTGACCGCGTTGGAACTCAGATCCGCCAGGGTGCCACCCAAGTTCGAAGTGGCTGGGTTGTCGCGATAGAAGACGTCCGCGCCGAAGGGCTGATCGTTGATGATTGCATAGCTGAAGCGGTCATTCAGATCGTTGGCATAGGACCAACTGTACTGGGTATAGCTGTCGCCCGCGTCATAGGACCCGGTCGCGGCGCCCACGTCGCGGCCCTTCAGGTTCGGATTCACATAGCCCAGGCTGAAGGACAGCGTGTTCGGCTCATCAAAAATGGCCAGCACGCTTTGGCCGGACCGATCAAGGCCCCCGGCAAACGCTGCGGATGTTCCGGCAAGCGATGCGACGGCAGCGAAAATGAAACGGTTCATGCGGTTCTCTCCCCTTTGGCCCGAAATGTGAGTGTGTGGGCCGTTTGTGCGTCGTCCCTCCTCCGGATGTCGCACGATTTGCACAAAGGTGCCGCCGGGGTGCCATCAGGGTCAAATCCGACCCTACGTCAGAGCCATGACGGCCCAGTGAAGCTTTGACATGGTTGCGCGCGCGCAACAATTTGCTCATCTGACGCCGCGTTTTAGCGGCGGTCCGCCAGTTTGAGGTTGGCCCAAGCGGCCGCGATGATCGTTGCCCCACCCAAAAGAATCAATGGGTCCAACGCCTCATTGTAGAACAGGACGCCAATGCCCGCCGCCAGGGGCAGGCGCACAAAATCCACCGGCATAACGGTGGAGGCGGGGGCAAGCGCCAGGGCATTGGTCAGGCAGAAATGCGCGCAGAGACCGGCAAGGCCGATCAGAACAAGCCAGGGCAGGGTTTGGACGCTTGGCGGCGTGATGGCACCGTCAAAGCCCGCTGTCACCAAGCCAAAGATCAATTGCAGGACCGTCAGCCAGAAGAGGATGCCCAACACGGTTTCGTCGCGCGTCAGCTTGCGGGTCAGAAGGTTGGTGACCGCAAAGAACACCGCCGACATCGCCGCCCAAAGCAGCCCCAGTTCCAGCGCGCCGCGCCAGGGCTGCGCGATCAACAGGACCCCGCCAAACCCGATGGCGGCGACGGCGTATTGCAGGGGCCGCACCCGTTCCCCCAACACCAGCGGCGCCAGCAGGAGGACCCAGAGGGGTGACGTGAACTCCAACGCGAACACCTGCGCCAGGGGGATCACGGTGACCGCCAAAAACCACAGGTTCTGCCCAGTGAAATGGGCCAGGTTGCGCCCGATCTGCAAGGGCAGGTTGCGCAGCGACACCTCCCCGAACTTGCCCCAGATGGCGGCCACGGACAAAACGATGATGACCCCCACCACCGACCGATAGAGCATGATTTCGAAAGTGTCGTGGGCGGGGCTTACGGCCCGGCCCGCAATGGCCATCGCCGTGAAGGAGGCGATGCCCCCGATCATCCACGCCGCCGCGCGCCACGTCGCTGGCCGCAAGGGGGCGGCCCGGTCTGGCGCGGCGGGGGCGGTCATTCAGGTGTCTGCGGGGGCGGCGGTGGGGTCCTGATAGACGCCCTGGTCCTTGAGCGCGTCGATCACTTCCTTGGGCATATAGGTTTCGTCATGGCGGGCCAAGATCTCGCTGGCCTGGAAGGTGGTTCCGTCAAAGCTGCCGGTGCCGACCATGCCCTCTCCCTCTCCGAAAAGGTCGGGCAGAACGCCTGTGAACGCCACCGGGATCGACGCGCCGCCATCGGTCACGTTGAAGGTGACAGTTGCCCCTTCGCCCCGGACAAGCGTGCCTTCTTCGACCAAGCCGCCGATCCGAAACACTTCGGTCGCAGGCGGCGGCGCTTCGGCCACTTGACTGGGGGAGCGAAAGAAATTGATGCCGTCGCGAAACCCGTAGCCGATCAGGGCCGCAGAGCCGGCGAGGGCCACCGCCGCAATGGCGATCACCTGAATTCGGCGGGTTTTCTTCAGCGAACGCATGGACCGGTCCCTTCCTAGGCGGCTTCGAATGCAATGGCGCGGCGCAGAAACTGCGTGGCCCGGGCCGATACCTGTCCCGGATCACCGGTGGTCCTCATACGGGCCACGCCGGTACCGTCGCCCATGTCGGGCCTGCGTGACAGATAGTCGGCCAAGCTTTCGGCGACAATGTCGGCCTGGCTGAAAACCTTCACATCTGCGCCAAGGGCCGCTTGGAATTGATCCTGAACCAGCGGGTAATGCGTGCAGCCAAGAATTGCTGCCTGGGGTTTGGGCATCTTTCGCTTCAGGGCATCCACGTGGGACCGGACCAGCGCCTCGGCAAGGATCATGTCGCCGTCTTCGATGGCATCGACCACGCCGCCGCAGGCCTGCGCCTCGACGTCGACGCCGATGGCGCGGAAGGCCAGTTCCCGCTGGAACGCCCTGGACGCGACCGTGGCGGGCGTGGCGAACAGGGCCACTTGCTTCACGTCCACTTCGCGCGGGGGGGAGTTGTCGCCCCAATTCCGTTCCGTCAAGGCCTCGATCAGGGGGACGAACACGCCGAGGACGCGCTTGCCTTCGGGGACGCCCGCCTCCTGCATCCGGCGGAGCGCGGCGGCAGAGGCGGTGTTGCAGGCCAAGATCACCAAGTCAGTGCCGTCGTCCCACATCCGCTCCACCGCCGCTTTGGTCAAGCGGTGGACATCATCTGCGGTGCGCACGCCGTAAGGCGCATTGGCGTTGTCGCCAAAATAGCTGACCGGCAGGTCGGGCAGGCGTTTGGTCACCGCGTTCCAGACGGTTAACCCCCCAAGACCGCTATCGAAAATTCCCACACTCATGAGCAGCCCGCTTTGTCGGTATCGAAGTTGAAACCCAGATCCGCATCGTCTTCGCCCGCGGCATAGGTCTGGGCGCGCAGCCATGCCATCAAGTCGGCCTGCGTGCCACCCAGGCTTGCGATTTCTTCGGGCGGAATGGGCGCGCCGACGGAAATACGGACGGGACCGTCCGTGCGGGATTTGAACTCCCTCACCAAAAGGCCCACGCGGAGGGTTTCGTGCAAATGGCTGGCCAGGTGGAACAGACGGGAATTCGCACCCTCGAAGTGGAGGGGGACAACGGTGGCGCGCGATTGCCGGATCAGTTTGGCCGAAAACCCCCGCCAATGGGGGTCTTTTGCGCGGCCAAACGGTTTGCGCGGGGTCGACACAGCGCCGCCAGGAAAGATGCCAATAGCGCCGTTTTTTGCCAGAAAATCAAGGGCATCGCGCCGCATCTGAAGGTTGGTGGATTGGGCCGCGCGACTGTCTTCGAAGCTGACGGGCAGGATGATGTCCGCCAAGTCGGGGGCGCGGAGGAAGACGTCATTGGCGATGACTTTGAAGCCGTCGGGGCGGCGGCGGGACAAGAGGAGGGACAGGACAAGGCCGTCAAGGATGCCATAAGGGTGGTTGGCCACAATGACGACAGGCCCGGTGGCCGGGATGCTGTCCAAGCTGCCCCGGACCACGTCCAGGCTGAGCCCATAGCGCAGTGCCATTTCTTCCCAGAAAACAGCACCCTGGCGGACGGCATCGTCATAGCCGCGGGCCCGCCGCAAAAGGGCGGGGCGGCCCGTTAACGTCTCCAACCCGCGGATCAAAAGGCGACCCCGACGCGTGCGCGCCATGTTTGCATAGGTGATTTCGCGGGCAATGCTGCGCTTCATGGTCGGAGACTAAGCGGTTGGCGGCTCCGAAAAAAGAGAGAGTTTCGCGCGAACGAGGGCGTTTGTCACAAATCTGCATAAAAAAAGACGCCCGTTTGGGCGCCTTTGTACAATCCTGAACGGGTGGCTTCAGGAGTTTTCTTTGATGAATTTGACGGCATCGCCGAAGGTCTGGATCGACTCAGCGGCGTCGTCGGGAATTTCGATCCCGAATTCTTCTTCAAAGGCCATCACCAGCTCGACAGTGTCCAGCGAGTCGGCGCCAAGGTCGTCGATGAACGAGGCATTCTCGATCACTTTGTCCTCTTCGACGCCCAGGTGTTCGACGACTTTCTTACGGACGCGGTCCTCGATGTCGCTCATAGTACTACCTCATCTCGTGGCCCTTATCAGGGCTATGCGCATGATCTTGGCCCCATGCAGGGCTGCCCCATCTGGAAATGGCGGGGCTCCAGGGCGCACCCCTGGGATATGGCGCGGCCTATATCACGCAACGCGGGGATGGCAAATCCTTTGTGGCTTGGCTGCATGCGCAGCATGGGCGGTCCGACTGCGCCAACGGTGCCGCATCAATAGACGGCGCCGCGTTCCACCTGTTGGCGGGCGGCCCAATCGGCAAGGGCGGGGTTATCGCCCGCCCCCAAATCTGCGGTCATGTCATCCGCGCCGTCTCCGTTTTGGTTGGTGACGTGCCAAGAGGACTGGACCGGGTCCGGCAAAGGGGCGGGGCGGGGATCGCGCCTGTAATGCAACTCCCGCGCGCCGAAATAGAACCCCACGATGGCGCCCAGCAACCACCAAAGGGGTTGCGGCACATGGGCCAACCCTTCCATCCGTGCGCCGAAGGCGATGGGATCGACCATCGCATAGATGAAAAGGCCCAGCGTCCCCAGGGCCAGCATCGGCCGAGGCAGGCGGTTCAACCCGTCCACGAACCGATCAAACAGGCCGCGGCGGGGCAGGGCGAACTCTGCCCCCAACTGCTGCAGCGCGGCGCGGTGGGCCCCATGGGCCAGGGCCTGGCCCGCCGTGGCATTTGGCACAAAGACCTGCGCCAAGGATTCTGCTGCTCCGCCCAGGCGCGTGATGGCGCCCATGCCACCCCGAAGGCTGCCGATTACCCCCATTTGGCCACGCGCGCGCGGTGCTGCGCCTCTGTCAGGTGGAGGCGCGGGGAGATGAATTCCTCGGCGCGGCGGATCCATCCGCCTTTGCCGCCGTCGCGCCGCCGCGCGTATTTGCGCGATGCGGGGCGCCGGTCGGCCAGGGCGTAGTAGTAGTTGCGCCGCGCGATGCCGTAGGCGTCGACCATGTGGTCCGGCGCCTTACCCATGGCATTTCGCGTGGCGGCGATGGTTTGCGGCCCGATCACCCCGTCCACAGTGACGTCAAAGTGCATCTGACGCAGCAGCCGTTGCAGGATGCGAACGGCGTTGGACCCGGAATTGACATACATGTCGAACACCGTCGCCTGCAGCGGCTCTGGCAATTGGTCCACTTTGACGCGACGGAAGTAGTGATCGATGAAGATGTCCACGGCGCGGGACCGGGTCAGGCGCCGCACGTCCCGGCTGTCCACGTCGCCGTCGCCATCCAGGTCCAGTCCCAAGCGGCGCATGGTATGGATCGTCACGCCGAAATTGGTGGCCCCGCCCGGATCGTCGGGGTCGTTCACGTATCCGCCCTCACGGGCAACAATGGCTTCTGCGATGGAACGAACCGTCAGCATGGCTCACCCCTCCCATGCTCTGGTTTCGATGGCTGGAACGTCCTGCGGAGCAGTTAAGGAAGGGTTAAGACCCGATCAGCCGTCGCGCCGGGCCGTCAGGGCCACGTCCACGGTCACCGTGAAGCCCACAGAGCTTTCATCCGGATAGGTCTGTCCCATCCCGAAGTCGCGCCGGTCCAGGGCAACTTGGCCCGTCATGGTGGCCAGATTCCCGTCGATCTGTAACTGGAAGGGCAGGATCAGGGGCACGGTTACACCGCGTAGGTCGAGGGAGCCATCGGCCACGTACCCGTCGCCTTCGGCGCGGATGATCGCGCTGAAATCGGCTTGGGGGAAGCTGCTGGCCGCCAAGAACTCCGGCCCGGTGGCCTGTTGCGAGACAGACCCCAGGGTCAGTGACCCGGTGGAGACGCCCACCTCGACCGTGCCGTAGGTGCCGTCGTTCCGCTCCGCCGCGTCGAAATCAATGGCGGCTTGCCAGTCGCCGAACGTGCCCGTGACCGCCGAGCCAAGCTGCGTGACCGAAATGGAGAGGGTGCCATCTTCGACCACCCAGTTGGAGGCGCCGTCGACCGTGGCCGCCTCGGCCGGGACGGAAGCGGCGACTTGGCCCGCCTTGGGCCCCAAAGCCAGCCCCACGCCCAGGGCGACGGCCCAAACCGCGGCGGCGACGGCGACGGGAAGGGCTTTGCTGGTCGTGTCGTCGCCGATGGTGTCGGGAACGGTGCCGCGCCACATGCGACCCAGAGTGGCGTCTTTGTCGATTACGGCGTGCTTGATCGCCCCCAAGATGTGCAGGGCCAGGGCGATGACCATGACCCGCTCAAACACCATGTGCAGGGTCGCCAACTGGGCCGAAAGCTCGGGGTCTTTGGGCAGAAAGGGCAGGCCCTGGCCAAAGGGCCACCAGATCGGGGCGAAACCTTCGGCGGTGGCGTGATGCGCCCAACCCAGAAGCGGGACCAGCAGGAGAGAGCCATAGAGGAGCCAGTGGACAAGGGCGGCCAGCGTCGTCTCCAGCCGCCGATCGGGGTGGAGCGGGACGGGGCGCGGTTGGCTGAGCGCCCATAGGATCCGCGCGAGGGCGATGAAGAAAATCGCGATCCCGACGGTTTTGTGGGCCGAGAAGAGCATGGCCTTGCGGGCCAAGGCCGCGTCGGTGTCGAAGGGCATGTCGTAGGCCACCACCCCCAGTACAATGGCCGTTGGGATGAGCAGGGCGATGGACCAATGGAACGCCCGTTCCACCCAGCCATAGGTCCGGGTGGTGTTGGTGGCGTCCTGGTGGCGGGCAAGGGATGTCATGGCGGCCTCTGGGTTGCTGCTCCTGCTTGGAGATACCGCACAGGGCGCGCGGGAAAAGGCCAAAGCGCGCACATTCAGCGTGCGAGCGTGGGGCAGACACGTCTTGAGGGCGTGGCGGAGCCCGGATACACCGCCCGAACAGGAACGCGGGCAACGCGGGGGGGACCATGACCAAAGCCTTTGTTTTTCCGGGCCAAGGGGCGCAATTCATCGGGATGGGGCAGGAAGTGGCCCAAGCCTATCCGGCGGCCCGACAGGTGTTCGAGGAGGTGGATGATGCTTTGGACACGCCCCTGTCGCCCCTGATCTGGACCGGGGAGATCGAGGCGCTGACGCTGACGCGCAATGCGCAACCGGCGCTGATGGCGACCTCCATTGCCGTGTTGCGCGCCCTGGAGGCAGAGGGGCTGGATGTGGCCCGGGATGGGGCCTTCGTGGCGGGCCATTCGCTGGGGGAATACACGGCGCTGGTGGCCGCGGGCAGTTTGACAGTGGCCGATGCGGCAAAGTTGCTACGGATTAGGGGCGAGGCGATGCAATCGGCGGTGCCCGAGGGCGTGGGCGCCATGGCCGCGCTTCTGGGGCTGGACTTTGCCACAGCGCAGAGCGTGGCCGAAGCGGCGGCGCAGGGGCAGGTGTGCCAGGCTGCCAACGACAACGATCCGGCGCAGGTCGTGATCTCTGGCCACAAGGACGCAGTAGAGCGCGGGATCGCGTTGGCCAAGGACAGGGGCGCGAAACGCGCGCTGTTGCTGCCGGTGTCGGCGCCGTTCCACTGCGCGCTGATGGCCCCCGCAGCAAAGGCCATGGCACAGGCGCTGGATCAAGTCGACCTGGCGGATCCGAAGGTGCCGGTGGTGGCGAATGTGACGGCTACGCCGCAATCGGATGCGACCCAGATCCGCGCGCTCCTGGTGGATCAGGTCACCGGATCGGTCCGTTGGCGCGAAAGCGTGGCGGCCATGGGGGCGGCAGGCGTCACCGAAGTTTGGGAGATCGGGGCGGGCAAGGCCCTGTCGGGGATGATCCGACGCATTGATCGGGCCATGACCACACGCGCCATTGGCACACCGGGCGAGGTGGCCGATGCCATCGCCAGCCTGAGCACATAAAGAAAGGCTTAGATATGTTTGATCTTACGGGGAAAGCCGCACTTGTGACGGGCGCATCGGGCGGGATCGGCGCAGAGATTGCCCGCACCTTACACGGCGCAGGCGCCCGTGTCGGCCTGTCGGGCACGCGGCAAGCGCCGCTCAGCGACTTGGCGGCAGAGTTGGGCGACGGGGCCCATGTCTTGCCCTGCAATCTGGGCGATGCAGACGCGGTGACGGCCCTGCCCAAACAGGCGATAGAGGCCATGGGCAGCGTGGACATTCTGGTCAACAATGCGGGTATTACCCGCGACAACCTGTTCATGCGCATGTCCGAAGAGGAATGGGCCGAGGTCTTGAACGTCAATTTGACGTCGGCCTTTCGCCTGTCCAAGGGCGTCATGCGCGGGATGATGAAGGCCCGTTGGGGACGGATCGTCAACATCAGTTCCATCGTGGGGGCCACGGGCAACCCTGGGCAGGCGAACTACGCCGCGTCCAAGGCGGGCATGGTGGGGATGGCGAAGTCCCTGGCCTACGAAGTGGCGAGCCGTGGGATTACCGTCAACGCGGTGGCCCCAGGGTTCATCGCGACGGCCATGACCGCCAAGTTGACCGACGACCAGAAGGCGAAGATCGACGCACAGATTCCGGCAGGACGCATGGGCACCTCGGCAGAGATTGCCGCCGCGACGTTATATCTGGCGTCGCCAGAAGCCGCCTATGTCACGGGGACGACGCTGCACGTGAATGGCGGGATGGCGATGCTCTGACTTCGGGGGCGGGGCCCTAGCGGAACGGGTCGGTTCGTCCGGCATTGGCGCGCGACAGGCCCGAGATTTGAGCACCGAACGGGGCCGTGTGTCGCAGTTACGATCCTGTGAGCGCGCGCCCCATTGGCGGCCCGGCCCCTCGGGCCTATACCTTCTGCATGATTATAGAACTCGGTCACTTCGCTCTGATCTTGGCCTTCGCCGTTGCGGTGGCCCAAACCGTCGTGCCGCTGGTGGGCGCGCAGTATCGTTGGAGCGGATGGATGGCCATGGCCTCTCCGGCGGCGGTGGTGCAGGTCCTGTTGGTGGGCTTCAGCTTTGCGGCGCTGACCTACGCCTTCGTCATGTCGGATTTCTCGCTCAGGCTGGTGGTCTTGAACTCCCACACGGACAAGCCCATGCTGTACAAGGTGACGGGCGTGTGGGGGAACCACGAAGGATCCCTTCTTCTGTGGGTGTTTATCCTGGCGCTGTTCGGGGCCGCGGCGGCGGTGTTTGGCGGGCAACTGCCCGAGACGTTGAAAGCGCGGGTTTTGGCCGTGCAGGCATCCGTGGGCGTCGCGTTCTACGCCTTCATTCTGTTCACGTCGAACCCGTTTGAACGGCTGGCCTTCCCGCCCTTCAACGGGGAGGATCTGAACCCGCTGTTGCAGGACCCCGGTTTGGCCTTCCATCCGCCGTTCCTGTATTTAGGCTATGTGGGCCTTTCCATGGCGTTTTCCTTCGCTGTGGCCGCCCTGCTGGAAGGGCGCGTCGATGCCGCGTGGGGCCGGTGGGTGCGGCCATGGACTTTGGCGGCATGGCTGTTTTTGACCATCGGCATCGCGCTCGGGTCCTGGTGGGCCTATTACGAGTTGGGTTGGGGCGGGTTCTGGTTCTGGGACCCGGTGGAGAACGCGTCTTTCATGCCGTGGTTGATTGCGGCGGCCTTGCTGCATTCGGCCATCGTGGTGGAAAAGCGCGAGGCGTTGAAAGCGTGGACCATCCTTCTGGCGATCCTGGCGTTTGGGTTTTCGTTGGTGGGGACATTCATCGTCCGCTCTGGCGTGTTGACGTCAGTCCATGCGTTCGCCAATGACCCGGAACGGGGCGTTTATATCCTGGCCATTCTGGCGATCTTCACCGGCGGCGCGCTGGCCTTGTTTGCGGCGCGCGCCAGCGCATTGGAAAGCCAGGGCGTGTTCAGTGTGGTCAGCCGCGAGTCGGCCCTGGTGGCCAATAACGTGTTGTTGGCTGTGAGCTGTTTCGTGGTGTTCATCGGGACGATCTGGCCCTTGGTGGCGGAGGTGGCGTTTGACCGGAAACTGTCGGTGGGACCGCCTTTTTTCAACGCGGCCTTTACCCCGTTTGTCATTGCCATTGCGGCGATCCTGCCCCTGGGGTCGATTCTGCCGTGGAAGCGGGGCCGTGGCGCGCAGATGCGCAAGATGATGCCTGCCGTGATCCTTGCGCTGGCGGTTGCCGGATTGATCTGGGCCATGCAGACCGAGCGGTCGCTGGGCGGCCCCATCGGCGCGGCCTTGGGCGTATGGCTGGTCGTCGGCGCCGTCGTCGACTTGCTGTCGCGTACCGGGCGCGGGGGCTGGGCGGGGCGCCTGGGCCGTTTGACGCGCCTGCCGCGGGCCGATTGGGGCAAGGCCCTGGCCCATGGCGGGCTTGGGATCACGATCTTTGGTGTGGCCGCCCTGGTCGCTTGGGAGCAGGAGAAAATCGCCATCTTGGACGTGGGCGACCGGGTGACCTTGGGGCGCTATGAGGTGGTGCTAGAGGGCGTGGAGCGGGTGGAGGGTCCAAATTACCTGTCCACGCTGGCGCGGATGCATGTCTATGAGAATGGGCGCGACATCGGGATTTTGCCCGCCGAGAAGCGCATTTATCCGGTGGCCCAGATGCCCACCACTGAGGCCGGGATCGACAATGGATTTTTCCGCGACGTCTACGCGGTGATCGGTGACCCGCAAGTGGGCGGCGGCTATGCGGTGCGTATCTATATCAAACCCTTCGCCAACTGGATCTGGGGCGGCGCGATCATCATGGCATTGGGCGGCATTGTGTCCCTGACCGACCGCCGGTACCGCGTAGCGGCGGGCGCGCGCCGGGGACGGCGCCCCGTGGCGGGGGTGCCCGCGGAATGAGGGCGACGCTTGTCGGAGCGTGCCTGCTCCTCCTCTCCGGTGCGGCGGCGGCTGTGCAGCCCGACGAAGTCCTGGACGATCCGGCATTGGAGGCCCGTGCGCGCGACTTGTCGGCTGGCCTGCGGTGCCTGGTATGCCGCAATGAGAGCATTGACGAGAGCAATGCCGACTTGGCCCGTGATCTTCGGCTTTTGGTGCGGGAGCGGTTGGTGGCCGGGGACAGCGACGACGAGGTGATTGCCTTCCTGGTGGATCGCTACGGGGAATATGTGCTGCTGAACCCGCCTGCCTCAGGCTCGACCTTGCTGCTTTGGGGCGCGCCTCTGGCATTGCTGCTGCTGGGAGGGGGACTGGCGATTGGTCATATCCGCGGCCAACGGGCACGGCCCGCGGCGGAGGGGTTGAGCGCGGCAGAGCAGGCCCGGGTGGATGATCTGTTGCGTGAACAAGGGGGCGATGCGCCCTAGGCCCAAGTCAGCGGTCTGAGGTATTTTTGGCCAGATGACACCCAGGGCGCGCGTCATGGCCGCTGGACGCGCTTGCGGTCGGGTGGTATCGCACAGGCACGGTCCGCAGTTCACCGAGGCGCCGCCGGGTTTTATACCCCTGCTGAACCTGCTTTTACGGATGTTTGATCCCTTCCGCCGCACCCGGCGGGCAATGGCGGCCACCCCCATCCCGAGCGAGACTTGGTGCGGTTAGGAGTGTGATCATGCCGAGGGACGAAATTCCACTTGTTTTGACCGATGTGAGCCAGTTCGCGCGTGCGCTGCGCGGCGGTTGGCCGGAGGCGGCGACCCATCAATCCGTATTGAACGCCGTGGCGCGGGCCGCCGGGTTCCGCAATTTTCAGCATTTGAAGGCCGTGCAGACCGGGCCGGAGGCGGAAGCGCCGCCCAAGATGGCGCAGGTGCGCAAAGCGGCGGCGTGGTTCGACGGGCAGGGCCGGTTCACCGGGTGGCCGGTCAAGCGATCCTTGCGAATGCTGTGCCTGTGGCCCATCTGGGCGCGGCTGCCCAAGGGCAGGGTATGGAGCGAGCAAGAGGTTTCGGCGCTGATCCATGCCGAATGCACGTTCCGGGATGCAGCAGGCATTCGCCGAGAGATGGTGGGCGAGGGCATGATGGTCCGCACCCGGGATGGGGCGGAGTATCGGCGTGTCGAAATGCGCCCCGACGCAACGCAATTGGCCATGATCCGCATGGTGGGGGCGCGGGGCCCGTGACGTCGGGACGTCGCTCAGAATGGCAATGGGCCTTCTGTACGAAACGGTTTAGCGTGGCGGGGACATCGCAGTGAGAGAAGACCCGCCATGCAATACGAGACCCTTCGCCTGAATATCCGAGATGATGTGGCGCTGCTGACGCTGAACCGGCCAGACGTGATGAATGCCCTGAGCACGCAGATGCGGGCGGAGATCCTGCATGCGGTGCGCGACGCGCCGAAATCTGCGCGCGTCCTGGTGATGACCGGCAAGGGGCGCGCGTTCTGTTCGGGGCAAGACTTGGGCGACCGGGAGGACATCGCCTCGATCAATATGGAGCGGACGTTGCGCGATGAGTACGAGCCGATGCTGCGGGCGATCTTCGATTGTCCGATCCCGACCATTGCTGCGGTGAACGGACCGGCGGCGGGGGCGGGTGCCAATCTGGCGTTGGCCTGTGATGTGGTGATTGCCACCGAGAGTGCGGTGTTCTTGCAAGCCTTTACACGCATCGGTCTGATCCCGGATGCGGGCGGCACGTATTGGTTGCCCCGGCAGATGGGGATGGCGAAGGCCATGGGCGCGGCCCTCTTCGCGGAGCCGATCACCGCCCGGCAGGCCAGCGACTGGGGCATGATCTGGGAAGCCGTCCCGGATGCGGAGTTTGCAGACCATTGGGCCGCGCGGGCCCGTCATTTGGCCGTGGGACCGGGGGCCGCCTACGAGGCGGTGAAGCAGGCGTTGCGGGGCAGCTTTGACCAAAACTTGGATCAGCAATTGGCGACCGAGGCCAAGTTGCAAGGGAAATGCGGCAAAACCCGAGACTTCAAGGAAGGGGTCATGGCGTTCTTGGAGAAACGCCCGGCGCGGTTCGAAGGGCGCTAGGCGCTTGGCGGGCCATCCCGTCTTCGGTAATGTGGGGACGTGTGCCTTGGGGGCGCCCCCCTTTGCGGAAAGGGTCAGAGACCCGCCCGAGGACGGACGGATGTATCATCGAACTGACCTTTTGGCCCGCAAGTAGCAGGGGTGGGCCCCGTCAAGGAGGATCGGTCGATGCCCACGAAAAGATTGCCGCCAAAGGCTAATGTTGACCAGCTTAAGCGTCAGGCGAAGGACTTGCTGCGGGGGGTGCGGCGCGCGGAGCCGGCCGCGTTGCAACGCTTGCGCGAGTTTCACCCCGAATGTGCCGGGTTGGCTGATCCGGTGATCGCGGCCCGGCTGTTCACCTTGCATGATGTGCAATGGGCCCTGGCGCGCGAATACGGATATGGGTCCTGGCGCCGTTTGCGGGAGGTCGTCGTTGAAGGGGCGCGTGGCGCGTCCGCCGCGTTGACCCATAACGAGCGGATTGACGACCCGGTGTTTCGGCGCGCGCTGGACCTGCTGGATGCGGGAGATGCGGAGGGGCTGCGCGTCTACTTGAAGTCGCACCCGCGTGTCGTCCATCAAGAGGTTCGGTTCGAGGGGGACACCTACTTCACTGACCCGACCCTGCTTGAATTCATTGCGGAAAACCCCATTCGGCAAGGGCATCTGCCGGAAAACGTCGTGGATGTGGCCCGGGTGATCCTGGGGGCTGGGGCAGCAAAGAACCAAGTGGCGCTGGATGAGACCCTGATGTTGATCGCCTCTGGGCGTTTGGTGCGGGAGGCCGGGTCGCAGCGTCCGTTGATCGAGCTGCTGTGTCGGCATGGGGCCACCGCGGAGGCGGCTTTGCACGGGGCCGTGGCGCATCAGGAGTGGGATGCCGCAGAGGCATTGTTGGCGCAGGGGGCGCGGCTGGATTTGCCGACGGCTGCCGCGTTGGGGCGACAGGCGGATGTGGCGCACCTGTTGCCGGGGACCGAGGGGGAGCGGCAGTTGGCGTTGGCCTTGGCGGCCAATGCGGGCCGCGCAGCAGTGGTTCGAGAGGTGCTGGCGGCGGGCGCGGACCCCAATCGGTTCAACCCGCCCGGTGCGCACTCCCATTGTACAGCCCTGCATTCCGCCGCTTGGGCCGGGCATTTGGACACAGTTCGCGTTTTGATCGAAAGCGGCGCGCGTTCGGATATCGGGGATATTCACCATCGGGCCACGGCCTTGGATTGGGCAAGGCATGCCGGTCATGGGGAGGTTGCCGCCTATTTGGAGCGTCTCAGCGGCTGACCCGCGCTGGCGCAGGTGTCCCGGCCAATGGGCGCGCTTGAGGGTCTGTGGGCCTGCGTGTATCAGGCAGAGCGAGGCACGGAGTGGGAGTTGGCCGAGATGCAAATGCGCCGAGTGGTTGTGACAGGGCTTGGGCTGGTGACGCCTTTGGCGTGCGGGGTCGAGGATACCTGGTCCCGCCTGATCGATGGGCAATCCGGCGCGGGGCCGATTACCCGCTTCGATGCAAGCCATTTGGCCACGACCTATGCATGCGAAATCCCGCGTGGGGACGGGTCGGATGGAACGTTCAACCCCGATGATTGGATGGCGCCAAAGGACGCGCGCAAGGTCGATGAGTTCATCCTGTACGGTATGGCAGCCGCCGACCAGGCGGTGAAGGATTCCGGCTGGGTGCCCGACGAAGACGGCGCGCTGCGGACGGGCGTGATGATTGGGTCGGGCATTGGCGGGCTGACGACCATTGCCGAGACGGCGGTCTTGCTGAAGGAACGGGGGCCGCGCCGGGTGTCACCGTTCTTCATCCCATCGGCTTTGATCAACCTCGTGTCTGGTCAGGTGTCGATCCGGTATGGGTTCAAGGGCCCCAACCACGCGGTCGTGACGGCCTGCTCCACGGGCGCCCATGCCATCGGGGACGCGTCGCGCCTGATCGCGTTGGGCGATGCGGATGTGATGGTCGCCGGCGGGGCAGAGAGCCCGATTTCCGAGATTGGGATCGCCGGGTTCAACGCGTGCAAGGCGCTGAGCACCAAGTGGGGCGAGGACCCGACCAAAGCGTCGCGCCCCTATTCGGCCGATCGCGACGGGTTTGTGATGGGCGAGGGCGCTGGGGTTGTCGTGCTGGAAGAATACGAACACGCGGTCGCCCGGGGCGCGAAAATCTATGCTGAGATCAGGGGATACGGCTTGTCGGGAGATGCCTATCACATCACGGCGCCGTCGGAGGATGGAGATGGCGGGGCGCGGGCCATGGCTGCGGCGTTGAAATCCGCGGGCATGGCGCCGGGGGATGTGGATTACATCAACGCCCATGGCACGTCGACCATGGCGGATACCATCGAGTTGGGCGCCGTGGAGCGGCTGTTGGGGGATGCGGCGGCAGGGGCGACGATGTCATCGACCAAATCGGCCATTGGGCATTTGCTGGGGGCTGCGGGTGCGGCGGAGGCGATTTTCTGCATCCTGGCCTTGCGTGACCAGGTGGCGCCGCCCACGTTGAACCTGGACATGCCGGATGTGGAAACGAAACTGTCGCTTGCGCCGAAGGTTGCCGAGCGGCGAGAGATTAACGTGGCGCTGTCGAACTCCTTCGGATTTGGTGGCACCAATGCGTCGCTGATCTTGGCGAAACTACTTTAACTTCGGGTTGCAAACTTCTGATGTGGAAGCATATTGCTGCAAATGCACTGACCCTTGGGATTGTCCTGATCGTCTGCTTGGCGGGGGTGATCCAGGTTGGGAAGGCGCAATGGCAAGAGCCCGGCCCGCTGGCGGAGGCGCGGTTTTTCGAGGTGCCACGGGGGGCCAGCCTGACGCGCGTGGCCGACGATTTGGCCGCCAATGGCATCATCACGTCGGACAGCATCTTTCGGATCGGGGCGCGCTATGCGGAACGGGATGATGACCTGAAATTTGGCACCTATGAGATTCCGCCCGGGGCGTCGATGCCAGAGGTATTGAATATTCTGACGTCGGGCGGGCCATCGGTCTTTCCGTTCACGGTGACCTATTTGATCCGCGCCAGGGGGCCGGAGGTGCGCGTCAGAGAGCGTGTGCCGGGGCAGGCGGAGCCCGTCGATATCGCCACATTTTCCCCGGAGGATGCCGTGCCGGAGGCCTACACGGCCTTGATCGCGCGCGGCGTTCCGATCACCTGGCGCGTGTCGATTGCACCGGGGCTGACGTCTTGGGACATCGTCGAAGGGTTGAAAGGGGCGGATTTCCTGGAGGGGCAGATCGCCGAAGTGCCTGCGGAGGGGATGCTGGCGCCGGACACGTATGACGTGGCGCGCGGCTCGGACCGCGGGGACCTGATCGCGCGGATGCGGAGCGCGCAGGAGCGCTTGCTGGCAGATGCCTGGGCGAACCGCGTGCCGGGCCTGCCGCTTGAGACGCCGGAGGAGGCCTTGATCCTTGCGTCCATCATCGAGAAGGAAACTGGAGTTCCGGAGGAGCGTCGTACGGTGTCGGCGGTGTTCATCAACCGGTTGAACCAGAACATGCGCCTGCAGACGGACCCCACAGTGATTTACGGGATCACGCGGGGTCAAGGGGGTCTGGGGCGGGGCCTGCGCCGGTCGGAGTTGGACCGCGAGACGCCTTGGAACACCTACCGCATCGATGGGTTGCCGCCGACGCCCATTGCAAACCCGTCGGTCCAGTCAATCCGAGCAGCGCTGGACCCGGAAGAGACGGAGTTTATCTTCTTTGTGGCCGACGGGACGGGGGGCCACGCGTTTGCGGAGACCTTGGCCGAGCACAATCAGAACGTGGCCGCGTGGCGGGCCATCGAGGCCGCCCGCAACGCGGCATCTGGGAACAACTGAGCGGGGCACACTGCGCGCGGCCTTGGGGAGGTTGGGGGCGCTGCCCCCAAACCCCCGGAGGTATTTCTAGCCAGATGACACATGAAAACAGGGTGTTAGAGATTTACCAAGGATTTTTGATTTTCCCTGTTGACCGAGCGCACGCTCAAAAACATCTTTAGGGCAAGCTGGAAGAACTGGGCGGCGCATCCGAGAGATCGGGGCGCCGCTTCTGGTTTCGACGTGCGGACCAAGGTTGATTTTTTAAGACCTGCACGGAGCTTTTGAGATGACTGATTTTACGACTGTGACCGCGGACGCGGATCGGCTTGAGATGTTGGAGCGGCGGGCGGAGGTGGCCCATCGCACCTTACTGAAATTGTGTGAAGATTTGGATGCGAAGGTCGACGCGGTGCGTGCCGGCCCGGTTGAGGAGTTTGACCGCAGCGCCTTGGATCGCTTGATCGGGGATTTGCGGAAAGGGTTCTTCACGGCCTTTGAAACGGAAGGGAAGGTGGCGGATGCCAAACGGATCGAACGGGGCGGAGACGGGCTTGACTTGGCCGCCGCTGGGGCTGAGGTCCGGCGCCGTCTTGGTCGCTTGCGCGACGCCCAAAGTACAGAACGCCTTCTGGGAGGGCTTGAGTGATCCGGCCAAGGCGGCGTTGCCGTACTTGTTCGATTTCTGGGCCATGCCCCACCAATTGCCACCAGAGGGCACGTGGCGCGCCTGGGTGATCATGGGCGGGCGCGGCGCGGGGAAAACCCGCGCCGGTGCCGAATGGGTGCGGTCCCAGGTGGAGGGGGCGCGGTCGTTGATGCCGGGTCGCTGTCGGCGCATCGCCCTGTTGGGAGAGACCTATGAGCAGGTGCGGGATGTGATGATCGAGGGGGAGAGCGGGATCCTTGCCTGCTCTCCCCCGGATCGGCGGCCGGTTTGGAAGGCGGGGCAACGGAAACTGATCTGGCCCAATGGTGCAGAGGCGGTTGCCTATTCCGCCCACGACCCAGAGGCGCTGCGGGGGCCGCAGTTCGACGGGGCGTGGGTGGATGAGTTGGCCAAGTGGAAGAAAGGGGAGGCGGCCTGGGACCAGTTGCAGTTTGCGTTGCGGTTGGGCGAGGACCCGAGGGTATGTGTGACGACGACACCGCGGAATGTGCCCGTCTTGAAGGATTTGTTGGCGCGGCCATCGACCGTGGTGACCCACGCGCCGACGGAGGCGAACCGGGCGTTCCTGGCGCCGTCCTTTCTGGAGGAAGTGGCCGCGCGGTATGGGGGCACGCGGTTGGGACGGCAGGAGCTTGAAGGGGTTCTGTTGGAAGACGAAGCGGGGGCCCTTTGGTCGGCGGCGGCTTTGGATGGCATCCGCGTGGCGGCGTTGCCGAAGTTTGATCGCGTGGTCGTGGGCGTTGACCCGGCGGTGACGTCCAAGGGCGCCTCGGATGAGACGGGCATCGTGGTCGTGGGGGCTGTGACACAGGGGCCGGTCAAAGACTGGCGCGCCTGGGTGTTGGAGGACGCGACGGTGTCGGCTGCGTCGCCCAGTGAGTGGGCGGGTGCGGTGGCCGCAGCGTACGAGCGCTGGGGGGCGGACCGGGTGGTGGCCGAAGGGAACCAGGGCGGGGACCTGATCGAGTCGGTGCTGCGGCAAGTGGCGCCGTTGGTCAGTTATCGCAAGGTGACGGCACGACACGCCAAGGGCGTGCGGGCAGAACCGGTGGCCGCGTTGTATGAGCAGGGTCGGGTGCGGCACGCCAGGGGCCTTGGCGCGCTTGAAGATCAGATGTGTCGGATGACGGCGCAGGGCTTTCGCGGATCCGGATCGCCGGACCGGGTGGATGCCTTGGTCTGGGCCCTGTGGGAGGTGCTTTTGAACCCGGAGCGACAGCGCGCGGGGCCGCGGATGCGGCAGCTTTGACGGATGACGGATGATGGAGGGGCCCCGGGGGGCCTTTTTTCTTGGGACGACCGAAAGGACGGGCGATGTTCGGATTTGGCAAAAAGGCGGCGGCGGCGCCGGAACGCAAAGCCTCGGCGGCGGGGCGGATTGCGGCCTGGGGTGCGGCGGGACGCAGCGTCTGGTCGCCCCGGGATGGGGGCACGCTGACGCGCATGGGCTTTGCCGGGAACCCGGTGGGGTTTCGGGCGGTGAAGCTGATCGCGGAGGCGGCGGCATCGGTGCCCTACGTCGTAGGCAATGGGCAGGCGCGGTTTGACGTTCATCCGGTGGCGGCGGTGTTGGGGCGGCCCAATGGCGCGCAGGCCCGCGGCGAATTTCTGGAGGCGCTGTTTGGGCAGTTTTTGTTGTCGGGGAACGCGTTCGTCGAGGCCGTGGGGCCGGGTGGGGTGCCCGTTGAGTTACATGTCCTTCGGTCCGACCGGATGTCGGTTGTGCCAGGCGCCGATGGCTGGCCGGTGGCCTATGAGTACGCCGTGGGAGGGCGCAAGCATCGTTTTGCCGTGGGGGACGTGTCGCCCGTGTGCCATGTGCGGGCGTTTCACCCGATGGACGACCACTATGGTCTGAGCCCGATGCAAGCGGCGGCGGCGGCCATTGATGTTCACAATGCGGCGTCGCGTTGGTCAAAAGGATTGCTGGACAATGCCGCGCGGCCATCGGGGGCCGTGGTGCATTCCGGTGAGGCGGAGTTGTCGCCGGAGCAGTTCGATCGGTTATCCTCGGAATTGGAGGCGAACCATCAGGGCGCACGCAATGCGGGACGGCCGATGTTGTTGGAAGGCGGATTGGATTGGAAGCCCATGGGCTTCTCACCTTCGGACATGGAGTTTCAGAAGACCAAAGAAGCGGCAGCGCGGGAAATTGCCATGGCCTTCGGGGTCCCGCCGATGTTGCTGGGTATTCCGGGAGACGCGACCTATGCCAATTATGTGGAGGCGAACCGGGCTTTTTATCGGCTGACGGTTCTGCCGCTTGTGTCGAAGATGACCGAGGCACTGTCCCAGTGGCTGTCGGCCCACGCGGCGGAGCGCATTGTCATTGAAGCGGACCGGGACCGTATCGGTGCATTGGCGGCCGAGCGGGACGCGGAATGGCAGCGGATCGCGAGCGCGGACTTTCTGACGGCGGAGGAGAAGCGTCAGATGCTGGGCCTGCAGCCCTTGGGTGACGCATGAGTGTGGGGGGCGACGCCATTCGGCATTCGGGGTCCCGGTTTCTTTACGCGCCGTTCCAAGATACCGAAGCGAGTTTTGCCCGTATGGAGGCGCGTTTGGCGTCGGTGGAGGCGATCATCAGCCGCTTGGAGACGGACCGGGCGGTGAATGCCGAAAAACAGGTGCGGCTTGAGGAACGGTTCAACCAGATCGACACGCGGTTGGACCGGATTGACGGTCTGATCAGTCGGTTGGTCTGGCTGATCGTGGCGGCCATTGTGGGCGGCTTCATGTCGTTTTTGCTTCGCGGCAGCCTGACTGGGATGAGCCCCGGTCTTTTGATGCAGAAAGCGTCGATCATCATGGCGGCCATCGGCGGCTGACCCTTCGAGGAGAATTCCATGACATTGGAAAAGAAATTCGCGCGCGGAGAGACCTCCGTGCGATTGACGGATGGTGCCGAAATCTCAGGCTACGCATCGTGGTTTGGTGTCGAGGACACCGGAAACGATGTGGTTGAAGCCGGGGCCTATTGTGACAGTCTTGCCCGTCTGGCGGCCGAGGGGCGTTCGGTCAAAATGCTGTGGCAGCATGATCCGGCCCAGGTCATCGGCGTTTGGGACGAGGTGCGGGAAGATGGCCGCGGATTGTTCGTCAAAGGGCGATTGTTGCCAGGCGTCGAGAAGGCGCGGGAGGCGGCGGCCCTAATTGAGGCGGGGGCATTGGACGGTCTTTCCATTGGCTACACCGTTAAGCGGGCCGTGAAGGATATTCAGGGGCGCAGGCTTCTGAAGGAACTGGAGCTTTGGGAGGTGTCCTTGGTGACCTTCCCGATGCTGCCCAGTGCGCGGGTGGGGGCCAAGGCGGACCCGCTGCGTGACGTGGCGCGGGCGATCGAGGCCGCGCGTCTGGAACTGGCGCGCGACTAGCGCCGCCTATCACCTGAGAAAGAGGAGCACCCGATGAGCCATGACGGCGTCGGGGAAGTCACGGAAGCGTTGGCCGGTTTGGTCAGCGACTTCAAAGGCTTCCGCCAAGAGATCACCCAGAAGATGCAATCACAGGAAGAGCGTCTGAACATGACCTATAAAGCCCAACGACCCATGCTGGAAACCGCCCAGGCCGAAGATGTTCCACACCAGAAAGCGCTGGACGCATATCTGCGCTCGGGCGACGATGACGGACTTCGCGCCCTGGCGATGGATGGCAAGTCCATGAACACCTCTGTGGCCGCCGACGGCGGTTACCTGGTGGACCCCCAGACGGCGGAAACCGTCAAGTCGGTCTTGTTCGGCGGCGCGTCCGTTCGCAGCATTGCGACGGTCGTGAATGTCGAGGCCACGTCTTATGACGTCTTGGTCGATCACAGCGAGTTGGGTTCCGGCTGGGCCAGCGAGACCGGCACGGCCACGGAGACGGACGCCCCGATTTTCGACCGGATTTCGATCCCGTTGCACGAGCTGTCTGCTCTGCCAAAGGCGTCCCAGCGTCTGCTGGACGATGCGGCCTTTGACATCGAGACATGGTTGGCCGGTCGTATCGCCGACAAGTTCGCCAACGCGGAGTCCGATGCTTTCGTGAATGGGAACGGCAATGACAAGCCCACGGGTTTTCTGACCTATCCTTATGTCGACAACGACAATTGGGACTGGGGCAAGATCGGCTATGTCGTGTCCGGTGCAGTGGGCGACTTTGCTGCGGAAAACGCGGCCAACGCCATTGTGGATCTGGTGTATTCGCTTGGTGCGAAGTACCGCGCGAATGCGACGTTCATCATGAACTCCAAGACGGCGGGCACTGTTCGCAAGATGAAAGATGCGGATGGGCGCTTTCTTTGGGCGGATAGCCTTGCGGCGGGTCAACCCGCGCAGCTGATGGGGTATCCGGTCCTAATCTCAGAGGATATGCCGGATGTCTCGGCCGGATCGAAAGCCATCGCCTTCGGTGACTTCGCGGCGGGTTACACCATTGCCGAGCGCCCTGACATTCGCGTTCTGCGGGACCCGTTCAGCGCGAAACCACATGTTCTGTTCTATGCCACCAAGCGCGTGGGTGGGGACGTGACGGATTTCGCGGCGATCAAGGTCCTGAAGTTCGCTTTGACCTGACCTTAGGCTTGGGCACGGCGTGACTGCCGTGCCCGATGCTGTCCTGCGACGCGGTTCGTTCGCGGCCAGGCGGCGGGACCTGCCTGTTTCTGGCTTGGGTCTGCACCTGCGGCATGCGGGTCCCGCCAACACTTCCCTTATTCCATGACTGTGCGGAGGGACCGATGGGTCTGATGGTTCTCGAATCCGAAGGGATTGCCAATGGCAATCTGCCGGTGGCGCAACTGGCCGCGCAAATGCGGTTGCCGGATGGCTATGAAACAGTGCCGGGGCAGAGTGCACGGCTGCAGCAGCGGTTGCGGGCAGCCATTGTGTCGTTGGAACGTCGCATTGCAAAGGCGCTGCTGCGACGGGATTTCGTCCTTGGCGGGCCGGTTAAAGGGGGCGGCGAGGTGTTTTTGCCCCTGGCGCCGGTTTGGGGGGTGTCCCGGGTCGAGCTGCTGGACGCGGGTGGTGGCGAAACCCTTCCCAACGCGGAGATTTCCGGCGGTCAGATGGCGCCATGCCTGTCGTTTGGCCGCGCCCTGAGCCAAGGCGCGTATGTCCGTATCACGGCAGATGCCGGTTGGGGCACGTGGGACGATGTCCCCGAGCCTTTGGCCGAAGCCGCCCTTCTGATGGCCGAAGCCTTGGACACGGGCGAGGGGCCCGCGGTGAACGAAGTGGTCGATGGCCTTGTCGCGCCCTGGCGGCTTCGGCGTCTTGGGGGGCTGGGCTGATGGGGCGCGTGTTTACCCGTCGGCTTGTGCATCAGGTGGCGGTTCGCACACCCGACGGCGCGGGGGGCCATACGCGCCGCTGGGAAGAGCGTGGGGCCATCTGGGGTGATGTGCGCATGCGATCTGGCGGGCTGGGCCAATCGGATTTCGGGCATTCGCCGCGGCTGAGGCTGAGGATCCTCACCCACTTTGTGCCCCATGGCCACCCGACGCGACCGGAACCGGGTCAGCGGCTGAGGGACGGCGCGCGGATTTTCGCGGTCGAAGCGGTGCAGGAGACAGAGGGGCGGGCGAAGCACTTGGTGGTGCTGGCCAGCGAAATCGCAGCGTCGGAGGCTGAGGGATGACATATGCGATGGGAGAGAGCCTGCAGATGGCGGTCTATAGCCGCCTGGCAGGGGATCCGGGTTTGGACGATCTGATCCATGGTGCGGTCTTCGATGCGGTGCCCGAGCGGGCGCCGGACCTTTTCGTGGCCATGGGACCTGAGCAGGCGAGAGCCCAATCCGACGTCTCTGGGGCGTGTTCGATACATGACATACAGCTGAGCGTTGTGACCACCCGGGAGGGCTACTTGGCCGCCAAGAGTGTGGCGGGCCGGGTGTCAGACGCGCTGTCCAGTAGCGCGCTGACACTCACGCGGGGACGGGTCGTGTCCCTTCGTTTTCTGCGCGCGCGCGCACGGCGAGACAAGACCCAGGGGACGCGTCGGATCGACATGTGGTTTCGGGCGCATCTGGACGAAGAACTTATCTAAGGAGCAAAACGATGGGTGTACAAAGCGGCAAAGACCTTCTTTTGAAGGTCGATGTGGATGGCAATGGTGTGTTCACCACGATGGCAGGTCTGCGCGCGACGCGACTGACCTTCAATGCTGGTACGATTGACGTCACATCTTTGGACTCAGCCGGTGGATGGCGTGAGCTTCTTGGCGGAGGCGGTGTGAAGACAGCGCAGGTCTCAGGCTCTGGTATCTTTCGGGATGCAGACACGGATGCCCGCGCGCGGCAGCTGTTCTTCGACGGTGAGGTGCCTGATTTCCAGATCATTCTACCTGACTTTGGTGTGGTGGAAGGCGCTTTTCAGATCACGTCCTTGGAATATGCGGGCAATCACGATGGCGAGGCGACGTATGAGATTGCCCTCGCCTCGGCCGGCGAACTGACATTTGCCCCGGTGTAGGCGCGATGATGGACGGAAATCCTTACGCGGGCGAAGTCGCCCTGATGCTGGATGGCGAACGCCATGTTCTGAAGCTGACACTTGGCGCCCTGGCCGAGCTGGAAGCCAGTATGGAATCGGACAGTCTTGTTCAGCTTGTCGAGAGGTTCGAGAACGGGGCGTTCTCTGCCAGGGATGTTGTATCGCTGATCATTGCAGGACTGCATGGCGGCGGGTGGACCGGCAATGCCGGGACGTTGCTGGCCGCGGAAATTGAGGGCGGACCGTTGGAAGCGACGCGTGTTGCGGCGCTGCTCCTCGGGCGCTCGTTTGCGCTGCCTGCATGAGCGATCACTTCGACTGGCCCCTTTTGATGCAGGCCGGCTTGCGCGGGTTGGGCTTAAAACCTTCCGAGTTCTGGAACCTCACGCCTGCCGAACTGGCTTTCCTTCTGGGAGAGGGTGGGGGGCGGATGCCAATGGATCGCGCTGGGCTTGATGCTTTGGCGGCGCGGTTCCCAGACAACATGGAGACAGGCGATGGATGATCGCGATGTGGATAGCTTGGACGACAAGCTGGAGGCGCTGGAGGCCAAGCTGGGGGGGAGTGAGATCGTTGTGTCACGCTTCACTTCCGCTTTGGGCACCTTGGAAGGCCAAATGCTGTTCACGCAGCGGGAGGTTCAAGGCCTATCTCGATCGTTTGGAGGCAGTCTTAAACGGGCCTTCGATGGTGTTGTGTTCGATGGGATGAAGCTGTCGGATGCGTTGAACGGTATGGCCCGCTCAATGGTGAACGCCGCATATAACGCGGCGATGAAGCCAGTGACGACCGCACTTGGGGGGGCGTTGGCCAACGGTGTTAACACGCTTCTGCCGTTTGAGAATGGCGGAAGCTTCGCTCAGGGGCGCGTTCGGGCCTTTGCGTCGGGCGGTGTCGTGTCCGGTCCAACCCTCTTTCCAATGCGGGGGGCAACTGGGCTGATGGGCGAGGCTGGGCCGGAAGCGATCATGCCCTTGCGGCGTGGGGCGGACGGACGGCTCGGCGTCGAAATGAGCGGCGGTGGCGGTCGCGCCGTGAACGTCACCATGAACATCACCACGCCGGATGTCGCTGGCTTCCACAGGTCGCGGAGTCAGGTGGCCGCAGAAATGGGCCGTGCCTTGTCGCGTGGCGCAAGAAACCGCTGAGAAAGAGGTCCCCATGTCATTCCATGAAATTCAGTTTCCTCCACGCCTGTCACTCGGGTCTGTCGGTGGACCGGAGCGGTTGACCGAGGTCGTCACATTGGCAAACGGATTTGAGGAACGGAACACGCCCTGGCAGCATTCTCGCCGCCGCTATAATGCAGGTGTGGGCATGCGATCGCTGGATGACATCGAGGCCCTGATCGCGTTTTTCGAAGCACGTCGCGGGCGTCTTTACGGATTTCGGTGGAAAGACTGGTCCGATCACAAGTCTTGCTTGCCGTCGGCTGATCCGACCTACCGCGATCAAGTTATCGGTATTGGGGATGGTGAAACCCAAACGTTTCAGCTGACCAAGACCTATCGATCCGGCACAACAAACTACACCCGTCCCATCAAAAAGCCCGTTTTGGGGTCCGTCCGCGCGGGCATCCAGGAGGACGAGTTGCAAGATACCGTCCACTACGATGTCGATGTTACCACCGGTTTCATTACGTTTTTGTCCCCGCCCGACAAAGGCACAGAAGTGGTGGCTGGCTTTGAGTTCGATGTTCCCGTGCGTTTTGACGCGGACACGATTCAGACGTCTGTCGCGAACTTCCATGCCGGTGAGGTCCCTGATGTGCCAGTCGTCGAGGTTCGGATATGACCAGCTTGATCGATCACCTGCAGACGGGCACGTCGACGGTTTGCAGGGCTTGGATCCTTCGCCGGAAAGACGGCTTGGTCCTTGGCTTCACCGACCATGATGTGCCCCTATTCGTTGATGGGGTCGCCTGCGAGGCCGCATCTGGTCTTGCGGCGGGGGCGTTGCAGGCGTCCACCGGTCTTTCCGTTGATAACGCGGAGGCGGTCGGCGCGTTGAACCATGACGCCATAACAGAAGATGACCTGCGCGCCGGACGCTGGGACACCGCCGAGATTTCGATTTGGTTGGTGAACTGGTCAGATCCCGCCCAAGCCGAGATCCAATTCAAAGGGAGTTTGGGGGAAATCACCCGGCAAGGCGAGGGGTTCTCCGTCGAGTTGCGTGGTTTGTCCGAGGCCCTCAACGCGGTGCGCGGGCGTGTATATCAACCGCGCTGTGATGCGATCTTGGGTGATACGCGTTGCGGCGTTGATTTGACGTCTGACGTGTATGTTGCGGAGCGGACGCTTTCGTCCGTTGAGGATGATCGGATCCTTAGGTTTACGGACATGGGTGATTATGAAGCGCGTTGGTTCGAACGCGGGCTGATGACTGTTCTGGATGGCCCGTCCGCGGGACTGTCAGAGCGGATCAAGAGTGATCGGGTCGAGGACGGAGTTCGGCACATTGAAATTTGGGCAGGTTTGCAAAGCCCTTTGCGCTCAGGTGACCGTGTTCAAGTCAGCGCTGGCTGCGATAAACGCCAAGAAACATGCCGCTATAAATTTGCCAACCTTCTGAATTTTCGTGGGTTTCCACATGTTCCGGGCGAAGACTGGCTGCTGAGCTATCCGACATCGCGCGGGCATAACGACGGGGGCAAGTTATGACGGTTGTTGTCGACGAAGCGCGCCGCTGGATTGGGACACCTTATGTTCATCAAGCGTCAATGCGTGGGGCCGGTACAGACTGCTTAGGATTGATCCGCGGGGTATGGCGGGCTGTTTATGGCGGAGAGCCGGAGAAAGTTCCCGCGTACACGATGGACTGGTCAGAACCACAGGGTCTGGAGACGCTTTGGGAGGCTGCGCTGCGGCATATGCGGCCGATCAGTGCGGGTGTGCCGTTGGTGAGCGGGCAATGTCTTTTGTTTCGGATGCGCGAGCAGTCGGTGGCAAAGCACTTGGGTATCGTCGCCTCTGCTGGGGCGCTGCCGACGTTTGTCCATGCGTATTCGGGCCAGGGTGTCGTTGAAAGCGCCTTGTCTCGCCCATGGAAGCGACGCGTGGCTGCGCGGTTCGACTTCCCTGAATTGCCACCCCAGGAGGACTGACGCATGGCCACACTTGTTCTAGGTGCCGTGGGCGCCACTGTTGGCGGAAGCCTTGGCGGTTCCCTGCTTGGTGTGAGCGCCGCTGTTGTTGGTCGGGCCGTGGGGGCAACGGTTGGGCGGGCCATTGATCAAAGGATTATGGGGGCAGGGTCCGAAGCGATCGAGCATGGGCGTGTTGACCGGTTTCGACTTGTTGGCGCGTCCGAAGGCACGCCAATCCCGCGTATTGTTGGGCGGACGCGGGTCGGTGGCCAGATCATCTGGGCGACCCGGTTCAAGGAGCATCGCACAGAGAGTGGTGGAGGTAAGGGCGCGCCGTCTCAGACCTCGACGACGAGCTACAGCTACAGCGTCTCATTGGCTGTTGCCTTGTGCCAGGGCGAGATCACGCGCGTTGGCCGTATTTGGGCAGATGGGACAGAGCTTCCCCTAAGCTCGGTCGAGATGCGCGTTTACACGGGTGGCGAAGATCAAGCTCCCGATGGTTTGATCGAAGCCGTTGAAGGGGAGACGGGGGTGCCGGCTTATCGCGGGCTTGCTTACGTGGTGTTGGAAGACTTGGACCTTGCGCCATACGGTAATCGGGTCCCGCAACTGTCGTTTGAGGTGGTCCGGAATGTGGCGGTCAAGGGCTTGGTTCCGGCGCCCGCACACTTGGTCCAGGGTGTGGCGCTCGTGCCGGGCACGGGCGAATATTCTCTTTCGACCACTTCGGTCCACTATACGCATGGGATTGGCCAGCGAGACTCTGCGAATGTGAACACACGCCAGGACGTATCGGATTTTAGCGTCACGTTACGCGATCTGACTGCGGAACTGCCGAACCTGAAGTCCGTGTCCGTTGTTGTGTCCTGGTTCGGAAATGATCTCCGCTGTGGGTCTTGTGAAATCGCCCCGGCCGTCGAGCAGAACGAGGTCGATGGGCAGCCTATGCCTTGGAGCGTGGGGAGTACCACCCGCAGCATTGCGCGGCTCGTGCCCTATAAGGATGATCGTCCTGTGTACGGTGGCACGCCTTCCGATCAGTCGGTCATCGAGGCCATTCGGGCGATGGTGGCCCGTGGCATCGATGTTATGTTCTATCCGTTCATCCTTATGGATCAACAAGAGGGCAATGACCTGCCAAACCCTTGGGGTGGGGATGAACAGCCTGTGCTGCCTTGGCGGGGTCGGATCACCACAACGCTGGCGCCAGGTCAGCCCGGTACACCTGATCGTACTAGCGTGGCGCGCGACGAAGTAGATGCTTTCTTCGGCACCGCGTCGGCAACTGATTTTGTTATCGGGACGATGGGCGTTGAGTACCACGGGCCAGACGAATGGAGCTATCGTCGGTTCATTCTGCATTATGCCGCACTTTGTGCGAGCGCGGGCGGGGTTGAGTCCTTCTGCATAGGCTCTGAAATGCGCGCGTTGACGCAAATACGAGGAGAGAGCGACAGTTTTCCAGCGGTCGAGCAGTTGGTCGCACTAGCTGCGGAAGTTCGGGTTTTGCTACCTGACGCGAAGCTGAGCTATGCAGCAGACTGGTCGGAGTATTTCGGATACCACCCCGAAGATACTGGCAATGTACATTTTCACCTAGATCCGCTTTGGGCCTCCCCCGACATCGATTTCATTGGGATCGACAACTATATGCCCCTGGCGGACTGGCGGGATGGCGATGACCACGCCGATGCGGGGTTTCGTGACACGCTTAGTTTGGAATACCTGCGCAGCCAGATTGAAGGCGGGGAAGGATACGACTGGTACTACCCCACGCAAGAAGCGCGAGACGCGCAGCGCCGTATTTCGATAACGGACGGTGCATCGTCCGAACCCTGGGTTTACCGGAACAAAGACCTTCGAAACTGGTGGGCGAACCCACACCATGATCGCATCGCAGGCATTCGGTCCGATGTACCGACGGCTTGGGTTCCGGGGTCCAAACCCATTCGCTTCACTGAGTATGGCTGCGCTGCGATTGATAAAGGTGCAAATCAGCCAAACAAGTTTTTGGATCCGAAGTCATCGGAATCGGCGTTGCCGCATTATTCAACCGGTCGACGAGATGATGCGATGCAGATGCAGTATACACGCGCTTTGCTGAGCTATTGGGGTGAGAAGGGTCGAAACCCGGTTTCAGCAGACACCGGTTTGCCGATGCTGGACTTGCAGCATAGCTACATTTGGGCCTGGGATGCGCGTCCTTGGCCAGCGTTTCCAGAATTGAGGGAATTCTGGAGCGACGGAGACAACTATGAACGTGGTCACTGGCTGAGCGGTCGGTCCGGATATCAGCCTTTAGCCGTTGTTATTGCTGCGCTTTGTGAAACTGCGGGCCTTGTGTCGTATGACGTTTCGGAGGTTTATGGCGTTGTGCGCGGCTACACGATGACGTCGTCACAATCTGCCCGGGCTGATCTCCAACCGCTCATGATGGCGTATGGTGTTGAAGTGGCTGAAGAACGGGGTGTCTTGCGTTTCTTCATGCGTCGGAACGCGATTGAGCATACTGTCCCGCGGGACATGTTGGCACGGCACGATGGCCCTCTGGTCTCGGTTCAGCAAGCGTCGCGCGCAGATGTGCCGGATCGGGTTCGTATCCAGCATCAAGACGCGGAGGGCAGTTTTTCTGCCCGGGTCGGAGATGCCGCACAACCAGGCACAACGGGCCTGTCGATCTCGGAGAGTGAATTGCCGCTGTCTCTGACTTTGGGGGAGGGTCACGCGCTTGCCGAAAGGTTCCTGTCGGAGGCCCGCATATCGCGGGATAGTTTGGAAACCTCACTTCCACCTTCCCGACGGGATGTGCGTGTCGGCGATATACTGAAGCTTGATGGGGGGTCTGAAGCGTGGCGTGTTGACCGAATAGAGGACACGCAGTCCCGCAAGGTTGAGGCCGTTCGCGTAGAGAAGCACGTCTTCGAGCCCAGCGATGCGGTCGAGGAAAGGACGTCTTCCCTTCGTCCGCGCGCAGCCCTGCCAGTAGATGCGATACTAATGGATTTGCCGCTTCTGACTGGCGAGGAAGTGCCGCACGCCCCTTACATCGCAGTATCCGCGCGCCCGTGGCCGGGTGCGGTTGCATTGCATGGTTCTGTTGAGGACGCAGGATATCGGCTGAACACGGTTGTCGACGCGGCCTCGGTCATTGGCGTAACACAGACTGTTCTTTCCGCGGCTCAACCTGCCATTTGGGACAATGGGGCACCTTTGACGGTCAAACTGGTGCGCGGCGCGCTTGAGACGGTAAGTCTGCAGGCACTGTTCTCTGGTGCGAACGCCCTGGCCATAGGTGATGGATCTGTCGGAAATTGGGAGATTTTTCAGTTTAGACAGGCTGAACTGATCGCGCCTGATACTTGGGCTCTGACGCAAAGGTTGCGGGGCCAACGAGGGACCGAGGCTTTCATCCCAGATGAATGGCCGATTGGGAGTCTTGTGGTGCTGCTGAACGGATTGCCCCAGCAGATTTCCTTGCCACAGGAGACTTTGACGGTGCCACGTCATTTTCGGGTCGGGCCAGCGCGTTTGCCGGTGGATCACGAAAGCTACACTCATATCGAAGCCCAGTTCTCCGGTGCCGGTCTTAGGCCATTCGCACCCGCGCATCTTCGGGCGCATCGTCGTGACGCAGGTCTTGATCTCACTTGGATCAGACGGTCACGTATTGCGGGTGATAGCTGGGATTCCGGCACTGTTCCCTTGGGCGAGAGCTCTGAGATGTACCGGGTCGCAGTCTTCAAGCAGGATGGCAGTTTGGCACTGGATGAAACCGTCCGCGATACGCATCTTTCACTTTCCAACGGCAGCTTGGCGTCCGCGGGCGCCGCCACCGGACCGATCACAATTTCCGTCCAGCAGATTTCGGATGTCGTTGGCCCAGGACCCGCGGCTTGGGTGACGTATTTGTGACCTTGTGACAGGTAAATTGCGCGATCCTCTGTGGGCTGTTATGACGAAGGCCCACAAGAGGATTTGCGCAATGTCCGATGCGGAAAAGATCGTCCATCCAGTGGATTTTGTCTGGACGCAGACCCTGCAGGAGGCGCGGGATGCGGTCTTGGCAGAGCCGCTTTTGGGTGGGTTGATCCATTCATCCGTCCTGCATCATGATACGCTTGAGAAGGCTTTGGCGTATCGCTTCTCCCAGAAACTGGCTTCTGCTGAAATGAGTGAGCAGCTTCTGCGCGAACTGGCCGATGTGGCGCTTCATGCGGACCCGTCGATTGCGCATGCTGCCCGTGCGGATATCGTGGCGGTCTATGAGCGAGATCCGGCATGCCACCGGTTTCTTCAGCCTTTGCTGTTCTTCAAGGGCTTCCAAGCAATCCAATCCTATCGAATTGGCCATTGGCTTTGGCGCACCGGTCGCAAGGATTTGGCCTATTACGTGCAGATGCGCGTCAGCGAGACCTTCGGGGTCGATATCCATCCGAACGCGAAGATCGGACAGGGCATCATGATCGATCACGCCCATTCCATCGTGATCGGAGAGACCGCTGTGGTCGGTGACAACGTCTCCATGTTGCACTCTGTGACCCTAGGCGGCACGGGCAAAGAGGACGATGACCGGCACCCCAAGATCGAGAATGGCGTCCTCATTGGCGCGGGCGCGAAGGTCCTTGGCAACATTCGCGTCGGTCACTGCAGCCGGATCGCCGCAGGGTCTGTGCTGTTGCAAGATATTCCCCCAATGAAGACCGTTGCTGGCGTTCCCGCCAAGATCGTTGGGGAGGCCGGGTGCGCGCAGCCGTCTACAATGATGGATCAGTTGATCGGAGTGCGCGGCGTTACTGAGTAGGGGGATTGAAACCCGCCACTGGGTCCTGGCCAATCAATGGCTGTCGCTTTCGGAACGCCTCATCATACTCGGCTTGGCTGGCGCGGCGACAGTTCTTTTGGCCGCCCTGTTCGGTCAGGATCGCAGTATCCCCTTGCGCGAACCATACCCAACCGTCGGCCCCGTATGTTGTCCCGCCGCCAGTGCTTTGAACACGCGGCAGGGAGAGCGCCCGCCCATCGTCAAGCACAAGCCCGATCGCGCTTCCTTGCTGTTCGGTTCGCAGGGCCGCGCCCGTGTCGCAGACCCACGGGGTGCCGCCGGCGAAGGCAATCGGGTCCGGACCGTCGGAAACGGTGCCGGATCCATTGCAGGCGGCAAGAAGGGGCAGGGTGAAGATCAAATAACGCATAGCGGTATGTGTAGCGAAGGGCGCGACGGCTGCAAGGCTGTCGCGCCCTTTTCGCGTTTTTGGAGCACGGTCCTAGGCGAGCATCGTGATCGGATTTTCAAGGTTCGACGCAATCGACTTGAGGAAGTCTGCGCCGAGGGCACCGTCAATCACCCGGTGGTCCACAGACAATGTGACCGACATGACGGTGGCTGCGGTGATTTCCCCATCCTCCCCGATGATCGGCTTTTTCACACCTGCGCCCACGGCCAAGATGGACCCGTGGGGCGGGTTGATCACCGCGTCGAAATTGTCGATGCCGAACATGCCCAAGTTGGAGATCGCGAAACTGCCGCCCTGATATTCGTGCGGGGCCAGCTTTCGGTCGCGCGCCCGCGCGGCAAGGTCCTTCATCTCTGCCGATAAGGCAGAAAGCGACTTCAGATGTGCATCCTTCAGGACCGGAGTGAACAGACCGCCTTCGATGGCGACGGCAACCGCCACGTCAGACGGCTTTAGGCGCAGCATGCGGTCGCCCGCCCAAACGGCATTGGCGTCAGGAATCTCCTGCAGGGCCAATGCGCAGGCCTTGATGATGAAGTCGTTGACCGACAGCTTCACCCCGCGCCCTTCCAACTGTTTGTTCAATTGGCTGCGGAACTTCAGCAAGGCGTCCAGCTTGATGTCCCGCCGCAAGTAGAAATGCGGGATGGTCTGCTTTGCCTCGGTCAGGCGGGCGGCCACGGTTTTGCGCATCCCGTCCAGCTTGACCTCTTCGAAGTCGCGGCCGTCGAACATCTTCATGACCGTCTCAGCGCCCATGCCCGCAGGCATCGCTGGTTTCTGGCCACCAGTTTCGGTCGCCGGTGTCGGTGCGTCGGCCGCTTTGGCAGACGGCGCGGAACCGGGCTTGGCGTCGACCACATCGGCTTTGACGATCCGCCCCCGCGGGCCGGAGCCTCTGATCTGGCTCAGATCCAACCCCTTGTCTTTGGCGATCCGTCGCGCGACGGGCGTGGCAAAGATGCGGTCGCCGCCTTCCGCTTTGGGCGCAGGACCGGCCGAGACAGATGCCTGCCGCGCCTCTGCGGCGGACGCGGGCGACGGCGCGGGCTCGGCCACGGCGTCGGCAGCGGTGGCACCGACGCTGTCTGCGGCGGATGCATCCTCCCCATCTTCCAAAAGCACGGCGATGGGGCTGTTGACCTTCACGGCCGCCGTTCCTTCGGCCACGATGATCTTGCCGATCACCCCCTCATCCACCGCTTCGAACTCCATGGTGGCCTTGTCGGTCTCGATCTCGGCCAGAAGATCCCCGGAGGAGACGGTGTCCCCTTCTTTGACCAACCATTTCGCAAGCGTCCCTTCCTCCATCGTGGGGGACAGGGCGGGCATCAATATTTCCGTTGCCATCTCTCTGCTCCCCCTCAGGAATATGTGACTTTGCGCACGGCTTCGAGGACTTCGGCCACCGATGTCAGGGCCAGTTTCTCAAGGTTCGCCGCATAGGGCATGGGGACGTCCTTGCCGGTGCACGTGATGACGGGCGCGTCCAGATAGTCGAAGGCGCGCTGCATGATGACACTGGCCATATGGTCGCTGAAGGATGCGACAGGGAACCCTTCTTCCACCAAGACGCAGCGATTGGTCTTCATCACCGACGCGAGCACCGTGTCGTAATCCACGGGCCGTAGGGTTCGCAGGTCGATCACTTCGGCGCTGATGTTGTCTTCGGCCAGCTTGTCCGCCGCCTCCAGGGCATAGGTCATGCCGATCCCCCAGGACACCAAGGTCACATCGCTGCCCTCGCGCCAGATCTTCGCTTTGCCGAACGGGATCGTGAAATCATCCAGCTTCGGCACGTCGAAGGATTTGCCGTAGAGGATCTCATTCTCCAGGAAGATGACCGGGTTGGGGTCGCGGATGGCCGTTTTCATCAACCCCTTCGCATCGGCGGCAGAGTAGGGCATCACCACTTTCAAACCCGGGATCGACGCATACCACGCCGCGTAGTCCTGCGAATGCTGTGCGCCGACCCGTGCCGCGGCACCATTGGGCCCGCGGAACACCATGGGTGCTCCCATCTGACCGCCCGACATGTAAAGGGTCTTGGCCGCTGAGTTGATAATCTGGTCAATGGCTTGCATCGCGAAGTTGAACGTCATGAACTCCACGATGGGCTTCAAACCGCCGAACGCCGCGCCGACGCCGATGCCGGTAAACCCATGTTCTGTGATGGGTGTGTCGATCACGCGCTTGGCACCGAACTCGTCCAGCATTCCCTGGCTGATCTTATAGGCGCCCTGATATTCGGCCACCTCTTCGCCCATCAGAAACACCGTGTCGTCGGCGCGCATTTCTTCTGCCATGGCGTCGCGAAGGGCTTCGCGGACGGTCTGCGACACCATTTCCGTGCCTTCCGGCCAATCGGGGGAGGCGTTGGGTTGTGGCGTCGGTTCCTCATTGGCCACACGGGCGGCGGCTGGGGCCGGGGTCGGCGCCGCCTCTTGCTCGGCTTTGGTTTCCGCCGCGGAGGAGGATTGGATGTCGTCCGCGCTTTCGCCGTCTTCGACCAGAACCGCGATGGGCGTGTTCACTTTGACGCCTTCCGTCCCTTCCGCGATCAGGATTTTGCCGACCGTCCCTTCATCCACGGCCTCGAATTCCATGGTCGCCTTGTCGGTTTCAATCTCCGCCATGATATCGCCGGACGCGACGGTATCGCCTTCTTTCACAAGCCACTTGGCCAGGGTGCCCTCTTCCATGGTGGGCGACAGGGCGGGCATCAGGATTTCGGTTGCCATCTACACGGCCTCCTGCGGAATTTCGTCTGCATAAATGTCGGTCCACAATTCTTCCAAGGCGGGCTCGGGGCTTTCCTTGGCGAATTCGGCGGACGTGTTCACGATGTCCTTGATCTCTTTGTCGATGGCCTTCAGATCATCTTCGCTTGCGTGTTTGCCGGTCAGAAGCATCTGGCGAACATTCTCAATCGCGTCCCGCTCTTCGCGCATTTTCTGCACCTCGTCGCGGGTCCGGTACTTGGCAGGGTCCGACATGGAGTGGCCGCGGTAGCGGTACGTCTTGATCTCTAGAATGTACGGACCTTTGCCTGCGCGGCAATGGGCGACGGCCTTCTCTCCGGCGGCTTTCACGGCCAGCACATCCATGCCGTCCACTTCCTCGCCCTCGATGCCATAAGCCGCGCCCCGCTCCCAGTAGGACGGCGACTTGGTCGACCGTTGGGTCGACGTGCCCATGGCGTATTGGTTGTTTTCGATCACAAAGATGCAGGGCAGGTCCCAGAGTTCGGCCATGTTGTAGGCCTCATAAACTTGCCCCTGGTTGGCCGCCCCGTCCCCGAAATAGGTGAACGTGACGTTGTCGTTGCCCTTGTATTTGTCGGCGAATGCCAGCCCTGCGCCCAACGGCACCTGTGCTGCCACAATCCCGTGGCCCCCATAGAAATGCTTCTCCTTGGAGAACATGTGCATGGAGCCGCCTTTGCCCTTCGAATAGCCGCCCTCGCGCCCTGTAAGCTCGGCCATGACACCGTTCGGGTCCATCCCACAGGCCAGCATATGCCCATGATCGCGATAGGATGTGATGCGCTTGTCGCCCTCCTTTGCCGCGGCCTCCAGACCGACAACAACGGCTTCTTGCCCGATATAAAGGTGACAGAACCCGCCAATCAGACCCATGCCGTAAAGCTGACCCGCCTTTTCTTCAAATCTGCGGATCAAAAGCATGTCGCGGTAGTAGCCCAGCAACTCCTCCTTCGACACGTTCGGTTTGGCCTTTGCGGCAGTTTTCCTGGCAGCCATCGGGACCGGTCCTCCTCCGGGTGGGGATTGTTTAATGTTGAACCATTTCCTAAAGGAAAGGTTCCCTCAGGGAAAGGGCGGTGGCCGTCCCGGTCGTTGACAGTTTGGCATAGGCGCGATGCGTGCCATGCAACGCTGCCCAGACGGGTCAAGGCAAGGGCCAAAGCCGCGCGCGCGGATCCCCGTCGTCCGTTCCGCCCATAGGCGTCGGGGTCATTCGATGACGATTTCGTCCACGCGCGCCACGCCCAGCACGATCCGCGCCCGCTCGTCCAACAGGTCCAGATCCAGGTAGTCGTCAGACAAATGCCGCGTGCGCTGTCGTAACTCCGCCGCCTGCGCCTCCAATAGGGCAAGCTCCGCCTCCAGCAGGTCTTTCTCGGCCTGAAGCTCCACCCGCCGAAACACGCCATACTCCCCTTGGACTGCGGCATAGACGAAGTAGCCCGCGAAGGTCAGCAAAGCGACCGGGAGCATTAACGTATAGGCCGCATTGGGCCGGCGCTTGATCATGGGACGTGCCTGTCATTCGGGCCCTCTGACGGGGCGTCTGGGCGGACCATGGCACAGCAGTGCGGCGCAGGGGAATCCGTGTCGCACCAGCCTTGGGGGACCGTGGCGGTGGCGACACGGTTGCCGCCACCGGGCGACCCGCGTCAGCCGGCGACGGACGCGGAATGGATGCTGTCGATGGTCGATCCGATCAGGCTGTTGAACTGCGCGTCGTCCTGGCCGTCATCCAACCCTTCCGTCAGCGCCCGGCTGAAACTGGCAATGACACCTCGGTTCTGGGCCAAGCGGCCATTGGCCTCGTCCCGGCTGTACCCGCCGGACAAGGCCACCACACGCATCACCTTGGGATGGTCCACCAGGGGCGCATAAAAGTTGGCCTCTTCGGGCAGGGTCAGTTTCAGCATGATCTCCTGCCCCTCGGGCACCGCATCCAGATGCGCCAGGATCGTGTCGCGCAACAGGGCCTCGGCCTCCGTCTTATCGGGGATAGAGATCGTGACCTCCGGCTCCAGGATCGGCACAAGCCCGTGCGACAGGACCTGAGCGCCCACCTCAAACTGCTGCGCCACGACGGCCTCGACCCCGGCGGGGTTCGCCGCGCCGATGACAGACCGTTCTTTGGTGCCAAACACGCCTTTCGCCTTGGCGCGTGCCAACGTCTCATCCAGGCCGGGCATGGGCTTCATGACCTGACCCCCATCGACCGGGTCCGCCAAGCCCTTGTCGATCTTGAGGAAGGGCACAACGCCCCGGCTGTCCCACAGATACGTGGCCGAGGGCGTGCCCTCGAAATCGCGGTCCATGGTCTGCTCGAACAGGATTGCGCCGATGACCTTCTCGCCGGTGAAGGCGGGCGCGCGCACGATCCGGGCGCGCATGCCGTGGATCAGGTCGAACATCTCGTCCTCGGATCCGTAGCGATCTTCGCTGACGCCATAGAGGCGCAGGGCCTTGGGCGTGGATCCGCCAGACTGGTCGAGGGCTGCAATAAACCCCTGTCCGGCGCGAATTTTGGCGGCTTTGTCCTGGTCAATCATTTTGGACCCTCCCGGGAAATATCATACGACACCCGGTTAGGGCGCGGGCCGCCGTGCCGCAAGCCGTTGGTTGCGCTAACGCGGGCGCCTTACCGGTCCAACCACGCTGTCAACGCCAGTTCGGACGCCTCCGCGGCCAGGGGCGCCCAGGCGTCTGCGCCACCCGAAGGGATCGCCCGGTCAATGCGGTCCAACAGGCGCGCCGCGGCCCGATCGCCCGACGCCGCAGCGATGGTCGCATAGATCAAGGCCGACCGCAGGGACCGGGGCGCCGTCACGCCGGTCAGATGCGCCTCGGCGCGGGCGCGTAATTCAGGGACCGGGCCGCGCAGGTCGTCCGCCGTGGGGGCGGCCGCCGCACCTTGCAGGCGCAAGACGGTGGCAAAGGGCAGGTCCCGTTCCAACCGGTTCAACAGGCTGCGCAGGCCGGGCGGACCAAACGGTCCCGCGGCCAGGGCTTGGGCATAGGCGTCCTCGGGGGCGGTCCCTTCCAGGGCTTGCGCCACGGCAAAGGCCACATCGCCATCCCCCGCTTCGGCCAACGGCGACAGCAGATCGACGGCCACGGCGCGGTTGCGGGGCGCCCGATCCCCGGTCAGCAAGGCCAAGCCCACCTCTCGCAGGATGTCGGCGGGCAGACTGCCGTCCGCCTGCATCGCTTGCGCCACAAGGCGCGGGTCCAGGGCGTTGCGTTCTGCGGCGGGGCTGGTGCTGACGCGCGGTTCCAGAAAGTCGATCAGGGCCAGGGGCGCGTCCTCGATCTCCGCAAGAAGATCGGCGTCAAAGGCGCGCGGCGCGTCGGGCGGAAAGCTGCTCTCGATCACCAGGCGCTTGGGGTCGGTGACAAACGCGCTCCACCCCTCGGCCAGGTCGGCAACAAAGGCTTTGACGGCCTTGCTCGGCGCGCCCCCCGCCTCCCGAGACAACTGCCCGCCGATCAACTGTGTGACAAAGGCGGCGGCCTGGTCCGGGTCGGTGGCAGGCGGCGGCAGCAGCGGGGCAACCTTGTCCCACCCGCCAAGATTGGTCAGCGACAGCGCGGCATGGGACAGGCGACCCACCGGTTGCACATCGTCCGGCCCGCCTTCGCGGAACCACAGATAGTCAAAGGCGCTCGAAAGCTCCACCGCGGCCAGGTCGCTTACTTCTGTCCGCATCTCCGCCTCCAGGGCGGCGGACGGGATGTGATACCGGAAATCGATCGTCAAATCCGCCAGGTTCAGGCGATCCGACCCGATGACCAAGGCCACCGGGGCCGCATCCGGCCCCAGACAGGCGAATGGCATGGACAGGTCCCGAATGATGATCTGTCCGGCATAATCTTCGGGGGCGAAAGGATCGGCGGTGGACAGGTCCAGCCGTCCAATTTGCACCGGGCAGGGTGGCCCGTCGGTCAGGTCCGCGGGCACAGTCACGTCGATCCCTTCCAACGCCACTTCGCCATCCAAAAGCGACACCGTCAGATCGGCATAGGTCAGGTCCATCTGGGTGCGCAGCGCGAACAATGCACTTTGCAGGACTTGGGTGATCAGCCGGTCGGGATGGAGCAGATCCCAGAGAGAGCGGTCATCGGCCTGGGCCGGCGACGCCGCGATCATGGCAGTGGTGGTCAGGGCAAGGGCGGTACGCATGGAAACTCCGATGGCAGGAACCGGGTCAGAGTACGGCTTGGCCGACCATGCGCAAGGTGCTGTTGGTGCAGAAATAGGACCGGCCGTGCAGCGCCCGTGCAGGTCCCCGGCACCCCGCGCGTCAGGCCTGCAGCGCGGCGACCCCGGGCAGGGTCTTGCCTTCCATCCATTCCAGGAAGGCGCCCCCAGCGGTCGAGATATAGGTGAACGCGTCCGCCGCACCCGCCTGGTTGAGGGCCGCAACCGTGTCTCCGCCGCCCGCGACCGAGATCAGTTTGCCCGCCTTGGTCAACGCCGCCGCATGTTGCGCCGCCGCGTTGGTCGCGGTGTCGAACGGCGCCATCTCGAAGGCGCCCAACGGGCCGTTCCAAATCAGCGTGGCGCAGGTGTCCAGGACGGCGTTGATATGGGACGTGGCGTTCGGGCCCGCATCCAAGATCATCTGCCCGGCGGGCACCGCCTCCGCGGCGACGGTCGTCGTCGGCGGATTGGCCCGAAATTCCGCGGCGCAGACGACATCTTGGGGCAGATGCAAGGTGCAGCCCGCCGCATCCGCCTTGGTGACAATCTGCCGTGCGGTGTCCAGCAGGTCATGCTCGCAAAGGGAGGCTTGGACATCGATCCCGCGCGCCGCCAGGAACGTGTTCGCCATGCCGCCCCCGATGATCAGATGCTGTACCCGACCCACCAGATTGCCCAGAAGGTCCAGTTTCGTGGAGACTTTGGCTCCGCCCACCACGGCGGCCACCGGTGTCTTGGGCGTGCCCAAGGCCGCGTCCAGGGCGGTCAGTTCCGCCTGCATCAGCCGCCCGGCGCAGGCGGGCAGAAGGCAGGCCAAGGCATGGGTCGTGGCATGGGCGCGGTGCGCGGCTGAGAACGCGTCGTTGCAATAGACATCGCCCAAGGCCGCCAGGCGCGCGGCAAAGGCCGGATCGTCCTTTTCCTCGCCCGGATGGAAGCGCACATTCTCAAACAGGAGCACATCGCCCCCCGCCATGTTGCCCACGGCGTCGCCATAGTTGCCATCCGCAAACCCAACCTTCACCCCAAGCGCGTCCGACAGGGCGGGCACGATCTGGCGCAGCGACATCTCGGGCACGATTTGGCCCTTAGGCCGCCCAAAATGGGCCAGAAGGACCGTCTTGGCTCCGGCACTGCGCAGGTGGTCGACCGTGGGTTTGATCCGGTCAATCCGCGTCGTGTCGGTGACATGGCCCCCGTCCACGGGCACGTTGATGTCGACGCGGGCCATCACCACCTTGCCGCCCAATTCCATATCATCCAGGGTTTTGAACGCCATGTCCGATCCTCCACGTGCTTTGCCTTTCGGATGCCCCTGACGGCCATGTTTGGCAAGCAAAGAAATCTGCGCGCCGCCCAACTGGACAAGGCGCGGCGGACCGGGGCAGAGTGGCGGCATTTAGAACGGGGAGTTTGTGAGATGCGATTGAAACACCTTTGCATGGCCGCTGTGGTGGCTGTGATGCCGCTGGGCGCAGCCCAGGCCGACCGCCAGGCCGCGGCGTTCTTCATCGAAGTGGGGCGCGAAGACTTCTTCAATTCCAAAGGGCAGCCCCTGCGGGATGTGGCATCGGTGATCCGCCAGGACCGGGCCAATTTCCACCGCTTCGGCATTCGGCACCCGGGCGATGAGAGCGATCCCTATTTCAGCAATGTGGGGTTCCGCCAAGCCATCCCGGATCTGGTCAATGCGGGCAACCTGGACGGATATCTGCGGGGTGTTTTGGGACGCGGCTGGCCGGGCTGGAACGCAGATTACCTTGTCCAGCTCTGCGCGTCCGGCGGACAGTTGACGCGGATGCTGATCGACCCGGCGGATGGCGACGGTCATTCATCCTGTTGACGCCCAACCAAAAATGAAAACACCGCGCAACGCCCGGTGTTTTCTTCGGTTAACCTATTGTTAACGCTTGATGAAGTGTTTCGCGTGCGAAACGCCGCGACGCTAGATCAGTTTGCCCATGGCCACGGCAGTGTCCGCCATGCGGTTGGAGAAGCCCCACTCGTTGTCATACCAGCTGAGGATGCGGACCATGCTGCCATCCATGACCTTGGTCTGGTCCATGTGGAAGATGGACGAATGGGGGTCGTGGTTGAAATCGACCGACACAAGCGGCTTGTCGGTATAGCCCAAGACACCCTTCAGCTTGCCATCGGCGGCGGTGCGAATGGCGGTATTGATTTCCTCGACACTGGTCTTGCGCGCGGCCGTGAAGGTCAGGTCCACGACGGATACGTTCGGCGTCGGCACCCGGATGGCCACCCCGTCCAATTTGCCATTCAGGTCGGGCAGGACCAGGCCAACCGCTTTGGCGGCCCCGGTGGAGGTGGGGATCATGCTCAGGGCGGCGGCGCGGGCGCGGTAAAGGTCCTTGTGCATCGTGTCCAGCGTCGGCTGGTCGCCGGTGTAGCTGTGGATGGTGGTCATGAAGCCGCGCTCGATCCCGATGGCCTCGTTCAACACATAGGCCACGGGGCTCAGGCAGTTGGTCGTGCAGGACGCGTTGGACACGACGATGTCGTCCCGCGTCAGGCTGCCATGGTTGACGCCATAGACGATGGTCTTGTCGGCGTCCTTTCCGGGGGCCGAGATCAAGACCCGGCTGGACCCGTTGTCCAGATGGGCCTTGCACGCCTCTTTGGAGGTGAAGATGCCCGTGCATTCCATCACCACATCCACATCGGACCACGGCAAGTCTGCGGGGTTCCGCAGGGCCGTGACCGTCATTTGGCCCCGTCCCACATCGATCCAATCGTCGCCGGTGGTCACATCGGCGGGGAAGCGGCCATGGACGCTGTCATATTGCAAAAGGTGGGCATTGGTTTCCACCGGGCCCAGGTCGTTGATGGCGATGACCTCAATATCCGTGCGCCCGGATTCGACGATGCCGCGCAGCACGTTGCGCCCGATGCGACCGAAGCCGTTGATTGCCACTTTGACCATGATGTCCTCCGCTATGGTGTCGTTGGCGGGCTGTTACCGCTAACGATGTCGGTTGACGCGGCGGTAGCACGGGCGGCGCGTCGGGTTCAAGCGGGAGTGGCGGGGCGGCGGTTCAGCGCCAGAAGGCCACCGTTTCGAGCAGCGTCAGGCCCTTTCGGCCCAAAAAGATCCACACGCTGCCATCGTTGAACAGCCAATCTGCCAGGCCAAAGCTGAGCAGGATGAACCCGAGGACAAGCGCGACAGTGTTGTTCATGGCGCGACCATCGCGGGCGCCATGCCAAAGCGCAAGGGCGCAGCCCCATCCCAGTAAATCCAGGTGGGCGCTGTGATGGCTGAGACCAGATTTTTCGAACGGGTCCCGTGCGATGGAAAAGCCCAAGCCGCGATAGAAGGGCAGGGCGGCGCGGCCCCGCTGTCTGAGAAGGGATGCGCGCCGGGTCCACGGCCAACTTGCGCAGACGGGCCGATTGGGTCGTGCCGGGATAAACCGAACTGACCCCGACCGACATGCCGCCCGCATCCGCGCCTAGGTAGAGAGCGTCTGCATCCCCGGCCACGGTCACAGCGGACAGGGGCCGGTCTGGCCGCAGCACTTTCCGGCGCAAGGGACGTGTTTGGTCGGCGGTGAGTCGGATGATCTCAACGCACGCGGATCATCAGGGGCCCGCGCGGGACGGCAAAGGCCGGGTCAGCGGGGCACCACCCGATCGGCGTTAAATCAAGCGCCCCATATGCGCGGCCACATCGGCCATCCGGCAAGAGAAGCCCCATTCGTTATCGTACCATGCAAGCACGCGGACGGTGCGGCCCACGACCTTCGTCTGCTCGGGCGCGAAGATGCTGGAATGGGACGTGTGGTTGAAGTCGATGGAGACCTTGGGCTCCGGGTCGTAGGCCAGCACGGCGCCCATATGCCCGGCGGCGGCTTCGGCGACGACGGCATTCACTTCGGCCACGGTCACGTCGCGGGAGGCTTGGAAGGTCAGGTCCACGGCGGACACGTTGGGGGTGGGCACGCGCAGGGCGGTGCCATCCAACTTGCCGGCCAGGGCGGGCACCACCTCTCCGATGGCTTTGGCTGCCCCGGTGGAGGTGGGGATCATCGCCATGGCGGCGGCACGGGCGCGGTACAGGTCCTTGTGGCGGCGGTCCAGCGTGGGCTGGTCGCCGGTGTAGGAATGGATGGTGGTCATCACGCCGCTTTCGATCCCGATGGCGTCGTTGAGAACCTTGGCGAGGGGGGCCAGGCAGTTCGTCGTACACGACGCGTTGGAGGCGACGTGGTGGTCGGGCGTCAACTCCCGATGGTTCACGCCATAGACCACGGTCTTGTCGGCGTTCTTGGCGGGGGCCGAGACGAGGACCCGCTTGGCGCCCCGGCCCAGATGCACGGCGGCGGCCTCTCGCTCGTTGAACTTGCCGGTGCATTCCAGGACCACATCGACGCCGTCCCAATCCAGCTCCGCCGGGTCATAGGTAGAGAAGACCTTGATCGGCCCTTGGCCCAGGTCCAGCGTGTCGTCCTGCACGCGCACGTCCCCGCCGAAGCGGCCATGGACGCTGTCGTATTTGAGGAGGTGGGCGTTGGTCTCGATGGGGCCGGTGGCGTTCATCTTTACCACGGCCACGTCATTGCGCGCGGCCTGTGCGATATGGGCCAAGGTGCAGCGCCCAATGCGCCCGAAGCCATTGATACCGATCGTCACTGTCATAACAAATCCCCTCTAATCCTTGGTTCTATGGGATGTGCGGGGCTTTGGCTCAATGCGCAAAAGACGTTTTGTGAGAGGCTGTTAGCGTTAAACATGGATGGTGGCGATAACGGTTATCGCTAACGCAAAAGGATTGTGCACCACGGCATACGTTGACGGGCCTTGGCGGGGACTAGATCGTGGCCCCAGCACAAAGAAGGATTCGGGCAATGAGCGGACTTTTGGCCCTGTTGGATGATGTGGCGGCAATATCCAAAGTGGCGGCAGCCTCGGTCGATGACATCATCGGACAGGCCAGCAAGGCGGGGGTCAAAGCGGCGGGCGCGGTGATCGACGATGCGGCGGTGACGCCCAAATACGTCCATGGCTTTGCGGCGGCGCGCGAATTGCCCATCGTGTGGAAAATCGCCCGCGCCTCGGCGTTCAACAAGCTGGTGATCTTGTTGCCAGTGGCCCTTTTGCTGTCGTCTTTCGCGCCCTGGCTGATTCCACCGCTATTGATTCTGGGCGGGTTGTATTTGTGTTTTGAGGGGGCAGAGAAAGTCTATCATTGGCTGGTCCCCCACGACACGCTGGCCGTCATCAAAGACCCGCAGGACACGCCGCTGGATGCCGCCCATCTGGAGGAGACGCGGGTGAAGGGCGCCATCAAGACCGATTTCATCCTATCGGCCGAGATCATGACCATCGCGCTGGCCGCGACCGACCCCACGGGCTCCGTTTGGTTCAAGGGGGCCGTCCTGGCGGTCATCGCCGTTGTGATTACAGTCGCGGTTTACGGCGCCGTCGCGCTGATCGTGAAGGCCGATGATTTCGGCCTGTACCTGTCCAAGAACGGGGTCACGGCGTTCGGGCGCAAAATGGGCGCGTTGATCGTGCGCGGGATGCCCGGTTTCATGACGGTTCTGACGGTTGTGGGCACGGCGGCCATGTTGTGGGTGGGCGGCAATATCGTGGTCCATGCCCTGCATGAGATGGGGCTGCATTTGCCCTATGACACGATCAAAACGGCCGCCAGTCTGGTCGGTGATGCAGGGTTCGGCAACTGGTTTGTCACCGCCCTGTTGGACGGCATCTTGGGCATTGCCATGGGCTTTGTGGTGATGAAGCTGGTGGCACCCGTGCTTGGCCTGTTGAACGAGCAAAGCGCCAAGGGTCACTGAGCGCCGAAGGCGTCCCGCCAAAGGCGCGTCCGCGCAGCGTCCCGCGCGTCATAGGCGGCGACGGCGTCGGGCAGGTTCGGGAAGCTAGGCCTTTGGTCCAGGCCGATATCTGTCAGGCGCATGGTGTACCACGCGGTGATGCCACCCTCTGGCGGCGCTTGGAACCTTGGGAATTGGGGCGTGAGCGCCGCCCCCGCCCGCCACTGGTTCGGAAGGTCTGGATACAGGACGAGGGCCCGGGCCAACCCCACCACGTCCGCGGTGCCATCTGTTATGATATCAAGGGCTTGGCGCGCGGTCTTAACACCGCCGGTCAGCATGATGGGCTTGCGGAAGACGCGGCGCGCGGATTGGGCGAACCCGGCGAAATAGGCGCCTTGTGTCGTGCGGTCCGACGCGGACGGCGCGCCGGGGAAATAGGTGCCCCCGCTGATGTCCAGCAGGTCGATGGTGGTGTCGTCAAGCGCCTCGGCCACCTGCAGCGCCTCCCCCTCGGACAGGCCGCCGGCCAGTTGGTCCGTGGCGTTCAGTTTGAGCGCGATGGGGAAGGCGAGGCCGGTGGCGGCGCGCACCGCCTGGATTACCCCAAGCAGCAGGCGCATGCGGTTTTGGATCCGGCCGCCATGGTCATCGGTGCGGTGGTTGAACAGGGGCGACAGGAACTGGCTGAGTAAGAAGCCGTGGGCCGCGTGGATCTGTACGCCGGAAAAGCCCAACCCCTGTGCCATCTTGGCCGTGGCAGCGAATTGCGCGGGCAAGGTCGCAATCTCCTCGGCGCTCAGCGCATCGCAGGTCAGGCCGGGCAGGGCCAGGGCAGACGGGCCGCGCGGACGGCTGATCGGCGGATGGGCCATGGCCCCGGCGTGGCCCAATTGGGCGAAGATCAGCGCGCCGCCCCTGCGCGCCCGTTGGGTCAAATCAGCGATGGCAAGCCGGTCGGTGTGCGGCCCAAGGACCAGATTGCCCGGTTTTTCAGCCGCACTGGCGTCGCCTTGGACTTCGCCGATGAAGGACAGGGCCGTGCCCCCATCGGCCCAGCGTTCATAGAGACGCGCATGGCCGGGCCCCGGGTTGCCGCGCCCGTCGCCCATGCTGTCGGACATGGCGGATTTGGCGATCCGGTTTTTCAGCACGGTGCCGCAGGGCAGGGTCAGCGGCTGGAACAGGGGCGAAAGGTCCGTCATGGGCCAGCCTGCTTGGCCCGCACATCACGGCGCAACCGCTGGAACGGGCCGTTGCCATCGTCGGCGGGTGGCCGCAGGTTGGCGGGGTTGTTGCGGCGGGATATGTCGGTGATCGGCAGGGTGTTGCCCGCGCGCAGGTGCCCCGCCAGGGGCGCGCCGTCCACGGCACTGTCGCAGGGGGCGTCCACCAAGGCCGTATCGCCCTCGGCCTTGATCGGGCCGTGGGCCGTGGCGATATGGCCGGGTTCGACCCAGCGGCCCGAACCTATGATGTAGCGGGCCAAGTTCTGCCTGGGCTTGATGGGCCAGAGGGGCATGGCGTCTTTGTCGGGCACCGTGTCCACGGCCATACGAAACGAGACCTCTAACCCCCAACGGCTCAAGGCTTTGCCACGGGGGGCGGGGTCGACATACAGCGACGTCAACCCATCGGGGCCATCGTGCAGATGCTTCTGGCCGCCTGCGTCGATGGCGCCCCAGCCGGGGGCGGTGGTGCCGTGATCGGGAGAGGTCGCCTCATGCGTCTTCCGATCCATGATGGCGACCTTCCCCGGATGTCAGAGCATGTCGCGCACGGCTTGGGCGGTTGCCTCGGCGGTGATCCCGAAATGCTGATACAGTTCTTGATAGGGGGCGGAGGCGCCGAAGTCATGCATGCCTATGAACGCCCCCTTTTCGCGCTTGCCCCGTTCGCCGTAAAGCCAGCGGTCCCAGCCAAAGCGGATGCCCGCCTCGATGGCCACGCGGACCGGGCCCGCGGGCAGGATCTTTTTGCGGTATTTCTCGTCCTGGGCCTCAAACAGTTCCCAACACGGGAGGGACACGACGCGGGTGCCGATCCCGTCCAGGTGCAACAGATCGCGGGCCTTCATGGCGATCTCGACCTCGGACCCGGTGGCCATGAGGATCGCGAGGCGCTTGCCCTCGGCCTCGGCCGCCACATAGCCGCCCAAGGCGACCATGTTCTTGTTGGCGAAGGTTGTGCGCACCGTCGGCAGGCCCTGGCGGGTCAAGGACAGGACGGTCGGCGTGCGGGTGGAGGTGAGGGCAAGTTCCCAGGCCTCCGCCGTTTCGGCCGTGTCGGCGGGGCGGATGACGTTGATGTTGGGCGTCGCCCGCAACATGGCAAGGTGTTCGACAGGCTGGTGGGTCGGGCCGTCTTCGCCCAGGCCGATGCTGTCATGGGTCATGACATAGGTGGTGGGCACCCCCATCAAGGCCGACAGGCGCATGGCCGGGCGGGCGTAGTCGGTGAAACACATGAACGTGCCGCCATAGGGCCGGGCGCCGCCATGGAGGGCCATACCGTTCATGGCCGCTGCCATCCCATGTTCGCGGATGCCGTAATAGATGTAGCGCCCGGCCCGGTTCTCGGGCGAGAAGACGCCCAGATCCTGGGTCAGCGTGTTGTTGGACCCGGTGAGGTCGGCGGAGCCGCCAATGGTCTCCGGCATGATCGGATTGACCACTTCCAGCACCATTTCCGACGCTTTGCGGGTGGCGACCTTGGGCTGCCCTTCGGCCACTTGGCGTTTCAGGGCCTTGACCACGGCGGACAGCTTTTTGGGCGCGTCGCCGGATAGGGCGCGGTCGTAATCGCGGCGCTTGCCTGCGCCCATATCGGCCAGGCGGACCTCCCACTGGGCGCGGGCCTCGGACCCGCGTGCGCCGATGGCCTCCCACTCGGCCTTGAGGTCGGCGGGGATCTCAAACGGCCCGTGGTCCCACCCATAGGCACGTTTGGCGGCCTGCAGCTGGTCCGCGTCGGTCAGGGCGCCATGGCCCTTGGACGTGTCCTGGGCGGCGTGGCCGATGGCAATGTGGGTTTTGCAGGCGACCATGGTCGGCTTCTTGCCCTTCTTGGCATCCGCCAGGGCGGCGTCGATGGCGGCGGGGTCATGCCCGTCCACTTCGATCACGTCCCAGCCGGACGCCTTGAACCGCTGCTTTTGGTCGGTCACGTCCGACAGGCTGACCTTGCCGTCGATGGTGATGCCATTGTCGTCCCACAGGACGATCAAGTGGCTCAGTTCCAGGCGACCGGCCAGGGCGATGGCCTCTTGGCTGACGCCTTCCATCAGGCAGCCGTCGCCTGCGATGACCCAGGTGTAATGGTCAGCGATCTTGCGGCCATAGCGGGCGCGTTGGATTTCTTCGGCGATGGCCATGCCGACGGCGGTGGCGATGCCTTGGCCCAGCGGCCCGGTCGTCGTTTCGATCCCCGGGGCGTGGCCGAATTCTGGGTGACCGGCGGTGGCATAGCCCAGTTGGCGGAAGTTCTTGATCTGCTCCAGCGTCATTTCCGGGTAACCCGTTAGGTAGAGCAGCGCATACAGCAGCATGGACCCGTGACCAGCGGACAGGACGAAACGATCCCGGTCGGGCCAGTCCGGGCGGGCGGCGTCGAATTTCAGGTGCTTTTCGAACAGAACGGTGGCCACATCGGCCATCCCCATGGGCATTCCCGAATGGCCGGAATTTGCGGCCGCAACGGCATCCAGCGTCAGCGTGCGGATGGCCGCGGCCCGGCGCCAATGCTCTGGCTGGGCGGCGCGCAGGGCGGTCAGGTCAGGGAGTTGCGTCTGTTCGGTCACGGGTGGCCCTCCGTCATGGAATTCACGGTCCTGTTAACAGGCTGGCCCCCGCGCGCAAGGCGCCCAAGGTCGGATCGCTTTGACAATGACGCGTCTTTGCGGTCCCATGGCGCAAAACCGGAAAGGATGAGGGGCCGAGCATGGCGGATGAGGCTGCATTGAACGAAACGATTGCGCGGTTGGAGGCGGCCCTTGGCGCGGCCACCCGCGCGCTGGACGGTGCCGCGTCCGCGCCGGACCTGTCCGCGGAGTTGGCGTCCGCCCAGGCGGCCCTGGCCGAGACAGAGGCGAAGGTGGCCGCCCTGCAAACCGATATTGACGCAAAGACCGCCGCCTTGGCCGAAGCCCAGGCCCAGGCGGAAGCCATGGTGGCCGATCACGCCGCCGCGCAAGCGCAGGTGAACGAACGCCCCGCCCCCGAGGACACGGGCGGTCTGCGCGCGCGCCTGGACGAGATGTCGGCGGCCATGGACGCCCTGCGCGCGCAGGCGCCAGGTGCGGCCGATCAGGCGCTGGTGGCGGAGATGTCCGCCTTGCGCGCGGCGCGGGCGCTGGACCTGGCGGAGATGCAAGACCTTTTGGCGGAACTGGAACCGATGTTGGAGGCGGCCAATGCCTGATATGACCATACAGATCGGCGGACGCGCCTTCACCGTGGCCTGCCAAGATGGCGAAGAAGGCTATCTGACCGCCGCCGCAGAATTGCTGGACCGGGAGGCGCAATCGTTGATCGCCACCGGCTCTCGTCTGACGCAGGACCGGATGTTGCTGATGGCTGGCCTGATGTTGGCGGACAAATCGATTTCGGCAGAGGAGGAGTTGCGCGCCATGGACCGGCGCCTGGCGCAGCAGACCCAGGCCATTGACGAGTTGCAGAAAGCGCCCCCCGCCGCGGCCGCCCCGCAGGAGGTGGTCAAGGAGGTCGAGAAGATCGTCGAAGTGCCCAAGGTCCCCGATGCCGCCATGGCGCGATTGAAGACGCTGGCCGATACGGCGGAGGCGCTTGCGGCCAAGGCCCACGGCATAGCGTCCTAACCGCAGGTCTTAGACGTCAGAATGATGTGCACCCGGTCCCGCGAGGGGGCGGGTGTTTTCCATCGTAACGGTCAAAGGCCGATGGTCGACATCAGCCGCGTGGCTTCATCCCGGGGGGTGGCCAGTTTGCTGCGATCTTCGCCTGGGTGGAACCGGGCCCGGACGGCGGTGGCCATGGGTCTGGGTGTGAGCAGGTGGATCTGCGGCGCCGATGGCGTCGTCGACTCGGCCTGCCAGGCCAGGACCATGGCGCGCTGCGCCTCTTTGGTTGCCATGTAGGCGGAGGCCAAGGCCAGCTTGCGCCCATCATGGAAGAACACGGCGGCACTGCCTTCGGCGGCCTTCAGCAAAGGTGCCACGTAGGGAATGAGCCGCGACAGCGCGGTGACGTTGGTGTTCAGGGTCTTGGCGAAGTCTTTCTCGGCCACCATCGTTGCCGGACTTAGTGGCGGCGTATGGACCGCCGTATGCACCCAAAGCGGCAACCGGCCCCAGCGGTCAAAGATACCACGGCACAGGTGCTGCATGGCGCCGGCGTCCGTGATGTCCATGGGCGCCAGCGTCGCCTGCCCGCCCTGCGCCTGCATACGGTCGTCGAGGTCTTCCAAGGCGCCTTGGGTGCGCCCCACGGCGATCACATGGGTGCCGCGCCCCGCCAGATGTTCCGCAATGGCCGCGCCCAGGCCGCGAGACGCGCCGGTGACAAGCGCAAGTTCAGGTCGGTGTTCCATGGGCGCCCCGGTGACACGTCCTGTTAGCGGGATCAAGTTGACAGCCCGCCCTGGCGGACGGAAAAGGGCGGCAATAAAAGGAAAAACGACCTTTAGGAGAGTGAAATGACCCTGACTTCAATGGCCTTGGGCCAGATGACTTTGCCCAAACAGGCGATGTTGGTGCTGGCAGGGTCCGCCCTGATCGCGGTGGCCGCGCAAATAAACGTGCGATTTTGGCCCGTGCCCATGACGTTGCAGACCTTGGCCATTCTGTTTGTGGGCTTTGCCTATGGCTCTCGCCTGGGGGCGGCGACGTTGCTGGCTTACTTGGCCGAAGGGGCCATGGGTCTGCCGGTCTTTGCCAACGGCATGAACGGTGCCGCTTTCGTGGGACCGACGGCGGGGTTCTTGGTCGGGTTCGTGGGCCTTGCGTGGTTGGCCGGGTTGGCCACGGATCGCGGGATCACGTCACCCCTGCTGCTGGCGCCCGTTGGCATTGCAGCGACACTGTTGCTTTATATTCCGGGGCTTGCGTGGCCGTTGGGTGTGGCGCAGGCCATGGGCGTGTCGGTCTGGGGCGCGGATCTGGCCTTTGCAGACCTGCTGGGCGCGTTCATGACGCCGTTCTTGGTCGGCGATATTGTCAAAGCCGTCGTCGCCGCCTTGCTGGTGTCGGGCGGCGTCGCGTGGATGAAATCACGCGCCTGAGACTTTGACCCTTTGCGCGGGCAGGGCCGCCTCCTCCGGGGGGCGGCCTTTTTTGTCGGACAGGAGTTGGGCCACGGCCGCTTTGCAGACGCCTAAATCCAACCACTCACACCCCTGGCAAAGGTGGTCGAGGTCATCGGGCTCCACCTGCGCGACGACGCGATCCACACAGTCGCCCCAGGTCACCTGGTCGCCCGGGGCCAAGCCAAGGGCGGCCCCGTGGCGCGCGTCGAGCGTGTCGATCTTGTCCTGCACGTCGCATCCCATGTCCCGTCGCCGAGGGCAGGGGGCGCAGATTGAATCCGCTTGGCCCGTGATCCGGACGGGCGTTTTGGACCCGTTTGTCGATTGGAGCTGGCCCCAAACGATATGGGCCATGTTGGCGACAAAGGCACTGTCATAGCCTTTGCCCTCGAACGAGAGCGCGCAGAGCACGTGATGGGGTCGCAGACGAATCGCCATAGGCACGAAAGTGACATATCCGCGCGGGATTAATAGTTCACTTTTCGGACAATAGAGGGGCCATGTTTTGGCGGCACACAGCCAATTGCGGCGTTAATTGGTGCGTGGCGACTTACTCTGCGGCCTTTAATTGGAACCCTCGCTCCAATTGGTCAGACGGTTCCACCGGGTATTCGCCCGAGAAACAGGCATCGCAATATTGCGGGTTGGCCGGGTCCCGTCCCTGCGCCTCGCCCACGGCACGATACAGCCCATTCAGAGAAATGAATTTCAGGCTGTCGACACCCAGGTGGTCCCGCATTTCATCCTCGGACATGGTCGCCGCCAACAGCTTTTCACGTTGTGGCGTGTCCACCCCATAAAAACAGGGCCACGCGGTCGGGGGGCTGGCGATGCGGAAATGCACTTCGGCGGCGCCCGCATCCAGGATCATTTCCTTGATCTTGCGGCTGGTGGTGCCGCGCACGACGCTGTCATCGACCAGGATCACCCGTTTCCCCCGGATCAGGGCACGGTTCACGTTCAGCTTCAGCCGCACGCCCATGTTGCGGATCTGCTCGGTCGGCTCAATGAAGGTGCGGCCCATATACTGGTTGCGGATGATCCCCATGGCATAGGGGATGCCCGATTCGAGGCTGTAGCCGATGGCGGCGGGGGTCCCGCTGTCGGGCACGGGGCAGACCAGATCCGCATCGACGGGGGCTTCCTTGGCGAGTTCGCGACCGATCGCCTCTCGGGTGGAGTAGACGGAGCGTCCGCCAAGGATGCTATCGGGGCGGCTGAAATAGACATGCTCAAAGATACAGAACCGCGCGCGCTTCGTCTCGAATGGGCGGTGGGATGTCACGCCTTCCTCTGCGGTGATGACGACCATTTCGCCGGGCTCAATCTCGCGCTCAAACTCCGCCCCGATGATGTCGAGGGCGCAGGTCTCGGACGCCAGGGCCCAGCCGTCGCCGACCTTGCCCAGCACCAGGGGCCGCACGCCCAGCGGGTCGCGAACACCGATCAGCTTGGTGCGGGTCATGGCCACGACCGAAAACGCGCCTTCGACGCGTCGCAAGGCGTCCTTCATGCGTTCGGGGATGTTGCGTTGCAGGGACCGGGCCATCAGGTGGATGATGCATTCGCTGTCGCTGCTGCTTTGGAAGATGGAGCCGCGCTCGATCAACTCCCTCCGCAAGGCGTCGGCATTGGTGATATTGCCGTTATGGGCAATGGCCGCGCCGCCCATGGCGAATTCACCGAAGAAGGGCTGCACGTCTCGGATGGCGGTGGCGCCCTTGGACCCGGTGGTGGAGTACCGCACATGCCCGATCCCGAGGGAGCCGGGCAGCATGTTCATGGTGTCTTGGTCGGTGAAGTTGTCGCGCACATAGCCAAAACGTCGGACGGAGTTGAAGCCTTGGTCGGCGTGGTGGACCACGATCCCGCCCGCCTCTTGCCCGCGATGTTGCAGGGCGTGCAGGCCAAGGGCCGTGAAATTCGCCGCCTCCGCGACACCTACGACGCCGAATATCCCGCATTCCTCCTTCAACTTGTCATCGTCAAACGGATGGGCGCGCCAATCGGTGTCGGACATGGGGCGGAAACCTGAGATGGGTGCAGACATCTTCCCTTAGTCCAGCTTGGCCGCCCTGTCACGGGGCTGTCATGGTTTCTGCGGCGAAAAGGTCATTGGCGTCGACGCGCGGCTGGACCGGGGGATTTGGCGCGCGGCCATGGTCCGGCACGCCGGGCAGGTGCGGCCGAGACGGTGTTGGATGGAGACAAGACGGATACAACGCTTGCCGGTGCGCGCCCGGCTGGACTGAACGGGCTGCCGGGATGTGCCGTAGGACCAGGTTGATCGCTCGCCCCTTATCGTCACGGGGCGCCGGATGGGCCCCGCTTGCCTATTCGGAGGGCGTTGTGGGTTGTACGGGGGTTGCGGGCTCAAAACACTCCCCCACCAGCGCCTCGTACCGGGTCAGGATCCAGCCGGGCGCGTCTTCGGGGATCTGATCCTCGATACCGGTCTTGGCCCGGCCGAAGATCGTGGCGGACCGGCTGTCTTCCACCACGGGCAAGCCTTCGTTCACGACCACGCGGTCATAGACGATGAACGCCACCGCCACCAACAGAACACCGCGCAAAACGCCGAACAGAAAGCCCAGCCCCTGGTCGAACGGCCCCAGGATGGAATGGCGCACTGCGGAACTGAGCAAGGGGGTGAAGAACGAGGTGATGACAAGGGCCACGGCAAAGACCACCGCGAAGGCCGCGATCACCGCCAATTCGCAACTTTCCCCCAGAAGGTCACCCACATAGGGCGCTTCGCGGACTAAAGGTTCCACTGCGCCTGCAAAGGAAAAGGCCAGGACTGCGGCAATGATCCAGCCAAGAATGGCCATCGCCTCTCGGATGAGGCCGCGCGCATAGGCGAGGATCGCCGAGATGATGATGACGGCCGAGACGCCGCCGTCTACAATGGTAAAGCCTTCCATGCGCCCTCGCTCGACACGTGCCTGTCGGGATCAGCCTGCGCCGAAGACATCCCCCACCAAGGTGGTTAGGTCCGGCATAAGGCGCAGCGATAGACCGCTTGCTGTCCCGGTTTTGCAGCCCTTCGGGGCCATTGCCGCGGTGAAACCAAGTTTTGCGGCTTCTTTCAACCGATTTTCGGCTTGGGACACCGGGCGCAGGGCCCCGGACAGGGACAGTTCCCCAAACACCACTGTTTCCGGGGGGATTGCCGCGTCCTCGCGGGCGGAAAGCAGCGCACAGGCCACCGCCAGGTCCGCGGCGGGTTCCTGGATGCGGATGCCCCCGGCTACATTCAGATAGACGTCAAGGCCCGCAAAGCTGATGCCCGTTCGGGCCTCTAGCACGGCAAGGATCATGCTGAGGCGCGCGCCGTCCCAACCCACAACGGCCCGGCGCGGCTGGCTGAGTTGAGAGGGGGCCACGAGGGCCTGAATTTCCACCAGCACGGGCCGCGTGCCTTCGATGCCACCAAACACGACGGAGCCGGGGGCGGGCGCATCCCGGTCGCCCAGGAACAGGGCCGAGGGGTTGGGCACCTCGGCCAGGCCCGCGCCGGTCATCTCGAACACCCCGATTTCATCGGCGGGGCCGAAGCGGTTCTTCACAGCGCGCAGGATGCGGAATTGGTGCCCCCGTTCCCCTTCGAAATAGAGGACGGTATCCACCATATGCTCCACCACGCGGGGGCCTGCGATTTGCCCTTCCTTGGTGACGTGGCCCACCAGAATGACGCTGGTGCCGAACCGCTTGGCAAAGCTGGTCAGTTCATGGGCCGAGGCGCGAACCTGGCTGACGGAGCCGGGCGCGCTGTCGACGGTGTCGACCCACATCGTCTGAATGGAGTCGATAATGGCCAGCGCGGGCTTTTCGGCCTCAAGCGTCGTGAGGACATCGCGCAGGTTCGTCTCCGACGCGAGTTTGACGGGCGCGTCGGCCAGGCCCAGACGTTGGGCGCGCATACGGACTTGGGCCGTGGCTTCCTCGCCCGAGACATAGACCACCGATTGCCCGGCATTGGCGAACGCCGCCGCGGCCTGAAGCAGGAGCGTGGATTTCCCGATCCCCGGATCCCCACCCACCAGCGTGGCTGAGGCAGGCACAAGGCCGCCGCCCAGGACACGGTCCAACTCCGACAGGTTTGACAAGGTGCGGGGCGGGGGCGCTTCTTCGGCAGCAAGGTCGGTGAGCGCCATCTTGCGCCCTTTGGCCGTGCCAAGCGCCTTTTTGGAGGGGCCTTGGCTGAGGGGCACTTCCTCTTGGATGGAATTCCAGGCGCCGCAGGCGTCACAGCGGCCCGTCCATTTCTTGTAAGTCGCCCCACAGTCAGAGCATGCGAATTGGGTCACGGGTTTTGCCATGTTCCCGTTTTGGTCCAATGCCCACCCTTTGGCAAGGGCCATTGGTTAGGTGCCCACAGGGGACCGCGTTCAGGTCATTCCGCGGGCGTGGCGGCGACGGCGTCTTTGCTGCGCCCTTCGCGCGGGGCAAGACCCACGACGTTGGCCTTTTCCTCATGGCCGGTCAATTTCAGCGCGTCGGTGATGTCGGCCAGGTCGGCCTGCAACCGTTCCAACTGCTTTTCGGCCACCCCTTCCTCCACCGAGACGGCCTGCATCCAGCGTTTGATTTCTTGGACGGTGGCTTGGGCCATGGTGATGCGTTGGCGGTATTCCTCCACCTCGTGTTGGCGTTGGCGCAAGAAGGATCGCGCGCGGTCCACCTTTTCGGTCGCATAAACCTGTGCCAAGTCGCGGCTTTCGGTGGACATTTGGGCCGCGACCACAAGGACGTCATGCTCCAACTCGCCCAGGTCCGGGTGGTCCCGCATCCATTCAATGCGGTCGCGCATGGCGTCAAATTCGCGGCTCAGCTCAAACGTGCCGTCCCGGTCCGCCTGGTGCACGTATTCATAGGCGCGCGCCACATCGGCCATCGAAAGGTGAAAATCCCGATTGGTCAGCTCCAGCCTGCGGACACGGGCATTGGAGGGCAAAAACCCCACCAGAAGCAGGATCAGCACCGTGACGCCAATCTGCGCGAACATGCCTGCATTTAGGATTGTTTGGCCGCCCACGGCCATGGGCAAATCCACCCAAGGCAAAACGCCAAAAATAGCGGCGCCGGTCAAGAAACTCAGCGTGAGCGCGGCTATCATCAAAAGCAGCGTGCAAACTTGCTGCAAAAACGTCGTCACAATAGAAAATCGACGAGCCGTCATATCCATACTCCACCCCTGAAATGGATGCTCAAAATAAAGACAAATTCTTGACTGCTCCCGAAGGACGTTAGCAGAAATCCGCCGGTAACAAAGATTAAAATGGTGGCTGGGTTGATGCCAAACCGTCAACGGATGGCGCGTGCGGCGTGGATTGTCGCGGCCTACGGTGGCAATGGCACCCTATCCCGGGGCGCCGCCGCCGCGATATTGCCGCACATAGCGTTGCCCGAGGGAGGTCAGCATTTCATACCCGATGGTTTTGGCGCAGCGTGCCAGGTCGTCCGCCGTATGGTGTGCGGCCAGCACGCTGACGGTGTCGGGGTCTGTGTCCAAATGGGAAATGTCGATGGTGATCAGATCCATAGAGACGCGGCCAACGGCAGGGCAGGGGACGGGGCCGGCCATCACCTCAAGCGTGCCGCCCAAGGCACGGTGCAGCCCGTCCGCATAACCGCCCGCGATCGTGGCCAGGCGCGACGGGGCCTTGGCGGTCCAGGTGGCGCCGTAGCCGACATGCTCCCCTGTATCCACATCAAAGCAGGACACCACCGGCAGATCGAGACTGACCACAGGGTCGGCGGAAGCGAAGGGAAGGCCACCGTACAGACCAATGCCGGGGCGCGTCATGTCGAAGTGATAGGCCTGTCCCAGAAGTGTGCCCCCAGTCGCGGCGAGGCTTCGCGGGACTTCGGTGCCTTGGGTCAGGGCCGCGAAACGCGCCAATTGGTCCTCGGATTGCGGGCTGTCCGGATCATCCGCCGAGGCCAGATGCGACATGAGCAGCACCGGCTCCGCCTGCAAAGCCAGCGGGGCGATGGCCTCCCACTCGGCGGTTTTCAGGCCCAGGCGGTTCATGCCCGTGTCCAGTTGGATGCCGAACGGGTGGTGGGGCAAAGCCTCCAGATGGCGGGTCAACTGCGCGATGGAGGTGACCAGAGGCACAAGGTCAGCCCGTTGCAGAAGGGCGGTGTCGCCGGGCATGTGCCCATAGAAGACGTAAATCCGCGGCTCCGGCCCCAATAGACGGCGCAGGGACAACCCTTCCTCGGCGGTGGCCACGAAGAAAGCGCGCGCGCCTTCCTGCACCAACCGCAGCGCCACTTGCGCCAGGCCCAGGCCATAGGCGTCCGCTTTGACGACGGCGGCGGTCTCACAGGCCGTGGATGACATGCGGTCCAGCGCGCGCCAATTGGCGGCGACCGCCTCTAGGTCGATATGCAGGGTTCCCGTGGGCATCGGGCGCGGGATGGCGTTTGCGGCGCGGCCCGTCAAGGTCTTAGGGCGCATCCTTGCAGGTGGGAAAGCGTGGCGGCGGCTCAGTAGCCGCGCCAGATCCACCCCCCGCCGAAGACGCGCGGCGTCTCTGGATCATAGAAGACACAGGCCTGCCCCGGCGAGATGCCCTCCTCCGGGGAAAGCAACTCGACCTCGGCGAAGCCGTCGCCTTTGGGGCGCAAGATCGCGTCCCGCGGCGGGCGGGTGGAGCGGATTTTGACGCCCACATGCCATTCGGGCCGTGCGTCCAGCGCCTCGTCGCCCAGCCAATTGATCTCCCGCAGGGGGACAAGCCGCGTCGCCAGCGCTGATTTCGGGCCGACGACCACGTGCCGCGCCACGGGGTCCAGGTGGATCACATAAAGCGGGTCGGACAAGCCCCCGATGCCAAGGCCGCGCCGCTGGCCGATGGTATAGTGGATCACGCCCCGATGTTGCCCCAGGACAGTGCCGTCCTGATCGACGATATCCCCCGGCTCCGCCGCGCCGGGCCGGATCTTTTCGATGACCGCCGCATAGTCGCCATTGGGCACGAAACAGATGTCCTGACTGTCTGGTTTATCGGCCACCGACAGGCCGAATTGCGCCGCCAGGTCACGGGTGGCTGCTTTGTCCGGCAGGTGACCAAGAGGAAAACGCAGAAAATCCAACTGATCTTGCGTGGTCGAAAACAGGAAATAGCTTTGGTCGCGCACAGGGTCGGCGGCGCGGTGCAATTCGGCTTTTTGGCCCAGTTTGCGCTGGATGTAGTGGCCTGTCGCCATGCAGTCGGCATCCAGGTCCTTGGCCGTCTCCAGCAAGTCCCGGAATTTCACCCGCTCATTGCACCGGATGCATGGAACGGGCGTGGCGCCGCCCAGATAAGCGTCTGCAAATTCATCGATGACGGCGTCCCGAAAAGTGGATTCGTAATCCAGGACGTAGTGCGGAAACCCCATGGTTTCAGCCACGCGGCGCGCATCATGGATGTCGCGCCCGGCACAGCACGCGCCCTTTTTCGCCAAGGCTGCGCCGTGGTCGTAAAGCTGCAAGGTGACGCCCACCACGTCATAGCCTTCGTCGGCCAGCATGGCGGCCACCACGGACGAATCGACCCCACCCGACATGGCCACGACGACGCGTGTGTCGGCGGGCGCTTTGGGCAGCCCCAAGGAATTCAATTGGGTATCGAGCATCGCATTTCTCCGGGGGACGTGGCCAGATATGGGAAAATGCTACCTATTTTCAAGCGCTCGCTTCACCCCCGCTTAACAGAGATCGGCGCAAAACAGCCTCGCCCAGATGAGCAGGAGGCTGGCATGTATTTACGAAAAGGACCGGGGCCGCGGGTTGTAACCCTGCCTGACGGTCGCCAAATGACCCGCGCGGATTTACCGCCCGCAGGCACCACCCGATGGGTCGCCAGACGCAAGGCGGCCGTGGTAATGGGGGTGGAGTCTGGACTGATCACCCTGGAAGAAGCCATTGAGCGCTATGAGCTTTCTGAGGAAGAATATGCCAGTTGGGCAGCCGGAATTTCTGCCCACGGGACTGATGGTCTCAAAACGACCCTGATCCAACAGTTTCGGTGAGGTTAATTCAATCTGGGCGTTGAAACTGGCCGAAACCGGCCGCACGGTAACTGTAAGTTAACTATTTTGGGGAAAAGTGACCAAGAACCTCAGCACCCGGTTGGAGAGAGCCATGCGAATCCTGCTCGTAGAAGACGATCAGACGACCTCTAAGAGCATAGAATTGATGCTCGGCAGCGCAAATTTGAATGTGTACTGCACGGATATGGGCGAGGAAGGGATCGACCTGGCAAAGCTCTACGATTACGATCTTATTCTTCTTGATCTGAATTTGCCCGACATGAATGGCCACGATGTTTTGCGCCAATTGCGCATGAGCCGGATCGAGACGCCCATCCTGATCCTCTCTGGCTCGGACGACACGGAAAACAAGATCCGCGGCTTTGGCTTCGGCGCGGATGACTATATGACCAAGCCGTTCCACCGGGACGAGTTGATCGCCCGCATCCACGCCATCGTCCGCCGTTCCAAAGGGCATTCGCAGTCGGTCATCCGCACGGGCGCCGTTGAGGTGAACCTTGATGCGAAGTCGGTCGAGGTGGACGGCAAATCCGTTCATCTAACGGGCAAGGAATATCAGATGCTGGAACTCCTTTCGCTTCGGAAGGGGACGACCCTCACGAAGGAGATGTTTTTGAACCACCTTTACGGTGGCATGGACGAGCCGGAGTTGAAGATCATCGACGTCTTCATCTGTAAGTTGCGGAAGAAACTGTCCGAGGCGACCGGCGGTCAAAACCATATCGAGACGGTGTGGGGCCGCGGCTATGTGTTGCGGGACCCGGACGAAGCGTCCGATGACGGTCGCCGTCTGATCAGCGCCTGACGGGGCGCCCCACGGAACGGACCTGGGGTTGCTGAGGTCATCTGCCCCGCGCCGTCCAAGGGTCAAAGGGTCGTCCAGAGGGGCGACCTTTTTGCGTTTTGCGGGGTGCTGGCCCGAAACCCGGTCGGTGCCGGGGTTATCGCCCCTTCCGCGTGACGGGGGTGGGCCAGGGGCGCGAATCTCTGGCATTCGCCAAACACGCCCCATATCACTGGCATCACGCAGGCAGGGAGGCCCATGGTGACCGACAACGCGCAGCCCGTCACGGAGGCAGAAATCGCCGTCGATGCCTTGGATGCCGCGACGGCTGCGACGGAGTTGGATCGCCTCGCCGTGCTGCTGCACGCGGCGAACGCCGCCTATCACCAAGACGACGCCCCCGACCTGACCGACGCCGAATACGATCGCCTGAAGCGTCGGAACACCGCCATCGAAGTCCGGTTTCCCGATCTCAAACGCGCTGACAGCCCGTCAGACCAAGTGGGCGCGAAACCGGCGGACGGCTTTGGCAAGATTGCGCACACGGTGCGGATGCTGTCCCTGGGGAACGCGTTTGACGACGCGGACCTAGCGGAGTTCGACGCCCGCATCCGCCGGTATCTGGGGCTGAACGCCGCGGACCCGCTGACATATACGGCGGAGCCGAAGATCGACGGCCTCAGCCTGTCCTTGCGGTATGAAAAGGGGGACTTGATCTATGCGGCGACCCGTGGCGATGGCGCGGTGGGTGAAGACGTCACCCAGAACGCCCGCACGATCGAGGATGTGCCGCACACCCTTGCCGGGGCGCCGGATGTGCTGGAAGTCCGGGGGGAGGTCTATATGTCCCACGTCGATTTCGCTGCGCTCAACGCCCGCCAGGACGAAAACGGAGAGAAGGTATTTGCCAATCCGCGCAATGCGGCCGCAGGCTCGCTTCGCCAATTGGACGCGCGCATCACCGAGTCTCGGCCGCTGCGGTTCTTTGCCTATGCCTGGGGAAGCCTGTCGGAGCCGTTGGCGGAGACGCAGTTCGACGCGATCGCCCGGCTCCGCACCCTTGGGTTCACCACGAACGACGAAACGAAACGGTGCGACGGCCCCGCGGACCTGTTGGCGCACTATACCTCCATCGCGGCGCGCCGGGCGGAGCTGGGCTATGACATCGACGGGGTCGTCTACAAGGTTGATGACTTGGCGTTGCAGGGCCGATTGGGCTTTCGCTCCACCACGCCCCGCTGGGCCATCGCCCATAAATTCCCTGCCGAGACGGCCTGGACCCGGTTGGTCGGCATGGACATCCAAGTGGGGCGTACGGGCGCCCTGTCCCCGGTTGCGCGGCTCGATCCGGTGACGGTCGGGGGGGTCGTTGTGTCCAACGCGACGCTCCATAATGAGGACTATATCGCCGGACGCGATAGCAAAGGGGCCCCGATCCGCGGCGGTCGCGACCTGCGCGTTGGCGACCGGGTCGAGATCTATCGCGCGGGCGATGTCATCCCCAAGGTCCGGGATGTGGACCTGACCGCCCGGCCCAAGGACGCGGTGCCGTTTGTGTTCCCGACCTCCTGCCCGGAATGCGACAGCCCCGCACGGCGGGAGCCGGGGGAGAGTGTGCGCCGTTGCACCGGTGGCCTGATTTGCCCGGCCCAACGGGTGGCGCGGCTCAAGCATCTAGTGGCCCGGGCCGCCTTTGACGTGGACGGGTTGGGCGACAAAGAAATCGAACGGTTCCAGGAGCTTGGGTGGATCACTGCCCCCGCGGACATTTTCACCCTAGAGGCGCGCCATGGCAGCGGGATGCAGACGGTGGCCGCGTTGGAAGGCTGGGGCGAGACGTCGGCCGCCAAGCTGTTCGAGGCCATTCGGACCGCCCGCCGTCAGCCATTGGCGCGTGTCCTGTTCGGTCTGGGTATCCGTCATCTGGGCGAGGTGGCGGGCCGGGATCTGGCGCGCCACTTTACAAATTGGGACAGTTTGGTGGCCACCGTGGACGCCGCGCTGCCGGCGGCGGATGGCTACCGTGCCGCCGAGGATGCCGTTCAAGCGGAGCGTTTGGCCGCCGAGGCGGAGGGCCGTCGCCCCCGTCTGTCTGAGGCGCGCGCACCGATTTGGGACGCGGTGGCCGAAAATGCCCGCGCCGCGTGGGACGACTTGCTGGCCATCGACGGTGTCGGCGCGACCCTTGCGTTGGCGTTGTGCGATGCCTTGGCCCCCGGTCCGGAGCGGCAGGCAGTGGAGGCGTTGGTCTCTCAGCTAGAGATTGCGGCGCCCGAGGCCCAAGCCTCCGAAAGCCCGGTCGCGGGCAAGGTCGTCGTCTTCACCGGATCGTTGGAAAAGATGACGCGCGCAGAAGCCAAAGCTCGGGCCGAGGCGCTTGGGGCGAAGGTGTCCGGATCCGTTTCGGCCAAGACGGATCTGTTGGTGGCAGGGCCAGGGGCTGGATCGAAGGCCACGAAGGCTGCGCAGCTTGGGGTGGAAACCATGGATGAGGACGGCTGGCTGACCCTGATTGGCGACGCATGAGCGGACGGCCGGAACGTCTGTTCCCGCTCTTCTCTGGGTTGGAGACCTTGCCCGGCGTGGGGCCGAAGACGGCGAAACTGTTTGCCAATTTGCATATCGCGGCGCCAAAAGACCTGATCTTGACCTTGCCCACCGGCGGTGTCGACCGGAGCCCCGTGGCGTCGGTGCGCGACGTGGAATTGCCGGGCGTGGTGACCGTGCCCGTGACCGTAGGCCAACATATCCCGCCGGCCCAGCGGGGGCGGCCCTATCGGGTGGAGGTGCAGGACGAAAAGACGACGTTTCAAGTGGTGTATTTCCGAGGCTCCGCCGATTTGCACGCGCGCACGTTGCCCACAGGCCAAAAGCGGATCTTGTCGGGCAAGGCGGAGCTTTATGACGGCATCGCGCAGATGCCCCACCCGGACCATGTTCTGGCGCCCGGGGAAAACCTGCCGCCGTTTGAGCCGGTCTATCCCCTGACCGCAGGCATAACTGCGCGGGTCATGGGCAAGGCGGTGGCCGCGGCCCTGACGCGTGTGCCGGATCTGGCGGAATGGATCGAGCCGACCCTGTTGCAGGAGCGGGGCTGGCCCGGTTTCCACGCCGCCTTGGCGGAGGCCCATAACCCAACCGCGCCAAAGGACCTGGCGGCCACGTCGCCTGCGCGGGAACGTCTGGCCTACGATGAGGTCCTGGCCCACCAACTGACCCTGGCCCTGGCCCGCGCGTCCGAGCGGCGCCGCCCGGGCATGGCCACGGACGGGGATGGCCGCTTTCGCCGCCGCGTCCTGGACGCCTTGCCGTTCGCACCCACCGGCGCGCAGACCCGGTCCTTCGAAGAGATTGCGGACGACATGGCAAAGCCGCGGCGGATGAACCGGCTGCTGCAGGGCGATGTGGGATCGGGCAAAACGCTGGTCGCGCTGATGGCTCTTTTGACCGCGGCGGAGGCGGGCGGGCAGGGGGTGATGATGGCCCCGACGGAGATTTTGGCCCGCCAACATGCTGAAGGATTGCGCCCCCTGGCCGAGGATGCGGGCGTGGTGTTGGAACTGCTGACCGGACGCGACAAGGGGGCGGAGCGGGAGGCGAAGCTGGCCGCGCTCGCCGCCGGGAACATCCACATCTTGGTGGGCACCCATGCCGTGTTTCAGCGCGACGTGGCCTTTGCGGATCTGCGCCTGGCCGTCATTGACGAGCAGCATCGGTTTGGGGTCCGGCAACGGATGCTTCTGGGCGAAAAGAATGCGGCGACGGATGTTCTGGTGATGACCGCGACGCCCATTCCGCGGTCCCTAGCGCTGACCCAATACGGGGATATGGACCTAAGCGTGCTGGATGAAAAGCCGCCCGGTCGCACGCCCGTGGTCACGTCCACGGTGCCGGTCAACCGGATGGACGATGTGGTCGGCCGCTTGCGGGCCGCCGTGGCTGAGGGACGGCAAGCCTATTGGGTCTGTCCGTTGGTCGAGGAATCGGAAGTGTTGGACACGACATCTGCGGAGGAGCGGTTCCGCGCCCTTCGCGCCGCCCTGGGGGAGGGCGTGGTTGGGTTGGTCCACGGTCAAATGCCCCCCGCCGAGAAAGACGCCAGCATGGCCCGGTTCGTGGCGGGCGACACCAAGGTTCTGGTGGCGACCACGGTGATCGAAGTGGGGGTGAACGTGCCCAACGCATCAATCATGGTGATCGAACGGGCGGAATCCTTCGGGCTGGCACAGCTCCATCAATTGCGGGGCAGGGTGGGGCGCGGGGCCGCGTCGTCCACGTGTCTTCTGCTGTTCAAACCCCCTTTGGGAGAGACGGCAGAAGCCCGGTTGCGCATCCTGCGGGAGACGGAGGATGGCTTTCGCATCTCAGAGGAAGACCTGTCGCTGCGCGGCGCGGGGGACGTGCTGGGCACCGCGCAATCCGGCCTGCCCAGGTTCCGCATCGCCGATCTGGAACGGCAAGCGGGGCTCCTTGCGACGGCCAGCCGGGATGCGCGCCTGTTGTTGTCGACGGACCCCGATCTCCGCTCCGCCAGGGGGGACGCCGCGCGCCATCTGCTTTGGCTGATGGAGCAGGATCGGGCGCTGAAACTCCTCTCGGTTGGGTAACAATCACCGGAACAAATGCAGTTTGTTCTCAAATGTTCTAAAAAAGTTCTTTACTTTGACCTCGGGAGATGAGAACAAAAGAACAACAAGAGCAGCTAAGAAAAGGTGACCAAAATGGCCCGCAAGTTGATCAACACCCTGTCCCGTGTCGAGCGGGAGCCTGTGACTGATATTCTTGGGGGCGTCTGGTTGGTGACCCTGCTTCTTAGCTTGCTGCATTTGCCGTCGCTGATTGCCTGACAGGTCTTCTTCCCTGTCTCTGCCCGCGTCCGCGTGTCGCTATATCGTTGGTCCCTGTTTCCCCGAACGGACCGACCGCGTGATCCCGAATGCCCCTTGGGACACGTACGCCAGAGGATCTGACACTCCGGCCACTGCCCGAGCGCACTTGGACGCATTTCCCTCCGCCGCCTCCTTCCCGGGAGTGCGGCGGTTTTTTTTCGCGCATCTGATGGCATAGGGCAGGGCTTGGCGGCTCTTGGGCCGTGTCAGGAATGTTCGCGCTGCGGGCAGGTCGCCGTTTCAAGCGCATCGACCGTCGCGTCCAATGCCAAAAGGATCGACGCATGTCGGTTGCGGAAATCTTTGGCAGGCAACAACACTTCCAACTCTTCGAACGGGGCGGACGGGGCAGGGCCGTCATTTTTGAGCATCGACCGCAATTCGTCGCGCGCCTGAACCACTTCGTCGAGACTGCGCCCAATCATGTGGCGCCCTGCGACCGATGCCGCCGCTTGTCCAAGGGCGCAGGCTTTGACGTTCTGGGAATACCCGTCAATTCGCCCGTCTGACCCGATGCTGATTTCGACCGTTACCGTAGACCCACACAGGGGCGACCGCTTGCGGGCTTGGGCGGTTGGGGTGGCCAACGGCGCCGATGCGGTCATATCTGCCGCTAATTCCAAGATCCGCCCGGAGTAGAGCTTGATAAGATCTGTCTCAGACACAGCCGCCGTTCCTTTCCCGCGTTGCCTCCGATAGATAGCGTCGCAGCGCGTTCTTGCAAAGGTGTACCCATGTCGGACTCAAAGCCGCAGCCGTTTTTCGATCCCAGCAGCCTGACCTATGACGCCAACGGCCTGATCCCTGCCATCGCCCAAGATGCGGCATCTGGGGAGGTGCTGATGATGGCCTGGATGTCGGCCGAAGCGGTGGCCAAAACACTGCAGACCGGGCGGGTCACCTATTGGTCGCGGTCCCGGCAGGCCTTTTGGGTCAAAGGGGAGACTTCGGGCCACGTCCAGACCCTGGTGGACCTGCGGGTGGATTGCGACCGCGATTGCCTTCTTTTGCAGGTGCGGCAAGAAGGTCCCGCCTGCCATACAAATCGCCGCACGTGCTTTTTTACCGCGATCCGAGACGGAGACGAGGTGGAGTTGATGGCGTCCATGGTTTAACGTTGCGTCGGTCATCCATTGGTTTCCGCTTGATCTGTTAGCGCTAACGGTTCAAGGGAAGGAAAAGAGACGTAGGGAGAACGCAATGCCGCTCGACCACCGCATCGGCGAAATCACCGACCGCATCCGCGAAAGATCCCATAAGACCCGCGATGCCTATCTGAAACGGATGCACAGCCTGGCCCAACAGGGGCCGCGCCGGGGGCATCTGGACTGTGGCAATCAGGCCCATGCCTATGCCGCCATGGGCCAGGACAAAGATGCCCTGGTGCAGGAACGCGCGCCCAATATCGGGATCGTCACCGCCTATAACGACATGCTGTCGGCCCATCAGCCGTTCAAAGACTACCCCGACCAGATCAAGGCCGCCGCACGCAAAGTCGGGGCCACGGCCCAAGTTGCCGGCGGTGTGCCCGCCATGTGCGACGGCGTCACCCAAGGCCAGGTCGGGATGGAGCTGTCTCTCTTTTCCCGCGATGTGATCGCCTTGGCAGCGGGTGTCGCCCTCAGCCACAATACGTTCGACTCGGCGCTCTACCTTGGGATTTGCGACAAGATCGTACCCGGCCTCGTGATCGCCGCAGGCACGTTTGGGTATCTGCCGGGTCTTTTCGTGCCCGCAGGCCCCATGACCACCGGCCAATCCAATGAGGACAAGGCAAAAGTCCGCCGCGATTTCGCAGAAGGCAAAGTGGATCGAAAGGCGTTGATGGCGTCCGAGATGGCATCCTACCACGGCCCTGGAACCTGTACGTTCTACGGCACGGCCAATTCCAACCAGATGCTGATGGAGTTTATTGGCCTACATTTGCCGGGCGCATCTTTCATCAGCCCCGGCACGCCTTTGCGGGATGCCATGACCGAAGCCGCCGCGCGCCGCGCCGCGGAGATCACGGGCCTGGGCAATCAATTTACGCCCGTCTGCGACATCCTGGACGAAAAAGCCTGGGTGAACGGGCTCGTCGGCCTCATGGCCACGGGCGGCTCCACCAATCTGGTGCTTCACCTGATCGCCATGGCGCGGGCGGCAGGCGTGGAACTGACCTGTGCCGATTTCGACGCGGTTTCGGATGCCACCCCCCTGATGGCGCGCGTCTATCCCAACGGACTGGCGGATGTGAACCATTTCCACGCGGCGGGGGGCCTGTCTTACATGATCGGTCGGTTGTTGGATGTGGGCTTGCTCCACGAAGATGTGACGACGGTGGCGGGCAAGGGCCTGGCCGCCTATGCGACGGAACCTAGGTTGGACGGGGACCGCATCGCCTGGACGGCGGCGCCAACCGACAGCTTGAACGACAAGATCCTGCGCCCGCCGCAGGACGGGTTTGCACCATCGGGCGGTTTGAAACAGGTGAAGGGCAACCTGGGCTTGGGCGTAATGAAGATCAGCGCGGTCGCCGCCGACCTGCATGTGATCGAGGCGCCAGCCCGCGTGTTCCAAACCCAGGACGCCGTGAAAGACGCCTTCCGCGCCGGAGAGTTGGACCGCGACTGCGTGGTCGTCGTCCGCTATCAGGGTCCCCGCGCCAATGGCATGCCGGAGTTGCACAGCTTGACGCCAACGCTGTCGGTTCTGCTGCAACGGGGGCATAAGGTGGCCTTGGTCACCGATGGCCGCATGTCCGGCGCGTCTGGCAAAGTGCCTGCAGCGATCCATGTGGCCCCCGAAGCGCTGGATGGCGGTCTAATTGCGAAGCTGGAGGATGGCGACCTGCTCCGCGTCGATGCGGTGAAGGGGACGCTCAACGTGCTGACACCCGGTGTCGAGGACCGCAAAGTGACGCCCCCGGACCTCAGCGCCAACACCCACGGCGTCGGCAGGGAACTTTTTGAGGTGTTCCGCACCACCGCCGGCCGTTCCGACCAAGGCGCCGGAGTTGTGATCTAACCCCAGCCCGGTGTTTGCCTTCGAATATGCCACCACGACCCCAGCCAAGAGCCTGCCAATGACCCCTAAAGATCAGTCCAAAGCCGCCAAAGACATTGCCGCGCGCGCGCCCGTCATCCCGGTCCTGGTCCTGGATGACCCTGCCCACGCCGCCCTTTTGGCAGAGGCGTTGGTCGCAGGCGGTTTGCCCGCCTTGGAGGTGACCTTGCGGACGCCCGCCGCATTGGAGTGTATTCGGCACATGGCCGCAGTGCCGGGCGGGATCGTGGGCGCGGGGACACTTTTGACGCCAGACGACGTCAAGGCGGCCAAGGCGGCGGGGGCCACGTTCGGCGTCTCCCCCGGTGTGACGGACGCGTTGGTGCAAGCGTGCTGCGACCATGATCTGCCTTTGCTGCCCGGGGCGGCCACCGCGACGGAGGCAATGGCCCTGCTGGAAAAGGGCTATGACATGCTGAAATTCTTCCCCGCCGAAGCTTCGGGCGGGGCGCCGGCGCTCAAGGCCATCGGCGCACCCATTCCACAGATCAGCTTTTGCCCCACTGGCGGCGTCAGCCTGGCCAACAAACAAGACTACCTGTCCTTGTCCAACGTCGTCTGCGTTGGCGGCTCTTGGGTTGCGCCCAAGGCGCTGATGCAATCCGGCGACTGGGCCGGGATCGAAACCCTCGCCCGGGAGGCGCGCGCCTAAAGACAGCCCCCTTAGACCAACTCCGGAAACTGCGCCCGCAGCTCTGCCTCAAGCGGGGCGGGCAGGGCGGCTTGGTTCGGTCGCGCCAGGATCGCCTCCTTGCGCTGGCAGGCGCGGTGGATCAGATCAGGGCGCCCCTCCTCGGCCCACTCCTTTGGCGATTTGCGACATCCCAGGACGGGATAGACATATTCGGTTTGCATCACCGACAACGTGCTTTCGGTGCCAAGATAGTGTCCCGGTCCGCCCAAGCACACCTCCCGCATGGCCCGAAGCGACAGCGTGTCGTCCGACACCTCAATGCCCCGGACACAGCGCAACGCCGCGCCGATCATGTCATCACCCAAGATCAGGCTTTCCGGGCAAAATCCCATGAGAGAGCCGTGCATCCCCGCCGCCTCATAGACCATGTTCAAACCCGACACTCCGGCCAAGACGTCGCTCATGCCCTGTTCCCACCCGGCCTGCATATCCGGCAGTTTCGCATCTGCCATGCCCGCGGCGGCCCCGCCGGGCAAACCGTAAAAGCGGGCCATCTGGGCACAGGCTGCGGTCAGCAGCGCTTGCTCCCCCGATCCGCCGGACATCGCGCCCGTGCGCAAGTCGCTGACAAAGGGCCAAGTGCCGAAGATCGCGGGGTGCCCGGGGGCGATGGCGTTTACGTAGACGACGCCGGCCAAACACTCTGCCACGGCCTGCATGATCGCCCCGGCCAAGGGGGCGGGCGCCGTGGCCCCCGCCTGGCCCGCAGACAGCAGCAGGACCGGCAAACCGCCCCGAATGCACGCCTCAAGCACCTCACAACTTTCGGAGGCAAAGCGCATGGGGGGGACGACGAAGCAGTTGGTATTGCCCACGAAGGGCCGTGCGCGAAACTCCGCCTCTCCCCCGGCCACGGCATAGAGGTAGTCCAAACAGCGGGGCACTGTGGCCGCGGTGCAAAAGCTGGTGCCGATATGTTTCGTCGTGCCCGTGATGCAGGCGTGGAGTGTGTTCAGATCCAACGCCTGATCGTCGGGCATATCGCGCGCGACGATGGGCCGTTGCAGAAAGTGAAGGTTGTCCAACGCTTCGGTCAGACGTGCGGCGTTATGCAGATCGGCAAGCGTGCTGTCACGATAGCTGCCATCCACGGGGTCAACAACGGAGACCGCCGCACCGGCAGTGCCGAAATGAACGCGCGCCCCTTCCAGCAAAAGGTCATGTTCGGGCGCGCGCCCGCACAGGGTGATGCCGCGCGCGGCCTTGGCAAGCATGTCGTCCACCAAGGACCTCGGGAACCGCAGCCGCCCATCCTCGCCAAGAACGGCCCCCGCTTCTGTCATGATCGCGACGCCGGAGGGCGGCGCGCCGGACAGCCCGATCTCCTCCAATGCGGTAACGGCAGCGGTGTGGATGTTCTGCACATCCACGTCGGAGAGGGGCCGATAGGTGCCCCCGTCTAGGCCGGGGCGGATCGGGCGCAAGGTGTCGGGCAGTCGGGCGGCCCGCGCAGCTTTGCGCGCAGCACGTCCACCGGAGCGGAGAGGTCGGGTCATGGGACGGTCTTTCAAATGGCGTGAGGGTACGGGCGACAGGACCGGTTAAGGCCGACCCCGTGCCGCCCGTCCGCGTCGCGCGCCAATCACACGCGCCACCAAAAGATGTGTCATCGACCAAGCCATACCCACCAAAGTGCACATCCAGCACCGCCCTGCGCGCCTATTCGCGACATCGTCTGCGCCAAGCTATCGCAAGGCGCGAACAACCTCCGCCACGGTCATGACGTCGTCGCGCGTGCAATCCCAACTGCCAACGGACACGCGGATCACGAAGGCGCCCCCGTGTCGTGTTTGGGTCAGGTAGACGCGGCCATCGGCGTTCATCCGGGTCAACAGGGCCTCGGTCTCCGCATCGCTTTCTAATGCAAACGAAAATAGCGCCAGGCGCGGCTCGGATGTGATGCGGATCCCGGGCTCTTGCCGCAAGACCTCGCATAGGGCCTCGGCCCAGGCGACATGGTTTCGGATCCGCGCCCGCAGCCCGTCTAGGCCGTAGGCACGCAGGACGAACCAAAGCTTCAGTGCGCGGAACCGGCGCCCCAGGGGCAGGGTCCATTCATTGAAATTTGTGACATCTTCCGCGTCCAGCGTCTCCAGATAGGCCGGTCGCAGGCCCAGCGTGTTCACCTGCGCCGTCGGGTCCCGCAGGAACTGCACGCAGCAATCGAACTGCACGCCCAGCCATTTATGGGGGTTGAAGACAATGCTGTCGCAGTGCGCGGCCCCCTCCCAGAAGTGGCGAAATTCGGGGCAAATCATCGCGGACCCGGCCCAGGCCGCATCCACATGGGTCGGCAGCCCGGCACAGGCGGGCAGGCACGCGGCGATGTCATCGAAGGCCCCAACCGCCGTGCCCCCCGCGCAAAAGATGATGCCCGCGGGCACGAACCCTGCGGCGCGGTCATCGGCGATGGCCTGCGCCAAGGCCGTGGGGTCCATGGCCAGGTCGTCGCGCACGGGCACCTTGACCAGATTGTCCTGTCCGATCCCCGACAGGCGCGCGGCCTTGTCGACGGATGAATGGGTCTGTGCGCTGGCATAAAGGCGCAGGCGCGGCTGGCCCGTCAGACCTTTGGTCAGACCAGCATAGCCAAGCGCCCGTTCCCGCATGGTCAAAACGGCGGCCAGGGTGGCGGTGGTGGCGGTGTCGTGGATCGTGCCCGCCATGCCACTGGGCAAGCCCAGGGCGTCCCGCAGCCACGCGACCATGGCCTGTTCCAATTCGGTCGCGGCGGGCGATGTCTGCCACAGCATCCCTTGCGCGGCGATCCCGTTGGCCAGTTGTTCCGCCAACATCGACGCGGGGGAGGCATTGGCCGGGAAATACGCAAAGAACCTGGGGTGCTGCCAATGGGTGATGGCCCCGGGGATCAGCGCTTCGAAATCGGCGAAGATCTCCTCTGGCGGCTCGGGCGCGTCTGGGGCGACGTCGGGCAGGCGGGCCAGCAGGTCGCCGGGCGCCAGATTTGGCCGCACGGGCCGGCCGCGCAGGTCGCTGTGGTACGAGGTCACCCAATCCGCGGCCCGCTTGGCCCAATGGTTCAGATCGTCATGGTCCATGGACGTGCCGCCCTAGGTCTTGGCGCCCTCCGCCAGTAAACCATCCACTTCGCCCGCGCCGATGCCGCCGAGATTGGTGAAATCCCCGCCTTGGAACATGGCACGCCCAGCATCACGGATCACCTGATGGGTCGCCCGCGCCAAAGCAGAGCCGAGGGAGATGCGCGCCACGCCGATTTCCGCCAAAGCGGCACGGCTTTGCTGGGTCCAAGGCCCCGCGACCAAGGCGTTCACGGGGGTCGAAGTTTCGGCCACGATGCGCCGCAACTCCTCTGGTCCGCCCGGCATGGGCGCATACAGCACAGAGACCCCCTGGGCCTCGAACGCTTGGAGACGGGCCAGAGCCTCGTCGATGTCGTAGAGGCCGTGCATCACCCCATCGGCGCGCGCGCAAAACACGAAACCCTGGGGCACGGCCTCTGCCGCTGCGGCCATCCGCTCGATGGCGAGACCTCGGTCATAGGCATGCCCCTCAGGCGAGACATCCTCGATACAGCATCCGGCCAGACCGGCGGCGGCTGTCAGGCGCACCGTCTCTGCGCAGTCTTCGGGGCTGGGGCCATACCCATCCTCTAGATCCGCAGAGACCGGGACAGCCACATGGGCGGCCAATTCCGCGGCATGGGCGATGGCCTCCGCCCGGCCGACGTGGCCGCCATCGGGCAAGCCGCGTGTGAACGCATAGCCCGCCGAACTGGTGGCGATGGCCTGTGCGCCCAAGGCCACCAACATGCGCGCGGACCCCACGTCCCAGGCATTGGCCAGGATGAAAGGGTCCCCAGGACGGTGCATTTCTTGGAACGTGGTCATGGCGCGATCTCCTCCGCAAAACTCAGAATTTGGTCAAATGCGGGCATCAGCTGCGCGTCGGGTAGGGTCAGGGCCACCCGCACATGGCCTGCAGCCGCGTGCCCGAAACTGTCGCCCGGCATGACGGCAATGTGGTGGGTGGTCAGCAATCGGGACGCAAAAGTCGGCGCCGATTGCCCCGTTTTCCGAATGTCCAGCATCAGATACATGCCGCCGCCCGGCGCTTGCGCGCGCAGGACGGGATGCCCGTCGAGCCGGGCGAGGCACGCATCCCGGCGACGTCGGAACGGCAGGGCGACGGTGTCTTCGAAGGTCGGTCCCATGGAAAGGGCATAGGTGGCCGCATCCTGGATGTAGCCGGGCACGCCATAGGTCGTGTGCGTGCTCAGGTTAATCAGATCTGCGACCATGGCTTCGGGCCCCAGAAGCCATCCGATGCGGCTTCCGGTCATGGCGTGGGATTTGGACATGGATCCGATCAGAAGCGTCCGGTCCCGCGCGCCCGGCACCGCCCAGAACGATCGGTGGCGTGTGATCCAGGTTTGCGTGTCATAGACCTCGTCCGAGATCACCCAAAGATCATGGGCCTCCGCGACGCGGAAAATATCGGCCAGGGTGTCCGCCCCATAGGCGGCGCCAGTGGGGTTGTTGGGCGTGTTGATCAGAATGGCGCGGGTGCGGTTGGTCACTGCCGCGTTCAGCGCCGCCGCCTCGGGGGCAAAGCCCGCCTCGGGCCGGCAGGGCACAAAGACCGGGACGCCGCCAGCCGCGCGGACCGTGCCCGGATAGGTCGTGTAGTACGGATCGGGGATCAGCACCTCGTCGCCGGGGTCCAACGTGCCCATGAGGGCCGCGAACAGGGCCGCCTGTCCACCTGGCGTGACCAGGACATTCTCGCGCGCTGTGGCCACCTGTGTGCGGGATGTGACCCGTGCCGCAATCGCGTAGCGCAAGGCATCGGTGCCAGGTACGGCGGCATAGCCCGTGTGCCCGCGCGCGGCCGCACGCGACATCTCCTCCAGGATCGACGGGTGGGTGCGGGTGTCGTGTTCGCCAATGGTCAGGTTGGCTACCGCAATGCCCTCGGCCTCCATCTGGCGCGCACGGTAGAACAGGTCCCAGCCATCATCGCCAGTGCCAAGCAGGGTCCGAATACGGGTCGAGCGGTCCACCATGGCCGCACCGGACACCGCGTTGCGGGGGAAGTCAAACGTTGCGTGCCCGACAGGTGTCATGTTACGCCCCGGCCATGGACCAGACGATCTGCATCATTTGCATCCCGCCTGCCCGCTGACATTTTCGGCGGGTCCCTCTCGGTGCCCGCTGCGTCCATCCGGTCACCCAACCCGCCCAACCGATAGGAGCTGATGGTGACCATCCGCTTGCGCAACTCGATGACCCGAACGGTGGAGCCGTTCACCCCCTTCGACCCCGGGAATGTGCGCCTATACCTCTGTGGGCCCACGGTCTACGACCGGGCCCACCTGGGTAATGCGCGCAATGTCATCCTGTTCGACGTCCTGACCCGGCTGCTGCGCCACGACTTCCCGCGCGTGACATATGTGCGCAACGTCACGGATGTGGACGACAAGATCAACGCGCGCGCCGCCCAGACAGGCCGCTCCATTCGCGATATCACCGACGAAACTTTGGGCTGGTTCCACGACGATATGGGCGCCCTTGGCAACCGGCCCCCCGACCACGAACCGCGCGCGACCGAGTATATCGAGGAGATGGTGCAGATGATCTCCGGCTTGGTCGATGCGGGCCATGCGTATGCGGCCCAGGGGCATGTCCTGTTCTCGGTCAGCAGCTTTCCGGAGTATGGCCGCCTTTCGGGCCGGTCGGTCGACGACATGATCGCGGGGGCCCGGGTCGAAGTCGCGCCCTACAAGAAAGACCCGATGGACTTCGTCCTATGGAAGCCTTCGGACAATGACACCCCCGGCTGGGACAGCCCCTGGGGCCGGGGGCGGCCCGGCTGGCACATCGAATGCTCTGCCATGGCTAAGGCGCTTCTTGGCACCAGCTTCGACATCCATGGCGGCGGCAATGATCTGACCTTTCCACACCATGAGAATGAGTTGGCCCAAAGCTGCTGCGCCGACCCGGATGGCGGCTTTGCCCAGGTGTGGCTGCACAATGAGATGCTGTTGGTAGAGGGGAAGAAAATGTCCAAAAGCTTGGGCAATTTCTTCACCGTGCGCGATCTTTTGGACCAGGGCGTCCCGGGGGAGGTTATCCGCTTTGTGTTCCTGTCCACGCATTATTCCAAACCCATGGATTGGACGGCCGAGAAGGCGCGAGAGGCGGAGGGCATTCTGCGCAAATGGCGGGCTTTGTCCGCAGGGGGCGGCACGCCGGATGCGGCGGTGCTGGCCGCTTTGCGCGATGATCTGAACACACCGGGCGCCATCGCAGAGTTGCACCGTTTGGCCAAGGCAGGCGACGGTGCGGCTTTGGGGGCCTCGGCGGCCTTGCTGGGCCTTCTGGGTCCCGAACTTGGCGCCTGGGCCGAGGTCGGCGTTGACCTGACCCCTTGGGTGGACCGTCTGACCGACGCCCGCGCCGCCGCCATGGCAACCAAAGACTTCGCCACCCTGGACGCGCTGAAGGCGCAGCTTCAAGCGGCGGGCGTTGACGTGCGCATGTCCAAGGCGGGCATCGACTTGATCCCCGGCACCGGCTTCGACCCCGCCAAGTTGGAGGCGATCCAGTGACCGATCGCGTCTATCTCTACGATACGACCCTGCGCGACGGGCAACAAACCCAGGGCGTGCAATTCTCCGCGTCCGAGAAGGTGGAGATCGCGCAGATGCTCGACACATTGGGCCTCGATTACATCGAAGGCGGCTGGCCCGGGGCCAACCCCACCGATAGCGAATTCTTCGAGGCCGCGCCGAACACCGCGGCCACCATGACGGCCTTCGGCATGACCAAGCGGGTGGGACGGTCCGCGGCCAATGACGATGTCCTGGCGGCGGTCACCAATGCGGGCACGGGTG
>JBCBVM010000005.1:0-152860 GCA_039817645.1 Pseudomonadota bacterium | reverse complement strand
GTTCAAGGAGGACCCGGATCGCGCCGCGGCGCAGATCCGCTTGGCGTTGAACCTGATCCCGTTCTACGCGGGCCAGACCGCGTCCACCCCCATGGCGCCCGCCATGGCGTCCGACGCGTCGGGGATGAACGGGTGCGACAGGCCCGCGTAGAACGGGATCAGGTTCAACGCCAAGCGGATCTGCGCCGCGGCGCGATCCGGGTCCTCCTTGAACACGGACCAGGGCGCGGCCTCTTGCAGATATTCGTTCCCCGCCACCCAGATGGCCCGCAGTTCGGCCGCCGCTTTGCGGATTTCGATGGCGTCCATATGGGCCTGATAGACCGCGACACCCTTGGTCAAACGGTCGATCAACGCGGCCTCCGCCGCCCCATAGGTTCCGCCCTCCGGCACGGCTTCGCCGAATTTGGAGCGGCAGAATTTCGTCACCCGGCTCACGAAGTTGCCCAGCACATCGGCAAGGTCCTTGTTCACGCTGGCCTGGAAATTCTCCCAGGTGAACTCCGTATCCTGATTTTCCGGCACATGGCTCAACAACCACCAGCGCCAATAATCCGCGGGCAGGATCGACAACGCTTGGTCCATGAACACCCCGCGCCCCAGCGAGGTGGAGAACTGACCGCCATCGTAGTTCAGGTAGTTGAACGATTTCAGGTAATCGACCTTCTTCCACGGCTCACCGGACCCGATCAACGTCGCCGGAAAGCTGAGCGTGTGGAACGGCACGTTGTCCTTGCCCATGAACTGGACATAGCGCACGTCCTCGGCGCCCTCATCCGTCCGCCACCACCGGCGCCAGGCGGTGTCATCTTTGCCATGGGCGTCGGCCCATTCCGCAGTGCCCGCGATGTATTCGATGGGCGCGTCGAACCAAACATAGAAAACCTTGCCTTCCATCCCCGGCCACGGCGCATCGCCGCGTTGAACGGGCACGCCCCAATCCAAGTCGCGGGTGATCCCCCGATCCTGCAACCCATCCCCGTCATGGAGCCACTTTTTCGCGATGGACGTCGTCAGCACGGGCCAGCCATCCTGACTGTCGATCCAGGCATCCAAATCGTCTTTCAGCGCGGATTGGCGCAGGAACAGGTGCTTGGTTTCCCGCACCTCCAGGTCATCGCTGCCCGAGATGGCGCTGCGCGGGTTGATCAGATCCGTGGGGTCCAACTGTTTTGTGCAGTTTTCGCATTGGTCGCCCCGCGCCCGCTCATACCCGCAATTGGGGCACGTCCCCTCCACGTAACGGTCCGGAAGGAACCGGCCATCGGCGTTGGAATAGACTTGGCGCGACGCGCGCTCTTCGATCAGCCCCGCATCGGCCAGGCGCGCGGCGAAATGCTGCGTCAGCTTCTGGTTCCGCTGCGACGACGACCTGCCGAAATGGTCAAAAGACAAGCGGAACCCGTCGGCCAAGTCCTTTTGGATTTGCCACATCTCGGCGCAGTATTCGGCGACGGGTTTGCCGGCTTTGGCGGCGGCCAGTTCGGCGGGGGTGCCGTGTTCGTCGGTGGCGCAGATGAACATCACCTCATGGCCGCGCGCACGCAGATACCGGGCGTAAAGATCGGCGGGAAGCTGACTTCCGACCAAGTTGCCCAGGTGCTTGATCCCGTTGATGTAGGGAATGGCCGAGGTGATGAGCGTGCGGGGCATAGTGGTCTCCGAAGGGTCGCCAGCGTTCTAGGGCCGTGCCCGTCCCCTCGCAATCCCCCTTGCCCTGACCGGGCGAAACCAACCCGTTTCCCCGCGGGGAAAGACGGGTTTTCTACATCAGGATCAGTCTTTTACGTGAATTGTTCGCGCAACAAACGCTCCTCCAGGCCGTGGCCCGGATCGAACAGAAGCCGGTGACAAATCTCCGGCTCGCTGGCCACATGGACCGATGTCACATGGCGCACCGACTGCCCATCAGCCTCGGCCATCATGGGCCGCTTGTCGGGGTCGATCACGTCGAACTGCACCTCTGCGGCCTGCGGCAACAGCGCCCCGCGCCAGCGTCGGGGCCGGAAGGCGGACATGGCCGTCAGCGCCAGCACGCCGGACCCGATGGGCAGGATGGGGCCATGGGCCGAATAGTTATAGGCCGTCGATCCCGCAGGCGTGGATACGAGGGCACCGTCGCAGACCAACTCCTCCATCCGCAACTTGCCGTCCACGCTGATCCGCAGGCGCGCAGCCTGGGGTCCGGCGCGCAGCAGGGACACTTCGTTGATCGCCAACGCCGCCACGACCGCGCCATCGGCTTGGGTCGCTTTCATGCGCAACGGGTGGGTCACGGCCTCTTCGGCGGCGGACAGGCGCGCGGGCAAGTCGCCCTCTTTGTATTCGTTCATCAGAAAGCCAACGGTGCCGCGGTTCATGCCATAGGTCGGCGCATCGATCTGTTCCGTGGCGTGGAGCGTGTTCAACATGAAGCCATCCCCACCCAGGGCCACGACCACTTGGGCTGCCTCCGGCGCGCATTGACCATAGCGCGCGGTCAGGGTCGCCAGCGCGGCCTGCGCCTCCTCGGTCTCGGACGCGAGGAACGCGATATTCTCGATCTGCGCCATGGTTTCCCCTTTCGCGTCACAGGGTTGGCGGCAGGCGCGCCAAAAGGCAAGCGTTGACGCCCATGGGCGCAATTCCTGCCTTAGGGGAAACTTGCGCCGCTTTGGCGCGGGGGAAAAGCACGGCTCTCCCCTTTCTCTTGGGGCGCGAAGGCCGTAAACCCCGACCAGCACGCCAACAGGAGAGCCCCATGAACGCGCCTTTCAAAGACGACGGTTTCTTCACCCGGTCCTTGGCCGACACGGACCCAGAGATTGCAGCCGCCACCGCACAAGAACTGGGTCGCCAACGCGATGAGATCGAGTTGATCGCGTCAGAGAACATCGTCAGCCGCGCCGTGATGGAGGCGCAGGGCGGCGTGATGACCAACAAATATGCCGAGGGCTATCCGGGTCGTCGTTACTATGGCGGGTGCCAATATGTTGACATCGCCGAGGAGTTGGCGCGCGACCGCGCCAAGGCGCTGTTCGGATGTGACTTCGCGAACGTGCAGCCCAATTCCGGGTCCCAGGCCAACCAGGGCGTCTTTACTGCGCTTCTGCAACCGGGCGACACGATCCTGGGCATGAGCCTGGATGCGGGCGGGCACCTGACCCATGGTGCGCGGCCCAACCAATCAGGCAAGTGGTTCAACGCCATCCAATACGGCGTCCGGGAGGAGGATCTGCTTCTTGACTACGACCAAGTGCAGGCCTTGGCGACCGAACATCAGCCGAAGATGATCATCGCGGGCGGATCGGCCATTCCGCGGATCATCGATTTTGCCCGGATGCGGGACATCGCGGACAGCGTGGGGGCGTATCTGTTGGTGGACATGGCCCATTTCGCGGGTCTGGTCGCGGCGGGGCATTACCCGTCCCCGTTCCCCCATGCCCATGTGGCGACAACCACGACCCACAAGACACTGCGCGGTCCCCGGGGCGGGATGATCCTGACCAATGACGAGACGATCGCGAAGAAGGTGAATTCGGCGATCTTCCCGGGCATCCAAGGCGGGCCGCTGATGCATGTTATCGCGGGCAAGGCCGTGGCCTTTGGCGAGGCATTGCGCCCCGGCTTCAAGGACTACCAGGCGCAAGTGATCGAGAATGCGCAGGCCCTGGCCGATCAGTTGATGAAAGGCGGCTTGGACATTGTGACGGGCGGCACGGACACGCATCTGATGTTGGTGGATCTGCGCCCCAAGGGCGTGAAGGGCAACGCGACCGAAGCCGCTTTGGGCCGGGCGCACATCACATGCAACAAGAACGGCATTCCGTTCGACGATGAGAAGCCCACCATCACGTCCGGCATCCGTCTGGGCACGCCCGCAGGCACGACGCGCGGGTTCGGCGTTCCGGAGTTTCGGGATGTGGCCGACTTCATCGTGGAAGTGGTCGATGGCCTGGCCGCCAATGGCGCCGATGGCAATGCCGAGGTGGAGGCGACGGTGCGCGGCAAGGTCCAAGCCCTGTGCGACCGGTTCCCGATCTATCCCGGCCTTTGATCTTGGGGTCAGCGACACTGCGCAACCTGCCGCGCCCCCGCGGGCGCGGGCCCGTCTGAGCGGGGCCGCATCTTGGGCGGGCTGGCGCTGCGTCTGGGCGGGGTGGCGACCCTGGGCGCGCTGTTGGTGGTGCCCAGCGAGTTGTGGTTCTACCCCGTCGACCTGACGCCGGACTTTTGGATGATGGGCCTTCTCTATGGTCTGTTGGGGTGGGCGATGATTGCCGTCCTGGCGGTCTTTGACCGCTGGGACAGCCGGGGGTGGTGGATTGCGGCGGGGTTGTTCGGCTTTCTGGCCGAAGGGCTGGTTGTGGCAGAGCTTTATGGCGTCCTGCCCTTTTCCATCCTGTGGACGCCGCTTGCGTGGCATGCGGTTGTGACGGTCTTCCTGGCCTTCCTGTGGCTGCGCAGCAGGTTGGCGCGCGGTGCCGTCGCAGGGGCGGTGGCCAGCGCGGCCTTGGGCGTCGCCTTGGGCGTTTGGAACGGCTGGATGTGGAACGTGCGGGAGGCCGCGGATGGCAGTCAGAGCTTTGACTGGCAGCCCCTTGGCCCCTTTGCGGCGCAAGTGGGGATCGGCTGGCTGGTGTTTGTGGCGGGCCATTGGGGGTGGTCGCGCCTGGGCCCGCGCCTCATGGCGCTGAACCTGAAGACAGACCTTTGGGCTCTGACGTTGCTGTTTGGCGGGCTTTGGGCGGTGTCGTGGCTGGTGCCCCTGTTCCCTTGGTCCCTGGCGTTGCCGGGCCTGACGGTCCTGTCGGTTTGGGCATTGCGGCACGCAGGCCGCGGCGACCGGCATGTGCCAGCCACCGTGTCGGATCGCGCCCTTCTGTGGACCGCCCTTATCCCCGTCTGCGCCATCGCCACCTATGCGACCTACACGGCGGCGCGCCCCACCTGGGAGGTGAACGCCTACACCGTATTCATCCTTGGCATTCCCGCGACCCTGCTGTGGGCGCGCGCGCACGTTCCTGGGCGCAAGAACGCCGTCGCAAGCGATTGAACGCAGCCGCCCCGTCACGTATATCTTTGTGTACTGGGATTTGTGTCAGGACACGGAAAATGAAGAAGGTTTACGGCTCCGCCGAAGAGGCGCTCGACGGCTTGCTGTTCGATGGCATGTTCATCGCCGCCGGTGGATTTGGCCTGTGTGGCATACCTGAATTGCTGCTGGACGCCATTCGGCACGCGGGGACCAAGGACCTGACATTTGCATCCAACAACGCCGGTGTGGACGATTTCGGCATTGGGATTCTGCTGCAGACGCGGCAGGTGACAAAGATGATCTCCTCCTATGTGGGGGAGAATGCGGAGTTCATGCGGCAATATCTCTCAGGGGAGTTGGAGCTGGAGTTCAACCCCCAAGGCACCCTGGCTGAGCGGATGCGCGCCGGCGGATGCGGCATCCCCGGCTTCTACACCAAAACCGGCGTGGGCACCGTGATTGCCGAGGGTAAAGAGCATAAAGAGTTCAATGGCGAGACTTACATCATGGAGGAAGGCATCTTTGCCGACCTGTCTTTGGTGAAGGCCTGGAAAGCCGATACAACCGGAAATCTGGTGTTCCGGAAGACCGCAAGGAACTTTAACCCCCCGGCTGCAATGTGTGGTAACGTATGCGTTGTGGAGGTGGAGGAAATCGTCCAACCGGGAGAATTGGACCCCGATCACATCCATCTGCCGGGTATCTATGTCCATCGTTTGATCCAGGGAGAGCACGAGAAACGGATCGAACAACGGACCACCCGTCCGGCGGCCTAAGGATCCGCACATCCGCCGCCCCGTCCGTCAGACCCGGACGGGGCAAGATCCACAAACACGCCAAGAACAGGAGAACGACCTTGGATTCCCGCCGCAAACTGGCTTCGGTGATCAACGATCAGACCGCACTTGCTGGCTTCAGCCGGGTGCGCGTTGCCATGGTCCTGACGGATCCCCGTGCCGAGGATAATCCTATCGTATATGTCAATTCCGCTTTCGAGCGAACCACGGGCTATGACCGGTCCGCCGTGATTGGCCGAAATTGCAGGTTCCTGCAGGGGGATGACACCAACAAAGAGGCCGTCGACAAGTTGCGGCACGCCATCGATGCGTCGGTGGATGTGACCGTGGACATCTTGAACTATCGGGCCGATGGCCGCCCCTTTCTGAACCGCCTGATCATTGCGCCGATCACCGACAGCAATGATGAGATCATCTATTTCCTGGGCATCCAGAAAGAGCTTTACGATTCCGAGCTTGAGGAAAAAGCCGCGAATGCGTTGTTGTCGAGCGTGCAGAACCGCGTGCGCGAAGACCTGGCCATGGTGATCGAGTCGATCCGAGAGCCGGGCGACACGGACAGCATAGACTTCGAATCCGTGACCCGCCGGTTCGAGTGCCTGCAGCTGGTGTACGAATCCATGCAATTGTCGGACCAGCAGGAAAAATTCACCGGCGGCATCGACCTGGGCAGCCTGATTTCCCGCATCGCGTCGGCGGTGTCCCACGAGGAGGGGCGCCCGGGGATACGGTTCACGCAGAACATCGAACCCATGGAAGTGAACCTGGAAGCGGCGGTGCGGATTTCGCTCCTGTTGTCCGAAGTGTTGTCCAATGCGTTCAGCCATGCGTTTGAACGGATGGATGAGGGGCTGGTGGAAATGCGTGTCTCCAAGCTGGCGGCCGGAGGATTGCGCGCCGTGGTGACCGATGATGGCGTCGGGCTGCCGTCCAACGCGCCCTTCCCCGACCCGGAGACCATTGGCGGGCGCCTGATCAAGACATTGACGGAGGGTCTCGATGCGACCATCACTCCGGTGCGCGGGGCGGCGGGCACCGTGGTCATGGTCGATGTCCCCGTTGGCATCGCCGAGCTTTAGGACAAGGAGGGGTCAATGCCCTGGGATCGCAACCAAATGGCCGCGCGCGCGGCGCAGGAATTGCAAGACGGCTGGTATGTGAACCTGGGCATCGGGATCCCGACTTTGGTGTCGAACTACATCCCCGAGGGGATTGAAGTGACCCTGCAATCCGAGAATGGGATGCTGGGCATGGGTCCCTTTCCCGTCGAGGGGGAGGAAGACCCCGACCTGATCAATGCGGGCAAACAAACGATCACGGAACTGGGCCATTCCGCCTATTTCGACAGCGCGCAGTCTTTCGGCATGATCCGCGGCGGCAAGATCGCCATGGCCATCCTCGGCGCCATGGAAGTGGCCGAGAACGGCGATCTGGCCAATTGGATGATCCCTGGCAAGCTGGTGAAGGGGATGGGCGGCGCCATGGACCTGGTGGCCGGTGTGGGGCGTGTGGTCGTCGTCATGGATCACGCTAACAAGCACGGGCAGTCCAAGGTTCTGCGTGCCTGTACCTTGCCCTTGACGGGCAAGGGGGTCGTGGACCGCATCATCACCAATCTGGCCGTGTTGGATGTGGTTGAGGGTGGCCTGAAAATCGTTGAACTGACCGACGGGGTGACCGAAGAAGAGGTGCGCGCCGTCACCGAGGCGACGCTGGTCGACGAACACTAACGGCACATCTGTCGAGGAGCGATGTCTGCGCGTTTCGCGTCGCCCCCCGATATTCACCAATCTGAGCGGTTCCACCCCCCCGGGCTGCGTTGCCGCAGCCTGCGCCAGCTGCGCGCCAATGCCGGTCGACCAGCCTATAGCGTCCAAGCTTAGGCGTCAGCTATCATCAAAGGCCCGAGAGAACACGCACCCATCCCCTGGCATGGTTGGCGGTGTGGTGCACATCAGGCGCGCCACATTCCACGCGGCCAGCACTTTGGGCACATAGGCGCGCGTTTCCTTGTAGGGCGGCACCCCCTCATGGCGCTTCACGGCCCCTTCCCCGGCGTTGTAGCCCGCCAAGGCCAGGACGGGATCGTTGCCGAATTCCTTCATGAGCCAGTCAAGATAGGCCACGCCGCCGCGAATGTTCTGGCCCGGGTCGCCCACATCGCGGACGCCAAACCGTTCTGCCGTGGCGGGGATAAGCTGCATCAACCCTTGGGCGCCCGCATGGCTGAGGGCGTCGACTTTGCCCGCGGATTCGACCGAGATGAGGGCCAACACCAACGCCGGAGAGACACGGGTGCCGACCGAATGGCGCAGGATGTCATCGCCGTAGGTCTGCGCAATGCGTTGCAGGTGCTTGAGCGACGGCGCGCGCACCCCGCTTTCGCTGGGCGGCCGCGCGGCGATCTGGGCGGCCTTGAGAAACCGCCCCGCCTGGGCGCCGATGGCAGGGGAGACACTGGTCCAGAACCATTCCTGCCCGGCCCCTTCGCGGGCGGGACCGCCCGAGGGGGGCATGGCCACCGCGGTCTCCACCTGCGGGGGGGCCTCGGGGCGCGACCGCACGATGGGCGCGGTTGGGCGGACGGGACGATCCTCGGGAGAGATCTGCACGGTGATCCGCGGACCGGAGCTTGACGGGGGTTTTACCCGCTTGAATGTAAAGTCGTTTCCAGCCTGAACTGGCCCTGTGACAGGCCACAAGGTGAGGGCCCCCACGAGGGAAGCATAGATGTACCGCTTCATGATCTCACTGCTCGATCATTTGTTTTTCACCAAGGCTGATGCCACGAAGCGGCCCCACATGTCAGGAGCCACCCCGTTTTCAGATGCAGGACTGTGACTTTCCCCACCAAAACGCCCCGTCTGGGGCGGTTTTGCCGTGCCAAAGGCCAGTGTCCGCCCCGGTGTTGTTGCCAAAACCCCTTTAATAATTGGTGAAAGGCCTACTGTCGCCAATTCATCCCTAATTCGACACGATTTTGCCCCATTCCTGCGGGATACCATTAACCATTCCAAAAACAGGCGACGGCAGACCGCGTGTTTTAACGGGATCAACAAAAGGACCTGAGTCACTCGGGCAAGAAACGTGACGCATGAGCAGCCCCACCGATTTGTTGGCAGGCAAATCGCTAATCGGGGAAACGTCACTTTCACTTCGGTCTCGCGATCGAGGGACATGGGAGTCGCGTTGGCAGGCGCGACTCCCTACCCTTTTGTGCGGGATGGGCAGGAACCACATGGTAAACAGCGCGTAAACGCACGCTAACACCCTGATTTTCCCGGTCTCACCTGGAAACTTCCCTCAATTGTTCTTGAACGCGTCTCATTCCCGCCCCGATTGCCGAGCAAAACGGCTCCATCGAACGGGCAGGCAGCCCAACGATAGAGAAAACGAGTTTGATACAAGGACTGAACTCATGCTGAACGCAATCAAGACTTTTTCCGCAGACGAATCCGGCGCCGTGACCGTTGACTGGGTCGTGCTGACCGCAGCTCTGGTTGGCCTGGGCCTGGCCGTCATGACCGTCATTTCCGGCGGCATCGACAACCTGTCCAACGACGTGAGCAACGTGATGGAATCCGACATCACCAGCAAGAACAGCACGTTGTCCGGCGCAAACCTGATCACACCGAAGTAAGCTTTGAAGTTCGGGTAGCTGTTGCCTGCCCGATCTTTAGACAGCTACCTTGGGCGTCTCGGCAAATTGTCGGGGCGCCTTTGGCCTTTGACGGACATGCCCTTTGCGTTCTTCAAGGCGAATTGCGCGCCAGGCGGCTGGACCAGTTTGGGTTTTCGGCGAATTGTCTGAATGAACCTCGGCGCCGGTAACAAAATGCTAACGCGGCTTTGCCTATAGTCCGCGTTGAGTTGGGCAGGAACGGCGTAACCCGGCGCAGACTGTTCGTCTCTCCACTGTGAATTCATGGCACTTCCACGGATTTGCCGCATTCCGACGCCAATAGGGAAACGACCGGGCTGGAATGACGCCCATCCTTTCGTAAGGAACCGTTCGATGCGTATAATCTTTGGCATAGTCCTTTTGGCGGGTTTGGCCCTTGCGGGCTTCGCCATTCACACGGCTCAGGGGCGGTTCGCCCAGTACGAGTCGGCCCTGAGCAGTCAGCAAAGCGCGATTGTGCCCACGAAAGACGTGTACGTTGTGCGGCGGCAGCTGCGCTACGGGGATGCCCTGCGCGAGACGGATGTGCGCGCCATTGAGTGGCCCGCCGACAGCTTGCCCGCAGGCACGTTTTCCACGTTGGAAGAAATCTTTCCCCCGGGCGTCGACGGCCAGCGAACCATCCTGCGTGTGATGGAACGGGATGAGCCGCTTTTGCGGGTGAAAGTGACGGAGCCGGGTGAAGAAGCCGGCGTCGCCGCAACGTTGACGGCCGGCATGCGGGCCTTCTCCATCCAGGTTGACGTGAATTCCGGCGTGTCCGGGTTCCTGCGCCCAGGTGACCGCGTCGACGTCTACTGGTCCGGCAGCATCGGCGGCCAAGGGGGCGTGACCCGACTGATCCACCCGAACTTGCCGTTGATCGCCATTGACCAACAAACGGACGAGCAGCGCAACAACCCGACGATCGCGCGGACGGTGACCGTCGAAGCGTCGCCGGACATCGTGGCCAAGCTGGCCCAGGCCCAGGCGACGGGTCGCCTGTCTTTGGCCCTGGTCGGCGTGCAAGACGAAACAGAATCCGCTGCCGTCACCGCAACGCTCCGCGAAGTGCTGGGGGCCGAAGAAACCGCCCAGCGTCGTCAGCCCTGTGTGGTGCGCACCCGGAAAGGGGCGGAAGTGGTCGTAATGCAGGTCCCCTGCCCCGACCAAGAAGGGGGCGCCCTGGCCGTGGCCCCGCAGCCCGCGCCGCAACCGACCGCCCAACAAGCAGGGGGCCGCGAAGGGCGCCCAAATGACGGGGCGACAGAATAAAGCAATCGCCCACTCGTATCGCGCGGCGCCCTCGACCCAGGTCGGGGGCGCCTTGCGTTTTGCGGGTGCGCTTGTGGCAACGTGTGTTCGAGCGGCGCCAAGGTATTGGCGAGGCGTGAAACCTGGTTAATCCAGGTGAGAGCATATCGCTTCGCGCGAAGACCTACGATTTAAGCCAGCATTACGCAGGTCGATATTGGGGTTTCGGGTCCAAGTTATTTCCTTTGTGAATTTCGGGCGGATCTTTCGCACCCGTCCCGTCCAGTGTTTGGGGGTGCAATGGGTTTTGATCTTCGGGCGATCATACGGGTCAGAGAATTGGCTGAACCCTGGGCCCGAATTTGTCTGACGGCTCGGGCGCGTTTTGAAATCGACCCGACTTGGCCACGCGGACGCCGTGTGGATTAACGGCAGCGGATTTCCATAGGTTTCCGTCACTTAGGGACATCAGCACATCTAGCAGTGGCATTATTTGAACCTCGCCGGGGCCGACGTAAAACGCTGTCACACCACAGTTTTTCAGGACAACGGCCGGGGGCTCTCGGTAAGATAGCCGTCCGTGGCGACCTCGAAATCTTGGGACGCATGCTGGGTGTCGATCGGATCCCATTCCTGGCTTCTAAACATCAACGCGATGATCCGTTGGAGCGTTCAGTGGACGTTCGGCGGCAAGTTTTTTGGGTTGGACGGCACGTGGTGGACGATTGCCCCTTTGGTTTTGGACCGTCGCCGCCCGAGATTCAAAGCACCGGCTTCCAAAACTGTTAACGTCGCACACCGGTCTCCCCTCATCCGCTGAATCACGCCAGAATGGACGGGAACATTCGGCTGAAAACCGCGGGAACCGTCTTGCTTTCCCTGACAGACGGCGCCGGATCTTGCCCCCTTTGGCGAGCATTGTCGCCCCATTGTTCAGGTCGCCCCAAGCGAACCGTAACCGCGTTTGCTCCAATGTGGTCGAAATTGGGCAACCTGTGTCCCAGAAGCATGAAGAATACCCCCGAAACCCCCTGTATTATTGCAAAAGATACCCCCTATGCGATGGTGCCTTCGATGCGGGCAAAGACCCGTACTCTATCTTTCACCGTGATCAGAGAGGCAGGTCACATGAACATACGCACTATCTTGAAGGCAGCGATGCTTGGGATGCTGGTGACAGCAACCCCCATCGCAGAAGCCTATGCCGAGACCCTTCGGCTGTCACAGGGGCGCGCTCAATCCGCCCTCAAAGTTTCCCTCAATCGCGCGATCGTTTTGGAAAGCGACGTTCCCTTCGCGGAACTGTCGGTGGCCAATCCGCTGATCGCCGACATCGCGACCCTGTCGGAGCGCACCGTCTACGTCCTGGGCAAGGCGCCCGGCCGCACGACGCTGACGCTTCTGGGCCCCGATGGCAGCCTGATCACGAATGTGGAGGTGCAAGTCACCCCCGACGTGGCAGAGTTCAAAGAGCGGCTGCGTCAGTTGCTGCCGCAGGAGCACATCGAAGTGCGCACCGCCAATGACGGCCTGGTCCTGTCGGGTACCGTGTCTTCGGTCCAAAAACTGGACCAAGCGTTGGAGATTGCGAACCGCTACGCTCCGGACGCTGTCCTGAACCTGATGAATGTCGGCGGCACCCAGCAGGTGCAGCTGAAGGTTCGCTTCGCCGAGATGTCCCGCAACCTGTCCAAGCAATTGGGCGCATCCTTGAACACCACGCTGAGCGACGACGGCGCCTTGGCCGTGAACACGGGCAATGTGGCCGACGCGGCCGGTGCACTGACGCTGAACTTTGGGCTGAATTCCTTGAATTTCAACCTGATGATCCAGGCGCTGGAACAGAAGGGCGTCGTACGCACCCTGTCCGAGCCGAACCTGACGGCCCTGTCCGGTCAGACCGCTCAGTTCCTGGCTGGTGGCGAAATCCCCGTGCCCCAAATCGACGATGAGGGCAATGTTGGCGTGGATTTCAAACCCTTCGGTGTCCAGATGGAGTTCACACCGACCGTGGTTGACAGCGATATCATCAATCTGAACGTGAAGTCGCAGGTTTCCTCGGTTGTCCAGGACTCGGGCACATTGATCGGTGGCGCACAGGTGCCAACGCTGCAAAACCGCCGGGCCGAGACGACCGTTGAACTTCGTGACGGGCAAAGCTTTGCCATCGCGGGCATCCTGCAGGATGACTTCACGGACAGCATCAATCAGATCCCGCTCTTGGGGAATCTGCCGGTGCTCGGCTCTCTGTTCCGGTCGGCTGGATTTACCCGGCAGCAAACGGAACTGGTCATCATCATCACGGCGCATCTGGTCCATCCGACCTCTGGCGAAGCCTTGGCTGTGCCCACGGATCGGATCCGTCCCCCCACCGAAAACGAGCTGTTCCTGTACGGTCGTCTGTCGGGCTCCACGTCGAACACGCGGGCCAGCTCTCGCGGCGGCCTGGCCGACCAAGACTTCTCGGGAAACTACGGCTACGTGTTGGAGTAAGATCATGAAAACGCAACACATTTCTCGCCGCATGATGGTTCTGGGCCTGGGAGTTTCGACCCTCGGCGCCTGCACCGGAACGACCTTCAACAGCCCCGCAGGTTCAAGCGTCGACGAAGGGGGCTTTGGTGGCCCGACGATGCAGAACATGCTGGTGATGAACGGCTCTCAGGAGGCGACCATCGCCCTCGGCAAGCGCTTCGCGGCCTCCGTGCCCACCACGATCAACTTCGCCTTCAACAGCGCGCAGTTGGACGGTGCCGCCCGGGCCATCCTGGATCAGCAAGCCGACTTCATCCGGCAGTTCCCGGAAGTTCGGTTCAGCGTCTACGGTCACACGGATGCGGTTGGCTCGAACGGCTATAACCAACGCCTGGGCCGCCGCCGTGCCCGCGCCGCCGTCCACTACCTGGTGAGCAAGGGGATCTCCCGCTCTCGCCTGGACGCGCTGGTCAGCTTCGGGGAAACCCGCCCGGTGGTCGCCACGCAGAACCGCGAGCGGGCCAACCGCCGGACGGTCACCGAGGTGGCAGGGTTCGTCAAGGGCAACCCGCTGGTTCTAGACGGCAAGTACGGTCAGATCGTGTACCGTCGCTATACCGGAACGATCCAGGCATCGGGCGGCGGTTTCGCTAACAGCCCGAGCTAAGGCTCACCTCAAGACAAGTCCTCGGAAAGGCCCCGCATCGGATCGATGCGGGGTCTTTTCGTTTTGGAGCGATTGGTCCCCTGCCGCCCCCTGCCCCGGGCGACGGAAACTGACCCAAACACTTTGCGTCAAAACTGCGGAACTTTGCCAAGTCTATGGGTCGAGGGATCGGCCAAATGCGGGTATGTTTGTTCTATCGGCTCCCCATAATTTCATGGGTTTGGTCCAATTGTTGCCCGAATTCTCGGGCATCCAATCGGAAACGGGAATTATTCCCAGTCGTGACGCAGTTTTAGATGCGCGGCGGCAGTCGATCCGAACCGGCCCGAATCGGTCAAAGTGGAAGTTGGTGATATAATGTCGAGCAACCTTGCAGCAGTCCCAGAGCCGGAACCCCTACGCGCGGTTACAGTGTCCCGCGACGTGCAGGAGTTCGACCTTCTGATCGAAGATATGGAAGCGGAATTGGGGGAAGGCTGGGGCGACCTGGACTTTGCCGAAGCGCTGGCCTTTTTGCACCAAGACGAGGCGCGCGAGCTTGAGTTCATCGTGGTGGCCGTTGACCACGAGGATGAGCCACGCCTGAGCACGGTCATCGACGTCATCCGCCAAGCCAAGAACGCGCGCCTGCGCGTGATCTTGGTGGCCGAGGGGCTGGGCCCCATGGCGCTGCACGAACTGATGCGCGCCGGATCCGACGACTTCGCCCCCTACCCTTTGCCCGAGAACGCCTTGACCGAGGCCGTCGCCCGCATCCGTCAGCCCCAGGCCATGGCGCCGACAGCCGCGATGATGCAGGCAAATGGAGAGATGTTGGACGGGTCGGTCGCCACCGCAGCCACGCCGACGGGCGGTGGCATGGGCGGCAAAACCGGCGACTCCGCGATTTTCGCCGTCCAATCCGCCGCAGGGGGGGATGGCGCGACGACAATCGCGGTCAACCTGGCCTGGGAATTGGCCAATATCGACAAGACTGCGACGCCGAGCGTCTGCATCATTGATCTGGGCCTGCAATTTGGATCCGTGGCCACGTATCTGGACCTGCAACGCGGCGCGTCCATCTATGAAGTGCTGAGCGAAATTCAGAGCATGGATGAGCAAGGCTTCCGCCAATCGCTGAGTGTTTATGAAGACAAGTTGAGCGTTTTCACGGCCCCGAACGAGGTTCTGCCGCTTGACGTGGTGGGCCCAGAGGAGGTGGGCGCACTGCTGAAGTTGGCCAAGTCTTGCTTTGACGTGGTGGTCGTTGACATGCCCTGCGCGGTCACAGCGTGGACCGAGACGGTGCTGGAGATGTCCGACATCTTTTTCTACAGCGTCGGGCTTGAGGTTCGCTCCGCTCAGAATGCTTTGCGTTTCCAAAGACTTCTGCAAGGTGAAGGCCTGCCGATCTCGAAGGTCGCGTATCTGATGAACAAGGCGCCGGGCAAGCTGGATATGACGGGCCGGACCCGGATCGATCGGATGGCGGACAGCCTGGACATCAAGTTCCACGCGGTTTTGCCCGATGGCGGCAAGCAGGTCACCGAAGTGAACGACCAGGCCGCGCCACTGTCGGAATTGGCCCCGCGCAACGCGCTGACCAAAGAAATTCAGTCACTGGCCCAGGGTCTGCAAGACGCGCGGACCCGCATCGAGGCCGGGGAAAGCAATGCCCCCAAGAAAAAGGCCCTGTTTGGCCTGAAATTTGGCTGACGTTCGGATCAAGAGGTCGAGATGTTCTCACGTTACAAAAAACCGCAGATCCAGGGCGCAAAGCCCATTGGCGCAGCTGAGTTAGAAGAAGCTGTCGACAAGGTCTCGAAACTGGCCGAGGAGACGACGGGCGCACCGCTCAACGTCCCGGAAGGCGTCAAAGCCAAGATGAAGCCCGCCGATACGGCGGCGGCACCGGCGACGCCGGAAAAAGACCTGAAACGTCGAGAGCGGATCGAAGAACTCAAGACCGAGATGCACCACCGTCTTTTGGACAATTTGAACTTGTCCGTGGTGGAAAAGGCAGATCATCGGTCTTTGCGCGCGGAAATCGTGTCGATCACGACCGAAGAACTGGCCGAAATGGGCGTGGTGCTGGGCCGTGAAGACCGCGACACGCTCAATAACGAACTCTTTGACGAGGTCATGGGCCTGGGCCCCCTGGAGCCCCTGCTGCAGGATGACACGGTCAACGATATTCTGGTGAACGGCCCGCACAACATCTACATCGAACGGGCGGGTAAACTTCAAAAATCTGACATCCGCTTCAAAGATGAGAAGCATCTGATGCGGATCATCGACAAGATCGTGTCGGCCGTGGGCCGGCGGGTGGATGAATCGAACCCTTACGTTGACGCCCGTTTGAAGGATGGGTCACGTTTCAACGCCATGGTTCCCCCTGTGGCCGTGGATGGCTCGCTCGTCTCCATTCGTAAGTTCAAGAAAGAGAAGCTGGCCGTTGACGACCTTGTCAGCTTTGGCGCCTTCACCGAGCAAATGGCCGCCTACCTCCAGGCGGCCGTCGCTTGCAGGTTGAACGTGATCGTGTCGGGCGGAACGGGGTCTGGTAAAACGACGACGCTGAACGCGCTGTCATCGTTCATCGGCCATGCCGAGCGCGTGCTGACCATCGAGGACACGGCGGAACTCCAACTGCAGCAGGACCATGTGGGCCGGATGGAAAGCCGTCCGCCCAACGTGGAAGGCAAAGGTGCGGTCAGCCAGCGGGACTGTCTGAAAAACGCACTGCGGATGCGCCCGGACCGGATCATCGTCGGCGAGACGCGCGGCGAGGAAGTGATCGACATGTTGCAGGCCATGAACACAGGCCACGACGGATCCATGACCACGATCCACGCCAACAACTCCCGCGATGCCATTAGCCGTCTTGAAAACATGATCGCCATGGCGGGCATTGAAATGCCACTGAAGGCCGTGCGGGCGCAGATTTCGTCGGCTGTGAACCTGATTGTGCAGGCGTCGCGCCTGCAAGACGGCTCGCGCCGGATGGTGTCCATCACCGAGGTGACGGGCATGGAGGGCGAAGTGATCACCCTGCAAGAAGTCTTTCGCTACGAACGTTTGGGGCTTGAGCCCGACGGCACCATTGTCGGCCGTTTCACCGGGACGGGCATCCGCAGCCACTATGCGGATCGTTTCAAAGCCTGGGGCTATGACTTGCCCAATTCCATCTATGAACCCGCTGGGGGTCGCTGATCGATGCAACTGTCCATTGAACCCCTGATTTATCTGGCGATTTTTGGGTCAATCTACCTGATCATTGGCGGCCTATACCTGCTGATCTTCGGCAAGTCGATCAAACTGAACAACCGTGTGAACCGCCGCCTTGCCCTGATGGAAAAGGGGGCCACGCGGGACCAGGTGATGGCCGTCCTCCGAAAGGAGATGAGCCAGCATGACGGGGCGAAGTCCATCCCGCTCTACTCCCTCCTGGCTGAAAAGGCGCAGAAGGCAAACCTGGCCTTCACACCCGGAATGTTGATCGGGATCATGATCCTGCTGGTTTTTGTGGCCTTTGGGCTGATGACGGTCTTCACCGCCGCCGCCCTGCCCATCCGCCTTCTCCTGTCGGTCGCGTTCGGCGTGGGCGGCGTCTATGTGTGGGTGAATGGCCAGGCGAAGAAACGCCTTGGCATGATGGAAGAGCAACTTCCCGACGCGATCGAACTGATTGTGCGGTCGTTGCGCGTGGGGCACCCGCTCAACTCGGCCATACGCATCGTGTCGGAGGAGGTCGCAGACCCCTTGGGGTCGGAAATGGGGTTCATCGCGGACGAGGCGGCGTATGGCCGCGACGTGCCCGACGCCTTGCGTGCCTTGGCCGAACGGGTGGAGTTGCAGGACCTTCGGTTCCTGGCCGTGGCCGTGGCGATCCAGCAAAAGTCCGGCGGCAACTTGGCGGAAATCCTGGAAGGGTTGTCCAACGTTGTGCGCGCCCGGTTCAAGCTGTTCCGGAAGGTGAAAGCCATCACCGCTGAGGCGCGTTGGTCGGGCATGTTCCTGTCCGCGTTTCCCATCCTGGCCTTGGTCGGGATCAACGTGATGAAGCCGGATTACTACGCGGACGTCAAAGATACCGCTTACTTCATTCCAGCAGCCGCCGTGGTCTGCGTCTTCCTCCTCGTGAACGTCGTGTTCATGCGGATGATGGTGAACATCAAAGTCTAAGGGCCAAGGATCATGGACTATATCGACTCCGTCATAGCTGGCATGCTTGGCCCCGATGGGATGATCTACATCGCGGGCGCCGCCGGTATCCTGTTGGTGTTGCTGGCCTTGCCCAAAGTTCTGACCAAGAACGTGGACCCGCTGGATCGCATCAAGAAAGACCGCAAAGATGCGACCCTTGAGGATCTGACGCAGGAAAAGCTGAACCGGAACGGACGCCGGAATGAGCATCTGGCCAAGTATTCCGACTACCTTGACCCGAAAGACAAAGAAGAACTGTCCAAGACGCGGATGATGCTGACCCGCGCAGGCTACGCCCATAAGGACGCAGTCCGTACATTGACGGCGGCGCAATTTCTGATGGGAGTTGGGAGCCTGGCGCTCGGGGCGCTTTACGCCCTGGTACTGGCCCAGGACCTGTCCCCGCTCCAACTGTTCGGCTACATCGTCATGCCTGGTGCCGTTGGGTACATTGCGCCAAAATACTGGGTCCAGAAGCGCGCGGCCAAGCGGCAGGAGGAAATCCAACAGGGCTTCCCCGACGCGCTGGACCTGTTGCTGGTCTGCGTCGAAGCGGGTCAATCCTTGGACCAGTCCATCATTCGCATGGCCACAGAGATTGAGCCATCTTACCCAGCCCTTGCGAGCGAATTCATAATGGTGGCCCAGGAAATGAAGGCCGGTAAAGATAAGCCAGACGTTCTGAGATCCATGGCGGATCGGTGCGATATCAACGACATCACAAGCTTTGTGACCGTGTTGATCCAATCGGCCAGCTTCGGCACCTCGATCGCGGATGCCCTTCGGGTCTATGCCGCGGAAATGCGGGACAAGCGCGTCATGCGCGCCGAGGAAAAAGCGAACGTCCTGCCCACGAAACTGACGGTTGGAACGATGATGTTCTGTGTTCCGCCGCTTCTGATCATTCTCATTGGCCCCTCGCTGCACGGCATTGCCGAAACGCTTGGTGGCGGCGCAGTAGGATTCTAAGCCATGGATAGATGGGTGGGGACCCTTGCAATCGCAACGCTGGCTTTGACGGCCTGCAACACGACAGATGTGGGTCGCGGCACGACCGCCGAAGATTTGACGCCCCCAGGGGTCATCAAAGGATCGGCGAAAGAGATCGACCCACTGATTGTTGGGGATCGGTTGCTGGAGGCGGGTGAGGCGGAATTGGCTCTGGCGAGCTATATGCGTGCGGCGGCACAAGACGGCCTAACCGACGATGTGCGGCTTTCGATCTCCCTTGCGAATATCCGCCTCGGGCGCCTTGGCCAGGCAGAAAATGTGTTGCGCGACGTTTTACGGTCTGATCCGAAAAACGCGAAAGCCATGAACAATCTGGGCGTTGTTTTGCTGGAAAGGAACGAGCTGGGCGAAGCCCATAGCCTGTTTCGTGCAGCATTCGCGCTACAGCCGACGCCGGAAATTCGCGATAACCTCCGTGTTTCGAGTGAAAAACTTGAACAGAGGAAGCGGGTTCTGGCACATACTGAAGAAGATGACGCCTTCACACTCTCGCGGCGGGCCAATGGGGTCTATGACCTCCGGTCTCCTGACGGGCTAACACCATAAAAACCGAAGGCATCGAGCAGAAAAGGACGCACAACATGCGCCAACGGATCATTTGGGCCCTCCTCGCCGGAGGGGTTTTGGTGGTATCTGGCTGCAATGCGACGAGCGACGCCGCTGTGTCACGGGCCGTCAGCGACGCAGCCGCAGCAGAGCAGGACAGCATGCGAGAAATCATGCTGACCGTGGCGGAGCCGCGGGAGGCTGTTGCCTTCTTCAGCCGCGAAATCAACGCAAACCCGGAAGACATCGCCGCCAAACGGGGGCTTGCGCGCAGCCTTGTGCGCGCGGGCCGGCAATCGGAGGCCGTCTTGGCGTGGCGCAACGTGTTGGAGCATCCAAGCGCGACCCATGACGACCGGGTCGACCTGGCCGACGCCCAAATTCGGACATCGGATTGGGCGGCCGCGAAAGCCACATTGGATCAGATCCCCCCCACCCACGAGACGTTCAAGCGCTATCGCTTGGAAGCAATGGTCGCGGACAGCAACCGCCAGTGGGACCGCGCCGACAGTTTCTATGAGACAGCCGTTGGCTTGACCAATAAACCCGCCAACGTGTTGAACAACTGGGGCTATTCCAAGCTGTCCCGGGGCGACACAGGCGCGGCGGAGCGGTTGTTCACCGAGGCGATCACCTATGATGAGAGCATTTTCACCGCCAAGAACAACCTCGTCCTCGCCCGCGCGGCGCGCCGCACCTATTCCTTGCCGATTGTGCCAATGACCCAGGAAGAGCGTGCCCAATTGTTGCACACTGCGGGCCTTGCCGCCGTCAAGCAAGGGGATCGGGACATCGCGCGTCGGTTGCTGCAAGACGCCATCGACACGCATCCCCGCCATTTTGAACCGGCGGTGCGGGCGCTCCAATCTCTGGATACGTAAAGGCCAAACGACATGTTCAGCAGTTTCGCCCTGACGCCAATGCAAGGGCTTATCTTTGGCATCGCGACGCTGCCGATCACTTTGTGGGTGATCTATACCGACCTCAGCGCCATGAAGATCAAGAATGAGGCCGTCTTGGCCATGCTTGCCATCTTCGTGGTGGCGGGCTTTTTCTTGCTTCCGCTGGGGGAATATGGCTGGCGGTACGTGCATTTCATCGTCGTGCTGGTGATTTGCTATATCCTGGCCATCGGTGTCGGCATGGGCGCAGGGGACGCGAAATACATCGCGGCCGCCGCCCCCTTCGTGGCTTTGGCCGACGTCTCTCCGGTGCTTGCCTTATATGCGATGTGGTCGGTCGTCCTGCTTGTCGGCATGTTTATTGCGCGTCGCAGTTCTGCCCTGCGGGCGGCCCGGCCTGACTGGATCTGGTTCGCCGAGGATCGAAAGGGATACGTGCCCTTTGGCCTGGCGCTTGCCCCAACTTTGACAAGTTATTTCCTCCTGGGTGCCATCGCCTCTGGGTAAGGATCGGGCCTGATAAGGGAATATAAAGTCCCTCGCGGTACGAAGGGGACTAACCGAGGATCATTTCGATGAATATGCAGCCTAATCCCGCAACGATGGGCGTCCCTGCCCCCGCAGTGCCCAGAACACTGGAAGAAACCGGCCTGACGGTCGTCATGCTGCGCGATATTCTATTGAAAACGATCTTCCGAAAATCGGTGGAAACGACCCGCGAAATCGCGGCTTCGGTCTGCTTGACCACCGGCCTGGCACAGCAATTGATCGACCAATTGCGCGAAGCGGGCTTGATGCAGGCGACCGGGACGATGCATGCTGGCGCCTCTTCGGAAATGGGGTTTCAGCTGACCGACCAGGGCAAAGCGCGGGCGATGGATGCTCTGAGCCAGTCTGAATATTACGGCCCGATGCCCGTACCGCTTGAAACCTACAAAAAACAGGTCAAAGCGCAGTCCGTTAAGAACGTTCACATTTCACGGCAGAAGCTGATCGACTCCATGGGGCATTTGATTTTGCCCGACAATCTGATCGACCAGCTTGGCCCCGCCGTCAGCTCGGGCCGGTCCTGCCTGATGTATGGCCCGCCAGGCAATGGAAAATCCTCGATCGCGGAAGGCATTCGTGCCGCCATGGGCGACAACATCTGGATCCCCCACGCGATTGAATATGCCGGCCAGGTGATCACCCTCTTCGATCCGATCGTGCATACGCCGGTCACCGTCGACGCAGAAGAAACGTCCTTGCGCAAAAAGAACCAGCGCGTCGACATGCGGTATCTGTTGTGCCAGCGCCCCACTGTGATGACGGGGGGCGAACTGACCCTCTCCATGTTGGACTTGAACTACAACGCGGTCGCCCGAACCTATCAGGCCTCCCTCCAGCTTAAGTCGTCAGGCGGCGTGTTCATCGTGGACGACCTTGGCCGCCAAGAAGAACCGCCCCAGGCGCTGATCAACCGTTGGATTGTTCCCATGGAGGTCGGGTACGACATCTTGGCACTTCAATCGGGCGAAAAGTTCGAAGTCCCTTTCGATACGCTTGTCGTGTTCTCCACCAACTTTCACCCAAACAAAATCTTCGACGTCGCCGCCCTTCGCCGGATCTTCTTTAAGGTCTTGATTGATGGGCCGACGCAGCAAGACTTCCTGAAGATCTTGGCCCTCGTGGCAAAGGCCAAAGGCGTCCCACTGAATGAGGAAGCGCTTCTGCACCTGCTGAAGAACCGCTACCCGGAAATCAACAACATCTACGCGAATTACCACGCGCCCTTCCTGGTCGACCAGATCCGCGCCATTTGTGACTTTGAATGCATCCCCTATCAGATGACGCCGGACTTGATTGATCGCGCCTGGGCGAACCTCTTTGTCGAAGAAGCGGACATCGTCCACTAAGGTCTGTCGTCAAGGCAGCGTTTTTTCAATGCGCCCTGATGTGGGCAAAAGTGCCAGGTCTTTGCCGCAAACACATGTTTCGCCCCATATTGGGGCGGATCTTTTCTGGCGCGACGAATACGCAACACATTTAGGCCATACGCGCCCCATTTCCGCCTGATTGCCTGGTTAACACCGCGTTAACCAATCGGAAAACCCACTGGCAAAAGAGGTTTGGGACCATGTCTAGGGATGAAATGACACGCGCCGTTAACCTCGCAACGCTATTCCTTCCTGGAACCTCCCTTCTCATCCTCGTCGCCGCCGCATTTGCAATCTCAGTGGAATTGCAGAATGACACCTATGGCGGCCCAACCCTGGGCGCGGACGAAATCACAGATATCGAGTTTCTGTCCCAACCATCCCCGCGCGCCATGGCGACCGCGGTAGGGGCGGCATGTGCAGTTACGGGCTGTGACGGGAAAGCCGTGGCAAAGATGGTCGAACTGTCCCTGCCCGAGATGTCTGCGGATGAATTGGCGTTGATGATCCGTCAGAACGCCCAAGCGGTGGAGGGACTACGCACCCACATGTTGCAAAGCAACGGCAGCACGGCCGGAGAGGCATTGCGCCTGCAAATTGCGGCCGAGGCTGAAATCGGGGCCCTCTATCGCAGCGAACTTCGTCAACGCGCTGCAGCAAGCCAATAATCCAGGGTTCTAGGCCGAGCCCCCGCCGCCCCGCAGGTTAACCACTCCTTAACCTTGGCGCCCCCGAACAACCCCATAATGACGCCAAAACGGCCAACAGGCGGCCATATCTGCGCCACGATTGAAAGCGAATTATCAGTCATCGGGAACGATCCCATGCAAAGTCCAGCAAACAACGAGTTTTTGATATGACTGATCATCAAACCTTTCTCTCCGACGAATCCGGTGCTGTTACCGTCGATTGGGTCGTCCTGACTGCCGCTTTGGTCGGCCTCGGCCTGGCCGTGATGGCGGTGATCGCCACGGGTATCGACGACCTGTCGAATGATATCAGCGACTCCATGGAGCAGGACAACCTGATCCGCGTCTCTTTCGCATCTGACATTGGCGGTGCCCTGAGCGGTGCGGCCGCCACAGCGATCCGCGACAACGCCCGCGGCTTGCAGAACGATGCCCTGGGTGCCGCATACGCCGCCGCACAAACCATCGCGGCCGATGCACAGACCGATGTTGACGCCCTCGGGTATGGCAACTCCGCTTATGCCACATTGAGCGACTTCCAAGCCGATCACGCCGGCACCACGTCAACTGACTTTGACGCACATAACGCCGCCCTGGCGGCTTCTAGCGCCGCGTCTCAGACGGCGTCGCTCATCAACGATGAAGGCACGCAGCGTGGCTTGACCTTCAACAGCACCACCGGTGTTTTCGAATAAGAGGTCGCCCTCTTAGATCGATAGGGCGCGGCCACTGGCTGCGCCCTTTTCCTTTGTCGGGCGCATGCTACCCTGCACGGAATGACATTGCCTGACGCCCTTGGGGCCTTTTTCCTCCGCCGCGAATGGTCGCTGCATCCCCATCAGCGGGAAATGCTGGCGCAGAAGGACCGGCCCGCCCTTTTGCTGATTGCGCCAACGGGTGGCGGAAAAACCCTGTCGGGGTTCCTGCCGACGTTGGTTGAATTAGCCGATGGGCAGCATCAGGGGCTTCACACGCTCTATGTCTCTCCGCTCAAGGCGCTGGCCAACGACATCAAACGCAATCTAGCGACGCCGATCGCCGAGGCCGATCTGCCGATCCGCGTGGAGGATCGCACCGGTGACACATCGCAAACCGCCCGCAAACGACAGCGGGCCGACCCACCGCATATCCTGCTGACCACGCCCGAGAGCTTGGCGCTCATGATCTCCTACCCCGATGCCGCGCGGACCTTCGCAGGGCTTCAAAGGGTTGTGTTGGACGAAATCCACGCGCTTGCCGAAAGTAAGCGGGGCGATCAGCTTATGCTGGCACTCAGTCGCTTGCAAAGCTTCGCCCCCAATCTGCGCCGGGTCGGCCTGTCTGCGACGGTCGACGACCCGGACGTCATCGCCCACTACCTTGCCAAGCACCCGGACCCCTGCCCCATTCTGCACGCGGACCCCGGGCCAGCCCCGGACATCGCCATCCTTCCCACATCCGAACCGCCGCCTTGGGCCGGTGGCGGCGGACGCTATGCCATCCCCGATGTGCTAGAGGCCGTCAGACAGCACAAGACGACGCTGATTTTCCACAACACACGGGCCCAGGCAGAGATTTTCTTTCACCACCTTTGGCTGGCCAATGAGGACGATCTGCCCATTGGCATTCACCATGGCGCGCTTGCCAAAGAGGCGCGGGTGCGCGTGGAACAGGCGATGGTGGAGGGCGCGCTGCGGGCGGTCGTCTGCACCGGGTCCCTCGATTTGGGGATTGATTGGGGCGACGTGGATCTTGTCATCCAAGTCGGCGCCCCCAAGAAGGTGAAGAACCTGATCCAGCGCATCGGTCGGGCGAACCATCGCTATAACGCACCGTCGAAGGCACGACTTGTTCCGGCCAACCGGTTTGAGGTCATTGAGTGCACCGCGGCCCTGGAAGCGGTCCAAGACGCCGAATTGGACGGCGACCTGCGCTTGGACGGCCCGCAGGACGTCCTGTGTCAGCACATTCAGGTCGCGGCCTGTGCCGGAGACTTTCACGAGGATGCCCTATTCGCGGAAGTGAAGTCCGTCGGGCCCTACGCAGCCATGAGCCGAGCGCGGTTCGATGCGTGCCTGGAATTTGTGGCAACGGGCGGCTACGCCCTGCGCGCCTATGATCGCTACCAGCGCTTGATGGAACGGCAGCCGGGGGTTTGGGGCCTGCGCGACCCGCGGGCGGCCCGGCAGATCCGCATGAATATCGGGACGATCATTGACACGGACACGCTGAAAGTGCGCTTCAAAGGGCGCGGCGGACAGCCTCTGGGCGAGATCGAGGAGGGGTTTGCGTCCACCCTGACGCCCGGCGATACGTTCCTGATGGGCGGACAGGTCGTTCGGTACGAGGGGCTGAACCAGATGACGGTGGAAGTATCCCCCCGGCCAAGTAAGGAGCCCAAAGTCGCCACCTATATCGGCTATAAGTGGACCACATCCGTGCAACTGGCGGATCGCATCCAGAACATGCTTTGGGAAGAACGGTGGGGCGCCCTCCCCCCTTCAACCCAGGAATGGTTGGCGCTTCAAAAGCGGCATTCCCAATTGCCGCAGCCGGGTCGCCTTCTGGTAGAGACGTTTCCGCGGGATGGGCGCGAACATATCGTTCTTTATGGTTTCTGCGGCAGGAATGCCCATCAGACGCTGGCGCTTTTGGTCACCAAGGGGATGGAGGAGGCGGGGCTCAACCCGCTTGGGTTTGTCGCGACGGACTATGCCACAATGATTTGGGGTCTGGACCGTGTGGAGGATGTTGCGCCGTTCCTGGCCCATGCGGGGATCCACGCGACCTTGGACAAATGGCTGGCGGGCAATGCGGTGATGAAGCGCACGTTTCGCGCGGCGGCCATTATCGCGGGCCTCATTGATCGCAATTTCCCGGGCAAGCGGACGACAGGGCGGCAGGCGACGTTCAGTTCCGACATCCTGTATGACACGTTGCGCAAATACGACCCAGAACATCTGATGCTGCAAATCACCGAGGAGGAGGCGATGCGCGGTCACATTGATTTCGCGCGCGTGGAGTTGCTTTTGCAGACCGTCGGGGATCGCATCGACCAAGTGAACCTCAGGCGCGTCACGCCCCTTGCCGCGCCCCTCTTTCTAGAGATGGGCCGAGTGCCGATCAAAGGCAAAGCGGAGGGTCGGCTCATGGTCGACGAGGCCGAGCGTCTGATGGCCGAAGCCGGGTTGCCTGCCGCATAACGCCCCAGACAGCGAAACGGAACCGGCGCGCCCTACTCCAGCGGCGGCAGATCAAGATCCGCGATAAGAGGGGACGTGTCAGGCACGAAGGTTAGCATCATCAGTGCCAGGCCAAAGCAGACGGCACACCAAAAGACGGGGAGGCGAGAAGCATGTGTCATACCCCCACCTGCAGGGGCAGGCCTTAAAGAAGCGATAACGGGCCAATGCTATCTGTTAACACAGCCCTTTGGCCCGAACGGAAAGTTTCGAAAAAGAACGGCTTACGCCGTCTCCAACTCGAACGTGTCATGCAGGGCCTGCACGGCCAGTTCCATGTATTTTCTGTCGATCAGAACGCTGATCTTGATCTCGGAGGTGGTAATGACGCGGATGTTGATTCCCTCGTCGGACAGGGCTTTGAACATACGCGCGGCCACGCCCGCGTGGGACCGCATCCCGATGCCCACCACCGACACCTTCGACACATCCGTGTCGGCGATCAGTTCATGGAAATTGATGCTTCCGGCGGATTTTGCGTCTTCGACGGCCTTCTGAGCGCGGGCAACCTGATCGACCGGCAAAGAGAATGTCATGTCCGTGCGCCCGTCTTCGGCGATGTTTTGGACGATCATGTCCACATTCACCCCGGCCTCTGACAGGGGGCCGAAGATGGCCGCTGACACGCCGGGGCGGTCCGCGACGGACACCAGTGTCATTTTGGCTTCATCGCGGCTGAACGCCACGCCCGCGACCACGTTCGATTCCATGATATCCTCCTCGTCGCACACCAACGTGCCCGCATTGTCGCTCATCTCGTCAAAGCTGGACAAGACGCGCAGGCGCACCTTGTACCGCATGGCCAACTCGACCGACCGGGTCTGCAAAACCTTCGCGCCCAGCGACGCCAATTCCAACATCTCCTCGAAGGAGATTTTTTCCAACTTGCGCGCCTTTGACGTGATCCGCGGGTCCGTCGTGTAAACGCCGTCCACATCGGTATAGATGTCACATCGCTCCGCTTCGAAGGCGGCGGCGAAGGCGACTGCTGTCGTGTCCGACCCGCCCCGGCCCAAGGTGGTGATGCGCCCTTCGGGACTGATCCCCTGGAAACCCGCGACCACAGCCACGTTCATGCCTTCGCTGAACTTGGCGTCCAGATTGTCCGATGGGATGTCTTCGATGCGGGCGGCGGAGTGGGCAGAACTGGTCAAGACCGGCACCTGCCACCCCTGCCAAGAGCGGGCATCCACGCCGTTTTCCTGCAAGATCAGGGACAGTAGCCCCGCTGTGACGTTTTCAGCCGACGACACGACGGCATCGTATTCCCGGGCATCATAAAGCGCGCCCGCAGCATCGTTGACCCAGCCGACAAGCTCATTGGTCTTGCCCGACATGGCGGACACGACCACGATCACCTCGTATCCCTTGGCCACTTCGACGCCGACACGCTTGGCCACGCGACGGATGCGGTCCAGGTTTGCGACGGACGTTCCGCCAAATTTCATCACAAGACGTTGCTTGGCGCGCGTCATGGCCGCCCCCGGATCGTTCAATTGGGGCCTGTTAGGCCAGGGGGCTGGGGCGTGCAAGATGGGCGCACGGGGATAGGCCACGCGCCGTAGAAGCGGACCGGCGGCAAATGATCGTGCGCGCGCTCTTTCTGGTTCCAACTCAATCGCAGCCGCCTACAAAAGCCGACCCGCTTCCTTGGCGGCGAAGGGCTTCATCTGCGCAGCATGCAGGGCCAAGAACGCGACAACACGGTCCGGGTCCCGCTTGGACAGGTCCCGTAGCCAACACCCGATTGCCTTCTGGATGAACCACCGGTGGTCTGTCACGGCCTGGGTCGCCCATGTCAGGACCCGCTCGCGCACCGCCTGATCATCGGGCTTTGGATGGCGTTGCTTGGTCCAAGGAAGGGTTGTGACGAACGCGGCCCGCTTGGTCCACAGGGCGTCGGCGCTGGCCCATGCTTCGACAACGTCCAGGCGCGAGGGATCTGCCGTCAACCGTCGCGCGATGGCGCCGCTCGCCGTGTCGGCGATGGCCCAACCGTCAAACTCTGGCACCCACGACACCAACAGCGCCCAGACCGTGTCGTCCTCCGGGATCCGGGCCTGCACGAACAGCTTTGCCGCCAGGATGCGGGCTTCAAACACGCCAGACTGCCAAAGACCGTCCGCAAGGGCGATGCGACCGTCCAGATCCGTCTGACGGCGAAGGTCTTTGCTCACATCTGTCAGGACCGGGACGGGAACGCCAAGAACCTCCCGCTCGGTCTTGTGATAGGCCGCGTCCCGGACGGCCCTGTCCGCATCGCCCACGGTGCGCAGGTGGCTGAGGACGTCTTGCGTCGCCATGCGCGGCCTATTCAACCGTCACCGATTTTGCCAGATTGCGGGGCTGATCCACGTCGGTGCCTTTGTGGACCGCCGTGTGGTAGGCCAGCAATTGGGCCGGGATCGCGTATAGGATCGGGGCCAACACCGGATCGACCTTGGGCATGATCAGGGTTTCCCACACCCCCTCAGACGCTTGCGCCGCCCCGTCGGCGTCGGTCACCAACAGGACCTGCCCCTCCCGGGCCATGACCTCCTGCATGTTGCTGACGGTCTTCTCGAAAAGGCTGTCCATCGGTGCGAACACGACCACCGGCAGGGACCGGTCCACCAACGCGATTGGCCCGTGCTTCAACTCGCCACTCGCATAAGCTTCGGCGTGTATGTAACTGATTTCCTTCAATTTCAAAGCGCCTTCATGGGCCAGAGGGAACATGGACCCGCGCCCCAGGAACAGGATGTCGGACGCTTCCGCCAAGCGGAAGGCAAGCGCTTCGCAGCGGGCTTCGATCCCCAGGGTGGACGACACCAAACCCGGCAGCGCGCGCAACTGCCCGACCAGCTCCGCCTCGCCGGAGGGATCGATCCGCCCGCGCTGCACGCCCGCACGGACGGCCAGGCACAGCAACACAACCAATTGGTTCACAAAGGCCTTGGTCGAGGCGACGCCCACCTCAACCCCGGCGGCAATGGGAAAGGCCAGGTCCGATTCCCGCGCGATGGAGGAGGTGTCGACATTCACCACCGAAAGGATCGACTTTGCCTGCCCTTTGGCATGTCGCAGCGCGGCCAATGTGTCGGCCGTCTCGCCGGATTGGCTCACGAACAAAGCCGTCGTTTCGGCACCGATCACTGGGCTGCGGTAGCGGTATTCCGAGGCGATGTCGACGTCCACGGGAAGCTGCGCCAACTGCTCGAACCAGTATTTGGCGACCGAGCACGCGATCTGCGCGGTCCCACAAGCGACCATTTGAATGCGGTCGGTGGCTGTGAAGTCGAAATCCGCAGGTGGCACTACATGGTCCCCATCCAAGTAGAGAGAGAGCACATCGGACAGCGTTTGCGGCTGTTCATGGATCTCCTTTGCCATGAAATGTTTGTGGCCCGCCTTGTCCATTTGCCGGGCTTCGACGGTGACGCGCCGCATTTCTCGGTTGGTCTGTTGGTTGGCACTGTCGAAGATTTGGGCGCCCGCGCGGGTGATCACAGCGCGGTCGCCGTCTTCCAGATAGGTGATCTTGTCCGTAAGGCCCGCCAACGCAATCGCATCGGACCCGACGAACATCTCCCCCGCGCCGTGGCCAATGGCCAGGGGCGGTCCTTGCCGCGCACAGATCAGCAGATCCGCTTCCCCTTCGAATAGAAAGCAAAGCGCATAGGCCCCCTCCAGCCGATCGATTGCCGCGAACGCGGCCTCCTTCGGGGCCATTCCCTGGGACAGATAGCTTTCGCAGAGGCGGACGATGGTCTCCGTGTCCGTCTGGCTTTCCCACGGGCCGTCCAACTGGGCGCGCAGGTCCTGAAAGTTCTCGATGATGCCGTTATGGACGACGGCCACGCGGCCCGCGCGATGGGGATGGGCGTTGTCATGGGTCACGCCGCCATGGGTGGCCCAGCGGGTGTGCCCAATGCCGGCCTGCCCTGCCAAGGGGTCGGTGACAAGAAGGTCGGCCAAGTTCACCAGTTTGCCCACGGCGCGCCGTCGGTCCAGCACGCCATCCTGGACGGTCGCAATGCCCGCACTGTCATAGCCGCGATACTCCAGGCGTTTCAGCGCGTCCACCATGATGGGCGCCGCCTGGTGGTCGCCCAGAATTCCTATGATCCCACACATCAGCCCTGCCCTTTCGATTTGGCCTTCGCGGCCCTTAACTTCGCCATCAACCGCGCGGCGAGCCCTGTCTTGTTCACCTGCTTTGCGCGGGCCAAGGCAAGGTCTCCATCCGGAACGTCTGACGTCACCACGGAGCCGGAGCCGGTCATGGCCCCGTCCCCCACGCGAACCGGCGCCACCAACGCCGTGTTGGAGCCGATGAAGGCGTCCGCGCCGATCTGCGTCTGGTGTTTGAACACCCCGTCGTAATTGCAGGTGATGGTCCCGGCGCCGATATTCGCGCGGGCCCCAACTTCGGCATCGCCCACATAGGACAGGTGATTGATCTTGGCGCCCTCATGGACTTGCGCCGCCTTCACCTCCACGAAGTTGCCGACACGGACGGCGCGGTCCAACTCTGCGCCCGGGCGCAGGCGGGCGTAGGGGCCAATGACGCATCCCTCGGACACATGGCAGCCTTCCAAATGGCTAAAGGCCCGCAGGGTTGCCCCGGACTCGACGGTGACGCCCGGGCCGAACACGACGTTCTGTTCGACCACGACGTCGCGGCCCAAAAGAGTGTCATGGGCAAAATGAACGGTTTCAGGCGCAACTAATGTCGCGCCGTTCTCCATCGCGGCGTGCCGCGCGCGGGACTGAAAGGCGGCTTCCGCGGCGGCCAGATCGGCTCGCGTGTTGACGCCAAGCGTCTCTTCCTCCTCGCAAAGGACGACGCGCGCGGACATTCGTGCCGCCCGGGCCAAACCAGGCAGGTCGGTCAAGTAGTATTCGCCCGCCGCGTTGTCCGCGCCCACATGGGACAGAAGGTCGAACATCACCTGGGCGTCGGCTGCCAGAACGCCCGAATTGCAAAGGGTTATCGCCAGTTCTTCGGGGGTGGCATCTTTGGCTTCCACGATCCGGTCCAACCGATCCCCTTGGGCAACCAAGCGACCGTAGCGCCCTGGATCCGCGGCATCAAAGCCCAAGACCACGACATCTGCTCCGTCGCTGCGCGCCTGGGAAATTGCGGCCAGCGTTTCGGGCCGGATGAACGGCGTGTCCCCGTAAAGAACGATCACATCACCCTGGAAATCGGCCAACGCCTCCCGCGCCTGCAGGACGGCATGGGCCGTGCCCAACTGTGCCTCTTGTCGGATCGCCACGGCGCCCGTGCCCTCCAGGGCGTCTGTCACCGCGTCGCCGCCATGGCCCACGACCACGACCACCCGCTCCGGCTCCAACGCCGCGCCAGAGGCCAGAGCATGGTGGATCAAGGGCAGGCCCGCGACCCGATGCAGGACCTTTGGCAATTCGGATCGCATACGGCTGCCTTGGCCCGCTGCAAGCACTATCAATGCGGTTGGCATCTTCGGTCTTTCCCTTGTCGTCACGCTGCCCTACTTGCCAGCCGGAGCGTGCCATGGCCATGGCCCCTCACGGATCGACAAAAGGACAGCACAGAATGAAACGAAGTGTCATTTTCGATCTGGACGGCACGCTGTGCGACACGTCGGGCGATTTGCTGGCCGCGGCCAACGCGGCCCTGTCCCATCTGGGCCACGACCTGCGACTCGACCCATCCAAGACGGAGGATCGGGCCACCGCCCTTCGCGGCGGGCGCGCCATGCTGCGGCTGGCATTGACCCGCGCGGGCATCGAGGATGAGGACGAGGTGGATCGCGGCTACCAGCCTTTGCTGGACGCCTATGGCCAGAACATCAGCACGCATACGACGTTTTACCCCGGCGCATTGGACGCCATAGAGCGGCTGCGCAGTCGCGGTGATGCCGTGGCGATCTGCACCAACAAGCCCGAAGGGCTGGCGCGGCAATTGATGGGCGATTTGGGCGCGATGTCGCTTTTTGATGCGTTGATCGGGGCCGATACCTTGCCCGTGCGCAAGCCCGATCCGACGCCACTTTGGGCCGCCATTGATCGGGCGCAGGGGCCAAGGGACCGCGCCGTACTGATCGGGGATACGGTGACCGACAGGAACACCTCCAAGGCGGCGGGGATTCCGTCGATCTTGGTGACCTTTGCGCCCGGTGGCGCCACCGTGGCCGATTTGTCGCCCGAGGCGCTGCTCCACGACTATGCACATCTGGAGGACGCCTTGGCCGAAGTCGGGCTGTAGCCCCGGGCGTGGGCCACCCCTAAAAACCTCGGCTCAGGCACAACTCCGCTCGGCAGCCGCGACGAATTTCTTGTAGCGTTGCCAGAACCGCTCATCGGACGCACGGTCCGATTGCCGGATTTCCTGTGCGCGATGGGGATCCCGAAAGAAGCGGACGGCACGCGATTGCTCGCCACCCGACAAGGTCGCATCCGCTGACGCCTGGACACAGCCACACAAGCTGCGGTCGGCGGCCCGACGATCCGCGCGAAGACACGCGGAATAGATGGGCCCCGTCGCAAAGTTACGGTTCAGGCTGACATCACTGCCGCGCGTGCCGCCACCGCACGCGCTCAATGTCAGGACTGCCCCTAAAATGGCGATCAATTTGATCGGGGTCATCTGCTCTGCCTCCGGTCTTTTCTTTTTCCAAGAAAATGACAGGCAAGGGCCGTCCTGGCAATCACCAAAACGGCCCAAATATCGTTCAGAGTAGGGGTTATGCGCTTTTGCGTGGGCGCCGGCGACGCGATCCGCCTGGCTTGGCCCCTTGGGGACGACCGCTGGCCTTGGCGCCCTTGCCCCGCCCGCCGGGTGCGGCGGACTTTGGGCCCCCGCGACCGCGGTTACCGGTACCGCGGGGCGGCTTCGCCTCTTCCTGCGCCCTCTCCCACCGGCGCCCGGAGGCCACGGGGATTTCGACGCGGATGATCTTCTCGATTGCCCGCAATTCGCCCATCTCATCGGGGGCGCACAAGGTCACAGCCGCGCCATCGCGCCCGGCCCGTGCGGTCCGCCCGATCCGGTGGACATAGGTTTCCGGTACGTTGGGCAGCTCAAAATTATAGACGTGTTTGACCAAGGGAATGTCCAACCCCCGCGCGGCCACATCCGTGGCGACCATCACGGGTGCCTCGCCACTGGCGAAGGCTTCCAGGGCGCGCACCCGCTGCCCCTGGGACCGGTTGCCGTGGACGGCCACGGCCTCGATCCCCGCATTGGTCAAGGTCTTGGCCAAGCGGTCGGATCCATGCTTGGTCCGGGCAAAAACCAGCGCGGCTTCGCCAGGATGCGCGTTGAGCAATTCGATCAGCAACTCCGGCTTCACGGCCTTCGCCACATAATGAATTGACTGCGTGACCTTTTCGGCCGTTTGGCCGGAGGTGGCGACTTGGACGCGCACGGGATGGTCCAGGTATGTGGCGGCCAACGTCTCCATGTCCTTGGGCATTGTCGCACTGAACAGAAGGGTCTGGCGGTCGTCGGGCAATTTCGGCGCAATCTGGCGCAGGGCATGGATGAACCCCATGTCCAACATCTGATCCGCCTCGTCGAGGACCAGGAAGTGGCTGCCGGACAAGTCCACGGCGCCCCTTTCCATCAGGTCGATCAAGCGGCCCGGCGTGGCCACCAACAGGTCGACACCCTTCTGCATCCGCTGGATTTGCGGCTGAAAGCCCACGCCCCCCACAATCCGCGCCACCTTCAAGTGAGAGCCTTTGACAAAGCCGCTGAGGCTTTCGGCAATCTGGTTCACCAATTCCCGTGTGGGCGCCAGGATCAGCGCGCGCGCCTGGCGCTTGGCCGGGCGGCCCTGCTGATCCAAAAGGTGCTGCACCAGGGGCAGGCCAAAGGCCGCCGTCTTGCCGGTGCCGGTCTGGGCCAGGCCCATGACGTCGCGCCCTTCCAGGGCGGGCGGAATGGCCTGTTTCTGGATCGGTGTCGGGTCCTTGATGCCCATATCGTCCAGCGCTTCAATCAAACGGGGCTTCAGCCCCAACATATCAAAATCCATCTGAGTCCTTATCGCGCGACCCCCATGGTCGCGTCCTCCGGTGGGCACGGCCGTCTGGCCGCGCACCTCCCCGGCGTGATCCTTGGGAAGCAACCTGCCTGTCGTTGGGAACATCCGTCATGGAGGTCCGGCTCACGCGGCCCGAGGGGCAAGATTGGCCTGCATGTGGCCGTTGTGCCCGGCTCTGTCAAGCTGTTGTGAGCCCTTAAGATTCTCTCAACCTTGGTTAAAGGACCGCCCAGAAGATCAAACCGCCCGCCGCACAGACCGCCAACCCTTCCAGCAAGGGCCGACGCAACACCAGCAACCAAACCCCGCCCAGGGCCGCCAATGCCCAGGCGCTGACATTCGCGGTAGCAAAAACGGGCACCGGCGGACCGAATGCCGGGTTGGTCACGTCGTCGAACAACACGTGGATCGCGAACCAAAGCGACAGGTTCGCGATCACCCCTGCCACGGCGGCGGACACCATCGACAGGGCCCCGCGCAGGCGGGGTTGCGCGGTCAACCGTTCCAAGTGCGGCGCCCCGGCAAAAATCCAAAGGAAGCACGGGGCAAACGTCGCCCAAAGCGTCACAAGGGCGGTGCCCAATGCCATGGCCCAGCCGCTGGCCTGGGCGCCGCCCAGCCAGCCGGTGAAAACCGTCACCAGGATCAGGGGACCCGGCGTCGTCTCGGCCAGCCCCAAACCGTCCACCATTTGCCCTGGCGACAGCCAGCCATGGGTTTCCACCGCTGTTTGGGCCAGGGCCGCCAACACCGCGTAGGCACCGCCGAAGCTGACCGTCGCCAACCATGAAAAAAACAGGCCCGCCTGGGCAGGCACCGACCCCGGTGCCACCGCCAAAACCGCCAAAAGGGGCACCCACCAGATAAGCAGCCAGAGGACGATCGTCTGGACCGTGCGGGGTTTGACGGGCGCCTCGACGGGCGCCACCTCCCCCTCGGGTCGGGCCGCCCCGATCAAAAGCGCCGCCCCCAGAACGGCCCAGAACGGCACGGACAGGAAGAACAGCGCCACAAACGCGGCCACCGCAACGGATAAGGCCAGCGGCCCGTTTAGGGCCTTGGCCCGCAACTTCCACAGGGCCTGGGCGACGACGGCCAAAACCGCGGCTTTGATGCCCAGAAACGCCGCCTCCACAGGGGCGAGACGGCCAAAGGACAGGTACGCCGCGGCCAGGGCGATCATGACCACCGCCCCCGGCAAGACAAACAATAGCCCCGCCAGAAGACCGCCCGCCGTCCCGCGCAAGCGCCACCCCGCAAAAGTGGCCAATTGCATCGCCTCCGGCCCCGGCAACAAGGTGCAGAAACCTAAGCCGCGCAAAAAGGTGTCTTCGGCCAGCCACCCACGGCGGTCCACAAGTTCCGAATGCATCAGCGCAATCTGCGCGGCTGGCCCCCCAAACGACATCAGGCCAATCCGGCCGAAGCTGCGGACCATGTCAGACCACGACGGCGTCATGCGGCGCCCCGTCGCCCCGCCATCAGATCGTCAACAAGGTCCAGCGCGTCTACCGGGTCCCGCATCCGTTGCAAGCGCCCGGCCAAAAGCAGCGAAAGCCCCGGCGCCTCAGCGGGCGGCATGGGCACGAGCGAAAGCCCCGCGACATCGGCCATGGCCTGCGCCAAGCCCGGAAGCGGCTGTCCCTGCCCAACCTGACATGCCGCGTCGATTTGGTCCCGTGACACGGCCAGCACGTCAGCGCGCGGGTCGATCCACCGCCGAAGCACCCAAAGCGCCGCTAGGTCAGGCCAAAGTGCCTCCTGCGCCATGATCCACCGTTTGGGAAGGGGCTTCGACGACATCGTCGCAAGCCCCTGCGCCTGCCAGGCCAGGTGCCCACCCGTCAGAGCAACGGCCTCAACCCCTTTCTTGCGCAGCACTGCCGCACCCAACTGGCTGAGCTTGCCGCCCCTTTGGCAATAGACCACCGCGCGACCACCGGCAGACCCGTCTGACGCCTCCAAGTCGGACAAGGACAGGGATCGCGCAGTCGGCAGGCGCGTGGGGTCGCGTCGCGCATCGTCTGGCGTGCGCACGTCCAGGATAAGCGGCGCATGGGGCCAGCCGAGCAACTGTAACAACTGGGTGCAGGATATGAACGTGTCAGCCATTTGGGCATCCTCCGTCGGAACGGTTACAAGGATGCGACGCTTGGGCAAATGCCGACACAGGGTGCGCGCGACCCCACCCCAAAAATACTCCGGGGTGGGAGAAGGCGTCAACCGGCGTGAACCAACGTGCCGAACAGGCGGGGTTCTAGAACCTCTGCGGCGAACAGATTGCCCGACGTGAGGACAGACACGGCATCATGGCTATGCAAGCTTTCCTGGTGGCTTGCCACCACACGAAAATCGCGCACTTCAGCCATATCCTGCAACCCTTCCGCGAAAAGACGCGCAGCGTCTTCCACAAAGATTGGGTTGGCCGCGTTCAACTCCGCAAAGGCCTGCTCATCCTCGCGCTTCACCATGACCTGAGTCTCGGTGGGCACTTGGATGCGGCACATCTCGATGATGCTCTCGATGGTCACGTCGCCGGTGACCTCGGCCGACAACCGCGCGACCGACCGTTGGGAATGGGGCGTGGCCAGTTGACCGCGCGTCCGGCGGGCATGTTCGCTCAACTCAAGGGAGCAGGGACATGTGGACGAATACACGTAGTCGAGATGCAGAATGCGGCGGCGCATCTCTCCGGTTTGGACCACCTCCATGGACACGTCATAATACTGCCATCCGGTCAGCCCGGACCGAAGGCTGAGAACCTCAAGCGGTTGCGAGAAGCGCAGCAGGATCCGGGCGTCAAAACTCTCAAGATCCCGAAGATAATCGTCCAACGCGGCCTCGATCAGGTCAAAACCCATCTGCGCCTCGGCATGGCGATAGAAGCTCCGCATGATGCGGGACATGTTGATGCCCTTCTTGCCCGCCTCAAGGCTGACGGTCCCGGTCACCGATGTGTCGGCCAGGTAGAAGCCGGTTTTGGTGGGGACCCGCAGCGGCAGGCGGAAGTTCGAAATGCCCACATGCTGAATGGGCCGATCCGCGCCTTTGATCAGACTGGCCGGACCGTTCTGCAGGTCGGGCAGCGTCGCGCGATAGGCATCGTCGGCAATGACATCTTTGGCGTAAATGGACCTGAGTTCAGGGTAGAGCGCGGCTTGGGCCGCATCGCTGGTCTCGGCAAAGCGTCTCAGAAGGGCCAGGGCGGCCTGCGCCTCTTCCTCGGTGGGCTTGCGGTCAATATCCGGTGCATGGACGTTCATTTCGCCCTCCCTTCGGTTCACGCGTGGGGGGCACAAGTGGGCGCGTCCCCCTTGTTTCTCAACCCCAGCATGATCATTACGGCGCAATCCCCGGGATGGATGACAATTAACGTGATCTTTCTTGTGGATTAACCGCGACTTAGGACACGTATAGCGTGTGTAGCCGGCCCATGCCCAATAATCCGTTGGCTCAACGCCCTGCGTCAGGCGGCAGCAGCGTCCAGCGACGTCAGGGCCTTGGCCATGTCGGTTGCGGGCAAAACTAGACCTGCTCGCGTTTGAGGCGCAGGACCGATCACCGTCCAACCATGGCGCGCAAAGAAGGGTCGGGCCATATCGCTCGCCCGCGTGAAGAGACGCGGCAAAGCACGCGCCCGGGCATGGTTTTCCAACATGGCCAGCAAGGCATCGGCCGTCCCCGTTCCGCGCATTTCCGGCAGGACATAAGCAAAATCCAGATAACCGTCCGGGCGCAATGTGACGAAACCAGTCAGGACGCCGTCCTCGGTCGCGACCCAAACACGCTGCCCCGTGAGCCGGGCCGCGTAGTCCGCGCCGCTTGGGCGGCTTGGCAGCCACGCCTGTCGTTGTGCGGCACTGTAACGGGGGGCCGCACCTTCATGGACGCCCCGCCAGACAACCTCGATCACGGCAGGAATATCCGCAGACATGCCGCGCCGAACCTCACGCATGGTCGAGCGCGCCCAACACATCCGCCACCACATCATTTGCGTCTTCCAAACCGCAAGACAGGCGGATCAAGCCAGGTGTGATCCCCAATATGGCTTTCTGATCGTCCGGCAGGCGCTGATGCGTGGTCGTCGCTGGATGGGTCGCGATGGATTTGGCATCCCCCAGATTGTTCGAGATGATCACGATCTCAAGCGCGTTCAGAAACCGAAACGCCGCCTCCTTGCCGCCCTTCAGGTCCAGGGCCAGCATGGTCCCGCCTGCCTCCATCTGCGCTTTTGCCAGGCGCTGTTGCGGGTGGCTGTCCAAATGCGGGTGGATGACGCGGACCAGTTTCGGATGGTCCACAAGGGCCTGTGCCAAGGTCCAGGCCGTTGACGCCTGTGCCCGTACGCGCAGGTCCATCGTCTCCAACCCCTTCAACATGACCCACGCGTTGAACGGCGACATGGACCCACCCGTGTGCTTCAAATAAGGCTCCGCCACCTTGCGCACAAAGGCCTGCGTCCCACAGATGACCCCGCCCAGGCACCGTCCCTGCCCGTCAATATGCTTGGTCGTGGAATAGACCACCACATCCACGCCCAAATCCACGGCGCGGCTGAATGTGGGTGTGGCGAACACGTTGTCCACGATGACCGTGGCGCCAACGGCATGGGCCAAATCCGCCACCGTACGGATGTCGATCACCTCCAGCGTAGGGTTCGAAATGCTCTCGAAGAACACGGCTTTCGTGTCGGGGCGAATGGCCGTGCGCCAGGCGTCCAGGTCGGTGCCGTCCAACAGGGTCACGTCGACCCCATAGCGCGGCAGAATCTCGTCCAAGATGTACAGGCAAGACCCGAACAAGGCGCGTGCCGCGACCACGTGGTCCCCCGCCTTCAACATCGACACCAGCGCGCCGTTCACCGCTGCCATGCCCGACGCCGTGGCAAAGGCGTCCTCGGTGCCTTCTAACGCGGCAATCCGATCCTCGAACATCGCCACCGTGGGGTTGCCATAGCGGGCATAGATAAATTCTTCGCGCCCCGCGTCTAGGAACCGCGCCTCGGCGGCTTCGGCTGTGTCGTAGACGAAGCCTTGGGTCAGGAACATCGCCTCCGACACCTCCCCGTATTGGGAACGGCGGGTGCCAGCGTGGACGGCAAGCGTCCGTGGGGCGCGGGGTTTGGACGGGGTGTCCTTCATGTCGGGTCTCCTTCGACCATCATAGGACGTCAGCACGGGAGGAGCGGGGGAAACCCAAGCCTCTTTAGCGGTTTGTTTTCGAGGCGATGCCACCCCAGAGGGCCGCAAGCTGGCGCAAATCCCCTCGGGGGGCGGGATACGCCCGACCTACGACCGGGTCAAGCGGGCGGCAGCGGGGCACAACCGCACCTCAACCGCAATATCTGGTGGTCGTGTCACAATCATGTTGCGAAGCGCCCATAGGCACCCATCACGGATTGGGTCGTTGGAGACGCGCCATGGCGCTTCTGAGGATTGATGCCAAAGCCTGTCGGCCCTGCCTTGCGGACGGGACCGCGCCATGGGCCGCTTTGCACCGCCATTTGGCCGCCATGGGCAAGAGTCAGACCGTCGTCATCGTCACCCACGGCCTTCGCTACGGTCCGGGCCGGCAGGGCAGTGACCCGCACGCCACGCTTCTATCGGCGGCGCCGGATGGTGGCCGCCATTGGAAATGCCGAAGTCTGCCCCGCCGCCTTCATCTTGGGCAGGGTCAGATCCGCGCGGGCCAGGGAATCGCCTTTGGCTGGAACGGGATGGGGTCCCTTTGGCGGGCATTGCACCAGGCCCGCACGGCAGGACTGGCGCTGGCGCATCTGTGCGTGGCCATCCGCAGCGCGCGCCCTGACCTGCGCATTTCGGTCATGACCCACTCCCTGGGTGCCCGCGTGGTGACAGAGGCGATGCTGCGCGCGCCGATACCCGTGATTGACCGCGCCCTGCTGCTGACCCCGGCGGATTATCGCGGCCGCGCCGCCCGCGCATTGGCCGCACCAGGTGGACGCCTGGCCCACGTCGTCGCGGTTCAGACGCGCGAAAACTGGCTGTTCTCGACGTTGTTTGCCGCCGCTTTGCCCCCGTGGCGGACATTGGCCTGGGGGCCCGACCATGCCCGCTGGGTTGATTTCCTGCCCGACCGTATGGCGCAGATGGGCATTGCCCCGCCCACGACGCGTATCTGCCATTGGTCCAGCTATCTGCGACCGGGGCTTTGGCCGCTCTACCGCTCCTGGATGACCGGGGGCGCCCCGTTAGAGATGTTCCGTGCGCCGCAGCCCCCCTTGCCAACTGCGCCCGTCCGGCCAAGCATGGCGGCGATGCAAGAGCGGAGCCTGACCCATGTCCATTGACCTCTACTTCTGGCCTACGCCCAACGGATGGAAAGCCTCTATCGCGCTAGAGGAAATGGCGTTGCCGTACGACGTTCACCTGGTCGATATTGGTGCAGGCGACCAGCACAAACCCGATTTCCTGAAGATCAGTCCAAACAACAGGATGCCAGCCATAGTTGATCCTGACGGTCCCGACGGCGCCCCGATCGCTGTCTTCGAGAGTGGTGCAATATTGCAGTACTTGGCGCGCAAGACGGGGCAGTTCGGCGGCCGGTCCGAGCGGGACCGCGTGGCCGTGGATCAGTGGCTCATGTGGCAGATGGGTGGAGTGGGGCCCATGGCGGGCCAAGCGCATCACTTTCTGAAATATGCCCCGAAGATGGGCCATGACATCCCCTATGCCAAAGACCGCTACCGAGGCGAGGTCGCCCGCCTGTATGGCGTGCTTGACCGGCAATTGGCCCTGTCCGAGTTCGTCGCTGGCGATTTCTACTCCATTGCGGATATGGCGATTTGGCCTTGGGCCTCCTTATGGGAAGGGCAACAACAGACGCTGGAGGACAAGCCCAACGTGGCGCGCTGGCTGGACACCATGGGCAATCGGCCCGCGGTGCAGGCGGGGCGCGCCCTCCATGCCGCGCTGAGAGATGCCCCGCGCGATCCGAAATCCAACGAAGTTCTGTTTGGGCGCACATCCTAGCCTTTTGCGCTCTGGCAAATGGACCCCCAAGTGTCATAGGGTGTCCCCGCATATTCGGGGGAGTCGATGGGAACGACCGGCTTACAAAAGACCGCTTTCGTCGCCTTGGCCGTGCTGATCGCGCTGGCCGGGCTTGGCGTTCTCGATGGCGGAGTGCTCTGACCCCATGGCCCAAAAGTACGGCGGACAATTCAGCCCCGGTGACAAGGGCACACAAAGCCCGCGCGGCTCTGTCGCAGCGCCACCCACACCCAAGCTGAAGGCGCCGCGCGGCGGGCAGGCCCGTACCTGGATCTTGATGGCTTTGGCGACCTTGCCCGTGATCACCGCCTTTTTCCAAGGGGGCGCCACCGCGCTGGCGTTGAATTTGGTCGCAGGGGCCGTCTTGTTTGCGGGCGCCGTTGTCACGCGGGAGGGCATGAAGGCCGAAGCCGCCTGGGCAGAGCGAAAAATCGCCCGCCGACCTGCCGTGCCGCGCAAACTGCTGGGCGCTGTGCTGACCGGGGGCGGTGTCACGCTTGCCGCCATGACGGGAGTGTCCGGTTTGATCGTGGGCGTCGTTTACGGCGTGGTCGCCGCAGGCCTGCATGTGGCGGCGTTTGGCCTGGACCCCATGAAAGACAAAGGGATGGAGGGGATCGACGCCTTCCAAACCGAGAGGGTGGCCCGCACCATCGAAGAGGCGGAACGCCATGTGGCCGCCATGGAAGACGCCGTGCTACGTGCCAAAGATCGGGAGGCCGAGGGGCGCGTGGCTCGCCTTGCCGCCACCGCCAGGGACATGTTCCGCACCGTCGAAGATGACCCGCGCGACCTGTCTGCCGCCAGAAAATACCTCGGCGTGTATTTGATGGGCGCGCGCGACGCGACGTCCAAATTTGCCGACCTTTACGCACAAACCAAAGATGCCCAAGCCAAGGCAGAGTTCTTCGCACTGCTGGACGATTTGGAACAGGGAATGAATGCCAAGCGGGAGACGCTGCTGGTCACCGACCGCACCGATCTTGACGTTGAAATCGAAGTTCTGCGGGACCGCCTGAAACGAGACGGCCTGCCCACTGGGGAGTAAGACATGGACACCAAAACGCGCGAAGGGGCCCAAGCGGCCCTGAAGGAAATCGAAGAAGTGGCAGCCGTGACCCTGCCCGAGCCGGGAACGGAGCTTGTCCCCCTAGAGCAAGCGCCCGAACCCGTCGCCGCCGGTATCCGCAAGCGCATGGATGAATTGGACATGGCCAACACCCAGTCCATCATCGAATTCGGGTCTGGCGCCCAGGCCGAGTTGCAGCAGATCAGCCAAGCCATGCTGGCCGATGTGAAAAACAAGGATGTGGGCCCGGCGGGCGACAGCCTGCGCAACATCGTGTCGACGATCCGCGGCTTTTCCGTCAGCGAGTTGGACGTGCGCCGCAAGCAAAGCTTCTGGGAAAGGCTGATGGGCCGCGCCGCGCCGTTTTCAAAATTCGTGTCCAAATTCGAAGATGTGCAGGGCCAGATCGACAAGATCACCGATGACTTGCTCAAGCATGAGCATGTCCTGCTGAAAGACATCAAATCCCTCGACAAACTCTATGAGAAGACCTTGGCCTTCTACGAGGAACTGGGCCTCTACATCACCGCGGGGGAGGCGAAGCTGGCCGAGTTGGACAGCACCGTTATCCCCGCCAAGGAAGCGTCGGTCGAGGCCGCGCCGGAAGACGACAAGATGATCGTCAGCCAGGAACTGCGGGACCTGCGCGCCGCGCGCGATGACTTGGAACGCCGCGTCCATGACCTGAAGCTGACACGCCAAGTGACCATGCAAAGCCTGCCCTCGATCCGGCTGGTGCAAGAAAACGACAAATCGCTGGTCACCAAAATCAACTCGACCTTGGTGAACACCGTGCCGCTTTGGGAAACGCAGCTGGCCCAAGCCGTCACGATCCAACGGTCCCGTGAAGCCGCGGAGGCGGTGCGCGGCGCCAATGACCTCACCAACGAGTTGCTGACGGCAAACGCCAAAAACCTTCGCGAGGCCAACCAGGTCGTCCGCCAGGAGATGGAACGCGGTGTCTTCGACATTGAGGCCGTGAAACAGGCCAATGAAGATTTGGTAGCCACGATCAACGAAAGCTTGCAAATTGCCGATGAGGGCAAGGCCAAACGGGCCGAGGCCGAGCGGGAGTTGGAGACCATGGAAAAGGAATTGCGGGAAACGCTGGCCTCTGCAAAGGCGCGCGGGGATGGAACCGGCGACACGGCTGCCACTGCGGTGCCCCAAAGCTAATGCGCGTTCTAACGGCCCTTCTGTGTTGTTGCGGTCTTGCCGCGTGCCAGCCGCCACCGCCGGTCGAGACGGCGTCGTCCGCGCAGGCCGCACCGCCCGCCATACGCGCGCCCCTTCCCCGGCCAAGCGTTGAGCCGTCGGGCGAAAGCCGTTCCGCCGCGCTGTTCTATCGGCGGGTGGAGGCGAAACTGCTGGCCCAAGGGCTCCTCCGGCAGGATGGGGGGGGCGTTGACACGCCGTTTGGCGCGACCGAACTGGCCCGAAATTTCGAGCGGATCGCCCTCTTCTCGGAATATGTGCAGGTTGGCGGCCGTTACATCGCGCAACAATCCCGTGCCCAACTTCGCCGGTGGGAGGGCCCCGTGCGGGTCCAGGTGCATTTCGGCGACTCCGTCGATGCGGCCACCCGCCAGGCCGATACCGCCCGCGTCCAAGCCTATGTCAGCCGCCTGCGCCGCGTCACGGGCCACCCCATTTCTGTCGTCCGCAATGGCGGCAACTACCACGTGTTTGTCGTCTCCATTGATGAACAACGCGCCCTCGGGAGCACGATCCAATCGGTTGAGCCGGGCCTCAGCCGTGCGACCGTTCGGGAAATCACCTCCCTGGGCCGGTCCACCTATTGCGCGGTCTACGCCTCCTCCTCCGGGGCGCGCCCAAACGCCTACATATCCGCAATCGCCCTGATCCGGTCCGAGCATCCCGACCTGATGCGCCTGAGTTGCTACCATGAGGAAATCGCCCAAGGCCTGGGCCTCGCCAATGACAGCCCATCTGTCCGCCCCTCCATCTTCAACGATGACGAGGAATTTGCCCTGCTGACCCGCCATGACGAAATCCTGCTGGAAATGCTCTATGATCGACGGCTCCGTGTGGGTATGACCGCGGACCAGGCCCGCCCGACCGTCCTCGAAATCGCGTCCCAAAAGGTCGGGGGCGCGGGGCCGATTTAGAAGGAATGGCGCGAAATCAACGCTCTGCGCCGCATATCTGCCACGTCTGGCCCGTTTTTCCCCCTTAGGGTGGGTCGCAACCGGGTCGGACGGTACATAGGTCTAAGGCACCCGGAATGGGTGAAGAGTTTCAAAGGAAGGCGCATCTATGCCCATCATGGATTTCCTCAAAGGCCAGTTCATCGATGTCATCGAATGGACGGACGACACACGTGACACACTGGTTCACCGGTTCGAGCGCTATGGCCATGAGATCAAATACGGCGCCAAGCTGACTGTGCGGGAAGGACAGGCCGCCGTCTTCATCCATGAGGGCCAATTGGCCGATGTGTTCCTGCCCGGGCTGTACATGCTCGAAACGAATAACATGCCGATCATGACCAATCTTCAGCATTGGGACCATGGCTTCCAATCGCCCTTCAAGTCCGAGATCTATTTTGTCGCAACCCGGCGCTTCACCGATCTGAAATGGGGCACAAAGAACCCGATCACCCTGCGCGACCCAGAATTCGGGCCCGTGCGCCTGCGGGCCTTCGGGACCTACGCGATCAAAGTGGCCGACCCGGCCCGCTTTATGACGGAGATTGTGGGCACCGACGGAGAGTTCACGCAAGACGAGATCCAATTCCAGTTGCGCAATATGATCGTGCAATCCGCGTCCCGCGCCCTTGCCGGAAGCCGCATCCCCGTGCTCGACATGGCGGCGAACACGGATGATCTTGGCAAGATCATTGCCGAACAGATCAGCGGGACAACGACCGAGTACGGGATCACCGTGCCGGAGCTTTACATCGAAAATATCTCCCTTCCGCCCGCGGTGGAGGAGGCCTTGGACAAGCGCACCTCCATGGGCGTGCTCGGCGATCTGTCCAAGTATCAGCAATACGCCACCGCCGAGGCGATGCAGACCGCCGCGGGCACCCCCAATTCCGGCATGGGCGCCGGGCTTGGCATGGGGATGGGCATGGGCATGGCACAGAATATCGCCGGTGCGGCAGGCCCCTGGGGTGCCCAACCCCATGCACCCGCGCCGCCGCCCCCTCCCCCGCCGCCGGTCGAACATGTGTGGCACTTGGCCGAGAATGGGCAGACAAAGGGGCCATTCTCCAAGGCCGATCTTGGCCGCATGGTCACAACCGGGGAATTGACGCGGGACACCATGACTTGGACCCAAGGCCAAGACGGCTGGCAGAAGGCCGGTGACGTCGCCGAATTGGCGCAGCTTTTCACAGTGATGCCCCCGCCGCCCCCGCCACCGGCGGGATAGGACACTCGGATCAAAGGCGCCCGGTCAGATGCCGGGCGTTTCCTTTTCCGGCTCCACCATCGGACATGTCACCGGCGCAGCAAGCGCCCCTCCCCTGCGGCACGGGGACGGTGGACATGGGCGCTTTGCACGACGCCGAAGGCCAGCATCAACACCAACATGGCCGACCCGCCATAGCTGACCAAGGGCAACGGTACGCCGACCACGGGGGCGAGGCCCATCACCATGGACATGTTCACCGCAAAGAACAGAAAGAACGCCACCGCAATGCCCATGGTCACCAAGGCAGCGTAGCGGTCCTTCTGCCGCAACGCCGTCACGATGCAAAACGCGATGATCAACAAATACAGTGCCAGCAGGCTGAGGCCGCCGACAAAGCCGAACTCCTCCGCCAGGGTGGTGAAGATAAAGTCCGTGTGCTTTTCGGGCAGGAAGTTCAGCCGCGCTTGGGTCCCCTGCATGAACCCCTTTCCCGTCCACCCGCCAGAGCCGAGGGCGATCTTGGACTGCGTGATGTGATAGCCTGCCCCCGCCGGATCTGCCTCCGGGTTCAGGAACGTGTCGATCCGCCGGTACTGATAATTCTCCAACAACTGCCATGCCGTCCCGCGCGACTGGATGACCGCCGTCACCAAGCCCACAGCCGCCGTGATCACAGTGGCGAAATAGACCCAGTGGACCCCGGCCAAGAACATCATCGCCGCCCCGCCGGTCAAAAGCAGGATGGACGTGCCCAGATCGGGTTGCTGGATCACCAGGAACACGGGCAAAAGGATGATTACGACGGGCAGGATCACCCATTGCGGGCGCGACACTTTGGAGGGCGGCAGCCAGTCATAATAGGCCGCAAGCATCATCACCAAGGTGACCTTCATCAACTCCGACGGTTGCAGGCGCATGAAGCCCAGGTCGATCCATCGCTGGGCCCCGCCGCCGGTCACACCCACAAATTCCACGGCCAGCAAAAGCAGAAGACACATGGCATAGGCCACCGCCGAGACATTGCGCCAAAACCAAATGGGCACCATCGCCACGATGAACATCAAGGCAAGGCCCAGGGCGAAACGCTCCATCTGCGGCTCGGCCCACCGCCAACTGCCACCCGCCACCGAATAAAGGACAATGAACCCGATGCAGGCCACCGCCGACACCAGCAAGATCAACGCCCAGTTGAGCGCCAGCACCTTCTGCAGGCCCTGTGGGACACGCGCGACATTGTACTCAAGATAGCTCATGCTTGGCTGCGACCGGGCTTCGGCATCTCTCGCAGGTCCAGTGCCGACAAACGCTCTTTGGCCGCACGGCGCTGGCTTTCTGGATAGGCGTCTAACGGCGGCACCCCACCGTAAAGCGCGTAAAGCATCACATCCCGCGCCACCGGGGCCGCCGCCTTGGACCCGCCACCGCCATGTTCCACCACGACAGACACCGCGTATTTCGGGTCGTCGAACGGCGCATAGCCCACATACAGCGCGTGGTCCCGCCGTTCCCACGGCAAATCCTCATTGCGGAAGACACCGCGCCGCCGTTCCTCGGCGGTGATGTTGCGAACCTGGCTGGTGCCGGTTTTGCCAGACCAGCGCATCTCTCGCGTGGCAATCCGGGATCCGCGGGCCGTGCCACGCCGGGCATTGTTCACCTGGTACATGGCGTCCCGCACCAGCTCCAACCAGCTGCGTGGCACATCCAGCGTGCCCTTCACGCCAGAGGGGCGCGCAACACCGTCAACCGATTTGACCAAGCGCGGCTCAATCTCAAGGCCCGATGCCAGGCGGGCCGTCATGACGGCCAGTTGCAGGGGCGACGTCAACACAAAGCCTTGTCCGATGGAGGCATTCAGACTGTCGCCGACGACCCAGTCTTCGCCACGGCGCGTCCGCTTCCAATCGCGTGTGGGGATCAGCCCCTCCGAGACGGAGGTCATCTCGATATCGAACGCCTTGCCCAAGCCCAGCTTACGGGCCATGGCACTGATCCGGTCGATGCCCGCCTTCTGTGCCAACTCATAATAGTAAACGTCACAGCTTTCGCGCAGGGATTTGGGCAGATCGACCCATCCATGGCCGCCGCGCTTCCAGCAATGGAACCGGCGGTTGGACACCTCCAGGGAGCCGCCGCACCAGAACGTCTCTCCCGGGGTGACTTCGCCCGCCTCAAGCGCTGCCAGCAAAGTCACCATCTTGAACGTGGAACCGGGCGGATACAGGCCTTGGACAATCTTGTTGTGCAGGGGACGGTGGTCATTGTCCCGAAGTCCGGCAAAGTCGGGCACGCTGATGCCTTGGACGAACAAGTTGGGATCATAGCTGGGCGATGAAACTGCCGCCAGCAGATCGCCATTGCGGACATCCAAGACGACCGCGCTGGCGCTTTCGGTGCCCAAACGTGCCTGGGTGAAATTCTGCAATCCAGCATCAATGGTAAGCTGCACATCTTTGCCAGCCTCGCCCGGTGTGCGGCTCAACTCCCGCATGATCCGGCCGACATTGTTCTGTTCAACCCGGCGCGCGCCCGCCTTGCCGCGCAGCACCCGCTCTAGCCTGCGTTCCGCGCCCAGCTTGCCGATCTGGAATTGCGGCGTTTGCAGCAAGGGGTCCCGGTCGTCCTCATTCTCCAGGTCCTTGTCGGACACACGGCCCACATAGCCGATCACATGGGCATAATCCTGGCCCATGGGATAGACCCGGCTCAGCCCGACCTCGGGCGTGACCCCCGGCAAGGCGGGCACATTCACCGCGATGGTCGATAATTCTTCCCAGGTCAGGCGGTCGGCCACGGTCACCGCTTGGTGGGGTCGGCTGTCCATTTCCCGCAAGGCCCGTTGCAAGCGATCCTCGTCGACGCGGACGAGGCCGCGCAAATGGGTAATGACCCGGTCCACATCATCGGCATCTTCGCGGATCATGGACACGCGATAAATCTGCGCATTACCCGCCAGTTCGATCCCGTTGCGGTCAAAGATCAACCCGCGCGCAGGGGCCAATAGGCGCACTTTGATCCGGTTCTCCTCGGCCAACAACAGGAACTCATTGGCCTGCTCAAGCTGCAGGTGGCTCATGCGCCCCACAAGCAAGGCGCCAAACCCCGTGATCAGCCCGCCCGACATCAAACCCCGCCGTGTCACCTGGCGGGTGGAAAGGGCGGCTTCCTGTTGGTTCCGTTTCATGGCGTCTGCTGCATCCTCGGGTCCAAAGGCTCAGGCGCGTGTGCCCAGGGTGTCCAACTCTCCCGGGGCCAAGCGGCGCACACCGATCAGTTGGGAAAATAGGGCGACGAGCGGGTAAAAGGCAATCGTTGCCACCAGGTGCAAGATCAAGCCGGTCAAAGGCGGCCCTTCGGCCAAAAGCAGCGCAAGGGCCGCTTGGTTCAACACAAACGCAGCGATAATGCAGCCTGTGGCCAACACGATCTCTGCCCCGAAGGTCTGCGCCTCGGAATGGTCGACCCGGGGGCGCAGGTATTCTGCCACCAACAGAACAACCAAAGTCCAAAGTCCCAGGGGCCGCATCAGCAATGCGTCATCCAGTAGGAAAAGCGGCACCATCAGCCAGACCGGCACATAGTCCGGCCGCCGCAGAACCCAGGCGATGGTCAGGCAGAAAAGGAGGTCAGGGCCAGGCACACCCCCCTCCCCCGGGCCAAAGGGCAGCAGGGCGAAGAACAAAAACAGGAAGCCAAGGCCCATGTAGAGCAGCCGAAACGACCAAACGGCACGACCCGCCATGGCTACCCCCCCTCGTCGATGGGCGGCAAGGGCGGCCCCTGAACGTCACCGGGCACGGGCGTGATCAAGGCGCCGGTGGTCGTAATGCTGGCCGCTTCCCGGCTGCGCAGGACCCGCAGAAATTCCAGCCGCCCAGTATCGGCCGCCAAACGCACACGCAGCCGTCCAGTACGATCTCGTACCACTTGACCGACCAGCAGATCGGGGGGGAACACCCCGCCATCACCCGACGTCACGATCCGGTCCCCGGCGCGCACATCCTCCGGGTTCTCGACAAAGTCCAGCGCCGGCGCAGACGTCGTATCGCCCGCCAAAATTGCCTGCTTGCCCGAAGGTTGGATGGTCACCGGGATGCGGCTGTTCCCATCGGTCAACAAAATCACCCGCGCCGTGCGGTTCCCCACCCCCGAGATGCGCCCGACCAGGCCCAACCCGTCCATGGCGGCCCAGCCGTCTTGGATGCCATCATCGGCCCCGATGTTCAGCAGCACGGACCGGCGAAAGGGGGACCCGCTATCGGTCAACACGACGCCCGTGACATAGGTCAGGTCGGGGGACAGTTGCACCTTATTGAGGTCCAGAAGCCGCGCATTCTCTTGCTCAAGCTGGATCGCGGCCTCTCGCCAGGCCTTCATTTGCTGCAACTCTCGGCGCAGGTCCTGGTTCTGCTCATACACCCGGGCATAGCCCTCAAAATCCTCGATCAGCCGGCCGGCCCAGGTCACCGGCGCCAAGGCCCAATCGAAGGACGGCACCACGCGGTCCACCAGCCCCGCGCGAAGACGTTCGGCCCTTGGGTTGTCAATCCGCCAAAGCAAAACAAGCGCGACCAGAAACACGCAGACAAGCGTGATCATCAACCGCCGCAGCGGCCTATGATACACCTCTTCGGTGGAGCGGTTGCGCGCCATAGCTGCTCAAGGTTTGGTCTGTTTTGCCTGATCTTACGTGGATCAGCTGTCGAAGTCGATCACGTGGCTCAACTGGCGTTCATATTCTAGCGCCTTGCCGGTCCCAAGCGCCACACAATTCAGACTTTCATCGGCAACGGAAATCGCCAGACCGGTCTGTTCGCGCAGGGCCAAGTCCAACTCTCCCAGCAGGGCGCCGCCGCCGGTCAGCATGACACCCCGGTCGACGATGTCGGCGGCCAGGTCGGGTGGCGTGGATTCCAGGGCGGTCATCACGCCTTCGCAAATCTGCTGCACCGGCTCTGCCAGGGCTTCGGCCACTTGGGCTTGGCTGACTTCGGTTTCCTTGGGCACGCCGTTCAGCAGGTCGCGCCCCCGAATGCGCATCACCTCACCGCGCCCATCTTCGGGCATGCGTGCGGTGCCGATCTCTTTCTTGATGCGCTCGGCCGTGGCTTCGCCCACCAACAGGTTCTGATGGCGGCGCAAATAGCTTATGAGCGCCTCGTCCATGCGGTCGCCGCCCACGCGGATCGACCGCGCGTAGACGATGTCGGCCAAGGACATCACCGCCACCTCTGTCGTGCCGCCGCCAATATCAACCACCATGGAGCCGGTGGGATCCGTGATGGGCATCCCCGCCCCGATGGCGGCGGCGATGGGTTCCGCAATCAACCCGGCCTTGCGCGCGCCCGCACCCAGCACCGACTGGCGAATCGCGCGTTTTTCCACTGGCGTGGCCCCGTGGGGCACGCAAACGATGATCTTCGGTTTGGTGAACGTGGACCGTTTATGGACCTTGCGGATGAAGTGCTTGATCATCTCCTCGGCGGTATCGAAATCCGCGATCACGCCTTCGCGCATGGGCCGGATCGCCTCGATCGAGCCGGGGGTGCGGCCCAGCATCAGCTTCGCATCCTCCCCCACGGCCAGCACTTCTTTGCGCCCGTTCTTCATGTGGTAGGCCACGACCGAAGGCTCGTTCAGGACGATGCCTTTGCCCTTCACATAGACCAGCGTGTTCGCGGTGCCTAAGTCGATGGCCATGTCGCTGCTGAACAGGCTGCCGAAGATGTTCATGTCGTTCCCATTCCCCAAACGCGTGAACCCGGCCGTTTGGGGCCGGGCTGGCTTCTGGCGCTTTTAACGGAGGGGTCGCGCGGGGGAAAGGCCAGCCTTTACGTTATTCGGCCACATTTTGCCTGCAATCGCTTGGGACGGATCGGTCGGGCGGTCCATGACGCGGCGGGTGGGCTGGCAACGCACAATGGTCGCCCCGCCGTTCATGCGCCCCCACGATGCGCCGCCCGACCGGGGCCAGACGGTTGGCCCGCGCCGCACCTTGTTGCAGGGCAAGCCGCATATCGCGGTGGATGGAGCAATGGGGCCAGTCGAACGGGTCCGTCACAAGGCCGTGCTTGACCGCATCCAAGTTGCACATGCTGATATGTCGGGCGACGTCTGTGGCGTCGGACAAGTGCCTGTGGCGAAACCCTTTTTGCCAAATGCCAACGTCGTCTGCCTTCGGGTTCGGGTCCGCTTGCGGCACAAGCCCTGCGCGGCGCGCATCCAGGCTGAACCGTGCTTTTATGCCCCCAATCACATTGGACGGGTCCAGCATGTCCGGCGCCAGGGTCAGGACGCAATGGAAATGATCCGGCAAGGTCACCCAAGACACGATCTCTATCCGCTTGAGCCGTTTCACATACCGAACTGCGCCCCGCAGGATGTCCACGTGGCGCACCAAAAGGTCGCCCCCCTCCTGCGCAAGGCGAACCGTGCAGAAGAATGTGCGATCCGAGGGAGGTATGTCGACGGCGGCCATGGCCTCGTCATGGCATGGGAATGGTTAACAACTGATGTACGCGCAGGGACTGGCGGCAAGCGTGGCCACGCCGGACGACCGACAACGATCCGTCCGCCGTGGCCAAGTCCGCCCTAAGCGGTGTCCTTATAGCTAATCTCTCGGGCGTCGGTGCCACCCTTTTCCCTGCGTACCATCAAACGGTTGAGCGCGTTCACATAGGCCCGGACGGAGGAGACGACGGTATCCGTATCCGCCGACTGACCCGACACGATGCGCCCGTCCTCTTCCATCCGCACAGTCACGGTGGCTTGGGCGTCGGTGCCTTCGGTCACGGCGCTGACTTGGTACAGTTGCAGCCGCGCAGTGTGGGGCACCAGGGCCTTTACGGCGTTGAACGCGGCGTCCACCGGGCCGTCGCCGGTCGCATCGGCGGACTTGGCTTCGCCATCGATGGTCAGGGTCAGCGACGCCTCCTGCGGGCCGTCGGTGCCGCACACCACGCGCAGTTTCTCCACCCGGATGCGATCTTCGCCGGAGCGTTCCTCGTCCTGCATCAGCGCGATTAGATCGTCGTCATAGATCTCTTTCTTACGGTCCGCCAATGCCTTGAAGCGCACGAACACATCGGCCAGCTGGTTGTCGGCAAGGTCGTACCCCAGTTCGGCCAGCTTGGATCGCAGGGCCGCGCGGCCCGAATGTTTGCCCATGACCAAAGACGTCTCGTTCAGGCCCACGTCTTCGGGGCGCATAATCTCGAACGTCTCGGCGTTCTTGAGCATGCCGTCCTGGTGGATGCCGCTTTCATGGGCGAACGCGTTCTTGCCGACGATGGCCTTGTTGAACTGCACCGGGAAGCCGGAGACGGCGGCGACGCGGCGAGAGATGGCCATGAGTTTCGTCGTCTCGATCCCGGTGGTGTAGGGCAGGATGTCGCCGCGCACCTTGAGCGCCATGACGACCTCTTCCAGGGCAGTGTTGCCCGCACGTTCCCCCAAGCCATTGATGGTACACTCAATTTGCCGCGCCCCGCCTTCGACGGCGGCCAGGGCGTTGGCCGTGGCCATGCCCAGATCGTTGTGACAATGCGTGGCAAAGATGATGTCTTCGGCACCCGGAACTTCGGCGATCAGGCGGCGGATCAGGGCCGCGCTTTCGTTGGGCGCGGTGTAGCCCACGGTGTCGGGAATATTGATCGTCGTCGCACCCGCTTTGATGGCGATCTCGACCACGCGGGCCAGATAATCCCATTCCGTGCGCGTGGCATCCATGGGGGACCATTGGACGTTGTCGCAAAGGTTGCGGGCGTGGGTCACGGTCTCATGGATGCGGTCGGCCATTTCATCCCGGGTCAGGTTGGGGATTGCGCGGTGCAACGGGGACGTGCCGATAAACGTATGAATTCGCGGGGATTTGGCATGTTTCACAGCCTCCCAACAGCGGTCGATATCTTTGAAATTCGCGCGCGCCAGGCCGCAGATCGTGGACCGATCCGATTGTTTTGCAATCTCGGACACGGCGGCGAAATCCCCGTCAGAGGCAATGGGAAACCCGGCTTCGATGATGTCCACGCCCATGTCGTCGAGCATGGCGGCGATCTCCAGCTTTTCGTCGTGGGTCATGGTGGCGCCCGGGGATTGTTCGCCGTCGCGCAGGGTGGTGTCGAAAATGACGACTTTGTCTTTTTGGATGCTCATGTCTGCCTCCCTCACGGTTTTGTCTTTGGCGCGGCCGTTTCAGCCACTACGGGGGTCGTTTCGTACAATTTGTCCAGGTCCGCACGGGGCCGTTTCAAAATTCGTACACTTTTTTCGGCCCGGTCTACCGGGTCGCGGGGCGACGTGTCGCGAAAGGTTGGGGGATACATCGAAGGGGTCCTTGTCTCTGGTATCGTCTTCTTGGCCGGCGCGCTGTCCACTCCCGAGCGGTCGCGCCGAAAGGCACGCTCAGGAGCGGCTAAGAAGAAGGTCCAGGGTCAGGATCGTCATCATGGCGACACTATACTGGGCGAATTCCGAATTGGAAGTGAAAGGATGGCTGACAGCACCGGGCGGATCAGGCAAGGTGACGTTGGGGGAACCAGATGCCGAGGCGACCATGAAAGACACCCTGCCTTTGGGTCACAGCGCCCAAATCGAGGCGTTGAACAGCATCATCTCGGCGGACTCGGTCACGGAGGCTTGGCGCGTTTTCGGGGATGCCATGGCGCATCTGGGTCTGCTTTACCTTTTCTTCGGACAGGCCCGCCACCCGGGCCCGCCCAACCCCATCGACCCGGCAGAGGCGCTGATCCTGCATCGCATCCCGTCCCAGTGGGTCGATGCCTATGTCGATGAGCAGTTGTATAAGGGAAATCCGCTGTTCGACTGGGTGCAGCACAATGACGGCTTCATTTCGGTGGCCGATGTCGTGGCATCCTATGACGGGCCGGTGACCAAACAAATGGCACGGCTGATGGAGTTGCGGCATCTGCACGAGGCGGGCCCGGGCTTCCTGGGCGGGATGCGCGACCTGATCCCGGGCGTGACCGCGGGCATGACGCTGAGCTTCGACAACACCGTATCGCCCGAGGAGGCGGAGGCCCGGTGGGCCGGCTGTGCGGCGACGGTGGCGGTGATGGCCCGCGCCCTGCACCTGCGCGTGTCGACCCTGCCGCAGCCACTGCTGCGCCCGTTGTCCAGCCGGCAGCGCGAAGTGTTGGAATGGTCCAGTCAGGGCAAGACCGTGCGCGACATCGCCACCATCATGGAGGTGGAAGCGACCACCGTGGAAAAGCACCTGCGCCTGGCGCGCGAGGCGTTGAATGCGTCCAATACGTCCCATGCGGTGCGCAAGGCGCTGACCCTGAACTTGCTAAGCGTGTAGCGACCCCGGCGGTTGTTGCCGGAAGGGCACCGCGCATCGTGTTCCAGGGCGGGGGTCTTTGCCCCCACTGGACCGGGCAACCGCCCCACAGTAATCCCAGGCTGAACCGCCTTGATGGCAGGATGACTTTGGACGGGGACCGTCTTGGCACAGAAACCCTGGCGACACGCCGCTGACGCGCTTGAGACGATCTTCAAGACCAACCTGCATGGCACCCATTTGCCGGTGCCCGCCGGGTTTCACCGCGGGGTGGAGGTTTTGGGGGACGGCTTGGGCGAGGCTCTGACGCGGTCGGTCCGGCGCTATGGGCGCAGCCATGGCCGCCTGCCCGATTTGATTGCGCCGAAGACGTTCACGGAAAAGCAGGTCTTGTTCAAATTCTTCGGCTTGGTTCCGCAGCAGAGCCCATCGGACAAGCTGCGCAGCCCCGGGTTTCTGCCGCAGGGGCTTCAGGACCGCGCGCGCCTGCCAAAGCGGGTCTGGATTTCGGACAAGCCCGCCCTGCCCGCCGATGATGCGTTGCCGCCGGGCGACTACTACCTGAAGTCGAACCACGGCTCTGGCACGAATATGCCCATCACGTTTCCGGTCCCGCCGGACGCCCGCGCCGCGTTGGAGAAGAAGACGGCGCATTGGCTGACCAAACCGCATACGGAGACGTTGTCGCTGTGGTGGTATGAGACCATGCCGCGCAACATCTACCTGGAAGAGGACTTGCGGAACCCCGATGGCGACGCGCCGGATTGGAAGTTCTTTGTCTGCAACGGGCGGGTGTCGCTGTTCCAGGTGGATGTGGACCGTCGCGGGAACCATCGGCAAATGATCCATGGGCGGGACGGGACCTATGTGCCGCAGGAATTGTACTACCAAACCGGCGCGCCAATCCCGATGCCGGATTGCCTGCCCACCATGGTGGAGATCGCCGAAGGGATCGGCCAGAACTTCGACTTCATCCGGGTCGATCTGTTCCTGCTGCGGGGGGCGCCCTATCTTGGGGAAATCGCCCTGGTGCCCAACGGTGCGCGCACAAAGATCCGCAGCCCCGAATTGGACGACCGCCTGGGCGCGGCCTGGACGCCGCCCTGGCTGGGCGAGGTCGGGGACGATTGGCGCCACGGGCATTATGGCGGGGTACAATACGATCCGACCTTCGGCGCCGTAGAATAGGCGCCCGCCCCGCTAGAACATCATGCAATCTGCCCCAGGGGCCAGTGGGTCCGCGTTCGCGGGCAGGGTCGGCGTGTAATCAAAGGTCACGATTTCCGCCCCACCATCGAAGGCCACAAACAACTGGTTGGACCCGGGGCGGATGGCGATGCCTTCGGGATCGGTCCCGTATTCCAGCAGGCTGACCTGGGCCAGCAGCGCGCCATCGGCGGTGAATTCATAAAGGCTGTTGGAGCCTTCCCAATCATCCACAATCAGCATGTGGCCCGTGCGCGGGTCGATGGCGATGCCCTGGGCCTCACTCAGCGGGGGGGACAGGTCCATGGTGTCGATCCGCTGGGTCATGCGGCCGTCTGCGTCGAACCAGGTCAGGCGTTCGGGGTCATCTTCGACGGTGACGATCTGGCCTGTATCGGTGATGGCGATGCCTTCGGTGTCCGCGGCGCCGCCGGCCAGGGCGAAAGGCGCGGCCAAGGGGACGCCGTCTTTGGTCAGGCGTTGCAGGCGTCCGAAGCCATCGCCCACGATCAGGTTGTCCCCTTCGATGGAGATCGCCTTGATGCGAAACAGGTCGCTAGTGATGCGGCGCAACTCCTCCCCCTGGAGGGTGACGAGTATCGCCTCCGGCCCCTCATTCGCGATCCAAAGGCCGCAGAAGGTGGGATCGTAGTCAAGGCTGGCGGGGCGGTTCAGGTCATAGCGCCTGGTCTCCCGCAGCTCCAGCGCGGCGACGGGACAGGCGGCGGCCAGGCCGATGGCAAGGGCGGTTTTGGCCCACATGCGGTGCCCCCCCGTGGTTTGCACATGGGATCAGGATGACCGAGCGGGGCCAAAGGTCAATCTTTCAATGCGGGAACAGGGTGGCGCATTGGACGCGCGCTGCAAATTTGGGCAAGGCGTGGCAGGCCCGGGCAGGGTGCGCACCGGACGTAAGCCATTGACCCCACGCCATTCCCGGCTAGCTGGCGCCCCATGGGACACGCACTTGTCATTGGCGCCTCGGGGGGCATCGGCGCGGCTTTGGCCGATCAATTGGCGCAGGCCCATACCGTCACGCGGATCAGCCGGTCAGAGGATGGGTTGGACGTCGCCGATGACGCGTCGGTGGCAACCCTGATGGCACCGGTGCAGGCCCCCGTGGACCTGGCCTTCATGGCGACCGGCATCCTGGCCCCGCCTGGGGGCGCGCCGGAAAAGACGTTGGACGCGCTGGATGCGCGCGCCATGGCGCAGGTCTTTGCCGTCAACACCATCGGGCCCGCGCTGGTCCTGAAGCATCTGATGGGCAAGCTGGCGGCGGATGCGCGGGTGGGCGTGCTGACGGCGCGCGTCGGGTCCATCGGGGATAACAAGCTGGGCGGGTGGTACAGCTACCGCGCCGCCAAAGCCGCCGCCAATCAGATCGCCCATGGGGCCGCCATCGAGATTCGGCGCAAGCACAAGCAGTCGATCACTGTCGCCCTGCACCCGGGCACCGTCGCCACGCCGTTTACCGAAGGGTACAAAGCACCGAAGGTCGCCCCACAGGAGGCAGCGACGAACCTGATCGCCGTCCTGACCGGGCTGACCTTGGACCAGAACGGCGGGTTCTTTGACTATGCCGGAGAGGCCATCCCATGGTGAAACGTCTTGTCCTGGTCCTGGGCGACCAACTGTCCCTGGACCTAAGCGCCTTGCGGGAGGGGGACGCGGACACCGATGTTGTGGTCATGGCCGAAGTCCAAGTAGAGGCAGATTATGCGCCCCATCACCCCAAGAAGATCGCGTTCCTGTTTGCGGCCATGCGCAAACATGCCGACGCCCTGGCAGCGGCGGGCTGGACGGTGCGCTATACCAAGCTGGACGATGCCGAGAATAGCCAGTCCATCCCGGGTGAGTTGATCCGCGCCGCGCAGGCCACCGGCGCCACGGAAGTGATCGCCACGGAGCCGGGGGAGTTTCGCCTGATCTCCGCCCTCGAAGACTGTCCGGTGCCGGTGCACCTGTTCCCCGATGACCGCTTTCTTGCCTCCCACGCGGAGTTCGAGGCCTGGGCGGAGGGGCGCAAGGAATTGCGGATGGAGTATTTCTACCGCGACATGCGCCGCAAGACAGGGCTGTTGATGGACGGCGACAAACCGGCGGGCGGCAAGTGGAATTTCGACCACGACAATCGAAAGCCGCCCAAGGACGGGCTGGATACGACGCCGCCCATGCAGTTCACCCCGGACGAAACCGTGGAGGAGGTGCTGGAGCTGGTGCGGACGCGGTTCGGCAATCGCTACGGCAGTTTGGACGGGTTCTTCTATGCCACGGACCGGGCGCAGGCACGGCGGGCCCTGACCCATTTCATCCAAAAGAACCTGCCCACCTTCGGCGACTACCAGGACGCCATGGTCAAGGGGGATCCGTTCATGTTCCACGCCCACCTGTCGCCGTACATCAACGCAGGGTTGCTGGGCTGGCGAGAGGTGTGCGAGGCGGCCGAAGACGCCTGGAAAGCGGATGAGGCGCCCCTGAACGCGGTCGAAGGGTTCATCCGACAGATCATCGGCTGGCGCGAATACATCCGCGGCATCTATTTCCGAGAGGGGCCGGACTACACCTCGCGCAACGTGCTGGACCATGGCCGCGCCCTGCCCGAGTTCTATTGGACCGCGCAGACGGACATGACCTGCATGGCCGAGGCGATCCAAGGCACCATGGACCATGCCTATGCCCATCATATCCAGCGGCTGATGGTGACGGGCAATTTCGCGCTACTGGCCGGGCTTGACCCCCACCAGGTCCATGAATGGTATCTGGCCGTCTATGCCGACGCCTATGAATGGGTAGAGGCGCCCAACGTGATCGGCATGAGCCAATTCGCCGATGGCGGGGTCGTCGGATCGAAGCCCTATGTCTCTGGCGGCAATTATATCAATAAGATGTCGGACTATTGCAAAGGCTGCCACTACTCCGTCAGTCAAAAGATCGGAGAGGGCGCATGCCCGTTCAACGCGTTGTACTGGCACTTCCTGGACCGTCACCGCGACCGCTTTGCCAAGAACCCCCGGATGGCGCAGATGTACCGCACCTGGGACCGGATGGCCGATGAAAAGCGCGCCGACACCTTGGCCTCCGCCGATGCCGTGCTGGCCCGGCTGGACGGCGGAGAGCGGATCTAGGGCCGCGGCCCCACATTCCGTCACACGCGTCGCGCTCTGACGCAAAGGACAACCACGCCCCAGCAGCCCAGACCACCGCCCCACCCCGCTAGACAGGCCCTTGCCCACCACACGAAACCCAACGCGCGGCCCAGGGGCCCGCAGTCAATAGCTTTGTGGAGTCTCGGGTAGCGCGCGCGGGACGGCAAGAATGGTTTTGCTCAGCCAAATGCTGCAGAAAGACAATTTCTCAGGCAGGTCCGAAACGCAATAAATGATGGGAAAGTCCACTACCGCAAGGTCAATGTCCGCATGGATCATAGCGGCCAACTGGCGTCTGTGGGCGGCAAGCAAGAAGTCGAGGTTCTCCAATGGTAACAGCGTGTCCTAACCCAAAACAGCCGCCGCTTACGTTTGGCGACCTTCAGGCCTACGCAGCTGAGAAAAAGTCACACTTCGAAATACTCATCAATGAAGATCGCGAGGATCTTGAAAATGACGCCTCGCAGGCCAGCGCTTCGATGTCTCCGTTTGTGGTTGCGGGTGCCCTAAAGGATGTCGCTCGTCTCAAGCGTGAAATCTCTGTCCTACAGAATGACGCCCAGGACACATACCGAGACCACTCCGCGCCGATCCTGTTTTTTGCGGCCTACCTCTTCAATCTTAGGGAACTCAGAGAACCCCACAATGGAACCAACCCGCTTGAAAACGCCAATGCCATCCTCGCGACGCTCGCGGTGGGCCGACGCGATCAGGCGCAGGTGCTGTATGAGCAGTGCCTCCAACTGCTTGATCGCCGCGCCTTCAAAGCCCAGGAGATCCATGTCGAGGAGCTTGCCTTCAAGGCGGCGCATCCCGATGGCTATGTGGAAATCATCCCCCAGCGGCTTTTCAACTTCGCGCTGGAGCTTATGGGCGCGTCCAGCGGCACGCCCCGGCTTGACTGGGAGGAGGATTTCACGCTTCCGCCAGACGCCGATTACATCGCGCTCGCCCGCTTGGTGACGACCGACGACCCTGACGCGGCCGCCCGCGCGGTGTGCCGCTTGTGCGACCTGCATGTCACCTATTCCCGCCCCTTCGGCCCGGACAACGAAGACGCGCTGACGGGCTTCGAGTTCGATGACCCGTTCCTGGCGCTCTGGCCGGTGGAGGTCTTCGCGTGGCTGCATGTCCGCGCATCGCTCGGCCTGGCCGTGCCAGAGGTCGACCACCCGCTCCTCGACCAGCCATTGGGACGCTGGTCCGGCGTCACAGGCCCTGCGCCGGTGATCGAAGACTGGATGGCCGACCTGATCCAACAGGTTGCCACCCTCGACGCGCGCTACGCTGACCTGCAGCGCCTGTTGCCCTAAGCCCCGAAGACGTCGTCCGCCGTGTGCCCTGGGGTTTTGGCGGCACGGGGTCCGCCCCACGGCCACGTGGCCCCAGCCGAAGCTGCGCGCGACGGCCCAACGGAGGACGGCGCGCAGCGGGGCACCATGGCCGCGGGGCGCTGCGGTTCGACGGGCAAAGCCGCCCGCGACATGTGCGCGAATATCCGCCGATTGGCGCGCAAATGCCCGCAAATACCCCCCTTGTGCCCCAATTCCGCCCTGTGTCGTTGGCATTTTCAGTCAAAAGGCGAACCCCTAAGAGGCACGCGATGCAGTTCGAAAAGCTTTTGACGAAGACGGCCATGCGCCTGGCCCGTGCGGGCTTGGGCATCCGCGCCGATGCGCCTGCACCGGCGCCCGCGCCTGCACCATCGGCGCCGCTCAAGGGCTCCGGCTCTTGGGCCAATGACTGGGTTGGGGCGCGCAGTGCCATGAACCGCGCCAAATCCCTGGCGTCCCTTGGCAAGAAGCGGAAATCGAAATCGGTGACCCATACGAAACCGGCAGTGGTGCCCGTGCCCGAAGATGATCTGATCCCCGAAGGCGCGATCCAAGTGAAGCCGCTGCTGTCGATCCAGCAACTGAAGATGCACAATTGGATCCTGGACCGGTTGGAGGCCGAGGCGCCGACCTGCACCCTCCATGCCGGGGTCGCGCTGAGCGCGTTTCTGAACTGCGACACCGCCTATCCGGGCAATGACCCGTTGGCCGGGCTGACTGTGGACCTGCTGGTGGTGGACGAAAACGGCTGCCCATGCGTGGCCATCGTGCGCGAAAATGAGGCCGACCCGGCTGGGCATCTGCGCCTGTGCGAGGCGCTTTTGGACGGGGAGGTTCCGGTCGTGGACCTGCCCAGCCGCCCAAGCCTGAGCACGCTGTGGTCCGCCATCGCCGCCAACCTGCCGCGGCTGTGAGGCACCCTTACAATATGCAAACGCCGCCCATGACGGGCGGCGCGCGTCGTTAAGGTGCGACCCGTCGGCGCGGGTTAGCCGTCATCGGCCCCGGTCGATGTGGTTTCGACATTGGCGGGCGCATTCTCCCGCTCGGCTAGGGCACCGGCATCCCAGCGACCGGTTTCCACCTGGCCCGACGCATAGCGCATGGTGCCTGGGCCCTGGCGGCGCCCTGCGACGAACGCCCCTTCATAGACGTCGCCATTGGCATAGGTGGCCACGCCCTGACCCTCGATCTCTCCGTCCTGCCAGCCGCCTTCATAGACGAACCCATCAGCCATCACGATGCGCCCCTCGCCTTCGCGCTGCCCTTCGACGAAGCTGCCCTGATAGACGGTGCCGTCGGCATAGGTCGCCTTGCCAGAGCCTTGGCGCAGGCCCTCGACCCATTCGCCTTCGTAGCGGTAGCCATCGGTGAACGTCATCACGCCGAAGCCGTGGTTCTGGGCGTTCAAGAAGCCACCCTCATAGGTCAGGCCATTGGGATAGACCGCTTTGCCTTGGCCCTGGATGACACCCTGTTCCCATGTGCCTTCATAGGTGGCGCCGTCGGGATAGGTGATCGTGCCCGTGCCATCGGCCAGGTCGTCCTTGAACGTGCCCTCATAGATGGACCCGTCGGGATAGGTCACGCGGCCTTCCCCCTCGATCCTGCCTTCCGCCCAGTCGCCCACATATTGGTAGCCATCGGTCCCCGTGAATGTGCCCGTCCCATGGCGGCGATCATTCTCAAAGGTGCCGTCATACAAGTCCCCGTTGGCATAGGTGACTTTGCCCTGCCCTTCCCGCTTGCCGGCGACCAGGGTGCCTTCGTAAATGTCGCCATTTGGCTGCGTCAGGGTGCCTTGGCCGTTGATCTGCCCGTTCTGCCAGGCGCCCACATAGGTCAAACCGTCCGGCGTGCGCAGCGTCCCCTCACCGGACCGGACATTGCCGGACATAGCACCTTCATAGGTGGAGCCGTCGGGATAGGTGATGCGCCCCTCGCCGTCCTTTTGCCCCGCAGCCCAGCCACCTTCGTAGCGGTAGCCATTGGGGCTCTCCATCACGCCCTGACCATCATGGAGCGCATTGACGAACGCCCCGCTGTAGCGGGTGCCGTTGGCATATTCGGCGACACCTTCGCCTTCGATGCGGCCATCGACCCATTCACCTTCATAGGTGCCGCCATCGGCGAAGGTGATCTGGCCCGTGCCCTCGGGCTTGCCCGCGACAAACGCGCCCACATAGACTGAGCCGTCGGGGAATGTCGCTTCCCCTTGCCCACGGATTTCGCCATCGACCCATTCACCGGTGTACTCATACCCAGACGGCAGCGTGTAGGTGCCGGTGCCGTGCTGCTTGCCGTCCCGAAAGGTGCCCTCATAGACACCGCCGCCTTCATATTGCTTGATAACAACCTCTTGAGCGGTCGCAACGGATGCGATGCTCAAGATACCTGCGCAGATGCTCAGGCCAATGAAGTGCCTCATGATTATCCCCTGACGTTCGCCCGTCATTCCCATTATTTAGGCAGGCTAGGCAATCCACACGGCACCCGCAACATTTCAATGGCGAAAAGGGGCCCGATCGGCGCTTCCCACCGCCCCCTGTGCGCGCTAGGTCACGGTTCGACCGGAAAAATGGGGCCTTGATGTCTAACGCGCGCAGATTTCGCCTGACCATGGCGCAGTTGAACCCCACCATGGGGGATCTGAGGGGCAATGCCGCCCTGGCCCGCACCGCGTGGGACGCCGGGCGCGACGCGGGCACACAGATGGTGGCCCTGCCAGAGATGTTCCTTGCCGGCTATCAGCCCCAGGATCTGGTGCGCAAACCGGCTTTCGTGGCCGATGCGGCGCGGGTCTTGGACGAGCTGATCGCCGCATGTGCGGATGGTCCGGCCCTGGGCATCGGCCTGCCGATTTGGCCTGAGGGGGCGGAGAAGCCCGTCAACGCCTATGTGGTGGCCCAGGGTGGCAAGGTTCTAGCGGAAATCCACAAGCACCATCGCCCCAACTACAAGGTGTTCGACGAGAAACGGTATTTCGATGCGGGCGACGTGTCTGGCCCCTACGCCGTGGATGGCGTGCGCCTGGGCACGCCGATCTGCGAGGACGCCTGGTTCGATGACGTGACCGAGACCTTGGCCGAGACCGGGGCAGAGATCTTGGTGGTCCCCAACGGCTCCCCCTATTTTCGCGGCAAACAGGATGTGCGCTATGCGATCATGGTGGCCCGCGTGGTGGAGACGGGCTTGCCCCTGGCCTATCTGAACCTGGTCGGTGGGCAAGACGATCAGATTTTCGATGGCGCCAGTTTTGTGCTGAACCCCGGCGGGGCCTTGGCGTTGCATTTGCCCAGCTTCGAGGACGCCATCACCCACATGACCTTCGAGGAGGGGCCAGAGGGGTGGCGCGCCCTTCCTGGTGCGTTTGCGCCCCAGCCGGAGGGCGCGGAGGCCGATTATCGCGCCATGGTCCTGGGCCTGAAGGATTACATGCGCAAGGCGGGGTTCGACCGCGCGGTTCTTGGTCTGTCGGGGGGCGTGGATTCGGCCCTGGTGGCCGCCATCGCCGCCGATGCGTTGGGCCCCGAGAATTTGCATTGCGTGATGCTGCCATCCGAATACACGTCCGACCATTCCCTGGAAGACGCGCGCGGCGTGGCGGAGCGGCTGGGCTGTCGGCTGGACACTCTCCCCATCTCTGGGCCACGCGCCGCCGTGACCGCGGCGCTGTCACCGCTGTTTGCGGGAACCGAGGCGGGCTTGACCGAAGAGAATATCCAATCGCGCTTGCGCGGGCTGTTGCTCATGGCGCTGTCGAACAAATTCGGGGCCATGTTGCTGACCACCGGAAACAAGTCCGAAGTGGCCGTGGGCTATGCCACGATCTATGGCGACATGTCCGGCGGCTACAACCCGGTCAAGGACCTGTACAAGACGGATTTGTTCGAGGTTTGCCGCTGGCGCAACGCCCATCACGGCCCCGGCCTGCTGGGCCCGGCGGGGGAAGTGATGCCCCAGCGGGTAATCGACAAACCCCCGTCAGCGGAATTGCGCGACGACCAGAAGGACGAAGACAGCTTGCCGCCTTACCCGGTGCTGGACGACATTCTGAAACGCCTCATCGATGAAGAACAATCGGTCGCCGATGTGGTGGCGGCAGGCCACGACCGGGACGTGGTCAAGCAGGTGGAGCGGTTGATCTACCTGTCGGAGTATAAGCGCTTCCAATCCGCGCCCGGCGCCCGCCTGTCCCAGCGGGCCTTCTGGTTGGACCGACGCTATCCCATCGTGAACCGTTGGCGCGATCCGGCCTGAAGGGTGCGCCGCCCCCTGGGCGTCGCCCGAAAGAGGGGGCGCTGCCCCCGTCGATCAAAGATCGACTCCCCCGGAGGTATTTCGGGCCAGATGACAGACGGGCCAGATGACAGACAGGCAAGCGCCCCGCGCCCGGCATCAGCTTGGCGGCACGGGCAGCGGGGCGGGGATGAACCGGGGGCCGCGGCCCATTCGGTCGTCACCTGGCACGGCCATCGGCTCTCCAGCCTGTACCGCCAACACAGGGTAGCGCCGCCGCGTTAACGCGCCGTTACCTGATGTCATCTGGCCAAAAATACTTCATCCCACGCCACCGGGCAGGCGCCAGGTTGGGGCAAGACAGGGCCGCTCGTTCCCGTTCCCAAGCCTGGCGCGCTTTGCTAAGCGTCTGGCATGAGCATCTTTCACCTTGCCTTCAACGTGGGCGATTTGGACCAAGCCCGCGCCTTTTACGGCGGTCTGTTGGGCTGTCGCGAAGGGCGGTCGACGGACAGCTGGGTCGATTTCGACTTTTTTGGCCATCAGATCAGCCTGCATCTTGGCCGCCCTTTCGACCATCGGCCCACGGGCAAGGTCGGCGACCACAGGGTGCCCATGCCGCATTTTGGCGTCCTGTTGCCCATGGACGACTGGCGGCACCTGGCGGATGGTCTGCGGGCTTCGGGTCAGGATTTCATCCTTCCGCCCACCCTGCGGTTTGAGGGCGAACCCGGGGAACAGGCCACCATGTTCTTCTTGGATCCGTTCGGGAACCCCATCGAGGTCAAGGGCATGGCAGATCTGGACGCGGCCTTCGCCACATGACCAAGATCCTTTTCGCGGCCCTGCCCCGCCGTTGGCAGGAGTATGAGACGCCCCTGCGTGCGGCCCTGACCGAGGCAGGCGTCGATGGCGAGGTCGTCCTCTATGAAGACGCCCATGACCCGGCCGAGATTGACTGGATCGTCTATGCGCCCAATGCAGCCTTGCAGGATTTCAGCCCCTATACGCGCCTGCGCGCGGTCCTGAACCTCTGGGCGGGGGTAGAGGGTATCGAGGGCAACCGGACCCTCACCGCGCCCCTGGCCCGCATGGTCGATAACGGACTGACACAGGGGATGGTGGAATGGGTCACGGGCCATGTTCTGCGCCATCATTTGGGGATGGACGCCCATATCCAGAACCCGGATGCGATGTGGCAGACCGGCGCGCCGCCTTTGGCCCCGGATCGACCGGTGGCCATCTTGGGGATGGGCGTGCTCGGCGCTGCCTGCGCGCGGGCGTTGGTGCAATTGGGGTTTCCGGTCCACGGGTGGGCGCGCACGCCCAAGGACGTGCCAGGCGTGGCGTGCCACACGGGCGAAGACGGCTTGCGACGGGTGCTGGGCGTCGCCGAAATCGTGGTGCTTCTGCTGCCCCACACCCGGCGGACAGAGAACCTGCTGAACGCCACCCGGCTGGCTTGGATGCGCGACGGGGCGGTTCTGTTGAACCCTGGGCGCGGCGCGTTGATTGACGATGCGGCCCTGCTGGCGGAATTGCCCCGCCTGGGCCATGCCACGCTGGACACGTTCCGAACGGAGCCTTTGCCGAAGGATCATCCGTTTTGGCATCACCCGAAGGTGACGGTCACGCCCCATATCGCCTCTGAGACGCGGGCGGCCTCCGCCGCGCGTGTCATCGTCGAGAATATTCGGCGCGGCGAAGCGGGGGAGCCCCTTTTGCATCTGGTGGATCGGCGGGAAGCGTTGGCCCCGTGACCCACCGCCTGACCCCCTTGGCCGAGGGCCTGCCGGAAGGCGTGCCGTTTGTGGGACCCGAGGCGCAGGAACGCGCCCGGGGTGCGCCGTTCCAAGCCCGGCTCGGCGCCAATGAAAGCCCGTTCGGCCCGTCGCCGCGCGCGGTGACCGCCATGGCAGAGGCTGCGGCAGAGGGCTGGATGTATGGCGACCCGGACCATGCCGCCCTGCGCCACGCGCTCAGCGACCATTTGGCGGTACCGCCGCAGGCCATTATGTGCGGTGAGGGGATTGACGGGCTGCTGGGCTATCTTGTGCGGCTGATTGTGGGGCCTGGGGATGCCGTCGTCACCTCGCTTGGTGCCTATCCGACCTTCAATTACCACGTGGCGGGATTTGGCGGCACGATCCACACCGTCCCGTATCGCGACGACCACGAAGACCCGCTGGCCCTGGCGGCCAAATCGCGGGATGTCGGCGCGAAGCTGGTCTACCTGGCCAACCCAGACAACCCCATGGGCAGCGTGATCCCGGCGGAGGCCGTGGCGCGCCTGGTCCGCGACCTGCCCCAGGACTGCCTGCTGTGCCTGGATGAGGCCTATGGGGAGTTCGCGCCCGAGGGGACCGTTCTGCCCTTGGATGTCACGGATGACCGGGTGATCCGCATGCGGACCTTTTCAAAGGCCCATGGCTTGGCGGGTCTGCGGGTGGGCTATGCCCTTGGCGGGCCGCGCTTGATTGGCGCTTTCAACAAGGTGCGCAACCATTTTGGCCTGGGCAGGGTGGCGCAGGCCGGGGCACTGGCCGCCCTGCAGGACCAAGCTTGGCTGCGCCATGTGATCGACGCGGTGGCAACGTCGCGGGCTGACATCGCGCAAATTGCCACAGAGAACGGCTTGCATCCCCTGCCCTCCGCCACGAATTTCGTGACCGTCGATTGCGGCGCGGACGGGGCCTTTGCCCGGGCGGTTCTGGCCGCCCTGCTGGACGGCGGCATTTTTGTGCGCATGCCGGGCGTGGCCCCTTTGGACCGGTGTATTCGCGTCTCTTGTGGGGGTGCGGACGATATGGCGGCCCTTCGATCGGCGATAAAACCCGCTCTGGCCACGGCGCGGTCACAAAAGTGACTTTTCAGAAAGGAAATTCGGGGTAGTTTTAGCGAAACCGCAATGAGGCTAGCCCTATGAACAAGCATCCAATCGGCCGTGTGGAAGATTACACGCTCCCGTTTCTATGCATGCTCTACGTCGTCCTTTTGGCCACACTGGTGCTGATCTGGGGGGTCTGGGGCTACCTGATGGCCCTTCTGATGTGCAGCTTGGCCCATGTGGGCATCCACCGCCTGGCGGAACGTCTGAACAGTTAGCGGGCCGCCGCCTTCCGCGTCACGGGCGCCGCACGGCCAAGACGCCCGCCCCCACGATCAGCGCGGTCCAGGCCAGGGCCACGTACGCCGGCCGTTCTGCAAAGAAGACCGCGCCCCAGATCAAAGCAAAGCTCACATAGGCGAAATCGAATGTGCCCACGGTGGACGCCGGGGCCGCTTGGTCGGCACCGGCCGTTCCAACGGACGCGGCCACGATCAGGACCGCCAGGATGGCCGTGCTGCGCCGATCCGACGGGGCCATGGCCGTCCAAGTGGGGGACAGGAACCCTGACACCTCAAGGGGCAACACCGCGCCAACCGCAAGCCCTGCTCCTCCCACCAGGATGAACTTGAGGTTCAGGCCCAGGGCCAGCGTGGCCGGATGCTCCGCCCGGCATTTGGTCCGGGTCAAAATCATCGCTAGGGCATACAGGATCGCCGCACCCAACGGGGGGGACGGCCGCCCATTGAAACGCCGCGCCGCCGGGGCGCAGCACAAGCAGAATGCCCAGAAACCCAAGGGTAGCTGAGGCCCAATGGGACCGGCCCACGACCTCTTGGCGCAACAGGGCGGCGAAGGCCACGATGACCAGGGGAAGGGTGTCATAGGCTGCCGCCGCAACCGCCAACGGCAGATGCGGCAGGGGCGGGTAGTAGGCGATCCACATGGCCGGTCAGCACACCAGCAAAATCGGCGCCGCCAGGAGGGAGCGGAGCGCAGAGAGCTGCCAGAGCCCCATACCACCCGCCCCGCCCAGGACCTTGATCCGCCCATCGCCAAGGGACAGCGCCAGCACCGTCCCCGGGATCGTGCCGGCGCCCAAGGGGATGTTGTCCGCCGGGGGAGAGGAGACGCCTTTGCCATGGGTCCCGGTTTGGGGAGTGGGCACATAAGTTCTGATCCAAAGTCTGCTTAGTGCGAGGGCGACAGCCGCCAGGAATGTCACAGCATGGTTTTCGAAGTGGGTGGCGGCGCGCTCGAAGTATTTGAGTTTGTTAAAGTATCGCTCCACCAGGTTGCACTTGCGATAGATATCGCGATTCTCAGAACGCTGGGCCTTACGATCCCTCTGGGTCGGAATACGGGCTTGGCCGCCCTACGACCTGATCTGTTCCACCAGCGCGATTGCATCATAGCCTCGGTCGGCAACGACAGGCACCGCGCAGCTGAGGCTGTCGATCAGGGCAGGCGCAGCGGCTTTGTCCGACGCCTGGCCCGCGCGGAGCGAGAGGCGTATCGGCCGGCCGCTTTCGTCCACGACGCGTTGATCTGGGCGCTCAATCCGCCACGAGGGCGCCCCCCTCTCGGCAGATTGCTGCGCAATCGCCTGCCGGGCAGTGGATGGCATGATCTTTGCCGCCTTTTTTCCACCTGCGGTGAGCCGGTGGGCGCGGATGATGGAACTGTCTATGACCGCCATGGGTTCTGGCGACCGCTCTGCCAAAGCATTCAAGACATTGATCCAAACACCTGCCTTTGCCCCGCGACTGAACCGATTGTAAACCGTCGTAGAAGGCCCATACCACCCATGCAAATCGCGCCAGGGACGTCCGGTCCGCAGGACCACGACTATCCCGTTAAGGACCCGACGGTCATCGGTTCTGGGGCACCACGCGGTTTGTTCGGCAAGAGCGGCTGAAGGATCTCCCATTCCGTGTCACTCAGATCCAATCGGGCCATGATCCACCTGCTGTGCCGGAAAATGACTGACGGACCAAACTGTTTGGGTGTCCCGTTTATGAGGACAGGAGCTAGACCGCCCGGCCCGCCATGACCATGGCGCGGCCTCCTTGGTGCCGTGGGGCCCATGGTCTTTGCGCCAAAGCGTCGGCAGGGTCGCAGCGCAGGCCCCCGTCCACCAACGGCATATGGAGCGGCAGGATCATCGCCAAACCGTCGCGCGGGGGCGGGCCGTCCCGCCGCCGTGGACCCCATGCGCGTCTCGTCGGTTTTGCGACCGGCACGACTCGACCCGCTGTCGGCGTCATTGTCCAACCCAGGACCCGAAGGACCGGAAGGTCCGCCGCTGGCAGATGAACCCTAGGGCCCTGCGACCACGCGGGCCGCCGCCTCCAGCGCGCCTGCACCATGGGGGATGTCCAGCGCCTTCAGCGCAGCATCAATGCCGCCCAGCGTGCCCAGGATCGAATGGCCAGACACGTGGCCCATATGCCCCACCCGGAAGAAACCGTGCCATTCGGGCGTACCCAGGGGCGCCATGCCCAGGCCGATGCCCAAGGTCAGGCCCATTTCCCCTTCGGACCAGCGCCGGAGGGCGGTGGCATGTTCCGGCAGACGGACGGCAGTGACGGCATGGCTGCGGTCGGCACGGTCGCGCGCGTTCAACTCCAACGCGCCACCCTCTTCCCAGATCTCGAACGCGGTCCACAGGGCCTCGGCCACGCGCTGGTGGCGGGCCCATACGGCCTCCACCCCCTCCTCATGGACGACCATATCCAGCGCCTCGCGCAGGCCGTACAGATGATGGGTCGGCCCGGTGCCGTTGAAATAGCGGAAATACACCTCCGGCTGGGTGCGCGGACGCCAATCCCAGTAGTTTGTGACGCAATCCGCCCGCTCTCGGGCGCGGTCGGCCTTGTCGTTGTAGAACACGAACGCCATGCCCGCGGGCGTCATCAGGCCCTTCTGGCAGCCCGCGATGGTGACATCGACGCCCCAGGCATCCATCTCGAACACGTCGCAGCCCAGGGACGCCATGCAGTCGGCCTGCAACAGCGCGGGGTGCCCGGCCGCGTCCATTTCGGCCCGGATCGCCATAACGTCCGAGCGGATCGACGACGACGTGTCCACATGGACGCAAAGGACGGATTTGATCTGATGGCCGGTATCCTGGCGCAGACGCTGGCCGATGGCGGCGGCGTCCATGGCGGTGCGGTTGCCGAAATCCAGGTATTCCACCCGCAGGCCCAGACCCTCGGCCATGGCGCCCCAACCATCGGCAAATGTCCCGGTCCGCGGGATCAAGACCAGATCGCCGCGGGCGTGGGTGTTGGCCAGGCACGCCTCCCAGACCGCGTGGCCGTTGCCGATATAGATCGTCGCCTGCTGGTCGGTGCGGGCCACACGCTTAAGATCGGGGATGAGGGAATGGGTCAGGTCCACCAACTCCCCCTCGTAGATGTTGGGCGACGGGCGGTGCATGGCACGCAACACCCGGTCGGGCATCACCGACGGGCCTGGGATGGCCAGCATCTGTGGGCCATGGGCCAGGTTGGGGCGGGTCGGGCTTTGGTCGTCGCGCATCTGGCTCTCCCTCATGCTTGCCCGGAGGTAGCTCTGGCGGGCGGTCCGGTCAATCGGGGCTTGGCAGCGCCCCCGCGATCCCCCATGTCAAAGCCATGGACAGAACAGTATTGCAGATCTCCGGGCCGGATCGGCTCACGTTCCTGGACGGGCTGTTGACCCGCAACATCCCGGAGGCGGGGCTGGGCTATGCCGCGTTGCTGAGCCCCCAGGGCAAGTACCTGGCGGACTTCTTGACGTTTCAGGATGGGACCGCCTGTTACCTGGACGTGGCAACCGCGCTGGCGCCCAGCCTCGTGCAACGCCTGTCGATGTATAAACTGCGCGCCGATGTGCACATCGCGGACAGTGAAAGGTCGGTCTCCGCTGGCTTGGGTCCGGCGCCGGACGGGGCCATGGCCGACCCCCGCCCCGGCATGGGATGGCGCCACTACGGCGGCGCGCCCAGCGGGGATGTGGATTGGGACGCCATCCGCGTGGACCATCTGATCCCCGAAACGGGGGTCGAGTTGATCCCCAACGAAAGCTACATCCTGGAAATGGGGTTTGAGCGTCTGGGGGGCGTGGACTTCAAGAAAGGCTGCTATGTGGGCCAGGAAATCGTCGCCCGCATGAAGCACAAGACGGAGTTGCGCAAAGGCCTGGCCCGCATCCGGATCGAGGGCAGCGCAGCCCCCGGCACCCCGATCACATCGGGCGGCAGACCGGCGGGCACGTTACACACTGTTTCGGGCGACACGGGCCTGGCCTATCTGCGGTTTGACCGGGCCGAGGATATGGTTGCAGGCGACGCGCAGCTGACCCGCGACGCCTGAGGGCGCCTGGATCAACGCGCGCCATGGCTGCCATCACATTTTGTCGATGGCCGCAGCCCCTGCCCCGTCCTAGACTGGGACCAAGATCAGACCGGAGTGTTCCATGCCCCTGACACGTATCGCCGCCTTCGCCGTTGATGATGCCACGGGTGGCAACCCCGCAGGCGTCCACCTGTCCGACACCTTGCCCCCGGCCGCCGATATGCAGCGCATCGCCGCGGAGGTTGGCTTCTCCGAAACGGCATTCGCGGCCCGCGATGGCGACGCCTGGACCACCCGCTACTTCGCCCCAGAGGCAGAGGTGCCGTTCTGCGGCCACGCCACCATCGCCCTGGGCGCCCAGCTTGGCGCGTCATACGGGGCGGGCCGCTATCGGTTGAACCTGTCGGACGGTCAGATCGACGTCACCGCGCGCCAAGACGGGGCACACTGGGCGGCGGAGCTGACATCCCCGCCCACGACATCGGCGCCCCTGGACCGCGACGTGCAGCACGCCATCCTGGACCTGTTCGGCTGGACCGACGCCGATCTGGACCCGCGCATCGCCCCCAGCCTGACCCAAGCGGGCGCCACCCATGCCCTGCTGGCCCTGCGCGACCGCGCGACTTTGGCGGCCATGTCCTATGACTTCGACGCCGGGCAGAGGTTGATGCGGGACCACGGGCTGGTGACGATCAACACCATCCAGATCGAGGCGGAGACCTTGATCCACAGCCGCAACGCCTTCGCCTTTGGCGGCGTGGTCGAGGACCCGGCCACCGGCGCTGCGGCGGCGGCCCTGGGCGGCGCGCTGGTCGATCTGGGCTGGCCCGCCTTGCGCGGCGGCGGCAGGTTTCGCGTCCACCAGGGCGACGACATGGGCGCCCCGTCGCGCCTGACCGTGGCGGTCACAGGCACCGCCGGGGACGGCGTGCGCGTCAGCGGGATCACCCGCACCATTTAGGGCCACTGCGGGGTGGCAACCGCCCGGCGGAGCGCCTACCTCTCTCTGGACGCTGATCCTCACGAGGCCCCCATGACGCTTTTCTACGATGCCAACGCAACCAATGCCGCCGGTGACCCGCTGGGCAACCTGCCCGATTGGAACCTGGACGACCTCTATTCCGGCGAAGACGCCCCGGAATTGCAGGCGGATCTGGATTGGCTGGAACAGGAATGCGCGGCCTTTGCCGCCGATTATGAACATAAGCTGGCCGACCTGACCGCCGATCAGATGCTGGCCGCCATCCAGCGCGATGAGAAGATCGACCAAGTGGCCGGGCGCATCATGTCCTTTGCCGGGCTGCGCTATTACCAGATCACGACCGACGGCGGGCGCGCCAAGTTCATGTCCGACATGCAGGACCGCATCACCACGTTCACCACGCCGCTGGTGTTCTTCGGGCTCGAATTTAACCGCATCGACGATGCCATCCTGGACGGGCATTACACGGCCAATGCCGACTTGGCCCGCTATCGCCCCGCGCTGGACCGGTTGCGCGCCATGAAGCCCTATCAACTGTCCGATGAGCTTGAGAAGTATCTGCATGACACGTCCGTCGTGGGCGCCTCTGCCTGGAACAAACTGTTCGATGAAACCATCGCGGGCCTGACCTTCGACGTCGACGGGGAGACGCTGGGCATCGAAGGCACCCTCAACCTGCTGACCGACAGCGACCGCGCCAAACGCGAAGCGGGCGCCCGGGAACTGGCCAATGTTTTCGGCAAGAACATTCGCACCTTCGCGCGCGTGCACAACACCCTGGCCAAGGACAAAGAGATCACGGATCGCTGGCGCGGCTTGCCCAGCCCCCAAGCGTCCCGCCACCTGGCCAACCATGTGGAGCCTGAGGTGGTCGAGGCCCTGCGCAACGCCGTGGTCGACGCCTATCCCCGCCTCAGCCACCGCTATTACAAGCTCAAGGCAAAATGGCTGGGCCTGGATACGCTGCAGGTCTGGGACCGCAATGCGCCGCTCCCGATGGAGGAGACGCGGATCGTCGGATGGGACGAGGCGCGCAAGACCGTCATGGACGCCTATGCAAGCTTCGATCCGGAAATGGCCAAACTGGCCGAGCCGTTCTTCGACCGCGGCTGGATCGACGCGGGCGTCAAACCGGGCAAAGCCCCCGGCGCCTTCGCCCACCCCACCGTCACCAATGTCCACCCCTATGTGATGCTGAATTACTTGGGCAAACCGCGCGACGTGATGACCCTGGCCCACGAACTGGGCCACGGCGTCCACCAAGTTCTGGCCGCCGACCAGGGGGAAATGCTCTCCTCCACCCCGCTGACCCTGGCGGAAACGGCATCGGTCTTCGGCGAGATGCTCACCTTCCGCGCCATGCTGGCCAAAGCCCCCGACGACGCGGCCCGCAAAGTGATGCTGGCAGGCAAGGTGGAGGATATGATCAACACGGTCGTCCGCCAGATCGCGTTCTATGACTTCGAATGCAAACTGCACGACGCCCGCCGCGCCGGAGAGTTGACGCCCGAAGACATCGACACCCTTTGGATGTCCGTGCAGGCAGAAAGCCTGGGTCCGGTGTTCGAATTCATGCCCGGGTATGAGCATTTCTGGGCCTATATCCCGCATTTCGTCCATTCCCCCTTCTACGTCTATGCCTATGCGTTCGGCGACGGTTTGGTGAACGCCCTTTACGCGGCCTATGAGGCCGAGCCGGAGGGTTTCCAAGCCAAGTATTTCGACATGCTGCGCGCCGGCGGGTCCAAGCACCACAAGGAGTTGTTGGCCCCGTTCGGCCTGGATGCATCCGACCCGGCGTTTTGGGATAAGGGCCTGAGCATGATCGAAGGGTTCATCGACCAGCTTGAGGCGATGGAGGGGTAGCGGCTTTGGAAGGCCGGCCTCCGTAAACCGGAGGCCACGCCTTATTGGGTCGGTGGCATCGGCCACCGTCTGACCGCCAACAGTGGCCTGCACTGGCCTGGCGCCTGATCGCGTGGGGCGTTTAGGGTCGAGCATCTAAGGTTGCGGGTGGCCGCTGCAACCTCGATGCTAAAGCCATGGCACCTGAAACAGAGTTTTCGCTCGCAACGCTTTCCAGTTCGGCACGACGGCACATCCGGGTGTTCCAAATCCACCAGTTCCTGGACCGGTTCGCCATGGGATTGACGGTCGCCGTGGTCGCTTTGGCCTTGACCGACCGAGGCATGGACCTGTTCCAAATCTCCCTTCTGTTCGGGGTCTATTCGGTCACCACGATGGCGATGGAGCTGCCCTTTGGCGGGCTTGCCGACAGCATTGGCCGCAAGCCGGTCTTTCTGATGGCCGTCGGCGCCAGCTTGATATCGCTCGCGCTGTTTCTTTCGACCAGCGACTTCTCTGTCCTGGCGCTTTCCTTTGCGTTTATCGGGTTTGGACGGGCGCTCCGGTCCGGCACGCTGGATGCGTGGTTCGTGGAAATGTTCAAGGCCGCCGCGCCAAACGTGGACATCCAGCCCGCCCTGGCCAAAGCGCAGTGGGCAAACGCCATCGGCCTTGCCACGGGGGCTGTCGTCGGGGGCCTTCTGCCGGATCTGTTCGGGGCCGTGGCCGAACGCCTTGGGTTTAGCCCCTATGACGTGTCCTACGCGGTCAGTTTTGCGGTGATGCTGGGGGTGTTCGGGGTCACCATGGTGGCCATTGTCGAACCCCCGCGCGGCCGGGATGCCGCGGCGCTCTGGCGCGGCTTTGCCAATGTCCCAACCGTCATACGGCAGGCAAGCATTCTGGCCCTAAACCACGGCACACTGACGCTCCTTCTGGCAGCGTTGGCGTTCTTTTTGATGGGCACCAATCCGGTGGAGGTGATTTGGCCGACCCATGCCAAGCCCATGTTGGCAGACGGGTACGCCAATACGGTGATCGGCGTCGTCACGGCGACCTATTTCTTCTCGATCGCGCTTGGCGCGTCTTTGTCGCCGCATATCAGCCGGGTTTTCAAACGCAGGCACGCCATGACGCTGGCGGCAAGTTTTGCGTGTTTGGCGGGCCTTCAGACCGCGCTGGCATGGCAAGGCGGCATCATCGGCTTTGTCGCGATATTCATCCTTTACTCCGTCACCCTGGGGGCCAGCGAAACACCGGCCAGCAGCATTCTGCATCGCTGCGTCGACGACCGGCAGCGGTCGACCATGCTGTCGCTCAGATCGTTGATCCAACAATTGGGGGCCGCCCTCGGTCTGGTCTTGGCCGGCGCCCTGGCCGATTTGTACTCGACACCCGTCGCGTGGATTGCGGGGGCCGCGTTTCTCTTGGTCGCCGTGGGGCTGAGCCTGATCTTGGTCAGACGGCTGGCCACGGATGCGGATGGATAACAGGCCGCACCCCCCCTCGCCCCCATCGCACAAATTGCGTATATCGGCCCCCAAGATAAGGAGCGGAGGCCAACGATGCAGCTTTGGGTCGGCCTAGGAAATCCAGGCAAGAAATATGCAGGCAACCGGCACAATATCGGGTTCATGGCCCTCGACCGTCTGGCCGAGGCCCAGGGCGTGCCCTGGCGGAGCAAGTTTCAAGGCAGCGTGGCCGAGATGCGGTTCGGGTCCGAAAAGGTCTGGCTGCTGAAGCCAGAGACCTTCATGAACCTCAGCGGTCAATCGGTGGGCGAGGCCATGCGCTTCCACAAGCTAGGGCCGGGCGACGTCACCGTCTTCCATGACGAACTGGACTTGGCCCCCGGCAAGCTGCGCCTGAAGCAGGGCGGCGGCCATGCGGGCCATAACGGGTTGCGGTCCATCCATCAGCATATCGGCCCGGACTATGCCCGCGTGCGCCTGGGCATCGGCCATCCCGGCCATAAGGACCGCGTCGCAGGCTATGTCCTGTCGGACTTCGCCAAGGCCGAGCAAGAGATGCTCGACACCCAACTCCGCGGGATCGAGGATGGCGCCCCGAAATTGGCCGCCGGGGACGGGGCCGGATTCCAGAATGCCGTAGCCCTGCGCGTGGCGCCGCCCCGGTCGTCGAAGGCCACGGCGCAGGGCGCCAAACCCGCGCCCAAACCGGCGGAGGCCCCCACACCCGACGCCCCCCTTTCCCCCCTGCAGAAGCTGGTGGCGCGGTTCAAATGACACGACTGGCCAAGGCCTTCGTGCGCCAGGCGGAGGTGTGTCCCGGCCTCGGCTCTCCCTTCATGGGACGGCTCATGGGCCTGTGCGCCGCGCGTTTGACCCCCGATGACGGCGTTTTGGCCGCCCGCATGTTCGCCTGGCCAGGGGATGTCAGTGCCGCAGGCGACAGCCTGCCGTTGCGCTTGGCCGGTGGCCTCCATGCGCTGCACCTGTTGGGGCGGGGGGGCTTGGGGCCGGTCTATCCGCCGAACGCCGTGGCCGATGACGACCTGTGGTCCGCCGTGCGAAATGCCATGCGAACCGAAGCCGCGTTCCTGGACAGCTGGCTGGACCGCCCGCCGCAAACCAACGAATTGCAGCGCGCCGGGCCCGTCCGCGCCGCGGCGCAATGGGTGGCCGCGCACCATGGCCTGCCGCTGGAGGTGTGGGAGGTTGGGGCCTCTGCCGGGCTGAACCTGAACTGGGACAGATTTGCTTTGCACCTGGGCGACCAGGTCTTCGGCCCCAGCGACACGCCCGTCGCGCTTCGCCCCGAATGGGACGGCCCTTTGCCGCCCAAGTTGGAGCCCCGGGTCGTGGCCAAAGCCGGGGTCGACCTGACCCCGCTGGACCCGGCCACGGACCACTTGCGGCTGAAAGCGTATCTTTGGCCCGACCAGGCGGATCGTCTGACCCGGATGGAGGCGGCCCTGACCCTGCCCCAGACCCCCGTCGATGCAGGCTGCGCCGCCGACTGGCTAGAGGCGCGCCTGGCCCAAACACGACCGGCGGGGCAAACCCTGTTCCTCTTCCACACCATCGCCTGGCAGTACTTCCCGCCCGATGTCCAAGCCCGCGCCACCGCCGCCCTCGAACGCGCGGGCGCTGCCGCGACCGAGGATCGCCCCCTGGCCTGGTTCGGCATCGAAGCCGATGACGCGACCCCCGGCGCGGGCATGGTTCTGCGCCTCTGGCCGGGCGGCACAATCCATGACGCAGGCCGCACCGACTTCCACGGGCGATGGGTCCAATGGCGCCTGCCCCCGCCAGCGCACGGCGCCCCCTGACGCAACGATGGGCTAGACGCGTGCGGGGGGACATGCTCTCTGGGGTGACCAAAACGGGGGACCCCAGTGAGATCTTGGATCAAACGGCTTGGGATCGGCGCGCTGGCGCTGTTGATCTTGGCAGGCGCCGGTGCCGTCTGGAAACGGGAGGAGATCCAGCGCCTGATGGCCGTCAATTCCCTCTTTGACGGCGACAAGATCGTGGGCAATTTCAGCGCCATGGACGCGGCTTTCCTGTCCCAGCCCCTCGACACGGCGCCAGGCGACCCCCTGCCCCTGGGCCCGCAGGTGCCCCTGCCCATGGGCGCCGATGCCTGGATCGAAGACCGCACCATCACTGCCCTTGTGGTCCTGCGCGACGGGCAGATCACCCATGAAAGCTACCACCGGGGCACCGGGCCGGACGACCTCCGCATCTCCTGGTCGGTGGCGAAATCCTTCCTGTCACTGTTGGCCGGCATCTTGGTCGAGGAGGGCGCGGTGACCCTGGACGACCCGGTCACCACCCACGCGCCCGAGCTTGTGGGCTCCGCCTATGACGGGGCCACTTTGCAGGACGTCCTGCAAATGGAATCCGGGGTGCAATTCAACGAGGATTACCTGGACCGTACCAGCGACATCAACCGGATGGGCCGCGTAGTGGCCCTGGGCCGCGCCCTGGACGACTTCACCGCAGACCTTGACGCGCGGCTCCGCGACCCCGGGACGGCCATGCAGTATGTCTCCATGGACACCCATGTGGTCGGCATGGTCCTGCGCGGCGCCACCGGGCGCAGCATCCCCGACCTACTGGCGACCAAGCTGCTGCGCCCCCTGGGCATCGGCCCCGCCTATTACCTGGTCGATGGCGAGGGGACGGCCTTCGTGCTGGGCGGCTTGAACCTGCGCACCCGCGATTATGCGCGCATGGGCCAACTGGTGCAGCAAAACGGGAGGTGGCAGGGCCAACAGGTCGTGCCTGCCGATTGGCTGGCGGCCAGCACCGTGCCCTCGGCGCTGACAGGCCAGGGGCGGCTGCAATACGGGTACCAATGGTGGATGCCCAGCGATGCCCGCCCCGGGGAGGTCATGGCCCAGGGGATCTATGGGCAGTTCGTCTATATCGACCGCACACGCGGGGTGGTGATCGCCGTAAACGCGGCGGACCGCAACTTCCGCGCCCCCGGCGTGCACACGGCCAATGTCGCGATGTTCCGCAGGATCGCCGCCGCACAATAGGGGGCGGCCCGTCTGACCGTCCCACCTGCCGCAAATCTGCTCCCCCGCTCGGGCGCGCAATTCCAGTCCGGCGTGCGGGCGGGCAAGGACCCGTGGGACACCGTCCCGAACCGAAGTCCTTTCGGGAACGCTCGGGGACTTGATCCGCCGCTCACGCCCCATGCGACCACGGGCTGCCCAGGCACCTATGGGGCGGTAAACCCAGCATCGGGCCCATCCTGGCCAAAACCATCCGTCGTCCCATCGGAACCGCCGGAGGCGCGGGCCAGGCCAATGGCCGCCGGATCGCGGATCAACGCCGCGTGGTGTTTCGTGCCATGGGACGGGGGCGCGAAACACCCCTGCGCCCCCACCCCAAAGCAAGGCGCGACATAGCGACCGCCCCCGCCCAAAGCGCGCCATCCCGTTGAAATTGGGCTTCTATCGGGTCCCGCATGTTGGTATCTGCCCCCATGCCCAAACCGACGCCCGACCTCTGCTACAGCGCCTTCTCGCCAGAGGAGATGGAGGTCGGTCTGCAAGTTGCGCGCGTCGGCATGGGCACCGTTGACTATGTGGGCGACACGCTCCGGCTCGATGATCTGACCGCGCATCTGTTTGACTTGCCCGCGGGGGAGGATTTGCCCCGCGACGCACTTCACGCGCGCATCCATCCCGACGATTGGCCGCAGATCGAGGCAGAGGTGGATACCCTTCTCGACCCCGACAAAGATGACGTCCTGGATATGACGCATCGGATCCTGACCCCCTCGGGCACCATACGGTGGGTCAACGCCCGCAAGAAGGTGCGTTTCAACCGCAGTGGCGATGCCCCCCGCCCAATCTCTGGCATTTTTGCCGTTGTGGACATCACCGCCCGGGTCGAGGCCGAGCATCGCGAGAAAATCCTCATCGGCGAATTGGGGCACCGCGCCAAGAACCTTTACTCCGTGATCCTCAGCGTCGCGCGCCAACTTCAGCGCTATAGCTCCGAGGAGGCGTTCTCCGACCGCCTGATCCGGCGCCTGGAGGCGTTGGCCCGCAACCAGAACGCCATCATCAAAGGGGGCGACCGGCATTTTGCACTGACCGAGATCATTCGCCAGCAGTTGCTGCCGTTTGAAGGGGCGACCAAGACGCGGGTCGGCATCCACGGCCCCTCCGTCTCGGTGGCGCCCGATGCCGCGCAGATCATCGCCATGATCACCCATGAATTGGTAACCAACGCCGTGAAACACGGTGCCCTTTCGGTGCCCGACGGCGCCGTGGCGATCACCGTGACGCTGGACGCGGCGGCGGACCGGTTCGTGTTCCGCTGGCACGAACGGGGCGGCCCGGCGGTCCACCCCCCCAGCAGCCAAGGCTTCGGCACCAAGGTGCTGACGTCCCTCGCCGAAGTGTCCCTGCAATGCGAAGTGCGGGCCGATTACGCGCCCGACGGGCTGGTCTACGACCTGTCGGCTCCGCTATCGCGCATCTGCGCCGCCGCAACCACCTGACCCTGGGCGCCGTTTCCGCGCCTTGACGGCACCGGCAGATATGTCTGACCCTGGCCCCATGACCCTGCTCCGCCCATCGCGCCGCACCGTTCTGAAATGGCTCCATTGGGGGATGCTGCCGCTTTTCATCTGGTTCCTGGTGGTCCAACCCCGCGACGTCTCTCGCTGGGGGGCATTCTGGATCGACCTGCATTCGGTCTTTGGTCTGATTTTCGTGTCCGGCGCGCTGTTCTGGACGGCGTTGCACCTGCGCCGGGGCCTCGCCTCTCGGCCGGGGCCGAAACTGCGCGGTTGGGCACGGGCGCTCCATCGGCCCATGCACCAGGTCCTGGTCTGGGGGCTGTTCGGCGTAGCGCTGACGGGGTTTTTGCTGGGGCTCACCTCCTCCCGGCTGCTCTTTGCGGGCACGGTCCTGCCCATCGCGCCGCCCCTGGGCCTGCCCACGGCCAACGATTGGGTGGGCTTCATCCATACGGTCGAATTCTACGCCCTGGGTGCGGTCGCGGGCGGGCACGCGGCGTTTCACATCTGGCGCCACCTGCGCCTGCGCGATAATGCCTTGCGCATCATGGCCCCCAAAATGCTGCACAGGTTCCTATGAAAATCCCGACCGTTCCCCGCGACGTGAACGCGCCAGCGCCCCAGGAGCATCGCTTCCCCTGCGATGCCTGCGGCGGTGACATGCGGTTCGACCCCGGCGACGATCAGATGGTCTGCGACCATTGCGGTAACACCCACGACCTGGCGCGCACTGGCGCCCCTACGGCCATCCAGGAAATCGACATTCGCGACGGGTTGGACGCCGCCGCACATAGCGCCCCGCAGGAGGAGACGCGCGTCCTCGGCTGTCCCAACTGCGGCGCGCAGGTGGAGTTCGACCCCGCCGTCCACGCCGCCGAATGCCCGTTCTGCGCCACCCCCGTGGTCACCGACACAGGCACCAATCGCCACATCAAACCCGCCGCCCTCGCCCCCTTCCATCTGGAGGAGCGACAGGCCCATGACGCCATGAACGCATGGCTTGGCAGCCTTTGGTTCGCGCCCAACGGGTTGCAGCAATATGCCAAGAAGGGCCGCAAGCTGTCGGGCATTTACGTCCCCTTCTGGACCATCGATGCCCAGACCGACACGGCCTATACCGGCCAACGCGGCGACACATACTATGAGACCCAGACCGTCATGCGCGACGGCAAGCGCCAGCAGGTCAAGGTCCCCAAGATCCGCTGGACGCCGCGCCGTGGCCGGGTGCGGCGGTTCTTCGATGACGTCCTTGTCCTGGCCTCGACATCCCTGCCGAAACGGCACACGGACGCGCTCGAACCTTGGGACCTGTCGGGCCTCTCCCCCTATGCGCCCCAATTCCTCGCAGGGTTTCGGGCAGAGGCCTATACCATCGACCTCAAGGACGGTCTGACCGAGGCGCGCGCCCGCATGGATGCCGTGATCCAACGCGATGTGCGCATGGATATCGGCGGCGACCAACAGCGCATCGACCGCCTGCAGACGCAGATGTCCGACGTGACGTTCAAGCATATCCTGCTGCCCGTCTGGGTCGCGGCTTACAAATATCGCGGCCAATCCTACCGCTTCGTGGTCAACGGCCAATCAGGGCGCGTCCAGGGGGAGCGGCCGTATTCCGCCATCAAAATCACCCTCGCCGTCGTCGCCGCCTTGATCGTGCTGGGCATCGTGCTCGCCCTCTACGGCGCCGCGTCCTAGGGTCAGGACTCATAGCCAATAAATGACGAGTGCGGCGAGGGCGATGGCTGATAGCAAGACCTTCGGGCATCGATCGTAGCGAGTTGCCACACGCCGCCAATCCTTCAACCTGCCGAACATGATCTCGCATCACTGCCCGGCAGGGCATTGCGCAGCAATGTCCCGAGAGGGGCGGTTGCGCCGTGTGTAGCGACGCTTGTCGTACTTTACCGGTTTCTTCCGCTGTTTCCGGCCAGGGATGCAGGCGCGTATCCCTTTGTCTTTCAACGCTTCTCGGAACCAATCGGCGTCATAGCCACGATCTCCAAGCAACCAGTCCACCTTGGGCACATTGCTTACCAATGCACGGGCACCGATGTAATCGCTGACCTGTCCTGCGGTGACGAATAGGTTCAGCGGGCGCCCTTGGCTGTCGCAGATGGCGTGCAACTTGGTGTTCATACCGCCCTTGGTCCGGCCACCCTCTCGGGACATTGCTGCGCAATACCCTGCCGGGCAGTGATCAAGCGTCCACGCCCCCCATTTTGACGCCCAGACTGGTCGCTGTGCGGTGTGCCTTCAGGTACGTGGCGTCAATCATCACAGTCTTCTCTTCGCCGTGATCTGCGGCCAGACCTGCCATCGTCCGGGCGAAGATACCTTCGTCGCTCCACCGCTTCCAACGGTTGTACGGCGTCTTGTGAGGGCCATCTTCCACAGGCGTATCGCGTCACCGTAAGCCATTGCGATTGATAAAGATAATCCCACTCAACACACCCCGATCATCAACGCGAGGTTTGCCGTGTGACTTGGGGAAGAAGGGCTCAAGACGCGCGATCTGCCCATGTGTTCGCCAGAATAGATCAGACATGTTCACCTCTCGGTTTTCGAACCGTGACTCACGGAGCCAAGCGGAAATCAATGGGCCCTGACCCTAGGTCCCGACCCGGTCAGGCATGCCGTCGGCCAACGCAGGCCCCCGGCGCGCGCCGCCAGTGGCAGGGGGAAACGGTTGCACGACGCGGCCACGGGGCGGCATCGGCTTCGCATCACGGGCACTCCCATCGCGCATGACGCTGCCTTGGCCCGTCCGTGGGGCGCACCTTCGACCCGCAGCAACCGCCGCGAAATCAGCGGCGACGCGCGCCCCGCGCTCCGTTGCGGCGGGGTGGGTCGGCGTGGACGGACGGCCCCAAGGCGCCTGCCCGCCGTTGAACGGACCTGCGCCAAAATCATCGGCCGCCCCGGCGCCGACATCGCCAAAGTCAGGGTCCACGCATTTGCTATGGACCCCGAACCGAATGACCCGTGCAAATCCTGCGGCGCCTTCGGTACGGGCTGGATCCCGGCCCCAAGCGCGGTCACATGGGCGGGCAAGGTGCAGGGGTCGGCGATCACCGCCGCCGCGATCTCCGTCCGCAAGGCCTCAAACACGGTCGTCTCGCACCCGGCGCAGCGTTCTTATGCCCAGGGAAACGGCCCGGCGCAGGCCCCGACCGTTGCCCATGCGATCCGCTTTCACCCCGCCCTCCCGTCCGACCGGAAGACCCTGAAATCCCTGCCCCGCCCGCCGCTGACCCGGCCCTTCGGCCCTGTTCTGCTAGCGCGGCAGTCTACCGGGCTTCTGTCGCTGACCCTGACCTCAGCAGGACTTCGCCCCTACCCCTCGGCCCCCCGCTCCGCTAGGAGGCGACGACCAATGAAAGGGGGGCGCCATGATCCTTTGCGCGGGCGAAGCCTTGATCGACATGTTGCCGCGGGACACCGCCGACGGGCCGGGGTTCTTTCCGGCCACGGGCGGGGCGGTGTTCAACACGGCCATCGCCTTGGGCCGCCTGGGCGCGCCCGCAGGCCTGTTCACGGGCCTATCCACCGACCTGTTCGGGCAACGTCTGGCGGCGGATTTGGAGGCCTCCGGGGTAGTCAACCGCGCCGCGCGCAGCGACCGGCCTACCACGCTGGCCTTCGTCACCCTGACCGATGGCCATGCGGATTACGCGTTCTACGACGAAAACACCGCGGGGCGCATGGTGCGCCCCGATGAGGTGCCCGACCTGGACGGTGTCGCGGCGCTGTTCCTTGGCGGCATCTCTTTGGCGGTGGAGCCGTGCGCGCACACCTATGAGGCGCTGGCCCTCTCCGCCCCACATCTGCCGTTGATGATCGACCCCAATATCCGGCCCGGCTTCATCCGGGACACCGCCCTGTTCCGCGACCGCCTGACCCGCCTGCTGGCCGTGGCGGACATCGTCAAACTCTCGGACGAAGACTTGGGTTGGCTGGGCCTGTCGCCAGAGGAGATTTTGGCCCAGGGCCCCAAGGTCCTGTGCTTCACCGAAGGCGCCAAGGGCGTCACCGCCATCACCGCGTCGTCCCGGGTCCATGTGCCTGCCACGCCGGTGGCTGTGGTGGACACGGTGGGCGCGGGCGACACGTTCAACGCGGGTTTCCTGGCGGGTTTGCACCGGGCGGGCGCGCTGACGCGGGACGTGCCGGGGGACGCCACGCTGCGGGCGGCCCTGGAACTGGGGGCTGCCGCCGCCGCCATCACCGTCAGCCGCGCGGGCGCCAACCCGCCATGGGCGTCGGAGCTTCGCTGATGCGGGCCGTCCTGCAACGGGTCACCGAAGCGCGGGTGGAGGTCGCGGGACAGGTCGTCGGCGCGTGCGGCCCTGGCCTGATGATCTTGGTCTGCGCCATGGCAGACGATACGCAGACCAATGCCGAGGCCCTGGCAAAGCGCATCGCCAAACTGCGCATCTTTCGCGACGACCAAGGCCGCATGAACCGATCCATCCTGGATCTGGGCGGCAGCGCGCTGGTGGTCAGCCAATTCACCCTGGCCGCCGACACGTCCCGGGGGAACCGTCCCGGCTTCTCCGCTGCGGCCCCGCCGGCGGACGGCGAGCGGCTTTACGCCCATTTCGTCACCCATCTGCGCGCCCAAGGCATCCCGACGGAAACGGGGGTTTTCGGCGCCGACATGGCCGTGCATTTGGTCAATGACGGCCCGGTCACCATCCAGATGGACCGCTGAGCCCGCGCCAAAGACCTGTCCGCGTCTATACCATTCGTTAACCGCTCTGGCAGATACCCTGCCCTGCGCGCATCTGGTCGGCCTGCGACGATCTCCGCTCTGACGGATACTCGTGGTCCCCGACCGGGTAGACTGGTTTGACGGATCACGCCTGATCCGCCGGCAAGAGGGCCCCGTTTGGCGGGGTCTGGGCACGGCCCCCGCACGGCGGGGCCACATGATCCGTCCGTTCCACCGCGGAACGCGGGCCCGGTCCATTCCTTCCCGAGACGCAGACCCCACCGGCCCGGCCCCTTCGGCCCCGCTGGCCTGACCTGTCCCCAAAACCCTACCGAAACCACTGATCCCAGCCCGCCTGATAGGCCCGGGGCAGGACATGGTCGCTCAGCGTGTTGACCGGCACGGCCCGCGGCCCGGTCTGCCCGTCGAATACCTGTGCCGCGCGCCACACATCCGGCGTCAGATAAGACAGCCCCTCGGGGTAATCCGCTTGGCGCGGCAGCATCCCTTCGGGCCGCGCCAGGGCAAACCCCCACAGCCCGAAACTGGGCACATAGGTCGCATAGGGCGTCACCTCGCCCAAGCTCGCCAAGGTCTCTACGGTGATCCAATACGCATCGCCCGCAAACATCGGCGAACTCGCTTGGGTCACCACCACCCCCTGCGCGCTGATCCTTTGCCGCAACAGGCGATAGAACTCGGCCGTGTAAAGCCGCGACAAGGACAGGGTTTTGGGGTCCGGCAGATCCGCGATCACCACGTCAAACGCCCCGGACCCATCGCGCACCCACGTGAACGCGTCGCTATGGACCACCGCCACCCTGGGGTCGCGCAGCGCTTCGCCGTTCAGCGCCGCCAAACTGTCCCGGTCCCGAAACAAGCGCACGACGGCTGGGTCCAGATCCACCAGAACCACCTCCTCCACGTCCGGCCAGCGCAGCACTTCGCGCACGGCCATCCCGTCGCCCCCGCCCAACACCAGGACCCGCGCGCGCCGCGGCGCCTGCGCCATGGCGGGGTGGACCAACGCCTCGTGATAGCGGGCCTCATCCACCGTATCGAACTGAATGGCCCCGTTCAGGTACAACCGCACCCGGTCGCGGAACCGCGTCACCACGATCTGCTGATAGGAGGAGCGGTCGTTGTACACGATCTCATCACTGTAAAGCCGCGCGTCCAAGGCCCCCGTGACGGGCCCCGACACGGCCAGCAAACCGCCCACCACGGCCCCGCCCGCGCCCCAGGCCAACCGGTCCCACAGGCCCAGCCGGTCGCGAAACAGCCATAGCGTGCCGCCCGCAACCACCAGGTTCAGCAAGCCGAACGCCAGGCCCGCGGCCACCAGGGACAGATGCGGGACAATCAGGATCGGAAAGGCCAGCGACGCGACCAAGGCGCCCAAATAGTCCACCGACAGCACGTTCTCGAACCGGAACCGCGCCGCGCCCACGTCTTTGAGGATGCGCGCCAGCAACGGAATCTCCATCCCCGACAGGATGCCCACCCCGATCAGCGCGCCGTAAAGGGGCACTGCCACGATCTCTACCGTGGCATAGGTGTAGAACGTGGCCAGCGCGCCCAGGCCGCCGAACAGGCCCAGCCCCACTTGGGCGCGAAAGAACCCGGCCACGGCATCGCCCACAAAGCGCGACACCCAGGCGCCCACCCCCATGGATGCCAGAAACACGCCGATGACAAAGGAAAACTGCCGGATCGAATCCCCCAGCAGGTATGACGACACCGTGGCCGCGATCAGTTCATAGATCAGGCCCGCCACGGCCACGACCAAAGTCGCCGCCAAAAGCCAGACCTGGGTTCCCTGCCGATCCTTCTGTGCCGGTGACATATGCCGGGGCGTCTGAGGGGCCGCGCCCCTCATGCCACCAAACAGACGCGGCGCCCCGCCGCACCGGAGCGTTGGATCACGACTGCAAAACCGCCGCGATGATGATGGCAAGGGCGATGAACATGGCCCCCATGACGATGGCGATAGCGGTGTTCTTTTCCTCCTCCAGCTCGCGCCGCAGGCTGAACGGGGTCACCAACTCGATCAGCCACCAACAGGCCAGCATCAGGATCAGCGCAAAGAACGTGTAGAAAACCGAGGAGATCACCTCGGAGAAGAGGATGCCTTCAAGCAAGGGCATAGTTCGATCCTTTCAACTGTCCCATTTGTCTCATTTCACCCGGAACGTGCCCGAAGATCGGTTTCCGATGGAGCCGGAGCGCACGGACGTGGCCCCCACCCGGCCCGTGGTCCGCGCGGCGGCGACCGCGGCTGCGCCCGTGTCCCGGCTGAGCGTGCCCAGACCGAACCACGACGCATAGCCCGCCGCGCCCAACATGCCCAACGTGACGGCCATCATGATTACGCGTCCCATCAGTCGTCATCCTCCGACCAGTCAGACCCCGACCAGCGCCGCGCCCGGTGCATCAGATGCGACGAGGACACGGCCAGGAAGGCCAGGGCAAAGCACGCGGCCACAATGGCCATCCACAACCCGTTCGTCAGCCCTTCGCGGACCGTCACGTCCAGTGTCTGTTGCGCCTGGGCCGGTGTCGCCGACGCGGCCATATCCAATTTCAACCGATAGGTTCCCGCCGTCGTCGGACGGAATGTGACATCCGCGAACCGGGACCCCTCGCTCCAGGACTCGTCGCCGCTGCCCCCGGAGTAATAGCTGATGCCGCGCATGGTTTCGGCCAATGGCGCGCCCGTAGGGTCCTGCACCTCCACCGCCCATTCGGCCCAAGCCTGCGACAACCCGTGGCGTAGTTGGATGCGCACGGGCCGGGTCGTGTCGGACACGTCGAAGGTGAATTCCGGCGGCACCTCTGCCGCCAATCCGCGATGCAACACCACGCGACTGTCGCCCGCCGTGAAGAAAAAGAGCATCGCGGCCCCCGCCACCAGGGTCAGCCCACCGAACCAGCGTTTGTAGAACCCTTTCGACGGGCTGGGCACATAGGGCTGCAGGGGATGCACGCCGGACGGAAGGGGCGGCTCCGCGCCGAAGACCTGGGCCGCCTCGGGGAAGTAGCGGCTCACCTCCAACTCCCGCTCGCCCTCGGGCCGCTGCACGAATGTCAGCTTGTCCGACGCAAGGCCCTTGGGCATGGTCGACACGCTGGTGCCCGTCTCGCCCACCCGCGCGCGCCAATTGAACTCCCCCTCCGCAAACTCCGTCGTCCAGGTCGACGTGGCGTAATAGGTGTATGTCTTGCCCCGCCAGTTCCGGGTGGGGCGGCTCTCGGCCCGCTCCACCGCCGCAGCCGTCAGGAAGGACCCGGACGGCCAGTCCCGGGTTTTGCGGGTCAGGACGGTGTGCCCATCCTCCAACGTGATCCAGGCATAACCATGGGTGGGGGAATACAGCATGTGGTCCACCCACCGCCAGGTCTTGCCCTCATACCGCTCCACCTGGCCCAGAATACCGATGATGGTGAACGGCACGCCCTCGACCTCGCCCACCATGCCCAATCGGAACGGCGTCGGCGGCCGCTCCATGTTGGCATAGACCTTGAGGACCCGGTAATTGTTGTTGCTGTCCAGCGCCGCACCGCAATAGCCGCAGACCTGGGTGGTCACGCGCCCCCCGCCCAGCACCTCCAACCCGGCGCCGCAATTGGTGCAATTGATGGCGGCAACGGCCCCGGTCACAGCAGCCGCTCCACCTGGAAGGGATCAATCCAAACGCCTGCGAACCAGTTGCGCCCCTCTTCCCACGTCTCCAGCGACAGGATCAGCCCGCGCGGGCCGCTGAAATTGGCGAACATATGGCTTTCGCCCACCACGATCGCCTCGGGCAATTGCCCGCGAAACGCGACGGCCTTGGCGCTGGACACTTCGGTGCAATCGTAATCCGTGCCCCCCCACGCCAAAGTGCTCCCGATGCGGGGGGTGCCGCGCAGCGCAGGCGCACCATCGGTGACGGGGCGTTGCAAGACGATGTCCCCCTCATCCACCGACACCCAGATCAGGCCGCCCGTGTCCAAGCTGCCATGGTATTCGTCCCAATGGCCGCGCCCGTAATCATAGCGGACATGGCCCGTGGCGGTGAACGTCCCCTCTTGGCCCAAGCGCACCGGCACACCCACCGCAACCAATTCCGGCGCGTCCAGCATGGCGCCCGCCTCTCCGGCTTTGGCCACCACATCGTCGTCGCGCACGACCGAAGAGCCGCAGAAGTCGCAGTTGACCATGCGCGCATGGGCCAGCAGGTCGGGCAAGGCCGCGCCGCAATTGGGACAGGACGTTTCGCTGCTCACCGAAAACTCCTCCGTGTGGGACAAAGCATACCGTCAGGCGCCCCCCACGACACCCCCTTCGTCCAGCATTTTGAACGCGTCCGAGAAAAACGTCGTTTCACCAAAGTTCCCCGATTTGAGGGCCACGGCGATCCCGTCACCGGCAAAGCACCAGGGCACGCCTGGCGCGATTTCCGGCCCGATCCGCAATTGCTCCACGTCCAAGGCCCGGGTCACCGCGCCCGAGGTTTCGCCGCCGGCCACGACGATCTGGCGGATGCCTTTGGCCTTGGCGTCCAGCGCCAGATGGGCCAGCGCGTCCTCCACCAAGGCCCCGGCGCGGGCCACGCCCAGGGCGTCTTGGGCGGCGGCCACGGCCTTGGGCTCTGCGGTGGCGAAGACGATCTTGTGGGCGTCCGGGTCTTGGGCGGCCAGCCAGGCGCGCGCCGCCGACAAACCACCCTCGGCCAATTCCTGCGGGTCCAGGCGGTAGCCGATGGCGCCCTGGTCCAGATATGCCCCCACCTGCGCCCGCGTCATGGCCGAGCAGGAGCCGGACAGGACGACCCGCCCCGCCCCAACGGTGGGCAAGGGGGCGGCGGCGGCATGCTCCATCACGCCCGCCGCCTGCCACAGGGCGGGCAAGGGTTCCGCAATCGCAGAGCCGCCGCAGATCAGCGGCATGTCATGGACCGCCTCGGCAATGGTGGTCAGGTCCGGGTCGTCAATGGCATCCACCACCACATGCCCCGCCATCCCCGCCAGCGCGTCACGAATGGCCCCGGCCCCACCGCGCAGGGTCGGAAAGGGCACAAGGCCCGTCTGCCGCTGCACCTGCGGCGCCAGCAGGCGCATCAGGTTGCTGTCCCGCATGGGCGTCAGCGGGTGATCCTTCATCGGACTTTCATGGAGCGGCATGTCCCCCACGAACAGATTGCCCATGAACACCCGGCGCCCATTCTCGGGGAAGGCGGGGCAATGGATCGTGCGGTCCACCCCCATATCCGACATCAGCGCCTCGGCCACGGGGCCGATATTGCCGCGCGGCGTGGAATCGAAGGTGGAACAGTATTTCCAAAACACCCGCCGGGCCCCCTGTGCTCGAAGCCAGCGCAGGGCCGCGCGCGCTTGGCGCACGGCATCGTCCACCGGGTCCGTGCGGATCTTGAGCGCGATCACCTCGAACGTGGTGGGCGCCACCTCGGCGTCGGGCACCCCGATATGCAGCGTCACCGGCACTCCGGCCCGCGCCAACATGGCGGCCAAATCCGTGGCGCCCGTGAAATCATCGGCAATCGCGCCGAAAAACGTCTGTGACATCAGACCATTCCCCCCAAGTGCCGCCAGGATGACGGGACCGGACATCGGCGGAAAGCCAGCCCGGGGCCGCGCCCCGCAGAAACCGGCCAAGTGATGCAGGAAGGTCGCGCCCGCGGTGGTGGATGGACGCTGGCCGGACGGCGCGGTAGCGTGCGGCAAAACCGTCGACCAGGGGTTCCGATGCCTGACACCGCCCTGCCCCATTCGTGGGATGCCCGCGCCAAAGCGACCAGCTTTTTCGGGTTCACCGACCTGCCCTCCATCGACGCGCGCGGCACGGTGGTGGTCACCCATGGCGACGGTCCGTATATTTTCGACACCGACGGGCGGCGCTATCTGGATGCCAATTCCGGCCTGTGGAACATGGTTGCGGGGTTCAACCATCCGACCCTGACGGCCGCCGCCCAAGATGCCTATGCCAAGCTGCCGGGCTATCACGCGTTCTTCGGGCGTATGTCCGACCAGACCGTCCTGTTGTCCGAAACACTGGCCCGGGTGGCCCCGTTTGACGGGGCCAAGACGTTCTATACCAATTCCGGGTCCGAAGCGAATGACACCATGGTCAAGATGCTGTGGTTTCTGCACGCCGCCGAAGGCAACCCGCAGCGCCGCAAAATCCTGACGCGGGGCAATGCGTATCACGGGGTCACTGCCGTCAGCGCGTCAATGACCGGCAAGCCCTATAACAGCGTGTTCGGCCTGCCCTTGCCCGGCTTTTTGCACCTGACCTGTCCCCATTACTGGCGCGAAGGACGCGCGGGCGAAAGCGAGGCGCAATTCACCGCCCGTCTGGCCGCCGAGTTGGAGGAGGTCATCGCCCGCGAAGGGGCCGACACCATCGCCGGGTTCTTTGCCGAGCCGGTCCAGGGCGCAGGCGGCGTCATCCCCCCGTCGGACGGGTATTTCGACGCGATCCTGCCGATCCTGCGGGCCCATGGCATTCCGGTCATCTCGGACGAAGTGATCTGCGGCTTTGGACGCACCGGGCAACTTTGGGGGTGTGACACCTACGGGTTCGTGCCCGACGCCATCATCTCCTCCAAGGCATTGACGGCGGGGTATTTCCCCATGGGCGCCGTGATCCTGGGCCCGGACCTGGGCGACCGTCTGCAACGGGCCACCAACCGCATCGAGGAGTTTCCGCACGGCTTCACCGCATCCGGTCACCCCGTGGGCTGCGCCATCGCGTTGGCCGCCATCGACCTGGTGGACCAGGGCGGCCTGCTGGACCGGGTCCGCACCCTGACGCCTGCGTTCGAGGCCGGTTTGGCCCGCCTGGCCGACCACCCCCATATCGGCGAATGGCGCGGCAAAGGCCTGATGGGCGCGCTGGAAGCGGTGAAAGACAAGGCCAACAAAACGCCCTGGGACAGCCATCTTTCGGTCAGTGAGCGGATCGCAAATACCTGCACCGACCATGGGCTGATCTGCCGCCCGCTGGGGCAGTCGGTCGTGCTTTGCCCGCCTTTCATCATGGACGACACCCAGATGGATGAGATGTTCACCAAACTGTCCGCCGCCCTGGACCAAGTTTTCGACGGGTTGGCCGCGTGACGTCGGCCCGCCCCCTGCAGTCATAGGAATTCTGATATGCGACACCTCCTTTCCGCCTCTGCCGTGACGCTGTGCCTGGGCAGCCCCGCTTTCGCCCAAGACGCATTTTGCGGCGGCATCAGCGTGGTCGGCGATTGGGCGGGCGGCGGCGCCGAGACGTCGGACGTCACTACCGCCGACACCCCCTTTGACGGGGCGGGTCAGGTGCCCATTGCCGGGCATCTGGTGCGCATGTTCACCCTATCCGATCAGACCGACATCCGCGTCGAAGTGGCCGCGCAGCCCGCCGGGGACCCGTATATCTCGATCTTCGATGTCAGCGGGGTCGAAGTGGCCGCCGATGACGATTCCGGCGGTAATTTCGCCTCTCGGGTGGAGGCAAGCCTGGACGCCGGGACCTATTGCCTGGCCGCGCGCAGCTACGAATCCGGGGTGACCGATGTGGATGTCCGCATTGGCCGACAGGACCACGCCGCCCTGACCGGCGGCGCGCAGGACGCCGTGCCGACGCAGCCGCCCCCGCGCGATGTGCCCACCCCAACCGGCGCCGGATGCGGCGACCCGGGCGTGGCCACCCTGACGGAGGGGGAGATCGACCTGGCGCTGCTGGCCGCCGGCATCACCCAAACCAGCACAGTCGGGGCGACCCCGGCCTTCGCGTTCACCCTGTCGGAGGCCACGCCCCTGACCGTCACGGCCAACAGCGAATTGGGCGACCCGCTGATCCGCCTGTTGGACGAGGGCGGCGCGCAGCTGGCCGAAAATGACGACACCGACGGCCTAAACAGCCGGATCGACCTGACCGATCCCCTGCCGCCGGGCGCATATTGCATCGAGTTGGAGGATCTGAACGGCTCCGACAACCCCATCGAGGTGGGCCTGGAAACCTTCGACCCCGTGGCCGAACGCAACCGCCGCCTGAACGCCGCCGAGTTCGCGCCCCTGTCCCAAGACGATGTGGAGATCATCGACCTGGGCACCCTGGGCGCCGCCTCTCTGACGGATGTGACGGCCAGCGCCGATGCCACATGGCTGAGCTTTGAGTTGCCCGAGGGCGGGTTGCTGGTGGCCGAGGCCATCGGCAGCGGCGTGGACCCGGCCCTGGTTCTGTTCGACCGCGTGGGCCGCCGGTTGGGTGAAAATGACGACGGGCCGAACGGGCTGGACAGTTTCTTGGCCATGCGGGTGCTGCCCGGCGGATACTTGATTGCCGTGCGCAATGTCGACGAGATGCAGGGCCCCGTGCGCATCGTGCTCGAGCGGTTCGTCCCCGCGCAGTGACCGCGGCGCGACACGGGCAGACAAAAGGGCATGGACTTCGATCCGCTCCTCTCGGCGCCGGGCACGATCCCGGCGCACGGCCTGTTGGCTTTGGCGGCGTTGGTCCTGGGCGCGGTGCAATTCGCGGCCCCCAAAGGCACCTTGGCCCATCGCGGCCTGGGCTACGTTTGGGTTGGCTGCATGGGGCTGGTCGCGTTGACCAGTTTCTTCATCCACGAATTTCGGTGGCTCGGCCCGTTTGGCCCGATCCATCTGCTGTCTTGCTTCGTGCTCTGGTCCCTAGGGTACGGCGTGCACGCGGCGCGACATGGGCGCGTCCGGGCCCACAAACTGCACATGATCGCCCTCTACTGGCAGGGATTGCTGCTGACGGGGGCGTTTACCCTCCTCCCCGGGCGGATCATGCACAGGGTCGTGTTCGGGTAGCCTTGGGCTGCGTTACTTATTCATCTTGGACAGCATGGCCTGCATCTCGGCCAGTTGCTTGCGGATCGCATCCAATTCTTCCTTGGACTGGCTCTCCTCGGCGGGGGGCGTGGATGCGGGGGGCCCGTCATCGGTTTCCACCGGCTCTTTCCCGGCGGCCCACCCACCGGTCATCGCCTTGAAGAACGCGGCCTGCTGTTCCTGCATGGCTTTGACGCCGGGCATCTGGCTCATGGGGTTGATGGCGGTCAGGTTCTCGATCATCTGCGATTGGCCCGACCGCAGCATTTCGAAACTGGCGGCCAGAAATTCCGGCACCACGGATTTCGTGGCACCGGTGTACGACCGGACCAAATCCGTCAGCACCCCAAGGGGCAAGACGGACTCTCCCTTGGACTCGTGTTCGGCAATGATCTGGAGCAGGTAAGAGCGGGTCAGGTCATCCCCGGATTTCAGATCGACAATCTGAACTTCGCGGCCCGCGCGAATGAAACCTGCAATGTCTTCAAGCGTGACATAGTCGCTGGTTTCGGTGTTGTAGAGCCTGCGGCTCGCGTAGCGCTTGATCAAAAGCGGCTTCGTGGTGTCCGCCATGGCCTGCCTCCCCTTTTTGCAGTGCAGCAACCCTAGCGCAGGCGAAAGCCCTCGCATAGCTGCAAGTGAATAAATCGTCGCAGCGTCAGATTGATGGAAAGGTCAGGGGCAGTTGCAGAGCGTGCGACCCATCTGGGCAGGACCGGTCCTCAAAATAGGAAAAGGGTGAGACATCGCCGGACGTCCCACCCTTCCCAAAATCGCCCCCAAAGTTGGGAGGAAGAGGGCGATATGCGGAGCCTTACTTGGCGGCTTTTTTCGTGGCCGTGCTCACTTCGGCAGTGGCTTTCTTGACAGCCGCCGTCGCGTCTTCTTGAGCTTCTTTGCCTGCGGCCATCATCAGTTCGACGGTTTCCATCTGAACTTTCTTGGCGATCTCGGCGAAGGCGGCCATGTTCTCGGCGGCGACCTCGGCAGAGGCGGAGGCGAAGTCGGTCATCGACTTGGCGTAATCGGCGGGCTCATCCTTGACGGAGGCAATGGGCGCCATCTTGGACAGCGTCTCACGGGTCCACTTGTGGGACACTTCGGCGGACTGCTCAGCCGCGTCGAGCGCAACCTTGGACATCTTCTCGGCGAAGGCGGCCTGGGTCTTGAACGCTTCGGTCATGGCTTTGGTGTCCACGGGGAACGCACCCATCATGTCGGTCATGTATTTGGTGAAGTCTTGGTTCTTAGTCATAGCGACGGTTCCTTTGGTTCGCATCTTTGTCCGGCAGGGCGTCTGGCGATGCCAGGGTATCCGCTGCGTGTGACAATGATATAGATGCTGCGCTGCGGCATTGCAAGGCCCTTGCTGCAGTGCAGCAAAAAATCTTCCCTTGCGGAATGGCCGCCTAAGCCCTTGTTTTCAAGGAAACTGCACCTGAAAATGACAGGCACCGTCTAGAAATGCAAGATTGCCTTCGCATCTGCGAAAGGCCAAAATCTGTGCGGCTAGCTTGGTTTCGCGACGACATAGGTGCCGGGCGCGGGCGCCAGAATCGGATGGTTGGGGCCACCGGGGTCCCGGGCCTTGACCAAGCGGCCGGACCGACCGCGCAGCCATTCCTCCCACCGGGGCCACCAAGACCCGTCGTGGAATGTCGCCGCCTCTTGCCACGCCTCGGGGGTGTCGAAATCTTGGCCGGTCTCGTTGGTATAGTGGCCGTACTTCTTCTTGGAGGGCGGATTGACGATGCCCGCGATATGGCCCGACTCCGACAGGATGAATGTCTTGTCCCGGGCCCCCATCTTGGCCGCCGATTGCCAGGCCCCCTTCCATTGCGCGATGTGGTCCGTCTCACAGGCGATGGCACAGACGGGGACCTTCACATCGCCCAGGGTCAGCCCGTCTTCGCCTATGAAATCGTACCCCGTGGTGGCCAACAGGTTCCCGGTACACAGGTTGCGCAGATATTCGGTCACCATGGGACCGGGCAAATTGGTGCCGTCGCCATTCCAGTACAGAAGGTCGAAGGCCGGCGGCGCCTCCCCCAGCATGTAGGATTTGATGGCCGGGCCATAGACCAGGTCATTGGACCGCAGATAGCTGAAGGTACGGCCCATGAAGAACCGGTCGAGATAGCCCTTCATGGCACTCTCCCGCTCGATCCCCTCCAGGAAGTCATCGTCCAGGAAGACGCCCATCTCCCCTGGGTCCTCAAAATCGGCAAGGGTCGTGAAGAACGTGGCCGACCGGACGGATTTGTCCTTGCGCCGCGACAGCAGGCCCAGGGTCAGCGACAGCGTCGTGCCCGCGATGCAATAGCCGATTGCGTTCACCTGCGCCTCGCCGGTGATTTCCTTGGCGACGTCGATGGCGGTCAGATAGCCTTCGTCCACATAGTTGGACATTTGCACATCGGCATAGTCGGCGTCGGGGTTCACCCAACTGACCACGAACAACGTATAGCCCTGGTCGACGATCCACTTGATCAAACTGTTCTGGGGCTTGAGGTCCAGAATGTAGAACTTGTTGATCCAAGGCGGGAACAGCACGATGGGCGTCTTGCGCACCTTTTCCGTGGTGGGCATGTACTGGATCAGTTCGAACATCCGGTTGCGGAAGACGACGCTGCCTTCGGTGGCGCCGATGTTGACCCCCACCTGAAACGCTTCGGGGTCCGACAGGGTGACCAGCCAGTCGCCCTTGTTGGCCTCGATATCCCGCACCAGGTTTTCCAGGCCTTTGACCAGGCTGTCCCCCTCGGTCTCGACGGCCTTGGCCATGGCCTCCGGATTGGTGGCCAGAAAGTTGGTGGGCGCGAACAAGTCCAGGATCTGCTGGCTGAAGAACTCCACCCGCCGCTTGTCCACGGGCTCTAACCCGTCAAGGTCTTGGACCGTGTCGCGGATGGCGGTGGCGCTGATCTGATATTGCTGCTTGAGAAAGTTGTAATAGGGGTGATCGGTCCATAGCGGGTTCTGAAACCGCCGGTCGCTGGGCTGATGGTCGGGGGCAGGCATGGGCTTGCCCGAGGCCAGCGCCGTCTGCGCCTGCACGGCGTGTTTCAGGGCCTGCCCCCAATAGCCCACCTGCTTTTCGATCAGCTTGCCGGGGTTGTTGGCCATCTCGGCCCAATAGGCGGCCATGGCCTTGGCATACAGCTCCGGACCCGGGCCTTGCAGCCCATAATCAGCCGAGCGTCTCTGGCTGAGCGCACCGACCAATCGCTTGGTCAATTCGTCCATTTTTGCCAGGTTTTCATTGAGCCTGGACAGTGCGGCACCGTCATCACTAAGTGTTGCGGTTTCCGACAATTTGTCCGTCATTTCTTGATCTTTCTTGTGCAATGCTGCAACTGCTAACAGAGCTTTAGTATATCTGAGTAAAGATAATAAGGCGAACAGAAAGGGACGAAGGGGCGCCGGGCGCTTCGGACCGATACGATCTAAGGAGTATCGTGATGCGCTATATGATGGCCTACGACCTGATGGAAGCAATGCGCAACACGAACGCTTGGCTGGGCGCGACGGCCCGGTCCATGGCGTCCTATCCCGTGTATTCCATGACCCCCTTCCCCGCCATGCGCATTATGGCCGCCTGGGGCGAAGTCATGGAACGCACGTTCCAGCGCATGGTCGTGAAACCCGACTGGAACATCGCCGCCATCCCCGGCGAAGACGCGCGCGACCACCTGGTCGACATTGAAACCATCGTCGCGGGTCCCTTTGGCGACCTCATCCATTTCAACGTCCAGGGGAGGGAGCCGATGGCGCGGCGAATCCTCCTGATCGCGCCCATGTCGGGCCACTATGCCACGCTGCTGCGCAGCACGGTCGTGTCCCTGCTGCCCGATGCCGATGTCTATGTCACCGACTGGCACAACGCGCGCGACATCCCCGTTTCGGCCGGCAAGTTCGACGTAGAGGATTATACCCTCTACCTCGCAGATTTCATCAAGGCCCTGGGCCCCGACATCAACGTCATCGCCGTCTGCCAACCCGCGCCCCTGACCCTGGCCGCCACCGCCCTTCTGGCGGAAGAGGATCCGAAGGCCCAGCCAAAGACCCTGACCCTGATCGGCGGCCCCATTGACCCCGATGCCGCCGCCACCGACGTCACCGATTTCGGGCGCCGCGTCACCATGGGCCAGCTTGAACAAAGCATGATCCAGCGCGTGGGCTTTCAATATGAAGGCGTGGGCCGCATGGTCTATCCGGGCCTGCTGCAGCTGCAATCCTTCATGTCCATGAACGCCGAAAAGCACGGCACGGCCATGTGGAACCAAGTCTTGGCCGTGGCCAACGGCACCGCCTCGGATCACGACAAGCACAACAAATTCTACGATGAATACCTGGCCGTCATGGACATGCCCGCGGAATTCTACCTGTCCACGGTCGAACGGATCTTCAAAGGGCTTGAGATTGCCCAGAACCGGTTCACCGTGAAGGGCAAGCCCGTCGATATCGGCAAGATCACCGATGTGGCCGTGAAAACCGTCGAAGGCGGCAAAGACGACATCTCTGCCCCCGGTCAATGCGTGGCCGCGCTGGACCTGCTGACCGGTCTGCCCGATGACAAGAAGGCCAGCTATATCGAACCGGACGCGGGCCATTACGGCATCTTTGCCGGGGGGTCCTGGCGCCGGAACATCCGTCCCCTGGTGCTGGACTTCATCGACGCCAATTCCACCGATGGCAAAAAGCCCAAGCGCCGCGCCCCCAAGCTGAAGATCGTCGAGGATGAGGGCGGCGGGCCCAACACCAACGTCGCGCTCTGACCACGGGACCACCGGGACCATCCGCCTTTGACGCAAGCGTGAGGGCCGCCCCCTTGAGCCAGGGATCGCCCTGCCCCATGCTGTCCCCATCGCCAAGTGGGAGAGTGCGCCATGTCCAAAAGCCTTGGGTTCGCCTGCAAATGTGGGCAATTGCGCGGCCAACTGACCGAGATGGATGACCGCGCCTACACCAATATCATCTGCCATTGCGAAGACTGCCGGTCGGCCTACACGCATCTGGGCCTGGCCGACCCGGAAAAGGTCGGCATCGTCCAAACCACCCAGGACCGCGTGAAAATCACCGAGGGCGGAGAGAACCTGCGCGTCTTCCGGCTCAGCCCGAAGGGCGCCCTGCGCTGGTACGCAACCTGCTGCGACACGCCGCTGTTCTTCACCCCGCTCAAGGCGCGGCTGGTCCATGTGGGGGTCAACACCGATCGTCTGGATGACCCCGATGCGCCGGGCAAGGTCGTGGCCGAAGCGTTCATTCCCAAAGGCGATGGCACAAGCACCAATCGCGGCCTGCCCCGCATGGTCGGGCGCATGGTCACGCGTATGGCGGCCAAGAACATGAACGGGGAATGGCGGGACACGCCGTTCTTCGACGATCACGGCGCGCCTGCCGTCTCGCCCCAGGTCCTCAGCCGAGAGGAGCGGGCCGCGGCCTTGATGGGCGTGCGCGGGGCCTAGGTCCCCGCGGGGCAAGGGGCGCCCGGAAGCGCCCCACCCTGTCAGGCGGCGAACTTCCTGATCTCGCCGGATTTGAGTCGCGCCGAATAGGACGCAAGCTCCACCCGGACGACCTTCATCAGGAAGTAGAGCGCGATGATGTTGACCACCGCCATGGCAAAGATGGCCGCGTCCGAGAAGTCGATCACCGGCCCCAGGCTGGCCGCCGCCCCGATCACGATGAAGATGCAGAAGATGACCTTGAACGTCAGCTCTGACACCTTTCCTTCGCCGAACAGATAGGTCCACGCCTTCAGCCCATAATACGACCAAGAAATCATGGTCGAGAACGCGAACAAGATCACCGCGATGGCAAGGATGAAGGGGAACCAACTGATCGATGCGCCAAACGCGGCCGAGGTGAGGGCCACGCCAGACGTGTCGCCCACCGTGGCGATGGCCGTGCCCGCTTCGTTCAACACGAAGTTGCCCGTGGCCTCATCCATGATCAACTGACCCGAGATCGTGATCACAAGCGCCGTCATCGTACAGATGATGACCGTGTCGATCAGCGGCTCAAGCAGGGACACGAAGCCCTCGGTGATGGGTTCTTTGGTGCGCACCGCCGAGTGGGCGATGGCCGCCGAGCCCACGCCCGCCTCATTGGAAAACGCCGCCCGTTTGAAGCCCTGGATCAACGCGCCGACGAACCCGCCTGCCACCCCCAAGCCCGTGAACGCCCCGGCAAAGATCTGACCAAAGGCCGCGCCGATCATGTCGTAATTGGCGATCAGGATGATCAAAGCAGCACCCACATAGATGATGCCCATGAACGGCACGACCTTCTCGGTCACCTTGGCGATGGACTTGATGCCCCCCACGATGACCGCAAACACCACAGCGGCAAAGATGATGCCCGTGATCCAACCGGGATAGTCGCCGACGATGCCCGCAATCTGCGCATGGGCTTGGTTGGCCTGGAACATGTTGCCGCCGCCAAGCGCGCCCAAGATGCAGAAGATCGAGAACAGGATAGCCAGGATCTTGCCCCCCGGCAGGCCCAACTCATCGAAGCCTTTGGACATGTAGTACATCGGCCCGCCCGACACGGACCCGTCGGGATATTCGTTCCGGTACTTCACACCCAGCGTGCATTCCGTGAACTTGGACGCCATGCCCAAAAGGCCCGCCAGGATCATCCAGAACGTGGCCCCGGGCCCCCCGATGCCCACGGCCACCGCGACACCCGCGATGTTGCCCAGGCCAACGGTGCCGGACAGCGCGGTGGCCAGCGCCTGGAAATGGCTGACTTCGCCCGCGTCCTTCGGGTCAGAATAGTCCCCCTTTACCAACGCAATCGCGTGCCCGAAAAAGCGCAGCTGGACGACCCCAAAATAGATCGTGAAGACCGACGCGGCGATGACCAGCCACATGACGATCCAGGGAAACTCCGTCCCGGGGATCGGGGCGAAGATGAAGCTGACGAAGGGGCCCGTGACGCTGGCGAAGATTTCGTTGACCCGTTGGTCCAGGCTTGCCGCCTCTTGCGCCTGCGCGGCGGGTGCCCATGGGGCGGCTGCGGCCAATGCGGCCATGAAAGATGTCGGTTTCATTGATAATCCCCCTTAGGCCACAACGGTGACGGGTATGGTGGCGCTCATGACCAGGTTGGACGTGGCACTGCCGAACAGGCGCTTGGCAAAGCCCCCTTCGGACGATCGGGCGACGATGATCTGCGCGGCCTGGGTTTCCTTGGCGATGGCGTTCAGCGTGTCGGCCACATCGCCGTGGCGCACCACCCCCGAGGCTGACAAGTGGGCATCGGTCAGGCTGGTGACGGCAGGATCAACGATCCGCGTTTGGGCCAACGTGATTTCTTCTTCGCGCCGCTTGTGCCGCTGCGCATTTTCTTCGGCGGTCTGGAACGAATAGGGCGACCATTCGATGACATAGGCCACAACGAGGTCGCACGCGCCGATAAGTTGGGCCAAGTCTTTGGCATGGGCCAGGGCCCGTTCGCCCGACCCATGGCCATCGAGGCCCACCAAAAGTTTGGTTGTCATTGTTTTTGTCCCTCCATGTCTCACGGATCTGCGTGGACCCGCGTTCTCGACAGAGGCGACGCTTGCGCTGTGGACAGCCCCCCACATCGCCTCGTTGGCAGTATCGAAGATTAGGCAGAGGGAAATTCGCCGAAGTCGCCCTTTATTTAGGACAAAGCGCCTTTTCGGCGGGAAAAGGCAGGGAAATCGGGGGTTTTGGCGCCAAAACGGCGCAAAATGCTCAATCCAGCGGCGGGACGCGTGCGCCGGGCGCGGTCACACGGACCTGCGGGCTGGCTGAGTCGGAAAGTCTGTGCTTACTGGGATTTTCGGTCTGATCTGAGGGGGTTAGCGCCTGTTTCCCCGCGGGGAACCCCCGGGCGCGGAGCGTGTCCGGGCCCGGGGCGATGTCGTGCGCTGTCCGCAGATAGCGTGCGGTTTAGTGGCCCAGGATCTGGCTGAGGAACAGTTTCGTCCGCTCATTCTGGGGCGTGTTGAAAAACGCCTCCGGCTCGTTCTGTTCCACGATCTGACCGGCATCCATGAAGATCACGCGGTTGGCGACCTGGCGGGCGAAGCCCATTTCGTGGGTCACGCAGAGCATGGTCATCCCCTCCTCGGCGAGCTGGATCATGGTGTCGAGCACCTCTTTGATCATCTCCGGGTCGAGGGCAGAGGTCGGTTCGTCGAACAGCATGATCCGGGGCCGCATGCACAAGCTGCGCGCGATGGCGACACGCTGTTGCTGCCCCCCCGACAACTGACCCGGATACTTGTTGGCCTGGTCTGGGATCTTCACCTTTTCCAGGAAATACATGGCCGTTTCTTCGGCGTCTTTCTTGGGCGTCTTGCGGACCCAAATCGGTGCCAGCGTACAATTTTCCAGAATGGTCAGGTGCGGGAACAGGTTGAAATGCTGAAAGCACATGCCAACCTCGGACCGGATCTTGTCGATGTTCTTGAGGTCCGAGGACAGGGGCACACCGTCCACGACGATGTTGCCCTGCTGGTGTTCCTCCAAGGCATTAATGCAGCGGATCAATGTCGACTTGCCCGAGCCGGAGGGGCCGCAGATCACAATCCGCTCCCCCCGTTGGACGGTCAGGTCAATGTCGCGGAGGACGTGGAATTGCCCATACCACTTGTTCATCCCGTTGATCTCGATCGCGACCTCGTCCGAGACGGTCATCGCGGCGGGGGTTTGGTCGGGATTTGTGTCGGTCATAGCCATGGTGGGACCTCCTTAACGATGATCAGTGCGCAAGTAGCGTTCGAGCCATTGCGAGTATTGTGAAATGCCGTAGCAGACGACGAAGAACAGGACACAGGCAAACGCCCAGAGTTCCCAATAGACCCCGGTCCAGTCGGTCGACGACAGGATTGGCCCCCGGATCATGCCGACCAGGTCGAACATGGAAATCACCGACACCAGGGTCGTGTCCTTGAACAAACCCACGGCCACGTTGACAATGCCCGGGATGGAGATTTTCAGCGCCTGGGGCAAGATGATCAGGCGCATGGCCTGGGGGTAGTCCAGGCCCAGGCTGTCGGCGGCCTCATACTGGCCTTTGGGTAAGGCGGCCAAGCCACCGCGGATCACCTCAGCGATATAGGCTGCCGAGAACATGGTGATCATGATGATGACGCGAATGATCAGGTCGGGGTTGGAGTTGGGCGGGAAGAAATAGGCCAGGACCACATTCGCCACGAAAAGCAGCGTAATCAGGGGCACGCCGCGTACGAATTCGATGAACACGACGCAGAAGCCCTTGACGATGGGCAGGCGCGATTGCCGCCCCAGGGCCAGCACAATGCCCAACGGGATGGACAGCGACACGCACACGACGCCCAGGATCATGTTGAGCATAAAGCCCCCCATGGCCCGGCTTTCGACCGTCTCTAGGGCCAGGAAGTCTTCGCCGAAGCCGGCGATCCATCCGCCCACCGTCCAGGTGACGGCGGCGGCCAAGACACCGGCGGCCATGCCCGCGACAAAGCCTTTCAGCTTTTCCGCCCGCACGAACACCATATAGCCCGCGATGAACCCAAGCGCGGCAAAGATCGGGGCCAGGATCGTCCCGCCCCAAATCAGCCAATAGGCGACGAACGGATACACGGCCGAGGCGACCAGGGTCCAGCGTGGCAGGAACATGATGAACAATGCCGGGGGCACCGCGAGGAACAGCAGCAAGAAGGCCACGGCGGGACGCCAGCGCAGATAGTCGGGATATTGGAACCCGAACAGCAATTGTGGCCACCGTTCTGAGATCACGGCAAAGCAGCCGCCACCGGACCCTTGCAGGATCTCACGACATTCGCGGATGTCCCCGCCTTCCCAGGTGCCATTCACAATCCACGGGATCAGACCCGAGAGCAGCCAGAACACGATGAACAAGCCGATCAGTGTCATGATCGTGTTGAACGGCCCGGAGAACAGGTTCTCTTTCACCCATTTGACGGCGCCGCTTTCGGTGACAGGCGGCGGTGAGGGCGGGATTTCAGCCGTGCGCACGAAGGCGACGGATTGAGAGGATGTGTCGGCCATCTCAGCGCTCCTTCAAGGCGACGGATTTGTTGTAGACGTTCATGATCGCCGAGATGGCGAGGCTGAACGTGAGGTAGAACAGCATCAGCAGCAGGATGCATTCCAGCGCCCGGCCCGTCTGGTTGAGCGTGATGCCCCCCAACGTGCCGGTCAGGTCCATATAGCCCACGGCGATGGCCAGGGACGTGTTCTTGGTGATGTTCAGGTATTGGCTGATCAGCGGCGGGATGATCACCCGCAGCGCCTGGGGCAGCACCACAAGCGACATGATCCGGTTGGACCGCAGGCCCAAGGCTGCGGCGGCTTCGGTCTGCCCCTTGGACACGGCTAGGATGCCCGCGCGGACGTTTTCCGCGATGAACGCGCCGGTATAGATGGACAACGCGAACCACAGCGCGATCAGGGACGGGCGCATGAGGAACCCGCCTTGGAAGCGGAAGCGGCCCATCTCGGGGTTTTCGATCCCCACGGGGCTGCCCAGGAGGAACTGCATCAGGACGGTTGGCACGATCAGCAGGGCAATGCCGGGCCACAGGATCGGGACGACCTTCCCTTCGGCATAAAGCTTGTGGCGCGCGAACGCCCGCAGGCCGAAAATGCCCACGATGGAGGCGAGGAACGTGGTGATCACGATCCAGCCCGTGCCGCCCAAAGTCAGGCGCGGAATAAAGACGCCCTGGTTGGTGGCCGCGAACATGCCAAACAGCAGGGATCGTTCCGGATCGGACCCGTCCCTGGGCAATCGGAATTCCGCAATGGGCGGGAAGGTGTTCGCCGCCACGGTAAAGATGATGATGATCCAGATGAGCACGGGGATGTTTCGAAACATCTCCACGTAGACGGACATCAGTTTGGAGATGATCCAGTTGTTCGACAGGCGCAACACGCCCGCGATCACGCCAAAGATCGTCGCCGTCACGCAGGCCAGGAACGCCACGATGATCGTGTTGATGGCGCCGATGACAGTGGCGCGCAGATGCGTGTCCTGGGACGTATAGGGAATTGGCTGTTGGTTGATGTCATACCCCGCGGGGGCCGACAGGAAGTCGTAGCTGAAGCCGTTGGCCTGCAACTGTTCATTCTGGGAGGCATTATACGCCAGGTAGCTGAACGCGAATATCAAGGCGATCAACGCGATGGCCTGGAACGTGTAGGACCGATATCGCGTGTCGTTGATTAACTGCCCTATGCGGAAGCCGTCCGCCTGGGGCGGGTCTGTCATCGTCGTCATGTGCTTTCCCCGTGTCCCTTTGGGTGGTGTGGCGGGGCGGTTCTCCGCCTTCTCGCCTCTCGAACCGGAATGGGTCCGACCCCAAGGGGATGTTCTTGTCCCTGAAGCGTTTCGCCGGAAACCGATGGTCGGTCTGGTGCGAAGTCGCCGCGCAAAGCCTTTGTCTTCCACGTTTGTCGAAAGTCTGGATGATCTCGATCAGTCGAGAAACGCTGTAGAAGCGAGAAGGGCGCGACTTGCGGCCGCGCCCTTCTGTCAGTGTCTTACCGGAACGGCGGCGAGTAGATCAGGCCACCATCGGTGTATTGGGCGTTCAGCCCGCGAGCCAGGCCAATGGCCGTGGACTCACCGATGTTGGTGTCGAACACCTCACCGTAGTTGCCCACGGCGGCGATGGCGTTCTTGGCCCAGGAGGCGTCGAGCCCGATCATGGCGCCCAGTTCACCTTCGGTGCCCAGCAGACGGTTGATCTCCGGGTTGTCGCCCGCAGCGGCCGCCATCTCTTCGACGTTGCCCTGGGTCACGCCCAGTTCCTCGGCGGTGATCAACGCGTTCAGCGACCAACGGACGATGTCGCCCCATTCGCTGTCGCCATGGCGAACCAGCGGGCCCAGCGGCTCTTTGGAGACCACTTCAGGCAGGATCACGGACGAGTCCGGATCTTCGAACCCGGCACGCTGTGCGGCCAGGGCCGAACGGTCGGTGGTGTAGACGTCGCAGGCACCGGCCAAGTACTGCTGAACGGCTTCGGCGCCGGTTTCGATCGGCACGGGCTCATAGGACATGCCGTTGACGCGGAAGAAATCGGCCAAGTTCAACTCGGTCGTGGTGCCGGTCTGGATGCAGACGGTGGCGCCATCGAGTTCGGTGGCCGACGACACGCCCAGATCGGCGGGGACCATGAAGCCCTGGCCGTCATAGTAGTTCACGCCGACAAAATCGAACTTGAGGTCCGTGTCGCGCGAAAAGGTCCAGGTGGTGTTCCGGGCCAGCATGTCGATTTCGCCCGAGGCCAGCGCGGTGAAGCGCGTCTTGCCGGTGGTGGGCACGAAGGTTACGGCGGTCGCGTCACCCAGGACGGCGGCGGCAACGGCGCGGCACACGGCCACGTCAAACCCTTGCCAAACGCCGTCGGCGTCGGGCTCCGCGAAGCCAGGAACGCCAGTGGTCACGCCGCAGTTCAGCGATCCGCGTGCTTTGACGTCGTCCAGCGTGGCGGCCGATGCTCCGGCCGCGGCCAGACCAGCAAATGCCAGCGTGCCGAAAAGTACGGATTTATTCATTGAGTTAACCTCTTCCTGTGTTTCCCTACCCCACAGAGGCTAGGGCACCGCGTCGCTTTTGCGATTACGGTTTGGACTTTCGTGAGGATGTCCCCCCTCACTGGCATCGAAGGAGGCCAGATGAGTCTCAAAACGTCAAGGGACGATGCCATATTTTCGGGCATTTGCCGCTTGGGAAAGCGTTGCAGGTGGGGGCGTGCCCGATCGACTGGCACAGTTGGAAGCGCGGGGGCCTTCGGCACGCGTTGGCTTTGCGGGGCGATCTTCCCGTTGGCGCGTGCGGAATTTCTTTTCACTTCAAAAGGTTGAGAGGTCTTCACAGGCTGCGCCTGCCGGTTTGTCTTGGGTATGGGCAACAATCCGGGTTTCGCGCCGGTCGATCCCGATGAAATGCCCAAAACTCAGCGAATGTTAACCCTACGTTAACGAACTGCCGCAATACTGCGAAGTGTCGCGTAGGTTAATAAGTGGTTTGGTTTCATGAGTGATCGGCGTCAGGCACAGTTTCTTGTGTTCGCTCTCTTCTTCGCCCTTGGGCTTATCTTCAGTTCCAGTCTTGGTTTGGCCTTGCCGCCCTAGGGCGCTCTGCTAAATCCTGGCCCCACACGAAGAGGGGCGCATCACATGAAGTTGAACGTATATCTGGCGGGCGAAATCCACACGGATTGGCGCGAAACGATTGCCCACGCCGCCTCTGGCCTGGACGTCACCTTCACGGCGCCCGTCACCGACCACGGGGCCAGCGATGATTGCGGCGTGGCGATCCTGGGGGCGGAGCCGGACAAATTCTGGCACGACCGAAAGGGCGCAGGCATCAACGCCATCCGGACCCGCAAAGCCATTGCCGATGCCGACGTGGTCGTCGTCCGGTTTGGGGACAAATACAAACAGTGGAATGCCGCGTTTGACGCCGGTCAAGCGGTGGCCTTGGGCAAGGCGTTGATCGTGCAACACGGGCCGGATCATGCCCATGCACTAAAGGAAGTCGACGCCGCGGCCCTGGCCGTTTGCCAGACGCCCGAGCAGGTGGCGCAGGTCCTGGCTTACGTGCTGCACGGGACGCTGCCGAACACGGCATAGCGCTTCTTTTCAAAGGCTTGCGGAGTTTTGTTGAGTCGGCGCAGCGCCGTCAAACATATCCGTGGTTTTCTTGGCCGCGCTTTAAGGGATTGTTCATACCCTGGATTTAGGCCTGATCCCGAAGGCCGATATGGGCGCTTGCTGGGCGGGTGCGGGTTGGCCCCTGTTGGGTCGTAAGGGACAGTTTTTATGCTTCCAGCGTTTGAGATCACCGCCATGGTGGCGGGCCTCGTGTTCCTGGCCTTGGCCATCGCTAGCAGCGTCAGTCTTGTCTGACCGGCGCAGCGACCCTTGGCGCAGAGGCGTCTTCGGGTGGCTCCGCGCCGCCTTAGGCCGCGCGCAGAAGGTCCAGGTAGTGGGCCGCTTGCAAGAACTCTGTCTTCTTATGGGCCACACGCTCCGCTTCTTCTTCGTCCTCGCCCCATTGCGCGATCTGCCAATCCTCATCCACGCGGGACGCGTCCCACGCGGTCGCGGGCGTCAGGTGCCCTTCGAGGGCACAAAGGCCCAAGGCCAGGCTGCCGGTCATGGTCACGAATTCGCTCAGCGCCGTCAGCTCCCACGGGTCGACCGCGTCCAACCGATTGTGGAGCGCGCGCAGCGCCGTCTCCGGCTGAGCGGCGGGCATCACACCGGTGGTCACGGCAAGGCGTGCGCCATGGGTGGTGGCAAGCCAATCCAGCACCGGGTCCCAAGTCGCGGCCTGCTGGGCAACCAGCCCCGCCGGCCCGTCCGCGCGGTAGCTCAGCAAGTCAGAGCCGCCATATTCCGCAAGGTGGCGCACGATGTCGGCGCGGCTGGGGATGCTTTTGTCGATGCTGGTGTTTACCGCGCGGGTCAGCGGCATGGTCAGGGGCAGGATCACCTCCTCCTGGGCGTCCCATTCGGCGGCGACCGCTTCGGCCAGCGGCGCACTCGGCATGGCCAGCATGGTCTTGGACGGCGCCCGCACGGGGCGGCCATCCAACTCCACGGCGAAGCCCGCCTCGACCGGCACCACGCGGGCGTCCTTCCAGAACCGCCGCGCCTTCCATTCGCTCATGCGGCCATCTCCAAGACATGGTCCACAAGCGCGTCGAACGTCTCGGCGATGTGCACGGCCCCTGCCCCTTGCAAGGCCGCGGCCGGGTGGTACCCCCACGTGACCCCGATGGCGGCCACATCGGCGGCCTTGGCCATCTCAATGTCGAAAGTGGTGTCGCCGATGACCACGCATCGGTCCTCCTCCGACGCCGTTTCCAAAAGGGCGCGGCGGACCATGGACGGGTGCGGTTTGGACGGATGGAAGTCCGCGAATTGCATCGTGGCGAACATGTCCCGCCAGCCATAAGCGTCCACCAGCCGGTCCAAGCCGCGCTTGGACTTGCCGGTGGCCAGGCCCAGTTGGACGCCCCCTTGGGCCAGTCGTTGCAACCCGTCCGACACACCGGGGTAAAGCGGCGGCTCGCCCCCCTCCTCCATGGCGTTGGCAAAGCCGAGCCGGTAGTGGGCGATGATGTCGTTGACCGTCGCTTCGGACTGTCCCTCCGCCAGGGTGGCGATGATGCGGGGCAGCGACAGGCCCACGAGGTGCAAGACCGCGTGACGCTCGGGCGGCGGAACCTGTGCTTTTTTGAAGGCGGCGGTCATGGTGTCGACGATCACGGCTTGGCTGTCGACCAAGGTGCCGTCCACGTCAAACAGAGCGAGAAAGTCAGCCATCGTCATCCTCAAACGGATCCAAGGGCACGTCTGCCCCGGACCATCCTAACATGTCCCAGGTCTGAACCATATGGGGCGGAAGCGGCGCGGAAAGGGTCAATCGCGCGCCGGTGATGGGATGGGTCAACAGCAAGCTGCGGGCGTGGAGGTGCAGCTTGCGGCTGACCTCCCCGCCCAAGTGCGCGCCCCAGCCATCGCCCTGATTCTCCTGGCCCGAGCCGCCATATTTGCCGTCGCCCACGATGGGGTGGCCCAGCTCTGCCATGTGGGCGCGCAGCTGGTGGGTGCGCCCGGTGATCGGGACGAGCGCCACCCAAGACGCGCGACTGCCGAGCGCGTCGAGCACGGCATAATCGCTGGTGGCGTTCTTGGCGCCTTTGACCTGGGGCACCTCATCGGGGTGGAGCGCGCGCATCTTTTCGCCCCCGTCCCCGGCACCCCCTGCTTTGACCAGCCCGTACTTGATGGTGCCCATGCGGGGCGTGGGCACACCAGCGACGGCAGCCCAATAAATCTTGCGCGTGTCACGGGATTTGAACGCCTCGGCAAGGGCGGCGGCCGTGAGACGGTTGCGCGCCATGAGCATGATGCCTGACGTGTCCTTGTCGAGGCGGTGGACCAGCCGGGGCTGTTCCTCGGCGTCGAAGCGGAGCGCGTCGCCCATGCCGTCCACGTGCCGCGCGCCCTGGCCAGAGCCGCCCTGACTGGCCAAGCCCGGCGGCTTGTTCAGGGCAAGGATGTGGTCGTCGCGGTAGATCACGCAGCGGCGGATCATGTCCGCATCGGCTTGGACGACTTTGTCCCGGCGCGGCGCGGCGGGCGCCCGACAATCGGGGAGCGGGGGAACGCGAATTGCCTGCCCCTCCTCCACCCGGGTGCTGGCCTTGACGCGGCCCCCGTCGACGCGGATGTCGCCCTTGCGGCAGCTTTTTTCGACGAAACCCTGGGTCACCTGCGGAAAACGCCGCTTGAGCCAACGGTCCAGGCGTTGCCCCTGTTCCCCGGCGGCGACGGTGAGGGTCTGAACACCGCTCATGGGGTCACCTTCATGGTCCAGGCGCCCAAGGCCAAGGCCCCAACGCTGGCGCCGACCGACAGAAGCACATATCCGGCGGCCTGGCCCACAGCACCCCGTTCGATCAGCGTGACCGTTTCCAGGGAGAAGGCCGAGAAGGTCGTGAAACCGCCCAGCAGGCCGGTGAGCAGCAATGGTTGCCATTGGGTCAGGCCACGTTGGCCAAGCCAGACCAGCAAAAGGCCCATGGCGAAAGAGCCCAAAACATTGGCGACCAACACGGCGATGGGAAAGCCGTCGCGCGCCAACGCCAGACCCAACAGGAAGCGGAGCGATGCGCCGATGGCGCCGCCCAAAGCCACTTGGAGGAGGGGATACATCATGGCGGTCCTGTCGTCCCTTCGCGGGCAGGTGTCAACCGTTGCCGCGCTTGGCCCGCTGGTCGACAAACCAATCGAGGCGGCGCTTCAACTCCCGCTCGAAGCCCCGTTCGACGGGCACGTAATACACCGGGCGCTTCATGCCGTCGGGGAAGTAGTTTTGCCCGCTAAACCCGTCTTCGGCGTCGTGGTCATAGGCGTAGCCGGCGCCGTAGCCCTGATCCTTCATCAGGCCGGTGGCGGCGTTCAGAATGTGTTTGGGCGGCGGTTCGGACCCGGTTTTGGCGGCGGCGGTCATGGCGGCCTTGTAGGCCACGTAACCGGCGTTGGATTTGGGCGCCATGGCCAAGTAAAGCACGGCGTTGGCCAGGGCCAATTCGCCTTCGGGGGAGCCTAAGCGTTCATAGGTTTCCCAGGCTTGCAGGCAGATGCCCTGGGCCTGGGGGTCGGCCAGGGCGATGTCTTCGACGGCCATCCGGGTGATACGACGGGCAAGAAAGCGCGGGTCTTCGCCGCCCTTGAGCATCCGCGCCAGCCAGTAGAGCGCCGCGTCCGGGTCCGACCCGCGCACGGATTTGTGCAGCGCGGAGATCAGGTTGTAGTGCTGATCCCCTGACTTGTCGTATTGTGCGGCGCGTTTGTGCAGGCGTTGGCCCAGAGTGACCGGGTCGATGGAACCTTTGACGTCCCAAGCGGCGACCTGTTCGATCAGGTTCAAAAGGGCGCGGCCATCGCCGTCGGCCATCTCCTGCAGGGTATCGCGGGCGGCGGGGTCCAGGGGCAGCTTGCGCCCAATCTCCGCCTCGGCGCGCTGCATCAGCAACTCCATCTCGGCCAGCGACAGGCGTTGGAGCACCAGAACCTGGGCGCGGGACAGGACGGCGGCGTTGAGCTCAAAGGACGGGTTTTCGGTCGTGGCACCGACCAGGGTGATGGTCCCGTCCTCCATGTGCGGCAGGAAGCCGTCCTGCTGCGCTTTGTTGAAGCGATGGATTTCGTCCACGAACAGAAGGGTGCCCTGGCCGTTGGCGCGGCGGTTGCGCGCAGTCTCGAACACTTTGCGCAGGTCGGCGACGCCGGTGAAAATTGCGCTGATCTGGACGAATTGCAGGTCGACACGGGCCGCCAGAAGGCGGGCGATTGTGGTTTTGCCCACACCGGGCGGCCCCCACAGGATCAGCGAGGGCAGCGCCCCCCGAAGCATGACCGTCAGCGCCCCATCGGGGCCGAGCAGATCGGCTTGGCCGATCACATCGTCGAGGGTGGCAGGGCGCAGCCGGTCCGCGAGGGGCCCCGGCCGCGCAGGCGTCTGCGGGGCATCGGCGGATGGATGGGCGGGGCTATCGAAGAGGTCGGCCATGCCCTGTCATATGGGGTTCCGGGCAGCGGATAAACCCACTGCCCGGTGCGCGCCTGGGACGCGGTGTCAGTGCATCTTGGTCGCCATGGAGATGTTGACGCAGACGGACTTGAACTCTCCGAAATCGAGGACCGGACCGGCGGCTTCGCAATCGAGGCCCACTCGGCGCGCGAGCCGGGGGGAGTTGGCCGGGATAATCCCTAAAACGGACGTGGCGCCCAATTCGCGGGCGCTGGCCACCATCTCTCCGATCAGTTGCATCTGGACCCGCAGCCGGTTCTTGGCGGGCACATCGTCGCAAACGAAGACGCGGCTGGCCTCCCAGATGTAGGGGGCAACCGGGGCCTCATGGTTCAACAGATCCTTTGGGATCGAATCGAGCAGGCCCAATTGCGCGTCGCGGATCATGTAGGAATAGATGCCGCAGCGATGGGTCGTGGGCGTCAGACGCACGCCCGCCAGGATGCGCCCCCGCTCATGGACGGCGACCCACCGGCTGGCCGGGGTGTCATATTGGTCGAACTCCATGCCGTCGGCTTGGGGCAGGTCCCACTGGGCCTGTTCAATGAAAGTCCGATGGCGCGCGCGCAGCAAGTCGCTAAACAGCGAGCCATGGTCGTGAATGTTCGTGAAGGAAAGGGTCGTGACTTGCATGGGACAAATCTCTCTCTGCCAGGTTGTCGTTCACACCAGGGGACCAAGGTTACTCGCGATGTAGGGAAGATATAGGCTATAACAGCCTGTATTCTCGTGCCATTCTCAAAGCCTCAGCCGTGGTTCTTGCACCCAGGCGAACCCGGGCGGACGAAAGGCGCGCCTTGAGCGCACTTTCCGAAATTCCAAGTTCCGCAGCCGCCGCCTTGTGGCGGTACCCATCCCCGACAAGGCGCAAGGCCTCGATCATGGCGGGGGTGAGTTCCTCGGGCGGCTCTGCCACATCGTGGAGACCTTGGGTGGCCTCCTCGACGCGGGCAATCTCGGCATCGGTGAATTCGCGATCCGAGCGGGCCACTCCGACGATGGTGCGGGACGTGATCTTGCCACAGGACACCACGGCGCCGTGGGTCAGACCGTGTTCAGCGGCCTGGCGCATGACGCCGAAGGGATCGGGCAGGTTGATCTCGCTCCAGCGGATGCGGCCCGACTTACTGATCCCCCAAAATACCAAGGGATCACGGAGCGAATACGCGTTGGAGGCATACAGATCCTGCCATGCCTGCGGGTAGGTGCTTTTGAGATAGAGGGGGGAGGCGAACCGAATGTGGACACCGGCTGTGTACCCGCTGGGGGCAAGGTCATCCAATCTCTGCAGATATCGAACCATGAGGCGTTGTCTTTCAGACATGTCTTTTTAGACAGTTTAGTTGAAGGTCCGTCAACCTTATCTCGTGTCCTGTTAGGCCACCGAAATGGTTAACAGACGGTGAACAATTCTCGTCTTAAGAGACTTTTCACCATAAAGACGAAACAATCAAAGGTCCCTTGGGACGTTCGCCCAATTCCCGTGCGGCGATAATCCGCAATTCGGTCAAAACCAGTTGATTTACGCGCCAGGATGCTCGCGCCTCGGTTGAATCGGTCAAACAGCCAGATGCGAATGCGGCAATTCAGCGCCAAAGAAAAAGCCCCGCCGCGGCGCGGCAGGGCTTTCTGATATCTAAGTGTCTTGCGACAGATTTACGCTTCGAATTCCGCGGCATCCTCGGCTTCGACACGCGCCTTATCGGCTGCTCCCTTAGCGTCCACATCGCGGTCGACAAATTCGATGATGGCCATGGGCGCCATATCACCATAGCGAAAGCCGGCCTTGAGGACGCGGATATAACCGCCGCTGCGATCCGCATAGCGGGGGCCCAAAACATCCATCAGCTTGGCGACGGCCGCGTCGTCATGGACGCGGGAGGCGAGCAGGCGGCGGGCGTGCAGATCGCCGCGCTTGGCCAAAGTCACCATCTTTTCGACGATGGGACGCAATTCTTTGGCCTTGGGCAGAGTCGTCTTGATCTGCTCATGCTCGACAAGCGAGGCGGCCATGTTCTTGAACATCGATTTGCGATGTTCGTGGGTTCGGTTCAGGCGGCGGTATCCGCGGGCGTGACGCATGTGTTTTCTCCTAGATTTTATACTTTGTCCGGGTCCGGTGCGTTGCCGGTCCCTCCTTATTGGGGCGTTGGTGCCCAGGGTGCGGGCGGGGTCGCCCCCGCCCGAAAGGTCCTTAGAAGTTGTCTTCGAACTTCTTGGCCAAATCCTCGATGTTCTCGGGCGGCCAATCAACAATATCCATGCCCAAGTGCAGGCCCATGCCGGACAACACTTCCTTAATCTCGTTCAAGGATTTGCGGCCGAAGTTCGGGGTGCGGAGCATCTCCGCCTCGGTCTTTTGGATGAGGTCGCCGATATAGACGATGTTGTCGTTCTTCAGGCAGTTGGCCGAACGCACAGACAGTTCCAGTTCATCCACCTTCTTGAGCAGAAGCGGGTTGAACTCCAGATCGTCTTCGGCGCTATCGGACCGGGCGGCCTCGGGCTCGTCAAAGTTCACGAAGATCTGCAACTGGTCCTGCAGGATGCGCGCGGCGTAGGCCACGGCATCGTCAGGCGCCAGGGAGCCGTCGGTCTCAAGCTTCAGCGTCAGCTTGTCATAGTCCAGAACCTGGCCCTCGCGGGTGGGCTGCACCTCGTAGGAGACCTTCTTGACCGGCGAATAGATCGCGTCGATCGGGATCAGGCCGATGGGCGCGTCTTCGGGCTTGTTCTTGTCGGCAGACACATAGCCTTTGCCGGTGTTGACGGTCAGTTCCATGTAAAGGTCTGCGCCGTCGTCCAAGTGACAGATCACGTGGTCGCGGTTCAGGACTTCGATGCCAGCGGATTCCGAAATGTCACCAGCGGTCACAACCATCGGCCCCTTGGCAGAGACGGAGACGCGCTTGGGCCCCTCCACTTCCATTTTCAGGCTGACACCTTTGAGGTTCAGGATGACGTCTGTCACGTCCTCCCGCACGCCCGAGATGGACGAGAATTCGTGCAGCACGTTGTCGATTTGAACGCTGGTGATGGCCGCGCCTTGCAGCGAGGACATGAGCACGCGGCGCAGTGCGTTGCCCAGCGTCAGGCCGAAGCCACGCTCTAACGGTTCAGCAACCATGGTCGCTTGGCGCGCCGGGTTGTTGCCGGGACGAACGTCCAGCTGTTGCGGCTTGATTAGCTCTTGCCAGTTTTTGTGGATCATGGGCCCAATCCCTCCATTCCTGCCTTGCGCCGGGGCGGAGTGGCGCGTGGCTCCCGAGGTGTTTCAAACGGCATTTCGGGGCCGCTTCGCACGGCCCCGGAAATTCTTGTCACTGTCGGATCAGACCCGGCGGCGTTTCGGTGGACGGCAGCCATTATGCGCAATGGGCGTCACGTCGCGGATCGCGGTGATCTGCAGGCCAACGGCGGCCAGGGCGCGCAGGGCGCTTTCACGGCCGGAGCCGGGGCCCTGCACTTCGACTTCCAGGGTCTTCATCCCATGCTCCTGCGCCTTTTTGGCCGCATCTTCGGCGGCCATCTGCGCGGCGTAGGGGGTCGACTTCCGAGAGCCCTTGAAGCCCATGGTGCCAGCGGACGACCAGGAGATCGCGTTGCCTTGCACGTCCGAGATCAAGATCTTGGTGTTGTTGAAGGACGAATTCACATGCGCCACGCCAGCGGCGATGTTTTTGCGTTCCTTGCGCTTGCCGCGCGTACGGGTATCGCGTGCCATAACCTGTGCCCTCCCTTACTTCTTCTTGCCGGCGATGGGCTTTGCGGGGCCCTTGCGCGTGCGTGCATTGGTATGGGTGCGCTGGCCGCGCACGGGCAGGTTGCGGCGATGGCGCAGGCCGCGGTAGCAACCCAGATCCATCAGACGCTTGACGTTCATCTGCACTTCGCGGCGCAGGTCGCCTTCGACGGTCAGGTTGGCGTCGATATATTCGCGGATCGACAGCACTTCAGCATCCGACAATTCGTTGACGCGACGGGTGGCGTCGATGTTGGTTGCTTCGATAATTTCTTTTGCCTTGGACGGGCCGATGCCCGTGATGTAAGTCAGCGCGATGGGAACACGCTTCCCCGTGGGGATGTTGACGCCTGCGATACGAGCCAAGAGAGCTTCCTTTTTCCGTTGCGGTTCCGTAATCCCAGAACCTTTTTTCACAACCACGCCAGACCCCTGCCCGGCGCTTAAAATGACCAACCGGGAATCGCACGATTCCCGGTGGAGAATGCGACTTAGTGGCCTAGCCGGGGAACGTCAAGCGGGCGCAGGACCCTGTCAAGAACTTTTTTGGCGTAACGCGTCACGAACGGTCATTAAGATTTGGCCGAGGCGGTTCACCCCCTGCCCGTCCGGTCCGCAGCCTCAATACGCGTCCATCGGGGCATCCTGGTCGATCTGCGCCTGCCCGGTGCCCAACAACAGGTCGCGCGGACGTCGGATGCGTGACAAATTTCCGACGGCCCAAGTCCAGCATGATGCCATCTTTTACGTATCAGGCCAGTGCGGCCCCGATACTGGCGGCGACATCGTCAATCTCACCCAGGCCATCGACCGATTTCAGATCCCCTTTGGCCCAGTAATATCCGATCAAAGGCGACGTCTTTTTGTAATATTCCATAAGCCGCGTGGTCAGCGCCTCTTCGGTGTCGTCGGCGCGGACGGGTTGCCCGGCGGCCGCGGCCTCCTGGGCGCGCCCCACGACGCGTTCGACCAGGACATGATCGTTGACCTGAAGCTCGATCACGGCGTCCAAGGTGGCATCATGTTTGGACAGCAAGGCGCCCAAGGCATCGGCCTGGGGCAGCGTGCGCGGGAAACCGTCGAAGATGAAGCCGCCGCCCGCGTCGCCGTTCAGCTTTTCCTCAATCAGACCGATCACGATTTCATCGGTGACAAGGCCCCCTGCATCCATGATCGCGGCGACTTTCTCGCCCATCTCCGTGCCGGAGGTCCGCGCCTCGCGCAGCATGTCGCCAGTGGAAAGCTGGATCATCCCCCGCTCCTCCACGAGGCGCCGCGCCTGGGTTCCCTTCCCCGCGCCCGGCGGCCCCAAAAGGATGATATTCATCGTCTGGCTGTTCCTTTCCCACCGCGTCCGCGCTTCTTACCACGCAGTTGCGATTTCTCGATCAGACCTTCGTATTGGTGGGCCAGCAGATGCGATTGCACCTGTTGGATCGTGTCCATGCCCACCGACACGATAATCAGGATCGAGGTCCCCCCAAAGTAAGCTGTGATGGCCAATTGGCTGCGCACCATTTCCGGGATCATACAGACCAGCGCCAGGTAGCCCGCGCCCAGAACCAGGATCCGGTTCACCACATATTCCAGATATTCAGCCGTCCGTTTGCCAGGGCGGATGCCCGGGATAAAGCCATTCTGGTTCTTCAGATTGTCGGCCACGTCATCGGGTTTGAACGACACGTTGAACGTGTAGAAATACGTGAAGAAGATGATCATGGCCGCGAAGAACAGCAGGTAAAGCGGCTGACCTGGCCCAAAATACGCCAGCAGCGTCGACAGGATCGGGCCGGAGTTCTGGCCGGAGAACGTGCTGACCGTCGTCGGCAACAGCAGCAAGGATGACGCGAAGATCGCCGGGATCACACCTGCCGGGTTCACCTTGACGGGCAAGTGGCTGGACCCGCCGTCATAGACCTTCATCCCCACCTGCCGACGCGGGTATTGGATGTGGATCTTGCGCAGGCTGCGTTCCATGAAGACCACAAGGACCAGCGTGCCGATCAACATCGCGGTGACGCCCAGAATGGTCGCCGTGTTCAACGCGCCTGTGCGGCCTTGTTCGAAGAACTGCGCCAGGGCGGCCGGAAGCTCCGCCACGATCCCCACGAAGATGATAAGGGAAATGCCGTTCCCGATGCCCCGGGCGGTGATCTGCTCCCCCAGCCACATCAGGAACATGGTGCCCCCGACCAGCGTGATCACGCAGGACGCGCGGAAGAACCAACCCGGATCCGTTACCAGACCGCCGCTTTCCAACGAGACGGCAAGCCCGTAGGCCTGGATCGTCGCCAGAAAGACGGTCCCGTAGCGGGTGTATTGGTTGATTTTCTTGCGGCCCTGCTCTCCCTCTTTCTTGAGCTGCTCAAGCTGGGGAACCATCGCCGTCATCAACTGCACGATGATCGAGGCCGAGATGTAGGGCATGATGCCCAGGGCAAACACGCCCATGCGCCCGATCGCGCCACCGGTGAACATGTTGAGGACACCGCCCAGGCCCGCGCTGGCCTGTTCGACAAACTGTCGAAGTTCTGCGGCATCAATGCCAGGAACGGGGACATACGTGCCAAAACGGTAAATGATCAACAGGCCGATCGTGAACAAGATGCGCTGACGAAGCTCTTTGGCTTTGCCGAACGCGCCCCAGCTCATGTTGGCGGCCATCTGCTCTGCTGCCGATGCCATGAGGGCCCCTTTTGTTGGTAAAGCGCCGCCCAAACGGTTTCCCGTCAGGCGGCGCTTGGAAAACTTGATGTGGGATGTAAGGGGCCGAAGCCCCGCTCACAACCCGTTATTCCGCCGCAGACGCAACCGTGACCGTCCCGCCCGCCTGCTCGACGGCGGCGACAGCCCCCTTGGAGGCGCCGGTGACGGTGATCGTCGCTTTCGCGGTAATCTCGCCTTTGCCCAGAACGCGCACGCCATCCAGCTTGCGCCGAACCAGGCCGCTGGCCACCAGGCTGTCTTCGGTGATCGCCCCGGCTTCAAGTTTGCCCGCGTCGATGAATTCCTGGATTTTACCAAGGTTCACAACGGCATAGCTTTTGCGGTTGGGTTTGTTGAAGCCACGTTTCGGCAGGCGTTGGTAGAGGGGCATTTGGCCGCCTTCGTACCCGTTGATCGACACGCCCGAGCGGGACTTTTGCCCTTTGATCCCGCGGCCACCCATCTTGCCCTTGCCAGAGCCGGGACCACGCGCCACGCGCTTTTTCTTCGGGGATGCGCCAGGGTTGTCGCGCAATTCATTCAGTTTCATATCGCTTCTCCTAAGCCGGACATGCCCCCGAAGCGAAGTGGGACAGCCACGGCATTTCTTGAGTGTTGGATGTCGCACCATCGGCGACAGCGGGCCATTAGCCCAAGCCTGTGACCGATGCAAGCCGCCCGTGGGTCAGGCGTTAGGTCGGCGTGCCAAAGAAGGCCTGCAACCCCAGGGCGCTCAACAGGATAACCCCGAACAGCGCCGCGAAAATCAGCAGTCTCCGCCGCAACGTCATAACCATCTCCCCCACCACCTTAGGTTGTTTTATACCGGCGGCCTACGGGAATGAAAGTAAGCAAATCCTTACTGATCCACGGATGGGTTTTGCCAGCGGTGGGGGGCGAAAGGCTGGGTTAGGGCTTGCGCCAACATCTCTAGCCTGTCTTGGCCATAGAACATGTCGCCGTCCAGAACGTATGTGGGCGACCCCATGACCCCCTGCGCCAGCGCGGCCTGTGTGTTGGCCCAGTAAGCGGCGTGCAAGTGGGGCATCCCTTCCCCGCTGAGAACACGGTCGATATCGGTGCCTGGGGACCCTTCGGGATGGCGCAAGCTGGTCTTGGTCTTAGCCCAGAGGGTAGCAAGCGTCGCCTTGTCGGACAGGTCGGCATCGTCACGCCAATGGGCGCGCAGCACGGCGCCGGCAAAGGCGTCCACCATGGGGCCGTCCGTCCCAAGGGCCAGGATCATCAGGCTGGCCAAGGTGTAATCCGCGTCGTGATGGGTGGGACGATGGGACAGGATGTCGACGCCGCGCCATTCGGCCCAGCGTTCAATCTCTCGCCCGAAGAAATAGTCCACATGGGCCTGGGTGCGCGCGGCAAAAGGCAGGCTGCCCTGGGCTTCGACCACGGGGCTAAGTGCCATGGGTCGGTGCAGAAGGGTGGCACCATGGGCCGCACACAGCGCCAACAGGTGCCAATGCCCCAGATAGGCGAAGGCGGAATGGGCGGAATAGTAGTACGTGATCACAGCCATGTGCCTGGGTATCGTGGCTTGGGCGCTTGATCCAGCGCCAGCGCGCTGCAACTCTAGGGCCATGCGTGCCAGTCTGCCTGCCCTCCTTTCCCTGTCGCTGACCGTGCAGCCGGTGATGGCCAGTTGCGCGCGGGACGCCATGATCGTGTTCGACGGCTCCGCCTCCATGGCCGAAATCTCGCTGGAGACAGGGACGACAACCCGCATCAAAGAAGCGCGGGAGGCCATGGCCATCGCCATGCCCCTGATCGAAGATGTGCGCCGGATCGGTCTGTTGACCTATGGGCCGGGGACGGATGACGCCTGTTCGGGCATCGAACTGGCCGTCGCCCCCCAGGACCAAGCGGCGACACCTGTCCTTGAGGCGCTGGAGGCGCTGCGCCCGGCGGGGCTGACCCCGCTTTCGGCGGCGGTGGAGCGCGCCGCGGACGTGTTGGACTATCGCAGGACGCCCGGCATCGTCGTGTTGGTCACCGATGGGAACGAAACCTGCGGCGGCACGCCCTGCGCCACGTCCCGCCGGTTGGCGGACCAGGCCCGCGACTTGACGATCCATGTCATCGGCTTTCGCGCCACGCGCGATTTCTTCCTGTGGGACAACCCCGAACAGCAGGAATTCGGAAGCGATACCGTGGCCAAGTGTTTTGCCGACCGGACCGGGGGCCTGTTCCTGTCGACCGAGACTGTGGCGGACCTGGTAGAGGCGTTGCAGACAACGCTGGGCTGCCTTGTCATCGGGCGGGCGGGGTGAGGCGCCTGCGCCGCGTCCTGGCGGCCAGTGTGGCCCTGGCCCTGACGGTGCAGACGGCGACGGCGACGTGCGCGCGGGACGCGATGATTGTCTTCGACGGCTCTGCCTCCATGGCGCAATTCTCGCCCGAGACAGGCGCCATTCCCAACATCGTGGATGCCCGCCTGGCGATGGCGCAAGCGATGCCGTTGATCGAGGATGTGCGCCGGATCGGCCTGCTGACCTATGGGCCCGGGCCGGAAGGATCATGTGAAGGGATCAACCTGCGCTTTCCACCGCGGGAACGTGCCGCGGCGCCCGTGATCGAGGCACTGAACCTGCTGGACCCCAACGGGCGGACGCCATTGGCCGCCGCCATGGAACGCGCGGCAGACGCCTTGGAGCACCGCCGGCGTCCGGGGATTATGGTCATGGTCACCGATGGGCGCGAAAGCTGTGATGGGGCGCCGTGTGCTGTGGCGACGCGCCTAGCGGAGGAGGCTTTGGATCTGACGATCCATGTGATCGGCTTCCGCGCGACCCGCGCCTATCAGCCATGGAACCACCCCGAACCAGCCGACTTCCGCGCCGAGACGGAATGTATTGCGACGGCCACGGGGGGACTGTTCGTGTTGACGGCCACGGTGGACGAACTGGTGGCCGCGATGGAGCAGACTTTGGGATGTTTGGTGGTGGGGCGTTTGGACCGGTCGGGTCCGGCCGGGGTCGATCCGACCGGGTGACGGGGCCCCGTCAGACAGAAAAACGCCCCGGCCGTTTCCGGTCGGGGCGTTTGGGTTTCAAGGATGGCATTCCCTATGCAGGAAAAGCGCCTAGCCCTTTTCCTCAATGATCTCAACCATATGTGAGATCTTGTTGATCATGCCGCGGACGGAGGGGGTGTCCTCCAACTCGCGGGTTTTGTGCATCTTGTTGAGGCCCAACCCGATCAGCGTGGCGCGTTGTTCGGCGGGGCGGCGGATGGGGCTGCCCACCTGCTTGATAACGATGGTTTTTGCCATGGATCAGGCCTCCTCGGTCGCGGCGGCGGGCGCCGGAGCCTCGTCCCCTTTGCGCAGGATGTCGGCGACCTTTTTGCCGCGACGCTGCGCGACGGAGCGGGGCGAGGCCTCTTTCGTGAGACCGTCCAACGTGGCGCGGATCATGTTATAAGGGTTCTGGGTGCCGATGGATTTGGACACCACATCCTTGATGCCCAGCATCTCGAACACGGCACGCATGGGACCACCTGCAATGATCCCGGTCCCTTCCGGGGCGGTGCGCATGACAACACGACCGGCGCCGTGACGCCCTTCCATGTCGTGGTGCAGGGTACGGCCGTCGCGGAGGGGCACGCGGATCATCTGGCGCTTGGCTTGCTCGGTGGCTTTGCGGATGGCCTCGGGGACCTCTTTCGCCTTGCCTTTGCCGAAGCCCACGCGGCCCTTCTGGTCCCCGACGACGACGAGAGCGGCGAAGCCGAAACGCTTACCACCCTTCACCGTCTTGGAGACGCGGTTGATCGCTACGAGGCGGTCGGCGAATTCCGGGGTTTCGTCACGATCACGACCGCGGCCCCGACCTCTGTTTTCACGTTCTGCCATGTGGCATTCCTTTGAATGAGCGGGTTTTACCCCGGTTTGTGCAACCCTGGTGGCGGCCATTGTACAATTTGTACAATCTAGAACGGCCGTCCCGGGTCATCGAGGGCGGGGACATCCCCGCCCTACGCTTAGAACTTCAGACCACCTTCGCGGGCGGCGTCGGCCAGGGCCTTCACCTTGCCGTGGAAGAGGAACCCACCGCGGTCGAAATAGACGTCTTCGACACCGGCTTTCTTGGCCCGCTCGGCAATCGCCGCGCCGACCTTGGTCGCCGCTTCGATGTTGTTTTTGCCGACCACGCCCAGGTCCTTCTCCAGGGTGGATGCCGATGCGAGGGTCTTGCCCGCCACATCGTCGATCACCTGAACGGAGATGTTCTTGTTGGAGCGATGCACGGACAGGCGGACCCGCCCGGCATTCATTTTGCGAAGCTTGTTCCGGACGCGCAGGCGGCGCTTGAGGAACAGATCCCGTTTGCTGTTTGCCATCTGACTGGTCCTTACTTCTTCTTGCCTTCCTTGCGGAAGATATACTCGCCCTTATAGCGGATGCCTTTGCCCTTATAGGGCTCGGGCTTGCGCCATTCGCGAATGTTTGCGGCCACTTGTCCGACCAATTGCTGATCGGCGCCTTCGATGGTGATTTCGGTCGGCTTTGGCGCCGTTACGGTCACACCTTCGGGCACGGCGAATTCCACGTCGTGGGAATAGCCAAGCGCCAGCTTGAGCGTATTGCCCTGCATCTGCGCACGGTAGCCGACGCCCGTGATCTCCAGCTCTTTCTTGAAGCCATCGGTTACGCCAGTCACCAGGTTCTGCACTTGCGTGCGGGACATGCCCCATTGCTGACGGGCGCGCTTGGACTTGCCACGCGGCTCGACGACTACGGTGTTGTCCTGAACGGTGATTGTGACATCGTCGGTGGCGGTGAATTCGCGGGTCCCTTTGGGGCCCTTCACAGACACTTTCTGACCGGAGACCGAGGCTTCGACGCCGGATGGCAGCTCTACGGGTCTTTTGCCAATACGAGACATGAACCCCTCCTCAGAATACGGTGCACAGAACCTCGCCGCCGACATTCTGCGAACGCGCATTTGCGTCCGACATAACGCCACGGGAGGTGGACACGATGGAGACACCCAGGCCCTGACGGACCGTCGGGATGTCGGAGACGCCCAGATACACACGACGGCCCGGCTTGGACACGCGCTTGAGTTCGCGGATCACGGGGGTGCCTTCGTAGTATTTGAGCGAGATTTCGATCGTCGGGTGGCCCTGACGGTCGGATTTCGCCTCATAGCCCCGGATGTAGCCTTCGTCGGCCATCACATCCAGGACCCGAGCCCGCAGCTTGGACGCCGGGGTCAGGACTGTGGATTTACCACGCATCTGCGCGTTGCGGATACGGGTCAGCATATCGCCGATGGGATCATTCATCTTTTGATCTCCTTACCAGCTTGACTTGACCATGCCGGGGATCTTCCCCTGGCTGGCCAATTCGCGCAGCATGATCCGGCTGAGGCGCAGCTTGCGGTAATATCCGCGCGGGCGGCCGGTCAGCTGGCAGCGGTTGTTAAGACGGACGGCGGAGGAGTTGCGGGGCAACTCGGCCAGTTTCAGAGTAGCTTTGAACCGCTCTTCCATCGGCTTCGACTCGTCGCGGACGATTTCCTTCAGAGCAGCGCGCTTGCTGGCATATTGCTTCACCAGCCGTTCCCGCTTCTTCTGACGCTCGACCATGGATACTTTTGCCATATCAGGTCTCCTTAGCTGTTGAACGGCATGTTGAAGTGCTTGAGCAGCGACTTCGCCTCTGCATCCGTCTTGGCGGTGGTGCAGATGATGATGTCCATGCCCCAGACCTCGTCGACTTTGTCGAAGTTGATCTCGGGGAAGACGATATGTTCCTTCAGGCCCATGGCGTAGTTGCCGGAGCCGTCGAAACTTTTGCCATTCACGCCGCGGAAATCGCGGACACGGGGAAGCGCGATGGTCACCAAACGGTCCAGGAATTCGTACATCCGGTCGCCGCGCAGGGTCACTTTGGTGCCCAACGGCATGCCTTCGCGCACGCGGAAGCCAGCGATGGATTTCTTGGCCTTGGTGATCACGGCCTGTTGGCCCGCGATGGCGGTCAAGTCTTCCTGGGCCGATTTGGCCTTTTTGCTGTCGCGCACCGACTCGGCGCCCGCACCGATATTCAGGACGATCTTGTCCAGGCGCGGGATCTGCATGTCGTTCTTGTAGCCGAATTCCTCTTTCATGGCAGCTTTGATGCTGTTCTTGAAGACGGCCTTCAGGCGGGGGGTGTAATCAGCGGTGTCGAGCATCAGATCGCGTCCCCTGTTGTCTTGGCAAAGCGGATCTTTTTGCCGTCTTCCATGCGGAAGCCGACGCGGGTCGCTTTGCCGTTGGCATCGACGATGGCCAAGTTGGACAGATCGATGGGCAGTGCCTTGGGGATGCGCCCCCCTTGGGATGCCTGGGATTGGCGGGTGTGGCGGATGGCCATGTTCAGCCCTTCGACCACAGCTTTGCCGGCCTTTGGGTCCACGGAGGCGATTTCACCCTCCTTGCCCTTGTCCTTGCCGGCGAGCACGATGACCTTGTCACCTTTGCGGAGTTTAGCAGCCATCTTACAGCACCTCCGGGGCGAGCGAGATGATCTTCATGAAGTTCTTGGCACGCAACTCGCGCACGACCGGCCCGAAGATACGGGTGCCGATGGGCTCCATGTTGTTGTTGAGGATGACGGCGGCGTTCCGGTCAAAGCGGATCGCGGTGCCATCTTCGCGGCGCACTTCCTTGGCGGTGCGCACGACGACGGCCTTGCGGACGTCGCCTTTTTTGACGCGGCCCCGCGGAATGGCTTCCTTGACCGACACCACAATGATGTCGCCCACGGAGGCGTATTTCCGCTTGGACCCGCCCAGGACCTTGATGCACTGCACACGGCGCGCGCCGCTATTGTCAGCAACATCCAGGTTGGTTTGCATCTGGATCATTGGTTTCTCCCGACCTTTGGGGGGCCGATGCGTGGCCTGGTCCCCAGGGTTTCGAATTTAAGGGGCGTTCGCCTTAGTCGGCGATCACCTCCCACCGTTTCGTTTTCGATTTCGGCGGGCATTCCTGAATGCGCACGATGTCGCCAACTTTGAACTGGTTGGTCTCATCATGGGCGCGGTATTTCTTGGACTTCCGAACCGTCTTTTGCAGCAGCGGGTGCTTGAAGCGCCGCTCGATGGACACGGTCACTGTTTGGGCATTGGTGTCAGAGGTGACGACGCCTTGCAGGATACGCTTGGGCATGGGCTCAGGCCTCCGCTGCGGCGCTGCGCGCCTTTTCGTTCAAAATCGTGTTCACCCGCGCGATGGAGCGCTTAACGACGCGCATCCGGGCAGTGTTTTCCAGCTGGTTCGTGGCCGCTTGGAAACGGAGGTTGAAAGCCTCTTTCTTCAGTTGGGTGAGCTGCTCGCGCAACTCGTCGGGGGTCTTGCCCCGCAAGTCCGTGGCGTTCATGCGCCTGTTCCTTTCAACATCACCGGGAGGCCCCACCCGTGCGGTGGGTTACCCTGATTCCAGTGGAGATCAGTGATAGAGAGCGCGGCATAGACGATGGGGGGATGGGGCGCAAGCCTAATCCTAGCGCTTCTTCACTCTAGCATTTACCTGGCTTTCCTTGCAGATATACCGGCATTCACCGATTGCTAGAACAGAGCGGATCCGCGAAGAAAAGCGCGCTAGAGACATTACGATCCTGCGTCAGACTTTCTCAAACGTAGCCGAAACCATTCGTTGAGGTCATTGAAAGAAACCTGTCCGCACGCAACGTTTACGACAAGATCGTCGACGCGTTCTTCGTCGGCTATAGCAAGCTCGTAACCGCTTCGCTCGATGAATGTTTCGACAAGTATCCAAGCGGTGCGCTTATTGCCGTCGATGAAACCATGGTTCTGCACCATGCTCTCAAGAAGGGCGGCGGACTTTGCCCAGATCCTAAGGTGATAGCCAGAGTAAGGGCGACCAATCGCAGACTCGATCAGATTGAGATCGCCGATGCCCGGTCTGCCACCATACGAAAGTGCCATCTCGTGTGCAATTAAGGCATCAGCGAGCGTAATGCGGTGGTGTCGCTTACCGATGGACCAAGCGCTCCAGGGCCAAACTCCGCTTCTTGGAAACTTTCTCTACCGTGCGGCTGGTTTTGCTGCTCACTCTCGACACGGATTTTGCGGTCCCCACTGACGTGAAGCGACCGGACTTCACACTACGCCCAACCCATCCGCCTTTCACGGCGTCTCTCCTTACAGTCGCTGATTTTGTCACGTTACTCTTCCTTACAGAGTTTCGGCTAGCAGGGGCGATATTGTTACTGACTTAGTTTTGAGCCTTCAAGGACGCAAGGCCGTCCCGCTCTCCTGGCATCCTTCACCCCCACCGATAGTTAAAACTCACCGACACCCGTTCCTCCTCGGACCGGTTCACCATCACCTCATGGCGCAGCCACGACTCCCACAGAAGGACCTCGCCCACGCCGGGGGTCTGGTACTCAAAGGTTCGCAACTCTCGGCGGGCATCTTTCACGCGCGGGGGGGCGGCCATCATCATGGGCAGGCGTGGGTCTTCGAATTTCAAGGCGCTCGTCCCCTCGGGCATGGACACATAGGTCGTGCCGGAGATTACCGAGTGGGGATGGATGTGGCCGGAATGGGTGCCGCCTTCGGGCAGAATGTTGATCCAGATATCCTCCAGCACCAAGGCGCGGCCGTCCAGGTCAAGCTCCAAATCCTGGGCGAAGGACGCCACATGGGCGTCGAGCGATGTCACCAGATCGGCGAAGATCGGGAAGCGCCAGGGCAGATCGGTCAGCGACGCGTAGGAGGTATAGCCGGGGAAGCCGTTTTCTTCGCACCATCGGTCGCCTGCGGCATCATCCTCGGCAATGGAATAGCAGCTGTCATACAGCTCCTGCGGGTCGACCTTGGGGCCCTGCTCGGCCAGGGCGGCGCGGTAGAGACGGGTGACAAAGAGGGAGGCGATGTCGGCCATGGCGCGGGCTCCGTTCCTGGGGTGTCCCGCATCCCCTAGCGCCGCGCCGTCAGAACATCAAATCGCAGCCCAGCGTTTTCTCAAAGGCCGCGATCAGGTCCGTCACGCTTTCGGCGGCCACGTAAAGCCCGCCCGTGCGATCCGCCAGGCAGGCGGCGGGGGTGCTGGCTTCGCGGTAATCGTCCGTGCCTTGGCTTTGCCAGGAAAAATGCTCCCCCCGGACTTTGAAGCCGATGACATGGACCACCAGGTCTTGCCCATCGGCGGCCAGTTCCGCAGCGAGTTGGCAAGGGGAGCCGCCACAGGTTTCCTTGCCGTCGGTCACCAGGACGATGGCGCCGGGGCGGGTGCGATACTCCAACACATCCGCCGCCAGTTGCACCGCCACGGTCAACGCAGTGTCGCCCCCGGGTTGGAGCGCGTCCACCGCCGAAATGATGGGCTCCGCCGCGTCAGCTTGCGGGCCAAAGCGCAGGTCGATGCCAGAGCAGAGATCGCCGCCCGGCCCATAGATCACCAGCCCCAGGCGCCGATGAACCGCGATGTCGGGGATGGCGTCGGCCACGGCCCGGCGCGCCTGGAAAATGCGCGGCTCGTCCAGATCGTTGAATCCGTTTTCGACCATGGAGCCGGAGCCATCGAAGACGATCATGGCATCCTGCGTGCAGTCCTGTGCGGCCAAAGGCGTGGCGATGAGGGTCGCGATGAGGACGCTTCGAAACAACATGGGGAGAGTATTCCGCGCCGATGCCGTCCTGTCGAGCGTTTAGAGCAGAATTGGGGCCTGCCCGGTGTCGGACCGTTTGGAGGTCGGTGGTTTCAACCGTTCGCGCCATGTGGCCATTCCCGAGCGCGCGGCTTCCGCATATTGGCAAAGCCAGCAGACGGTGGGCGAAAGGCCTGGCGCCCGTGGTGCTCGGATGGTGTGCTGGGCCTTCCTGCGATTTGCGGCTTGATTTTTGGGGCCTAGGGATCGGTTCAGCGGTGCGCGTGTCGCTGCGATGCTGCTCAACACGACCGGACATCGCTCCTTTGCGCAGCATTTCCAGTTCGCCGGTGACCACGACGCGGAAGACATGCTTTTCCGCCGCGCTCGCCCGGACGTCCCCTTTTCGGCCTAGCGGTTTGCTGTGACGCTCGCCATCTTGACACCCGCGAAGATCAAAGCCGCCCCGGCCGTTTTGTTGACGACGTCGATAACCCACGCACGGACCCCTCCATTGGCCAAGCGATCGCCCATGTTGGCATATACCGAATAGATGACCAGCTGCATGGCGGTGCCTGTCACCCCCATGATGATCATCTGCGGCGCAATCGGAGCGGTGGTCTCCAAAAACTGCGGAAGAATGGCGGCAAAATACAACAGGGCTTTGGGGTTCGCAAATTCGATGATGAACCCCTGCGAAAACAGCCTCTTTCTCGACCGCGCGCCGCCGGTCTTCGCCACCGAAATCCCCCCAGACTTACTGAATATCGCCGTAAGCCCGAGGTAGATCAAATAGCTGACCCCGACCCATTTGATGATCTGAAAAAGGATGTTGGACGCCAGGATCACTGCAGCCAAACCCGTGGCTGACAAAACGAAATACGTCGCGGTGGCCAGCATGATCCCAAAGATACTGAAGATCGCCGCCCTCCAGCCATTGCTTGCCCCTTGCGATGCCACGAAAATTGCGGATGCGCCCGGTGACATGACCACGACCGCGGTGGTCGTCGCGAAGATCAAGAATGCTTGAAGGTCCATTTGCCCGTCCGTCACCATGATTGGAACATGTCAAGAACATTCCAGGCCGCCGGTCAATGTGGAATTGGCTTGGCGTCCCAAAAGCTGTCATTCATCGGAACCGCAGGATTCGGCATTATGGCCTATTTCGGATCACTAGAACCCCCTTGGAATTGTCAGTGCGCTTCTGTGTCGGGCGATACGTTGGGCCTTACGTTGTTGTGGCGTGAACCTAGGTTCGTCTTTCAACTTTTCGCCAAGCTGATCAAAGGTCAAAATTTGCGTTTCCGGGGCGCTTGGTGCTTTGGGGTCTTCCCCCGGGCAGTGGGGTATGCCTTGCCAGCGCATGAAAACAAAAGCCGTCGAAGCGCCGGCTGGATCCAACCAGTTTTCAAAGCCAGGGTCCTTCACGCTTATGACAAAGCGGAACTTTCCATCTTCACTTTGATACGCCTGTTTTGTCGTCAGGCTTGTTTGTCGACGACGAAAGTCAAGGGCATTGAACCAGAGATCGCCCAATTGAATGCCCTGATACCTTGCGTCAGATTCTTCCACCGTGATCAGAACAGCCGTGTCTTCGTTCATCCCGATATGACCGGCGGAATTGAACTGCCCTGGCAAGCCTTGCCCCGTTTTTCGCGGAGCGCTGATATGATTGGCGGGTAAATTGACCCTGAGTTGCTCGACGAATTTTATCCAACCTTTCGTGGAGCCGGTCAGATACCTTGCGGCCCGGTCATATTGCCGGTCAACAAGATCAGGGGTCGGCAATGGGTTGGCTTCGCCAGCGGCGTCAATGCGTTCTATCCGCCACGTACCGCCGGTTTCCGTGTCCCAATCCATCAGGCTTTCTCTGATCAAAACGCTATTTGCGCGCAGCTTTCCTTTGGTATTGCTCAGCCAGTTTTCACCGACCTTTAGGTCACAGGGCTTGGTATCACTGATGGTGATGGTGAATTCGCCGTTACGCTTCACGGACAAGGCGCCTAAATCCACCTCGCTGACGGGGATGGGGCTGGTCAGGTTTTCGTCAAAGCCCGGCTCCCCCGCGCCAACCTGAATCTGCAAATCAGCGCTGGTGCCACGTTTGCCATAAATGACGTAGGTTCCGGGTGTTTCGATGCTGGCTAAGAAATAGAGGTTATCGGGGTTCACCAACCCAAATTGGTTGTGCTTATCAAGCCGACTAAACTCGGGGAAACATGGATCGTGCAGAACAAACCCTTGATCCAGGGCGGCGGCAATTTGGTGTTTAAGTTGTCGTTCGGCGGCGGCGTGTTCTAATTCAGGATTGGAACTGTATTGCAGCCATGGCGCCAGCGACATGATGTGCTTGGCGTGTTCGATCGCGTGTGCAAACCGTTGCGAACCCGTTGCGGCGCAAGGACTCCGGGGCCAATCTATCAGTGCATTTTTCATGCGGGATTGGTCTGGCGTGAGCGGTTCAAATGGGCCGTCAAAAGCGGTGCGGCCCTGGCTCGTCTCGTTCGATGTCGTTCCCATTTTCGCTACCCTCGTACGTTCGTGTTTGCGGCTCGACCAGGAGGCTGGTGTAGTTATGGGTCGTACGAGGGTCGGGAATGGTTCAAAGAAAGATCGATGCAATGGCGGCAGTCATTGGCGCAGTTGACGAAGACGGATCTTGTGACTTCTGGAATTCACGTCACCTAGGATGACTTGATGGTCACAACGCCCACAATCATCAGCGATAGGCCGACGGCCCGGCCGATACTCAATGTCTGCTGCGGGTTTCCAAAGGCGCCAAAGTGATCAAGCGCCAGCGCCATGCAAAGCTGTCCAACCAGGATCAAAGCTGTGGTCAAACCGACACCCAAACGTGGCGTAATGACAACAATTGCTATGATGTACGCAGTGGCAATCAGTCCGCCCAGCCAGACAGTCTTGGGCGCTGCGATCAGGCTACTGACAGTCGGCAGCGGCGGTCGCATGATGACAACCATCGCCGCAAGAACACTGGCCCCGATCAGAAAGACGATCAACGATGCCGTGAAAGCGTTTCGCGTGACACCGCCCAATTGGCCGTTGAAGACCAATTGAAGCGGGACCAGTGCGCCCGTGGCAAAGGCGGCAAGGATGAGGGACCACTGAGTCATGACGGCGGGTCCAACCGGACTTAAGACAGGGCCGCGACGACTTCGCGTGCCGCTGCTGCCGCCGACACCTGTTGCTGACCCGTGATCAGGTTACCATCGCGGATGGCGTGTTCTTCCAGGGCGCCCGCAACTTCAAACTGAGTCTCGGCAATCTTGCGCGCTTCCGTTTCGATCCAAAATGGTTGTATCTTCTGGCCGATGGCGCTTTCGGCGTATTCTTCTTCTGAATTTGCAAAACCTGTCCAACGCTTTCCCTTTACCAGCAGATCCCCATTCGACAGTCGCGTTTTCAACAAGATGCATGTGCCATGGCACACAGCGGCAAGGGTCTTGCCACTTTCGTAGAACGCCGAGACGAACTGATGCACCGGCTCATTCTCAATCATGGTGACCATCGGCCCCTGACCGCCCACAACAAAGACGGCGTCATAGGTTTCTGGATTGACCGATCCCAAAGGTGGCGTGTCTTCGAGACGCTGCATTTTCTTTGGATCGGTTTTGAAGGCGAGGGAAATCGTGTCCTGAACGGAATAGCCGCTTTCATCCTCAGGGTCGGAATAGCCGTCGGCCTCAAGCTTCCCGCCATCCGGGGAGACGATATCAATATCGTACCCTGCGTTTTCAAAGACTTCGAAAGCATGTGACAGTTCGGCCCACCAAAACCCAATCGGCCAACCTGTCACAGGGGAAATGGTGGGGTTTGAGGCGATCATCAGAATCTTCTTTGGGTCAGCCATCTGTCTCTCTCCTGTTGAACGAAGAGATCCGCTGCTCTCCCGAACTCGGAAATGGACGCCCCTTGATATGAATGCTAATGAAATCCGATCATGTCTGACTTCAACGAAATGCAAGTCCGTCGTCTCGATTTTACGCTGCTTCTGGTTCTGCGCGAGGGCGTCCGGCGGCGAAAACTGTCTGACGTCGCAAAGACGCTGGGCGTGACACAGACGGCGATAAGCCATTCGGTTTCTCGGCTGCGCGACATCTTCGAGGATGAACTGTTCATCCGCCGCCCCCATGGGGTTGAGCCGACGGCGCGGGCGGAACAATTGGCGGCTATTGCAGAGCTGGTCCTTGAAGGCGCAGGCACGATGTTTGCCGATCCTGCGCCGTTCGACCCAACGGTGATCACGCGGGACCTTCGGATCGCTGCGCTCGATTTTGAAGTGACCTTGATGTCCGATGTTATGGAGACGCTGAGGCGGGAGGCACCGGGGATCCGGCTCCGATTTTCTGGTCTGGGCCGCATCGCCGCCATCGCAGCCCTAGAACGCAACGAGGCCGACCTTTGGCTTGGATTTGTCCGTCAAATCCCGGGAACTCTGGAAAGCGCGCATCTGTTTGATGAAACCTACAAGGTGGTCGCGCGGTCGACGCATCCGCGTATTTTGGCGGAAAGCACAATCGATCTTGACTCGTATTGCACCGAGCATCACGTGCTTGCCGCGCCTGGTGGAACCACGGGCGGCATCGTCGACAAGGCCCTGCGGTCTAAAGGGCACCGTCGCACCGTTGCCGTCATGACGACTGGGTTTCTCTCTGCCCTGGACGTGGTGTCCCGCACCGACTTAATCGCGACGGTGCCATCCAGACTTGCGAAAGCGCAGGCCCAAAACTTCGATCTGAACGTGATGGAGCCGCCCATCACCCCAAGACCGTTTCATGTCTCGGCGGCCTGGCACAGGCGCGCGCGGACGGATCCCGCGATTGCCTGGTTTGTTGAGCGGTTGCGCGAAGATCTGGGATGATGTGTCAGGGGCAACGCGCGACGCGGGCCAAGGCATCGCGATGCTGTGGGATACCCCGTCGAACCAGCCGTTTGTCCGATATCCAAGTGACGTGGTCCCGGCTTGGCGATCCGACACGCGTCAGGCGGGCGACGTGTGCGGCAAGGTTAGCGTTACGGTGAAGCGCGACCTTTCGGAGTGTAATTCGATGCGTCCTCCCATGGCCTGGGCCACGGCGGCGGCGATTGGCAGGCCGAGGCCTGAGCCAGCACTGGGGCCAACTTGGCTGAAGCGTCCAAGCGCCCGGTCAAAGTCCTCTGGGGCGATCCCCTTGCCATTATCCGAGACGGATACCGCCAATGCGCCGTCGACCTGCCGGGCGGTCAGGTCAATCTTCGTCAACTGCGCCCCGCCATGGACCATGGCGTTGTTGATGAGGTTGAGAACCGCTTGTTCGAACATCACCGGATCACCGTTGAGACGGACATTTTGCCCGTCCAACGCCGACTCAAATGCCACAGCCTGGTCTTTGGCGCGCGCCGCGGCCTTGGTTGCGATCTGCCGGAGGATCGTCATGGGCGCGAAGACTTGTTTGCTGTCTTGCGGCAATTTCGCCTGTGCCCGGTCCAAAGTCAGAAGGTTGTTGGCCAATTGACCGACGTCCCGCGCCGCGTCCAACAGGTCTTGGGATCGGTCTTGGGACACGGCAAGCGACTTCGCATTGGCTACCGATTCTGCCAAGCTCAGCACCCCTGCGATTGGGTTGCGCAATTGGTGGGCCGCGTCGGAGATGAAGGCATTTTTCGCTTCGAGTGTTCGCGACAATTCACCCAGCAGATCATTGAACCGGCCGACAATGCCGGTCACTTCCTGTGGGATACGCCGTTTGATCGGCGACAGATCGGATGCAGAGCGGCGGGCGATGGCGTTTTCCAGATCCACCAGTGGGGCCAGACCACGGGCGACCCCGAACCATACGATGATGGCCAGCGCGCCGATAAGCGATGCGATGATCAGAAAGACCGGTCGGGTACGTGTCTGCACAAAGCCGTCGCGCACCGAGACCCTTTGCCAGACTGTGAACGTAAACAGCCCCGTCAGCCCATCGATGGACGTGCTTTGCGAGAAGCGAAGCGCGCGCACGGGCGCCCCCTGATAAACGGCGTCGTAATAGGTTTGGGTCGCTTCGGCGGCCACAGGCTGTGGCGGGACGGGCGGCGTGGCATAGCCGGTCACAAAGACCCCATCGGGCGCATAGACATGATAGAAGACGGCACCGCCCGACGTGTCCCGCAACAGATCGCGCGTTTCTTCGCTAAGCGCGTCCCCGCCGGTCACCGCCGTATCGCGGGAGATGGCCAAGGCGGTCGAAAGGAGCGAGCGATCAAACCGTTCTGCCGCGCTAGACTGGGCGTCGAAATAGGCCCAGACGCCAACCAGCACCGAGATCACGATCAAAGGCCCAAGTATGACCAGGGTCAGCCGTGCGCGCAGGGACAGGCTGTTGCTCAAGCCACCACCTGCATCATGTAGCCGAGGCCGCGTTTCACGATGATCTGGATGCCATGGGGTTGCAGTCTTTTGCGCAGTCGGGAGACGTAAACCTCCACCACCGGCTCATCCATATCGGCGCCGGTGCCATAAAGGCTGTCCAGCAGAAGCTGCTTCGACACGATCCGCCCATCGGCCAACAAAAGCCGTTCAAAGAGTGCGATCTCTCGGCGCGGAATGTCCAGCGGACCGTGGGGCCCGTCGATGGTCCGTGCGGCGCGGTCGAATGTCACGCGGCCGATGGCGGTGACCTGCTTGCGCGGCTCGGACATGCGGCGCGACAACGCGCGGATGCGCGCGCCGAATTCTTCCATCTCGAACGGTTTGCTGAGGTAGTCGTCCGCACCAGCATCCAACCCTTTGATCTTATCGTCGGTCTCGGACTGGGCCGTCAAAAGCAGAATCGGGCGCATGTCGTCGCGGGCCCGCATTTGGCGTAGAATGGTCAACCCGTCGGTCTGCGGCAGGTTGATATCAAGCACGACAATATCGGCGTCATCATCGCGCAAAAAGGCCGCCGCTTCCGCACCATCATGCAACACATCAACCGCGTGCCCCGCATCTTGCAGGTAATAACGGATGCCCTTGGCCACGGAAATATTGTCTTCGACGACGACGATACGCAAAACGACCCTCTCAAAAATCCGGCGGATGCAAGGTTCGCGCAAGGATGTCACCGCATCCTACCCCCATCAAGAAGGCATGGGAGGCCTTCTGATTCTATTTGTCGGGTCGCAAGATCCGACGTTCTGGGAGGAACACTATGCTTACGAAAACACTGGGCGCGCTTGCGCTCTCTACCGCTTTGGTCGCGACTCAGTCCGCGGCCGACGGTCACGGTATTGATCTGGCTGGTAAGACCGTCGAATGGATCATCCCCTTCTCTGAAACGGGTGGGTCCGCAAAATGGGCCAACTTCTATGCGCCGCTTCTGTCGGAAGCCCTTCCTGGCAATCCGACCGTCGTGGTCACATTCAACCCTGGCGCGGGGTCCACCAAGGGGGCCAACGCGTTCCAGGAAATGACGTATGAAGACGGCACGACGATCTTCGGGTCATCGGGCTCCACACAGTTTCCCTATCTGCTGAGTGACCCGCGCGTGCGCTATGAGTATGGCGATTGGAATGTGGTTCTGGCCTCTGGGACGGGCGGTGTCGCGTACCTTCCGGCTGATCTGGCGGGCCAGTTGGGCGACGGTGGCGATGCCACGCCGCTGGCCGGTGAGGATTTCATCTATGGCTCCCAAGGGGCAACCCGCTTGGATCTTGTTCCGTTGCTGGCGTGGGAAATGCTGGGCCTGCAAGTGGAGCCGGTGTTCGGCATCGAAGGCCGCGGCGATGGTCGTCTGATGTTCGAACGTGGTGAGGCCAACATCGACTATCAAACATCGTCCAGCTTCCTGTCCGGTGTGACACCGCTGGTCGAGGCGGGCACAGCCGTGCCGTGGTTCTCGTTCGGGGCGTTGGACGCAGACGGCAACATCGTCCGCGACCCGACGTTCCCAGATATGCCGACGTTCAAGGAAATCTGCGAAGCGACCGAAGGATGCGCCACCGAAGGGGAGCAGTGGGACGCTTGGAAGGCCTTCTTCACCGCTGGGTTCCCGGCCCAGAAGATGGTGTTCTTGCCCGCAGGCGCGCCTGACGCGGCAATCGCGACCTTCACCGAGGCCTTTGCCGCCATCCAGGAACGCGACGATTTCGCGGAAATCAGCAAGGCCCGTCTGGGCGTCTATCCGCAGATGACGGGCGACGCGGCCAAGACCGCCATGTCCAGCGCGACGGACGTGCCGCAAGAGGCCAAGGACTTTGTCATCAATTGGCTGAGCGAGCGGTACGGCGTCGTCCTTCAGTAACGGACCCCTGCCCCACCCGTGCGGGTCACGGGTGGGGTGTTTTCCTTACGCATTCCAATGAACGGGGGCCGTGATGGAGGTCTTTGCGACAGCTTTGCCTGCGCTGGACGCGGCGTTTGCAATGATCTTGCAAGCGCATGTGCTGGGCTTTCTGGTCCTCGGGGTCGTCATGGGCCTGTGCATCGGGGTCTTCCCTGGTCTGGGTGGCATTGCGGGCTTGTCCTTGCTGTTGCCGTTCATGTTCGGAATGGAACCTGTCACCGGCCTCGCCCTGATGATCGGCATGGTTGCCGTCGTGCCCACATCCGACACCTTCGCCTCCGTGCTGATGGGGATACCTGGCTCGTCGGCATCCCAAGCGACGGTGCTGGACGGCTTCCCGATGGCCAAAAAGGGACTGGCCGCACGGGCCCTGTCTGCGGCCTTTGCGTCATCGCTGTTCGGCGGCCTTGTGGGCGCGGCGTTTCTGACAGTCTTCATCCTCGCCGCCCGCCCCATCGTGCTGTTGTTCCAGACGCCCGAACTGCTGATGATCACGATCTTTGGGTTGTCGATGGTCGGCATCCTGGCCGGGCGTGTCGCGTTAAAGGGGCTGGTCGCGGCCTGCCTCGGCATCCTTGTGGGCACCATCGGCGAAGGGGCCAGTTCGGGCGCGTTGCGTATGTCCACATACGACATGCCGTATCTGGTGGACGGCCTAAAGCTGGTCATCGTCGGCCTCGGCATCTTTGCCATCCCAGAGATCGTGGCCCTGTTGCGCCGCGACAAAGCCATTTCGGACCGCGCGCCGCTCGGGGGGGGGTGGCTGACAGGGGTCCGCGACTGGTGGGCGAACAAATGGCTGTCTGTGCGGTGTTCGCTGATCGGGGTGGTCGTTGGCGTGATCCCCGGGCTTGGCGGGTCCGTCGTCGACTGGATCGCCTATGGCCACACCGTGCAAACGGCCAAAAACAAGTCAGCGTTCGGGTCGGGCGATGTGCGCGGAGTGATCGGGCCCGAAAGCTCTAACAACGCGAAAGAGGGCGGCGGTCTGGTACCGACCTTGCTGTTTGGCATTCCCGGCTCCGGCTCCATGGCGATCTTTATCTCCGCCGTGGCGTTGCTCGGCACCGGATCCATCGAAGTCGGTCCTTCGATGCTGAAGAACAACCTGGATTTCACTTACGCGATTGTCTGGCTGCTGGCGCTGGCCAATGTCGTCGGCACGATCATCTGCATCGCGGCCTCCGGCGGGATCGCGAAATTGACCGAAATCCGCTTTGCCCTGCTGGCCCCGTTCCTCTTCATGATCATCGCCTTTGCAGCGTTCCAGTCCCGCCAAGAGATTTGGGACCTTGTTGCGCTGTTCGGGATTGGCCTGCTGGGCATCCTGATGCGCAGGTTTGATTGGTCGCGCCCGGCGTTCCTGATCGGGTTCGTGCTGTCCGCCCCGGCGGAGCGGTATACCAACCAAGCCTATCAGATCGGCGCCTCCCGCTTTCGGCGCGGGTTTGACGAAGGGTTGGAGTATGTTTTCAGCCCCATCGTGATCGTCCTGATCATCATCACGCTGTTGTCGGTGGTGATCGGCTTGCGCCAGGCCAAGACAATCCAGGCCGAAGGGGCCGTTGCGTCGGGGTCCAAGCGTGCGCCGTTGATCTTCTTGCTGTCGGTGACGGGGTATATCGCCTTTGCCTATTGGAATTCAGCGATCATCCCCGACTTCGCGCGCATGGACCGGGTGTTTCCGGTCTTTGTGGCCACCATCGCGCTGATCGGCTGCGCGTTGCTGCTGATCCAGATGATGCGGTCTGTGGAAACGGCCCCGATTTTCGCCGATCGTGAGGATGCAGAGGCGGCGGACAACGTCCACGGGCTTTGGGCGACCCTGGGCTGGTTCGCAGGCTTGCTGATTGCCTCGGCTCTGGTCGGCTTTATCCTCGCTTTGGCGGGGTTCCTGTTACTGTTCATCCGCATCAGGGCTGGCAAAAGCTGGGCATATGCGGCGACCTACACCGCCGCCGGTATTGCGTTCATCTGCGCCATGGCTTGGACGTTGAACCGCGACTTCCCGCCAGGAATTTTGCAAGGCCTGGTCGATCTGCCGTGGCCACTGGCATGAGCCAAACGGCGATCCCCTTCCTGTTCATACGCGGCGGCACCTCCCGCGGGCCCTATCTGAACCGCGCAGACCTGCCCGAAGATCGTGCAGTTTTGGCCGACGTGCTGGTGGCCATGGTCGGGTCGGGTCATCCGCTCAATATCGACGGGATTGGCGGTGGCAATGCGGTGACGACCAAGGTTGCGATGCTGTCGCCGTCCGGCGATGCGTGGGCCGATGTCGACTATTTCTTCGCCCAAGTCAGCGTCGCCGACGGGACTGTCGATTTCAAACCGACCTGCGGGAACATTCTGTCGGGCGTGGGACCTGCGGCGCTTGAGATGGGATTGATCGCCGCCACTGGGCCAGAGACCACGGTCAAAATACGCGCCGTGAACACAGGTGCGCGCATTGTGGCAACGGTGCAGACCCCCGATGGGCGGGTCAGGTATGACGGCGACGCGACCATCGACGGTGTCCCAGGCACGGCGGCCGCCGTTTCCCTGCAATTCATGGACACCATTGGCGGCGCGACGGGGGCGTTCCTTCCCACCGGCAATCTGATCGATACGTTTGACGGCGTCGACGTGACCTGCATGGATGTGGCGATGCCGATGGTGATCGCCAAGGCCCAGAGCTTTGGCTTGTCGGGCTATGAGAGTGCGGACGCCCTCAACGAGAACGCTGCTTTCTTTGCCACGATGGAGGCTGTGCGCATCAAAGCCGGAGAGGCCATGGGAATTGCAGACGTCGCCCAATCGGTGACCCCCAAATTCGGCCTGCTTGCCCCGGCCAAAGACGGCGGGACGGTTGCCACGCGATACTTTATGCCCTGGAAGACGCACCCGACGATGGCGGTCACTGGCGCGCAATGCTTGGCCTGTTGTCTTTTGACGCCGGGGACTATGGCAGACGGCATGGCCACCCGGTCCAATGACCGCCCTGCAACGATCACCCTGGAACACGCCAGTGGCCAGATTGACGTGCTGGTCGACTACGACCTGATCGGAGACGAAATTGACCTCCGCTCGGCCGGTTTGGTGCGGACGGCCCGGTTGCTTGCCCGCGGTGAGGTGATGGTTCCCAAGCGGGTGTGGGACGGGAATTGATCGCTGGCGATATTTAGTATACGATAGTATACAAATCAGGAGTGCACGATGTCCTACCAGGAGTTGATCGCGAACGCCAAGCGTGACTTGCACAAGGCGAGGGCCCAAGTGACCGCAGAAATCCACGCCTACCCGACGCCCATTTCCGGCTGCGACGCCCAGTTCAACCATCTGCTCGCCGAGCGAAGCCGGCTGACCGCAGCTTTGGCAGAACTGGACCAGCCGGTGTTCATCCCGACACCACGGACGCCAGCGCCGGACGCAGGTGTCGAAAGCCGGTGAAGGTCCACATCCTAGATGACTGGTTTGATACGCTGCGTGGCTTGCCCTGCTTCGCCAAGCTTGCCCAACACGACGTAACTGTTTGGACAGATCACGAGCCGGACCCGGTGAAGCTCGCCGCGCGCATTCAGCAAGCCGAAGCGCTTGTGCTGTTTCGGGAGCGGACGAAAATCGGGGCGGACCTTCTGTCGCGTGTCCCGAACCTTCGACTGATCAGTCAGCGCAGTGTGTACCCCCATATCGATGTGCCCGCCTGCACCGCCAATGGCGTTTTGCTGTGTTCCAACATGCATAGCGATACGCCGTCTTATGCTGCGGCCGAAATGACCTTGGCGCTTATCATGGCCAGCTATCGCCAAATCCCCCAGCAGGTCGCGGCCATCCGGTCGGGCGATTGGCAGATGGGCGTGGGGCGCACACTTCGCGGTCGGACGCTGGGCCTGTATGGATACGGGCGCATTGCCCAAGCCGTTGCCGGGTATGCCGAGGCGATTGGGATGCAGGTGCAATACTGGGCCTCGGACGACGGACGCGCGCGGGCCAAGGCGGACGGGCGGCGCGTGGCCGAAAGTCGCGACGCCTTCTTTGCCTCGTCTGACATCGTCAGTCTTCATGTACGGCTCAAACCCGCGACCCGGGGCGTGATCACCGCCGAAGACCTTGCCACGATGGCCCCCCGAAGTCTGCTGGTGAATACGTCTCGCTCAGGTTTGATCGCCCCCGGCGTCCTGGAAGCGGAAATCGCGAAAGGGCGCATTCACGCCGCCGTCGATGTCTTTGACACCGAACCAATGCGGGACACGGCCAACCCGTTGTTGACCCACCCAAATGTTTTGCCAACGCCCCATATCGGCTATGTCACGGAAGACGAGTTCGACCTGCAGTTCACGGATATCTTCGACCAGATCAACGCCTATGCCGCGGGCGCCCCCATCCACGTGATCAACCCCGATGTCACTGGTTGAAAAATCGCGCGGCAATCGGCGCCCCGACAATCACCGTCACGATCCGCAGCACATGGTGGGCGATGACAAAGGCCATATCGGCCCCTGCGATCAACGCCAGCACCGTCATCTCTGCCTGACCACCGGGGGCGAAGGCCAGCAGCGCCTCCATTGGTGGGGCCAATGAAAACAAATGGATGATCTCGACAAAGATCGCCGCGAGGATCAACAAGATCACGCAAAACCCAAGGGCCGCCGCCACGTCCCGCCGCACTTCCTTCCCGGTGACGCCAGTGTATTTGGTGCCCACGGTCATGCCGATGAAGAACTGCGCGGCCCAAATCGCCTCGGCCGGGGGGCGGTGGTGGAGGATGCCGGTCAAGGCCAAGATGCCCGCCAAGATCATCGGCCCCAGGATCGACGCCCCGAACAGCCCAACCGCCTTGGCGATTTGCCAACCCGCCAGCCCCGCCACGACCATCAGCAAGAGCTGCGATACCGGCAAATTCGCGGCGGGCACGCCAGGCGGGTTGCTCAGGTCCACGCCCCAATAGCCTTTCAAGATGAACGGCAAAGCCGCCACAATCACCATGACACGTGTCGCATGGATCAGGGACAGCGCGCGTACGTCGCCGCCCGCCTCCTCCCCGAACAGCAGCATGTCCTGCAATCCACCCGGCATCGCGGAATAGTAGCTGGTGGCGAAGTCGAAGCCCCATAGCCTTTGGAAATAGGGCACGCCGATCAATCCGATCAGGAACACCATGGCAGGAACCAAGATCAGCGTGGTCCACATGCCCGCCATGCTGATCACCAATGCGGTCGTGAAGGTTGCGCCCACGGCGACCCCCAGGATAGAGCGCATCGCGTCGTTCAGGAAGGACAGGCCTTTCATGGGCACACCCAACAGGGCGGCTGTCAGGCAGGCCGTGATCGGCCCAAGCAGCCAAGGTAGGGGCAAGGTCAACAGGTGGAAGACCAGCACGCCGACCCCAGCGACAAGATGGGTGACCCCGATCCTTACCATTCGCGCATGACCTTAAGGCGATAGCGCAGCGAGGTTTGCAAATGCGCCTCGGCGGCGGCGCCGGCGCCCTCGATATCCCCTGCCCCGATGGCGTCGATGATCTGTCCGTGCTGGTGGATGACCGTCGCGATACGGTCGGCGTCGGCCAGCGTGGTCGGCCCCAGCAACATCAGCGCGTTGTTCATTGCCCGCGCTGCATCCAGAAGAAACCGATTGCGGGCCGCCAGATAGATCGCACGGTGGAACTTCTGATTGATCGCCGCGGCCTGCGGCCCGTCATCACCAACGCCGGCAATCTCCTCGTTTAAGGTCGCCAGCGTGTCCACCTCGGCCTCGGAGGCATGTTTGGCGGCCATCTCGGCAGCGGTGCGTTCCAGGACCAGCCGCATCTCATAAAGTTCGACGACTTTGGTCTGTTCCAGTTTGCGGATCACGGCCCCGACGCGGGGTCGGTGTTCGATGATGTTCTCTGCCTCCAACCGTCGCAACGCCTCACGGACCGGGGTCCGGGACAGCGCAAGCCTGTCCGCAACCTCGACTTCGCGCAGGCGATCGCCGGGTTGGTACACCCCACCTTCGATGGCGCGCATCAGCTTGGCAAAGGCCACACCGCCTTGGGACAGATCGGCTGACTCGTCGGCCACTCGCTTCTCTCTTTCGTGATTGTATCCGTTTGGATACATATTAACCTAAAGGGGAGATTCGCAAATGTCAAAGCAGGTCATCGTCGTCGGATCCGGGAACGCCGCCATCTGCGCCGGAATTGCGGCCCTAGAGGCGGGCGCGCAGGTTCTGATGCTGGAAAAGGCCGATGCGGCCTTGGCTGGGGGCAACACAAAATACACCGCCGGCGCGATGCGGTTTGCCTATGAGGGGGCGGATGACTTGATCCCCTTGCTAAAAGATCCGGACGATCCGCGCCTCAAGGTGACCGACTTTGGCGGCTATCCCGAGGCGATGTTCGCGGAGGACCTGCTGATGTTCAACGGCGGGCGCCCCTTGTCCCCCGAGCAGACGCGGCTGATCAGCGGGTCCCTAGATGTCATGCAATGGCTGAGAACGCACGGCATTCAGTTTGAGCCGATCTACAGCCGCCAGAGCTTTGAAAAAGAGGGGCGCCACGTGTTCTGGGGCGGTTTGACACTGGCGGCGGAGAATGAGGGCCTGGGGCTGTTCGACATGGAACTTGCGGCCTTCACCCGCCTGGGCGGCGCGATCCGGTACAAGGCTGCCGTGACGGGCCTGCTGACCTCGGATGGGCGGGTCACAGGCGTGCGCGTTGGCGAGGAAGAGATCGGCGCAGATGCCGTCATACTCGCATGCGGCGGTTTTGAAGCCAGCAGGGACTTGCGCCGCGATTGGATGGGCGGCCATTGGGACAAGGCGAAAGTGCGGGGCACGCCCATGAACACCGGGGATGGTCTGGTAATGGCGGCCGAGGTTGGCGCGCAGACCTATGGGCTGATCGACGGCTGCCATGCGACCCCAATGGATTTGCACATGGCGGACTATGGCGGCCTCGACCTGCCTGCGGCAGAGCGAAAGAACTATCGCAAGATCTGTTACTTCCTCGGCATCATGTTGAACGCAGATGGCGACCGTTTCGTGGACGAAGGCAAGAATTTCCGGAACTACACCTATGCGCAATTCGGCAAAGCGGTCCTGGAACAGCCTGGCCATTTCGCTTGGCAAGTCTTTGACGCGAAAGTCGATGACTTGCTCTATGCGGAATACCGGTTCCACGATGCGCATTTCGTCGAAGCCCACACGTTGGAGGATCTGTGCAACAAACTTGACGGGATCGACCCGCAGGCCGCGCAGGCGACGCTGAGGGCCTATAACGACGCCGTGACCGAGGCTGTACCGTTCGACCCAACGGTGTTGGATGGCAAAACCACCCAAGGTCTGCCGCTGCCGAAATCGAACTGGGCGCAGCGGTTGGATACGCCCCCCTTCAAGGCTTACCCGGTGACGGGCGGGATCACGTTCACCTATGGCGGCTTAAAAGTGTCCGAAACAGGTGCCGTGCTGGATAAGGCCGATGCGCCGATCAAGGGACTATACGCAGCCGGTGAAATGGTCGGCGGCGTCTTCTTCGAAGGATATCCCGGGGGGTCCGGTCTGACATCAGGGGCTGTCTTTGGCCGACTGGCCGGGCGCGGTGCCGCACAATCATCCCCATAGTCACGCGTCCAGTCCGGGCGCCACCTTGCGGGTCCCGGCACTGACTGGACTTGCTTGTAGCGACCGTATGCGACCCGCCATTTGGATCGAGTGTTGCCGTTACAGGTCGCGGCGCATAGCCGGAATTCGTCGGTTTGAACCGAACGGTCGACGGTGCGCAGCTGGCGCTAAAGGTGACGTGGCGAGACAAGCCCAAGACGTTGGAATGTTTCTCGTATTTCTGGGCGCTCCAGCCAATCGGCAGAAGGGCCAGCTCAAATCGATCGGCCTCTGCCGCCACGAATGCGGGCGCAGACGCATCAAAAACGTCGCGACGCGCGACCGGGATCACAAACTCGATAGCGTCTTCACCCATCACAGACACGTGCCGCAAGCTGCGCAACCGTCTGTGCCGAGAGCGATCTTTCGAACTCTTGCTGCGCGGCGCGCAACGCCTGTTTCGTCGCTTGGTTCGACGCCTTCGCCAGCAAACATGCCGGTTCGTCTTCATCGTTCCCGATGGCGAAAAGCTGAGGCGGCCCGAGGGCGTGGTAAATCTCGAGCAGGGTGATCTGCGTCAGAGGTTTTTCTAGGGTCCAGCCGCCGCCATGCCCTTTGACCGAGGCGACAATACCCGCCTGGCGCAGACCAGACATCATCCGGCGCACGACCGCCGAGTTGGTCCGAAGCATCTGAGCAATGTGCTCGGACGTGGCGGGCCTGTCCATCTCGGCCAAATGGAGCAGTGCGTGCAAAACGCGAGAGAGGCGGCTGTCGGTTCGCATGACGATCCTTCATGTAACTTTAATACGCACGAGACATTGACTCCAGAGGTCACTCGCTTCATCAAAAGTTACATGAGTACCGATCCCAACGCCAGCACAGAACGACACTCGGTCCCGGTGAAACGATGGGCCGCCGTGGCCGTTCTGTTCCTTGCCAGCTTCATGAACCTGATCGACGTCACCATCGTGAACGTCGCGCTGCCGCAGATACAGGCAGACACTGGTGCAACCTCGACACAGCTGAAGTGGGTAGCAGAGGCCTATGTCTTGGGATTGGCCGTCGGTCTGTTGCCCTTCGGACGTTTCGGGGATGTTTTTGGCAGACAGCAGATATTTGCCTGGGGTCTTGTCGGGTTCACAGCTGCGTCCATCGTTTGCGGGCTGGCGCCAAATGTCGAAAGCCTGATCGCTGCGCGCGCGGTACAAGGGAGTGCGGCGGCGATGATGGTGCCGCAAGTGCTGGCCATCGTGCACGTGATCTTTCCGCCTGATGAGAAAGCACGGGTCTTTGGCCTGTTCGGAACGATTTCCAGCCTTGGCGTGGTGGCCGGACCGGTCATTGGCGGGGCGCTGATCTCTGCGGACGTGGCGGGGCTCGGGTGGCGGCTGGCATTTTTGATCAATGTTCCGCTGGGCCTGGCGGTGCTTGTCGGAACGTGGATGTATTTGCCACGTTTCACGACGGATCGGGACACACGCACCGATTGGATAGGGATGGCGTTGTTTGCCACGACGGCGTTTCTGCTAGTCTTCCCCCTGATCGAAGGGCGCGCACACGATTGGCCGTGGTGGATCTTCGCACTGTTTGCGGCATCTGCCCCGATGGGTTTCGCCTTCACGACCGTAGAGCGGAAACGCAGCGCGCGTGGCGCGTCGGCCCTTATGCCACCCGGCTTGCTGGGGAACCCCGCCTTCCTTGGGCACCTTGGTCTGGTGACACTGTTGTTCAGCGGCATTCCGGGGCTTTTTCTGGTGTTGGCGATCTTTCTGCAAACCGGGTTCGGCCTCAGCGCTTTGGAAAGCGGGTTAGTCACGACCCCCTTTCCTATCGGTGTCATGGCGGCCTCCATCTTGACGGAACGGTTCAGAGAGCCGGATCTCCGGGCGCGCATTGCGGCCGGTGCCGGGCTTTTGGTGATCGGCATGCTTGGGCTTGTCTTGGTTCTGCAAGCCACAAAGACTCTGCCCAATGTTTATGCCTTCGCGCCGGCGCTTTTGACCGCGGGTCTTGGCATGGGTATGGCCGTGATCTCGCTGTTCCAGGTCACCATGGCCAGCGTCGCTCCGCAAGATGCCGGGGCCGGGTCGGGTGCCATGCAGGCCTTTCAACAAATCGGCGCAGCCTTGGGGATCGCGATTGCAGGACAAATATTCTTTAGCGTGTTGGGCGATGCGGGCATGGACGCCAGGGGCGAAATCGCACCGCGCTTCGTGACGGCCGCCTCATGGGCCACGATATACTCCATCGTCGTATTCTCGCTTTTGACGGTGCTCGTGGGCTGGCAAGCCCTTCGCGACCGAAAGACCGCTCGCTGATCGGCACGGCTGAGGATGGCAATGCGTCAGGCCCGTCTGAATTCCGCGTTCCGCGGAGACGGCCGTGAAAAGAAAACCACTCCGGGCGGTCGGGAATAAGACGCCAGAAGCACCCATGAAATTGCCAAACGCAATAATCCCTTTCGATGATCAGAAAGCCGAGGGTCTGGCCCCAGGCGGGCACACCTGCAATCCCCTAGCAACACAAACGCGCGTAACTGCGGGGCGATAGCAGGGACGAAATCGCGTAAATATCTGAAAATAATAGAAATATGGTGCCCCCACACGGACTCGAACCGCGGACCTACTGATTACAAATCAGTTGCTCTACCAGCTGAGCTATAGGGGCGCTCGCGCACCGTTTAGCGTCCTCCGGCTGCGCCAGCAAGAGGCGTTGCAGACACGCATGGGATCGGACCGCGGCCTTGGCACCTTTGGCGTTTGCCAGACCGCCGACGCCCAGCTATCCTTTTGCCAACCGGCTGGAAAGGCCGGGTTTGACGAGAGGACGGGCCGTTGGACATCGCCATACATCTTGGCGCCCATTGCACCGATGAGGATCGTATCCTGAAGGCGCTCTTGGCGGATCGCGACATGCTGCGCGCCGAAGGGACCGAAGTTCCTGTGCCCAGCAAAGCCCGCCCCGCACTCAGAAAGGCGCTCCGGTCCGACCAAGGCAGCCTGCTTCCGGGGGGTCAGTCCCCGCTCTTGGCGGACCTTGTGGAGGGGCAGCCGGACCGCGTGGTCTTCAGCTACGAAGGGCATCTGGGCGCCTATGCGAAGGTCTTGAACGGCTCCGAGATGTATTCCGATGCGGACGCGCGCGTCACGGGCCTGCGGGACCTTTTCCCGGGGCACCAGTGCTTTTTCCTGATGGGCATCCGCAATCCGGCAACGTTCATTCCCGCCCTGTTCGCCGCATCCACCATCGATACGTTTGGCACGTTTGTGGCGGGCCATGATCTTGGCGCGATGCGCTGGTCCGACGTGATCATTCGCATTCGAACGGCCTGTCCCGATGTGCCGCTGGTGGTGTGGTGCAACGAAGATTTGCCACTGATCTGGCCAGACATCTTGCGAACGGTTTCCGGCATCGAAGTGCCCATGAAGGCCGACGGGATGATCCTCCAGGAGATTATGACCCCTAAGGGTTTCAATCGCTTACAGGCTTATCTTCAGGAGAATCCAGCCCCGAACCTAGAGACATGGCGCAAAGTTGTTTCCGCGTTCTTGGGCAAATACGTGGACGAAAGCAAAGTCGACGAAGAAATCGTGCTGCCGGGTTGGTCCCAGGACGTCATTGCCGCGCTGACCGTGGAATATGAAGCGGATCTGGCCAACATCCAGACCATGGCGGATGTCACTTTTCTGTTGCCATAGCGTCAGCCGCTACGACATTCCAAGCGCTTCCTTATACATATCCAACACAGCCTCTTCTTCGGCGATGTCATCGGGCTCTCGCTTGCGAAGGGCGATCACCTTGCGCATGACCTTGGTGTCATAGCCGCGTCCCTTGGCCTCCGCGTAGACCTCTTTGACCTGTTCGGCGATGTCTTTCTTCTCTTGCTCAAGGCGCTCCACACGCTCGATGAACTGGCGCAGCTCGTCCGCAGTGACCTTGTAGCTGTCACTCTTCTCGTCTTCGACCACGTGTAGATCGGCCATGCCTGCGCCCTCTCTTGTAACCCTGAGGGACCTTCGGTAGCGCCCCCTTGGACAAGATGCAATGCAGCAGTCGGAGGCGGGAATGGCGGCACTGGTTTGGATCGGGGCACTATTGACGGTGGGGGGCCTCTGCGGCCTCGGCTACTGCGTTGTCGTGGCGGCCAAGGCCAAGCGCCAAGGGTTGCAAGGGGACGACATGGCCGCGCGCCTCAAGTCCCTTGTGGCCCTCAACATGGCCGCCCTGGGCGTATCAGCAATGGGGCTGATGATGGTCGTCGCAGGGGTTCTGCTGGGCTGAACTGGCGCGACCCGGACGCGACGATCCATGGGCCTGCATCACGGGAGGTGGCCCGGGGCCAAGGACCATTCCATGTGATCGGATCGCCTTATCTCGGGCGGCGCATATTTCGGCTTAGTCCCGCCGCAATCCCCGCCGTTTCTCCAGCGACGCGGCAAAGGCCTCCCGCTCCTCCGGCGATAGGGTGGCAATCGTCTCGACCAGCGCGTCCAGGCCCAAAGCGATCAGCCCCGCTTGCGCGTCCTGTTGCGCGGAAAACGCGGCGCGCAGGGCGTCTGCATCGAACGGGTCGGCGCGGGCGGTGGATGCCAGGGCCAGACGTCCGGCGGCCAAGGCGTCCCGCTGTGCCCGCAACGCAGGGTCCTGGGCCAGGCGGCGGCCCAAGGCACGCCGCGTCTCTCGGTCCAGACCGCGGGCGAACCCAACGACGATGGGGCCGTCAAAGGGCCGCGCCCCGCGCCCCTCCCGCCCGTCGGACGACCGCCGCCCATCCCCAAACAGAACAGCCCCCGCAACGGCGCCCACCACCAGAAGGTTCAAAGCCAGCGACGCATAGAGCAGTATCCGTGTTTTCGCAGTCATGGCTCCAACGCCTCCCAATTGTCCCCGAACACTTCTGCCAAGACCAGGTCCGCCTCGGTTGGGACCGCGGCCCCTTCGGTCAATCCCGGCACGGCCAGAAGCACGGCACTGGGCTGGGCGATCCCGATCCACAAACCTGCCATGGCCGCGACGGGCACCCCCATGGCCCCGCCCCACCCCGACAACCACCGCAACAGGCCGCCCTGCGTGGCAGGGCCGACGGGGGCCGCCACGGACACCGCATCCTCCACAATGGCCGTGCGAAGGGCCGTGGGAACAGGGGCTTCGTCCTGGGCCATCTCGGCCAGAAGCCGGTCAATGTCGCGGTCATCCATCATGGCAAATCTCCTTTCTGGGCCAACACTTGGCTCAGCCTTCGTTTTCCCCGGGCGATCAGGCTTTCCACCGCCTCGACCCCTATGCCCATGCGCGCGGCGATGTCGGGGTTTGAATACCCTTCGATATGGCGCAACACCACGGCATGTCGCTGCCGTTCGGGCAAGGCGTCCAGGGCCAGGCGCAACGCGGCGCGCTGTTCCTGGCCAATGAGGCGGCTTTCGATGCCCGGGGCCGGGTCCTCGGGGTCAAGGGTCGGGTCCAGTGCTGTGTGCCGGGCGCTGCGTCGCTTGCGGTCGATGGCCAGGTTGGCGGCCACCCGGCCCAGCCATGTCCCCATCTGCGCCGGCCCGTCCGCGTCCCAATCGGGCGCCTTACGCCAAAGCCGCAGAAACGCCTCCTGGACGATATCCTCGGCCTCCGCCGTCTGGCCCCCGGTCATCCGCAACGTGAACGCCATCAGCTTTGGCCCCAACCGGTCCACAAGCTGACCCGCCGCAGAATGATCGCCCGCGACGGCCAGGGCCAGCAAAGCGGCCTCATCCAGATCTGACGTATCGCGCGCCACGCCCACTCCTGCTGCGGCGGGCGGGGCACCCACGCCCCACCCGCCCAAGCGTCAACGACGGCCGCGACGGAAGCGGACGTCATCCCATTCCTGTGCCGAAAGCGCGCCATCCCCATCTGCATCCGCACGCTCGAACATCCGACCCATCCGGTCCTTACCGTTGCGCCCCTGCCCGCGATTGGCAAGTTCCGCCGGGCTGATCGCGCCATCGCCATCGGTGTCCAATCGCGCGATCATGCGGTCCAGGCGCCCTTCGCGGCGCGCCTCGCCTTGGGCCAACAGTTCGGTCCGGCTCAGCGTCCCGTCCCCATCGGTGTCGGCGGCGGCAAAGCGGATGGCGGCCTGCGCTTCGATGCCTTGCTGCACTTCCGCTTGGGTAAGGGCGCCGTTGCCATCGGCATCTAGGGTCTCAAACGCCGGCCGCTCCCCGCGGGGGCCTTCTGCGGCGGCCTGGAGGGTAAAGGTGGCCAGGCTTGCGCCCGCCAGAACGGAGAGGGTCAGCAGTTTCATAGGCGTCTTCATCGTAAATCCTTTCACGTGACAGGCGGCGTCTTGCGGCCCGTTACCCCATTCCACGGGGGTCCACAGACTTTCCGTCGCAGAAAAAATGCCCCCGCCCCGCCGCGCCAACGCATGGCCTGACCGCACCTGTCACCCACAGGAAAACGCGCGGCGCATCCCGCCGGACCTGCCCCAAAACACGCACTGCCCTTTCTGCCATGCCGCTCGCGACATCCCGACGCAGAGCCAACCTGTCGTCTGTGACGCCCCGTCAATTGGGCATAGGCACGGCCCATCAGCCGTGGGGACCCATGACGAATTCCGTGCCCATCCAGGACGACAAACGCGATATGCGCCAGGCCATCTTTCGGGGCTTTCGGCGGCGTTGCCCCAGTTGCGGGTCGGGGCCGATGTTCAATGGCTACCTGAAGGTGCGCCATTCTTGCCCTGTCTGCGAAGAAGAATTGCACCATCACCGCGCCGATGATGGCCCGCCATACCTGACCCTCCTTCTGGTGGGTCATATCATCGGGCCAGCCATGCTGTGGTTTTTCGTGGAATTTGAGCCGGATCCGTTTACCTTCCTCGCCATCTTCTCGGTGGCGTCAGTGGCGCTGTCACTTTGGTTCCTGCCCCGGCTCAAGGGGTTGATTGTGGGGGTGCAATGGGCGGCGCGCATGCACGGGTTCGGACAAGACTGACCGACACGCCACCCATCCGCGATGCGGCCACGATCATTCTGGTGCGCGACGGCCCCTCTGGCCCGTCGGTGCTGATGGGGCAACGGGGCGCTCAAGCCGCCTTCATGCCATCGAAATACGTCTTCCCCGGCGGCGCCGTGGATGCGGGCGACGCGACCATACCGCTTGCCCGCGATTTGACCCCTGACATGCGCGTGGCCCTGACGAAACGGTCAGACCTCGTGCCCGAGGCCCTGGCCGTGGCCGCCCTGCGGGAATTGGTGGAGGAGACGGGCCAAGTCCTCGGCCACCCGTCCAAGCAGCCTGCGCCGTGGCCTGGGTTCGGGTCCCATGGCCCAGACGCCGCGCCGCTCCGCTTCATCTTTCGCGCCATCACCCCGCCCATGCGGCCCCGCCGCTTCGATGCGCGCTTCTTTCTGGCCCCGGCATCGGCGCTCTGCTCTGACCCGGACGACTTCTCCGCCGCCGAGGATGAGTTGAACCACCTGCATTGGGTCCCCCTATCCGAGGCGCGCGCCCTGGACATGCCCTTCATCACCGAAGTTGTCCTGGCCGAGATTTCGGCCATCGTCGACGGAACAGATGCCCCGGGCGTTCCCTTCTTCGACAATTCTGGCGACACGTCTGTCTTCCACCGGCTCTGACACGCCGTCACTGGTTCAGCAGGATCACCCCAACGACGCTCAGACCCACCAACCAGATGCCGACCAATTCCCGCCGCGATTGCCGCTCCCCCAACAAGAGGCGCGATATGAGCATCGACAGGATTAATTCGATCTGTCCGACCGCGTTCACATAGGCCGCCGTTTGCAACGTATAGGCCGTGAACCAGCCCAGTGAGCCCAACAGGGACGTCACCCCCACAAGGGATGTGGTGCGCCACGCCTTGAACACCGCCACCAGGCCCGCACGGTCCCGCCAGGCCAGCCAGGCGGCCAAAAGGACAGTCTGGTATAGCGTGACCAGGCACAGCGTTATCGCCGCCCGCAATATGGGCACATCCGTCGCAATCTCCAGCGACGCGCCGCGATACCCAACCGCAGAGATTGAAAAGAACACCCCGGCCCCAAGGCCCAATGCACTGGCAACATTGAAGGGGTTGCGCACGGCGCCGATCCCTTCCGGCAGGCTCAACACCAAAACGCCCACAAACCCCATGGCCATGGCCAAAAGCGCCCAGACTGTCACGACCTCGCCCAACAACAGGAACCCGGCCACCACGGTCAGCAGC
>JBCBVM010000004.1:0-153192 GCA_039817645.1 Pseudomonadota bacterium | reverse complement strand
GCCTTGGCCCCGTGCTTTGCGACGGCTGCGGCGACGGGCCTGGACCTGTTTGCGGTGGTCGATGCCGCCCGCTTTCCGAACCTGCCGGAGCGTTTGGCTGCCGAAGGTCTGCGCCATAGGTGCCTTTTCACCGGCCATTGGGCCGCGGAGTTCGGGCATGTGGCGCCCTGGCTTGTGCAGTTGGACCCGGCGGACGCGGTGTTCGCGGCACTTCTGACCCGTTCCGACCAGCCGTGGCACCATTTCGACGATCAGTCCGCGCTGTTGCTGTGGTCCGATCGGTCCCTCACGGAACTGCACCGCCATCTGCGGCGTCTGCCCCGGCTGTATCGCGACGATGGGACGGTCCTTTTGTTCCGCTATTGGGAACGGGACATCGTGCCCATCGCCCTGCGCACGGAGGCGGAGATGATGGCGCCGTTCGTCTTCGGGTCGGTCGTCCAGATGGTGCTGGCCTTCGGGCCCGATGGTCCGGTGGTCTGTCGCCCGGGGCCAGAGGCGGCGGGGATGCGCGGTAAGCTGATCCTGACGCCGCGGTTGCACGACGCCTTCGCGGATTTCGCCCAACGAACCTATTGGGACAAGTTGGCAGGGCAGTTGCGTGCGGCGGGCCTGACACCTGCCGACATCCAGGCCTTTCGCGATGCGACCGTTTTGGCGGGGTTTTCCGACCGGGACGGGGTGCGCAAACTGGCGCACCTGCGATTGGTGGTGGGGCCAAACCTGCTGACACAGGATTGGGCCGTGCACGATCTGGCCGAGACGGCGGGCCTGCCGGAAGACATCCGCGTCGATTGCTTGGCCAATGCGGCGCGGGACCGCGGCCTGATCGATGTGGATGCGGTGATCTGATGTCCCAGGTTCGGGACCCGACCAAGCTGTGCCCGATTGCCTGTGATGTGGCGATCCCCCTGGTCTATCCCAGTCAGCCGATCACCATCCCGACCCAGGCCGTGGCCGCCAAGATCCCAGGCATCGCCGGGATCGACGTTCCCGCCTCCATGCGGGCGACGTTCACCGATCCGGGCAGCGACCCCCCGTTGCGCATCGCGTCCGTTGTGACGGCTGGCCCCCGTGTTGTCGGGTTGGGCCATGCGGGCATTGCGTTCATCAATGGTCGCACGGGCGGCGTGCGCTATGCGGAATACGGGCGGTATGACCGGGCCGGGTTCGGCTTGGTCCGTTATGTCCCCGACTTCGAGGATCTGACGATCACCTTTACCGAGACAGGAAACCCGGACGGGCCCAGCATGCGGGCGCTTGGCAATCTGTTGGTGCGGACGAACGGGGGCCCCTATGCCGTCGAAGGGGTGTGGATCAAGTTGCAGAACGGCGCCTTCGGGCGCATGTTCGGTTTCGTGAATCGGCGGATCGAAGCCATAGCCGCGCGGAGCGCAACACAGTACGACGTGGCGTCGAACCACTGTTTTACCTTCGCGTTGCAAGTGGCGCGTAGTGCTGGGGTGAACACCAACGTGGCCGGGGCCCCCGCGCTGGACCTGGAACTGGTCGGCGGGGATATGGTGAGACGGTCCATCGTCCGCGCAGCCGCCCCCACATTCGAGGTGCCTGCGCGGCAGGTCAAAGTGATGCAGCGCCGCTATCAACCCTACCGCCTACGCCGCACGGGCCGCTTTGCGCAGGCATGGAATTTCCCCAGCCGGTTGAATGGCAGATGACGGGGCGGATGTGGCTGACCCTTGCCCTTGTGGCGGCCGGAGGCGGCGGGTTCTGGACCGCGGGGACGTTTGCAAAGGACGATGATGTGATGACCGAACCTTGTATTGCGCAATATGGCCCCTCCACCTCTGACGCGCAGGACCGCGCGCGGATTGAGGCGCTTTGGCAAGACACCCTGCCCTCGGATGTGCGCGAACTGGGCGGGTTGGACTGGACGGGATGGGCGCGGATCTGCCCGGCGGGCACGGGCGAGGCCGGTCTGTTCCAGGGCACCTATTGGGATCTCAGGACGCGCTATGCCGGGTTGTGGCGCCTGTCCCGCGTGGGTGGCCTGCCGGAGCATCTGCCCTCGGACGGCGCGCTGCTCGCGGATTACGCGCTGGACAACTACGCCAATGGCCGGCTGGAGTTGCGCGCCTTTGACCTGCCGGGGCAACCGGTGGCGTTCTTGGTCCCCACAGAGCCCGCGCGCATCGAGGCCGCACCGGGGCAGTGAGCGGGGCCTGGCGTATGGTCCCTTGCTCCAATGCGCCGCCCCCCGGTCGCAGTGTCCCGGCGGCCCGGTGGGCCTGAAGCGTTTCGGTATCAACCTCAGGCATATCCGGCAGCCTTGAAGAAGGTTCATCGCTCTGCCGGGTCATGGAGTTCGCAGATTGCCCGATGGCATCGAAGATTTCTGTAAGCCTTCTCTGTCGGAGTCATGTCAAGCGAGTTTGGTGGCAAGTTCGGGACCCAGCAGCCGTAGTCGCGCAGGGCTTGCGCAGCGTCCGTACTCCGCTGCGCGGCCAAGTTGTCGAGGATGACGACGGCTCCGGGGGCGATCTGTCGGACCAGAACCTTGCGATTGTCGGCCGCGCAGGCGGGGCCTTCCATCGTGCGCCCGTCGCAGGCGAGATCTTCAAGCGTAATACCGCAGCACGCCCGCTTCACCCCTCTTCAACGCAACGCGGAAACGAGGTCCGGAGCGCCGATGGCAAAGGTGCTGACCTGATCCATCCCACAAGTAAGGATCGATCACATCGGTGCCCTCATGGCCCCACCGGCGACCCAAATTCAAGCCGAACCGCTGTCGTCGAACGCGTAGGCAAACCCGTCATCCCCCATCTCGATGCGCACTGCACCGATCTCCGCTCCGGAGACCATGCGCCCCAAAACCTCGCGGCTGAGGTCGGGAAGGATGGAATTGGTGATGATGTTGTCGATCATGCGCCCCCCGCTGTCTGGGTCGCGGCATTGGGCGACGATGTGGTCCAGCACCGCCTCGGACCAGGTCAGCGTCGCGGCCTGGGACGCTTTCATCCGCCACGCGACAGAGTTGAGTTTCAAACCAGTGATCCCGCGCAGGACCGTGGGGGACAGGGGCACATAGGGGATGGTGACGATCCGGCCCAGCAGCGCAGGGGGGAAGACGTCCAGAAGGAAGGGCTTGAGGGCCGCGTCCAACTCCTCGGCATTGTCGATCTGTCCGTCGCCCGCCATGTCCATGATGACATCGGTGCCCACATTGGAGGTCAGCAAGATCAGCGTGTTGCGGAAGTTGATGGCACGGCCATTGCCATCCTCCATGATGCCCTTGTCGAAGACTTGGAAGAACAACTCGTGGACATCCGGGTGCGCCTTCTCGACCTCGTCCAAAAGCACGACGGAGTAAGGCTTGCGGCGCACGGCTTCGGTCAGGCGGCCCCCTTCGCCATAGCCCACATAGCCCGGAGGTGCCCCTTTGAGCAGGCTGACGGAATGGGCTTCCTGGAACTCGGACATGTTGATGGTGATGACGTTCTGTTCGCCGCCATATAGCTGTTCCGCCAGGGCCAGGGCGGTTTCCGTTTTGCCCACGCCAGAGGGGCCGGCCAGCATGAAGACACCGATGGGCTTGTCGGGGTTGCCCAGGCCTGCGCGGCTGGTCTCGATCCGTTTGGCGATCATGCGGAGGCCATGGTCCTGGCCGATCACCCGCTCCCGCAGGGTGTCGGAGAGGGTCAGGATCTGCTGCAACTCGTCGGCGACCATGCGGCCCGCGGGGATGCCCGTCCAGTCGGAGATGACGGAGGCGACGGCCTGTTCGTCCACATGGGCGTAGACCATGCGATCATCGGCGTCGCGGGCGCTGAGACTGTCCATCTTGTCGGTGATTTCGGCGCGCGTGGCGGCCTCGTCGAAGTCTTCGCCTGGCGCCTGCAGGTCGCGGCGCAAGGCCACGACGCGGTCGACGATGGCTTTTTCTTCGGCGTATTTCGCCTCCTGCTCGGCCAGGCTGTCCTGGGTCGCGGCCACTTCCGCCCGGGCCTCTGCAAGGCGATCTTCATCGGTCCCGCCCAAGTCCCGCTCTGCCTCCTTGGCGGCGATTTCCGAGTGGAGGGCGGCGATCTTGGCCGTCAGGTCCGCGATCCGGGCGGGGGTCGTGGCCTGGCTCACGGCGACGCGGGCGCAGGCCGTGTCCAACAGGCTGACGGCCTTGTCGGGCAGTTGGCGTGCAGGGATATAGCGATCCGACAGGGACACGGCGGCCACCAACGCCTCATCTGCGATGCGCACGCCATGGTGGTCTTCCATATTGGACAGGATGCCGCGCAGCATGGTGCAACAGCGGGCGACATCGGGTTCCGGCACGTCGATGGGCTGGAAGCGCCGGGTCAGGGCCGGATCCTTCTCGATATGGTTGCGGTATTCGGACCAGGTGGTCGCGGCGATGGTGCGCAAGGTGCCCCGTGCCAGGGCGGGCTTGAGCAGGTTGGCGGCATCGCCCGTGCCGGCCGCACCGCCGGCACCGATCAGGGTATGGGCTTCGTCGATGAACAGGATGATGGGCGTGGGGGAGGCCTGGACCTCGTCGATCACGGATTTCAGGCGTTGCTCGAATTCGCCTTTCATCGACGCACCTGCCTGCATGGCCTGGATGTCCAACATATGCAGCCGCGTGCCCCGCAGGTTCGGCGGCACATCCCCTGCGGCCAGCCGTTGGGCGAAGCCTTCGACGACGGCGGTTTTGCCCACGCCCGCCTCTCCGGTCAGGATCGGATTGTTCTGGCGGCGGCGCAAAAGCACATCGACCACCTGGCGGATTTCCGGGTCCCGGCCCACGATCGGGTCCATGGTCCCGCTGGCGGCATCTGCGGTCATGTCGACGGAGTAGCGGCCAAGCGGCGTGTCCCCGCCCTTGCCTTGGGCCGCGTCCTTGGCGCCCCCCGCCGTCAGGCCGGAGCCGTCCATGGGACGCAACTGTTCCTCATTGGATTGGGCCCAGATGGCGCTGTGTTCGGCGGCAACGCGATCTGCGGACAACCCGTCAAGCGCGGGGGCCGCAGCCACGACTTCCCGCCGCAGCCGGTCGTCGGACAGGGCGGCGAACAGAACGTGGCCGGTGCGGATCTGCGCCTCGCCAAAGAACAGGGTCGCATAGGTCCAGGCAAGTTCCAGCAACTTTTTCAACGTGTCAGACACTTGCGGGCTTTCGGTGACGCCCTTGCGCAGGCCCGACTGGGCGGCGTCCAACTGGCGCAGGACGGTGCCGCGATCCACCTCCATGGCGCCCAGGGTCAGGGCAAAGTCGCTGTCCTTGTCCGACAGCGCGTGGAACAACCAGTGGATCATCTCGACCCGGGCATTCTCCTCGGCGCGGGCATATCGCATGGCGCCCAGAAACGCGTCATAGCCCGTGCGGTTGGCTTTGCCGAGAAACGTCTCGATGGTGATTTCGGGCATGGTGTGTCCTTGTCTGTCTGGCGCGCGTCAGGCGGCCTGCAATGCAAATTCGGCAACTAGGACATGGCCCGTTGCCGCGGGGTCCGGGGCCATGGCGGCCATCCAGCCCAAGTTCATCGTCGCGCCCAAGGCGCCTGCGGGCACAGTGTCGGCGGGCAGGCACAGGGCCACCGTAACCTCGGTCGACAGGCCCAGATACCAGAACACCAGGTCCGACAATTGCCCGTGGCGGCGCCCCCCCGGCAGGTAGGCGCGATAGTCGGCCAGGTCGCGCGTGCGGATGGTCAGGCGCACCCGATCATTGACGGAGCGCATGCGACTGCCCAGGGCCAGGTCCTGTCCCAGTGTGCAGGCGCCCAGGCCCATCCGGCTGCGGTCGTCATCTTCGAAGGTGATCCAACTGGGCAGGTGTTCCTCGATTTCGACATCGGCGCGCAGATACAGCTCGATCAATTGCCGCAGGCGGACGGCACTGCGCACCCGGGTGGCATGCAGGCCAACCAATTGCGTGCGAGAGATATCGGGGATGCCGTCGCGGTCGCGGAACGCGGGCGTCGACACGCCGGACAGGGCCGAGACATAGGCCCGGAACCGATCCCGGTCGGGGTGGTCGAACTGGCTGATGGCGTGGCTGTCGGACCAGGCGCGGAAGAACAATTGCAGGAAGCGCGCCGCGAAGACATCGGCGAATTTCGGAAAGGACGCGTCGCCTGCGATCAGGGACCAGCGCAAGACCTCTTCGGTGGTGTTCAGCGGCAACGCGCCCTGGGGCCCGAAATAGCCCAGCACATTGGTGCGGATCGCCAGGCGCCCATCCGGCAGCGGCGCGAGGTCCGAGATGTCGGAGACCGGGAAATCAAGATGCGGGTCCTGGCCCAGCACGGCCAACTCATCGGCCAGCTTGGCGTTCTTGCCAATGGCGGGGCGGTCGGGATGCCGCCGTTCCTGTCGGCGCAGCACAGCAAACAGGCCAAGCTGGGTCGCGGCCTCTTGCCGTTCGGTCGCGGGGTCGGGTCGGGGTGGCGTCATAACAGCGGACCCGAGCCTGTGCGCGGCGGCCATTGCTTGATAACGCCCCGTTGTTGGGTCGCGATGACGGTTTGCGTGAAACTGTTGACCGGGGCGTATTCGGCCAGGAACCGGTCCAGGATTGCCCCCATCAGGATGGCGCCGGTGCCTTCGAAAGCGTCCTCATCCAGGGTAATCTTGACCTCGACCCCGCGGGCGGGGAAGTGGCCATCCTCCCGTCGGATCAGGCGGGTGATAGGGCGCGTGTCCAGGGCGGTGATGCCGTTGATCTGTTTCTCGTCCGTGGCCTCCGACAAGTCGGCGAAGAGCGACAGCAACTCCCGCAGGGCCGCGGCGGATGTGCCGCCCTGGCGGTCTTCGATCCCGAAATGGGAGAGGGCGAGATAGCTGATCAGGCGCCAGTGGACATCGCCCTGCACGGTGCGGTGCGGGGCGTCTTGGTCCAGCAGGGACAGCGGCTCCCTCGGTGGGGTCGGGCCGGCCACGGCGCCCAAGGGCACGGTTTGATCATCGACCATGCGAAACGCGTCGGGCGCGTCGGCCTTGGGCAAGGACGCGGGCAGATGCCGGTTCGAACACAGCGTGCTGATCTGAAGCCGTTGCGCGCCGCCGCCTTGGGCCAAGTTCTGCCCGTCGTCCAGTTCCGGGGGTTCCCAGACGGAAATGAACGTCTCCGTCCCCAAGTACCGCTGTCTGCGGCCAAAGCGCCGCTCCTCCTCGGTCAGGCGGCGGGGCTTGCGGCGGGTGGTGTAATAGACCGCCTGCCGCGGATCCGCCCCGCCATCATCGGGCAGACCATAGAGCGGATGGACCGGCACGCGCGTGCGGCTGGCGTTGTAATGGGCCTTTACGCTCAGCAAGCGGTGCACCTCGAAATGGGTGGCGGGGCTGGCACTGGGCGTGACGACGAATTCGTGGCGTTTGCCGTCCAGGCGCACTTGCTGGGCGGCCTCCACAAACAGGTTCACGGCGGGGACACAGCGCAGGCGCATGTGATCGGTGCGAAGGCGGGCCGACAGGCCGGGGGACAGGCGGTCGAATTCGAACACCAGGGTGACCGTCTTTGCGTCGATCCCGGTCAAATGGCGGTCCAGGTCCACCAGGCGCAGGCCCAGGAATTGTCGGGGGAAGGCGAACCCCTCCCGCAGGAGGGCAAACCCATCAAAGAGGCGGGTATCGTGGGGCAGCATCCGTTCGGCCCGGTCGAACCCCACTTGCTGCACCGCGTCGGGTGGCAGGCGGCGGAACACCGGGTCGCCCTGGGCATCCAGCCAGCGCAGGCTGACGCGAAGGGTGTTGCAATGCACCTGCTCATAGAGGTCCACCGCATCGGCGCGGGGTCCGGTGAAATGAAGGGGCAAAGTGCGGATCGGCAGCGCCCCGATGGTGGTGTCCAGCCCCTTGACAGCCAGGTGCAGCGTCAGCCCCGCCAACGCCCCATCGCTGGCATCCTGTCCCAGGGCGGACAGTTCGGCGGCGCTGCCAAGATAGGTGACCGCGTCCACATCCAGGGGCCAAATCTCCAACGGGGTGGTGGTGGCAAACCGACAGGACACGCGATGCTCCGCCTCGACGAAGCGGGCGTCCATATAGGCGCCTTTGGGAAGGGTCAGCCCGTCTTCCAGGCCGCTGGCGTCTTCGGGAATGGCGGCTTGGGCCAGCATCATGGACGGCAAGGGGGCCAAGGCGTCGGGGAAGACCTGTTCCAGCAATTCGGTCGTGAAGCCGCGGAATTCCTCCTCCATCTTCAACTGGACGCGGGCTGCCATGAAGGCCGCCCCTTCCAGCAGGCCCGCGACGGCGGGGTCTGCGTTTTCGCGCAGCAGGCCGCCCAGACGCCCCGCGATCCCCGGATACTCGGCGGCGAACTCCGCCCCCCGTTCGTAGAGCAGGGCCAACTCACGCTCATAGGCGTCGCGGAACGCCTTCCTCATCGTTGCAGCCTAAGCCGACGGGTGCGCAGCTTGCCGGAGCCGAGGTCGACTTCCGCCAGGAAATCCAAGGGCAGGTCGGCCGGGTCGGCAGACATCTCCCCCTCCACATGGAAGGCGAGGCGATTGGTCTCCGTCACCTCTTCGGCATCCAGCGTGACGGAGATGCTGTCGGGGATCAGCCGCGGCTCAAACGCCAGAAGGGAATTGCGAATGGCCTGGGCGATCATCAACCGGCTGTTGGCCGTGCCGCCCGCGCGACTGAGATCGGCGAAGCCGTAATTGATCACGGACCGGGCCACGCGGCTGTCTTCGGCCAAGGGCAGGCTGGCATCCAAGCGGATGGTGGAGATCAGGCTTTCCAGGTCGAGGGCCAGATGCCGGCGCAGCTCGGCCTCGTCGATCTGATCGCGATGGGCGCGTTTCGCCCGCTCCTGCGCGGCGGCACCGCCCGGCGCGCCCAGCCTGTCATCGCGCGCATCCCCCGCTTCGGCGGCGGCGCGAAAGACGTGCATGATCGACATTTGGCGCGGCGGCTTGCCGCGTCCTGACCGGAGATCAGGATGCGTGACATCAGCGGATCGTCTCATGGACCAGCTATTTCTTTGTACCCCAAACAAAAAAGGCCGAGCGCGCCGCCCGGCCCTTTCTTATCTTGCCGCCATCCGGCGCAGAAGGGAAGCTTAGACGCTCCACTCCTGGTTTTCTGCGATGTCCCAACCGGTGCTGGACTGGGGCCCGGCCACGCCAGACTCTTCCTGCAGGGTGTAGGTGATCTGGAACTTGCGGAAGTTCAGGGTCAGCGTTTCCTGGATCCGGTCCAGGCCGTCCTTGGACCCGCCCGTCTGGTAGGACGTGATCATGATGTTTTCCATGTCGATGATGAAGTACTCGACAGGGGCCCCGCCACCGGATTTGCGCACGATCAGACGACCGTCTGCGATGTGCTCACCGGATGTGGCGCGCTTGATCAGGTCGTTGGAGGCCAAGTCCACGTATTTCGTCAGGGAGATGTCGGCCACTTCGACCTTGCCGCCGCCGCCGCCGCCGCCGACATGGGTCGTTCCGGACTGAGTCAGGCCCCAGTTCCAAGCCAGGACGTCAATCTCGTCCTTGTGGGTTGCGTCTTGCGACTCGCCTTTGATGCCATTCGCAAGATGCAGGAAAATATCGACAGCCATTTAAGTCTCCGTTTACTAGGCAGGGGCCAATCCGGGATAGGACCGACCGGTCTCAATAGAATTGAGGGTTACTTATTCCCCGGCAGTTTCGAAACCAAGCTCATCCCAATGTCCATCCCTTCCAGTTGGAAGTGAGGTTTGAGAAAAAACTTGCCGACGTAATAGCCTGGGTTTTCTTCATCTTCGATGACTTCCACCGATGCGCCAGCCAGGGGCTTTTTCGCCTTCTCCTGCTCGGATGCCGTATCCGGGTTGCCGGACACATATTTGTTGATCCACCCCTGCAAGTCATTTTCAAGTTGCAGGCGAGACGGGCTCTGCCCGATCTTATCGCGAACCATACATTTCAAATAATGGCTAAACCGTGACACTGCGAAAATGTAGGGCAGGCGGGCCGACATGTTATCGGCGGCGGTGGCCTTCTCATCGACAAACTTCTTCGGCTTATAAAGGGTCTGCGCCCCGATAAACGCCGCCTTGTCGGTGTGCTTGCGATGGACCAGGCCGATCAGGCCCGCCGCCGAAAGTTCCCCTTCGCGGCGGTCGGTGATCGACACTTCGGTGGGGCATTTCAGGTCCGTGTCACCTTCGCCCGTGTCGAACGTATGCGTGGGCAGGTTCATGACCTCGCCGCCGGCTTGCACGCCGCGGATCTGCACGGTCCAGCCATGTTCCTTGTGGGCGCGGTTGATGTTGACGGCCATGGCGTGGGCGGCGTTCATCCAGGAATACTTCTGGCCGTCATGGCCGTCGGTCTCTTCCTCGAAATTGAACTCCTCCACTTGGCTGGCGCTGTCTTGGCCATACGGTTCGCGGGCCAAAACGCGGGGCATGGTCAGCGCCAGGTACCGGCTGTTCTCGCTCTCGCGCAGGGTGTTCCACTTGGCATAATCCGGGGTCTCGAAAATCTCGGACAGGTCCGGGGGCGTGCCGATTTCGTTCCAGCTGTCCATGCCCAGCAATTCGGGCGCCGCAGCAGAGATGAAGGGCGCGTGGGCGGCGGCGGCAACCTTCGACACGTCGCGCAGCAGGTTCACATCCGCCGATCCCATGGAGAAGTAGTAATCCCCCACCAGCGCGCCGAACGGTTTGCCACCCAGCGTGCCGAATTCCGCCTCATAGATTTTCTGATGCAGCGGGCTTTGGTCCCAACGGGCGCCGGGATAGGCGCGGAACATGGCCGACAACTCCTGCTTGGAGATGTTCATGACCTTGACCCGCAGCGTGGCATCCGTTTCCGAATTGTTAACGGTGTATGCAAGCCCGCGCCACGACGATTCCAGTTTCTGAAACTCCTCGTGGTGCATGATCGCGTTCAACTGATCGCTGAGCTTCGAATCGAGCTTGGCCAGAATCGCGTCCATGGTGTCGAGCACGTCTTCGGTGACCAGGGTCTGATCGTCCATGGCCTCCCGCACCAGGGCGGTGACGGCGTTGTCGACCTCTGCGGCCGCGGCATCGCTGCGCGGCTTGATCGTCTGGCGCAGGATATCCGAAAACTCTTCAAGCTCGGACAGGGCGCCTGGTTGGGCATCGGTTTGGCTTTGGGCGTCGGACATTACGTCTCCTCCCCGTCATCGGCGCCGCCCCGGGCGGCCAGGGCCGCCATCAGTTCAGGGTCGTTGAGCAGAACTTTGATCTGATCCTGCGCCTTGGGTTTGCTGTTCATGTAGCGTTGGAGGTTGGCCAGTTGCTTGCGGGCCTCCAGCAGCTTTTTCAGGGCGGGGACTTGTTCGGCCACGCGGGCCGGGTTGAAGTCATCCATTGTGTTGAATTCCAGGCGCACGCCCAGTTTGTCCGAGCTGGCCTCGTCCAGTTTGTTCTCAACCGCGAAGGAGGAGGCGGGCTTCACCTTGCCCATCACGTCGTCCAGCGTGGCGCCGGTGACATCGACAAAATCCCGATCTTCGACGGCGGGCTTTTCGACGGTGCTGTCATTGCCGGATAGGTCAGACATGACGCCCATCACAAAAGGCAGTTCCACCATCTTTTCGCTGTCATAGGGGTCTTCGTAAGAAATATTCACCCGGGGCGGGCGATTACGCTTCAGAAAATCTGTCGCTTTGTCAGATGCCATCCGTTTGCTCCCTGCCGGGCTGCGATCCCGTGTTAATGGTTAAGTGAACCCGCAGTTTGAAAGTAAGTCAATTGCATCGAGTGCTTTAGATTCCGATGGTTGCGTCTATCCCTCGGTTGGTGGCTTTGGCAGAATCTCGGCCAGGATTCCTTCGAAATCTCGCTCCAACCAACCACGTGCCCGATCCAGAAGTATAGGGACAGGGCTGGTGGGCTCAGATCGGCGGAAATATGCCGCTATGGCCCGCAATTGGGATGCCGCCTGCGGGCGTTCAGCCACGGGCGGTGCTTGAACGGGCGGCCCGTCATCGGCAGGGGCCGGGATCTCGGAGGCAAGGCTTTTTAGGCGCTCCATAGACAGGGCGAAGCCCGTGGTGGGCCCGAAATCCACCACCGCGCGACCGGCATCGGTGGGCAGCAAGGTCTCCATGGCCTCGATCAGCGGTTTGCCGATCAAATGACGCGCCTGGATCACCAGAAGAAGGGCGGCAGATGACGGCTCATTTTGCCCCAAATACGTCTCCACCGCCGAAAGTGCGGCCCGCGCCTCCGCCCGGGTCCTGGGTTCGCCCGCCACGGGTTCGGGGGCGGGGACCACGGGGGCGGGTGTTTCGGGCGCGTCCGGCGGGACAGGTACCTCCGCCACCGGTGCCTCGGGGATGGACAGGTCCGGCCGGGCTTGCGCCAAAAGGGCCAAGATCCCCTCCACCACATCGATCAGCGGCGACAAAAGCGACGGGTTCAGCGTCTGTGCCGCCGCCAGCATGCGCACCAGGCTGCCATGGACCCGGTCCACCACGGGGGCGGCCCCAGGCTCGGCCAAGGCTGCTAATATCGCCGTTGCGTCCGCGTCCTCCTCGCCGGGGCGCGCCTCGACCTTGCCTTGGGTCACCAGCCACCGACGCCACGTGACATCCCGCCCGCCGGTCAGCGGCAAATGGTGCAACGGTTGCAACATATGCGCAGGGGTACACAGCGCCTCCAGCGCGGCCCGACGGTCGCGGGCGCGGTCGGGCAGGGCCGGGTGCGCGGCGTCCCCGAACGTGTGCGTCACCGCGGCCATGGCCTCCATCGCGTCGGCCAGATCCACAGGGTTCCAGGCCAGTGCCTCCCACCGGGCCAAAAGCGACAGAAGCCGCAAATCCCGGGAGGCGCGCAACAAGCTCTCGATCTCCGCCCGCTCGGCCTTCGTGTCCACGGCTTTCGCGTCGAACACCCGGTCCGTGGGCCGACCATTGGCGCCAAGCTCCACGCCGGTGGTCACATACCGCTCCGGCAACCGGCCCTCGGCGTCGTAGTAATAATCCAGGAACCCGTCGTCGTCAGACAGTTCCAGGTCGGGTCCGCAGGGTGCATCCGCCGCGACAGGGTCGCTCAGCCAGGCAAGTTCCATTGTCAGATGTCCTTCGCGCTCTCGTCATCCGCTTGGCGGATCGCCTCTGCATAGGCTTGTGCCAGATGGGAAAAGAACTCGTCCAGCATCCCGTTCTCATGGGCGGCGGCTTTCGCGTCCCAGCGTTCCACGAACACCTCCCAGGATTTGCTGCGTTTTCCACCTGACAGCAGCCCGCCGCTCGCCGCCTTCTCGATCACTTCGGGCGCAAGATCGTGCAAGATCGCACCAAGTGCAGGCTGGAGCGCCGCCATCAGGGCGGCATGGTGCAGCCGAAGGTCCCGCGCCGCCCCGCCAAACGCATCCGGCCCCGTCAGGGCCCCCGCGCGGGGACGAAAGAAGATCTCTTCCAGGGCCCGGTCGGGATGGGGGGCTGTCTTCAACGGGTTGCCCGCAAACCCCGCCATCGTCCGCTCCACGTGACGACGGGTGCCTTCCTTGAAGGCGGCCCGGGCGCGCAGATGCTCCATGCTCTCTGCCGTCACGGCCTTCAGCGCCGCGCCCGCTTGGCGCACCACCTCCAGCGCATCCGCCTCTCCGTAGGCCGTCGGATCCAGCCCCGCCCCTTCGCAGAACGCCGCGATCACCTCGGATGGGGCCGGCGCAGGGGGCGCGGGCGCGGCAGGCGGCGCAGGTTCGGGCGCTGCCTCGCGCGGCGGAAGGGCCGCAGGATCGGGACGGGGCGCGGCAGTCAACGGCCGCAGACCCGGTTCCGGTGGCGGTGTCGTCACGGGGCCTTGGGCCGCGGGGGGATGCGCGGGTGTCGGCGGTGCGGCCCCAAGGCTGGGCGGGGCAATGAACTCGTCGGCGAAGTCATCCCGCCGTCCCGCGCGCGCCGGCGGCAGTGGATCCACCGGCGGCAAGGGGCCACCCACGGCCCAAGGGTCGTCATCGGCCTGCCAGGACGGACCCCCCGGCGGCGCGACCGCAGGGGCCGTGTCAGGGTGCAGCGCGAACGCGCCGGACGTGCCACCTTCGCTGACGGCGATGATGTAGGGGCCGACCTGAAACCGATCCCCCGGTTGGAGACGATGGGGCCCGTCCAAGCGATAGCGCTGCCCCTGTAGAAAGGTCCCGTTGGTCGACACATCTTCCAACCAATGGGCCCCGTCCCGGTGGTCGACATTGAAGTGATGCGACGACATGTGCCGCGTCGGGTCGGGCAGGACCCAATCCATCCCACCGCCACGCCCGGCCTGCATGGGCCGCGTGGTCAGCGGGAACGTGACCGGCCCGCCATCCTCAAGAAAATCAACGTTTTCAATACGAAGGATCAGGGCCATTCCGGCTACATCCCCCGATACAGCGTTTCGGCCAGGGTGATCACCCGCGCCAAATGGACCGAGCGTTTGGCCAGCGGCATCTTTGCCAAACAGGACAACACCGAGGAATTGAGCGATCGCGGCCCGCGATAGGGTGGCACCTGCGCGGGGTCGTTGGGCGCGATGGACCCGCCGGACCAGCCGACCGCCAACCCCAGCATCACGGCAGGGGTCCGGGCTGGCGCGTAAAGCGCTTGGGCCATGACCCGGTGCCGCAAATCGGTGGTCGGGGTGCCGATCCAGGCTTGGATCATTTCCATGAGCAGGCGGTCGCGGACGTCGATGGCGTCCGGCATGGACCGCAGGCTTTCATATCCCCACCACACGCCCATCTGCGGCAGGGCGGCGAAGGCGGTGAACGTCACGGCCTCCTCGGGCGTGGTGGACGCCCGAAGCCGCGCGAGAAAGTCCAAAGCATCTTCCCCGTCGCGCGGGCGATGTTGCATCAATTCAGCCACTTGCGGGAAATCGGCAAAGATGGCCTGCGCGCCACTTTCATGGAGCGCACCCACAGGGGGGCGGGTCTTGTCGTCATCACTTGTCATGGGCTTGCCCCCCGTCGCCGCGCAACGCCATTAACCGGAGACGGGGCGGGAGGTTCAAGCACCTTAGTGATCGGCAAAGGCGTCGCGTTGCCTGGGCGGGACAGGTGCGATGCCACAATGCCCCAGTCGGTGTAGACGCTCCGGGTTAACGACTTCTGAACGGGTTGTGCGGGTCCCGGAAAGTCTTTTTGGGCAATTTGTTCAAAAGTCTTCGCATGGTGAGGCGGCGGGTTAACCCCTCAGTAATGCTCGATTGGTAGCGATCTAGCGGTGTCGGCTTCGGCGTCAGAAACAGCGAAAGCTATGGGCGTGTACTTTCTGTTTCTTGTCGCACAGTGTTTCGTCGCTGCCCGTGTTGAACAAGCGGGCTGCGTTTTTTGGATTGGTGGAGGAGGGATTAGGATTTCGAGACTTAGCAGGTAGATGATGTTGTACGGGACGTTCCGTAACCATCGCGCCCATGGCGCGACTTGCCTGACGCATTCGACGGATTTGACCCTACCGGCGGACCCTCGGGCGCGTGGACAGGCTGATGGCCTCGCGACACCGGGACACGCCGAGGAACCTGCGGCACCCGGGCGGGCTTGGCCCACCTTGGGGCCATCGATGGCGTGCCGCCGTTCCTGCGATGGTGTCTCTGTGCGCGGGTCGGGCCGCCGGGGCAGGGCCGTCAGGACCGAATGGTTTGACTGCGAACTGCCAAGATCGGCAAGGCCGCAGTCTATGGTCGTCGGGCGTGGCCCATGGATCGTCTTGCGCCGTTGGGTCTTTGGTCAGACAGTTCCGCCAAGGCTGCCTTCTAGCGTGGCGAGTTCTTGGCCGCCCGCCATCATGTCTTGCAGCTCCTCGGGGGTGATTTCGCCCTTCAGCGCGGTGCCGAGGGTTTGGCCGCGGTTCAGCACCGTAAAGCGGTCGCCCACGGCCATGGCGTGGCGCACGTTGTGGGTGATGAACACCACCGCGATGCCCTGTTTGCGGACCTTATCGATGGTGGCCAGCACGTTTGAGGTTTGGCGCACGCCCAAGGCGCTGGTCGGCTCGTCCAGGATCAGGACTTTGGCGCCGAAATAGACCGCACGGGAGATGGCGACCGTCTGGCGTTCGCCCCCCGAAAGGGTGCCCACGGCTTGGTCCGGGCCCCGCAGGTTGATGCCCATGCGGCCCATCTCCTCCATGGTGACGCGGTTTGCGAAATCATGGTCAAAGAAGGTGAGGCCCGCGACCTTCTTCACCGGCTCATTGCCCATGAAGAAGTTCCGGCTGACGGACATGAGCGGGATCATGGCCAGATGTTGGTGGACGGTGGCGATGCCCGCCGACATGGCGTCGCGCGGATCGGCGAAGTTCATGGGCGCGCCGTTGAAGATGATCTCTCCGCTGGTGGGTTTGTGCACGCCCGACATGGTCTTGATGAAGGTGGACTTACCCGCGCCATTGTCGCCCAACAGGCAGTGACATTCGCCCGCATGCACGTCGACGGACACGCCCGCCAGGGCGATGACGCTGCCGAAATGTTTCTGGATGTCTTTCATACGAATGATCGGGTCGGCCATGGTCAACGCTCCCCGGTGATGATGCGGCGGATATAGGTGTTCAGGATCACGGCGGCCAGGAGGATGACGCCCAGAAACACCCGAAAGAGGGAGGATTCGACGCCTGCGAAAAACAGGCCCTGTTGCACCACGCCGAAGATCAGCGCGCCCAAGGCCGCCCCGAGCACGGAGCCATAGCCGCCGGTCAAAAGCGCCCCGCCGATGACCACGGCGATGATCGCCTCGAACTCCTTGAGCAGGCCGCGGTCGGCGCCCGCCGACCCGAATTCCATCACTTGGCACACGGCCAGGACGGTGGCGCAGAAAGCGGTGAACATAAACATGGAGATTTTCACCATGTTCACGGGCACGCCGGAATTGCGCGCCGCCTCCGCGTCGCCGCCCGCCGCGAAGATCCAGTTGCCAAAGCGGGTGCGGGTCAGAAGGATGTGGCCAAAGAGGATGAGTGCTACGGCCCAGACGATGAGCATTGGGATGCCGTCGACCACAGGTTCCCCAGTGCGGGTGCCGCGTTCGAAGACGCCGATGATGCCAGCGTCGCCCAGCATCTGGAACAGAGGTTGCCCAATCTTGCCGCCAAACAGGAAGCCGAGCCAATCGCCCTCGGCCGCGTCGCGGATCCCGCCGATGATGGTTTTGCTTTCCAGCGTTTGGGGGATGTAGATCGTGAAGCCGCGCAGAATGAAAAGGAAGGCGAGCGTCACAATGAAGCTGGGCAGGCCGGTTTTGATGACGATCCAGCCGTTGAGGAAGCCAATGGCAGTGCAGATGGCGAAGGTGATAAGGATCGCGACCCACATGGGCCACGCGAGGACGACGCCGAAAACGGCGATCATCATGCCGGCAAAGCCGATCATGGACCCCACCGAGAGGTCGAATTCGCCCGCGATCATCAGAAGGCAGGCGCCCACGGCGATGATCATGAATTGCGCGGACACCACGGACCAGTTCATCACGCCTTGGGCGCCGAACATGCCCGACCCGCCTGCGAAGATGGCGAAGAGGGCGAAGACGGCGATGGTGCCAACGATGCCGCCCAATTCGGGGCGGATCAGGGCCTTGCGTAGGGGTGAAATCTCTTTGACGCGCTCATCAAGCACGGCTTGCGGTGTGTCCACCATCTCTGCCTCCCGTCAGAAATGAAATGGGCGGCCGAGGGGGCCGCCCATGGCGTCGCTTAGCGGAACTCGCCCGCGAATTCTTCGACCTTGGTCAGGCCGTCTTTGGTGACAAAGCCCGGGCCGGAGTTGATGTTGTTGCCGGGCAGAACGCCGTAGCGGTCCCAGTTGGCCAGGATCACGACGGGCATGTAGGCCTGCAGGAAGGGCTGCTGGTCGATGCCCCAGTTGATGATGTCGGCCTTGATGCCTTTGACGATTTCTTCACCCAAATCGAACGTGCCGAAATGGATCGCCCCGGCCATGCCGTTTTCTTGCAGCGCGGCAATCGTCGGGTCGGCGGAGACCGGGCCCAACGTCAGGATGCCGTCCACATCAGGGTTGGCGGACAGGTAGGCCAGGACCTTGTTCTTGATTTCCGCGGGGTCCGTGCCGCTGTCCATCATGGCGTCGCCCAGGTCGATGCCCAGGCCATCGGCATAGCCACGGCAGCGTTCGCCCACGGTGGGCTGTTGGATGGCGTGGTTCACACAGAGGAACTTGGTCACGCCTTCGCCCTTGGCGCGCTGGCCCGCGGCGAACCCGGCGTCATATTCGGGCTGACCGACATACATGAGGGCGCCGACTTCGCGGGCTTGCTCTGGCGTGCCGGTGTTCATGATGATGACGTCGATGCCTTGGTCCACGGCGGCGCTGATCGGGCCCTGCAGCACGTCGTAATCGGCCAGGGTGGTGATGATGCCATCGGGGCCCGCGGCGGCGGCCTGTTCGATGATGCGCGCCATGTCGGCGATGTCGCCGGTGGGCGGGTTGCGGTATTCGACATTGACGCCGACCTGTTCGCCCGCCAACGCGATGCCGTTCTTGATGGTGTTCCACCAGGTGTCGCTGTCGGGGGCATGGCTGACAAGGACGTAGTTCAACTCCGCCGCGTGTCCGTCGGCCTGTGCCATGAACGGCGCCGTCAGGGCCGTGGCGGCAAGCGCAAGTGATTTCAAAATTTTCATTGGTTTCCTCCCTAGGACAAGCGGAAGGACCCCTTAAACGCAGTGAAGCCCTCCCTCTTCCAGGGGAAAGTAAGCACGAATCATCACTCATTGCAACCGGTTGCAATCGTGACCCGCGCGGGCTACCGTCCACGGCGGAGAACGCCCATGCCGATCACCTTGAAAGATGTTGCCGAACGGGCCGGTGTCAGCCGCTCGGCGGTGTCGCGCACCTTTACCGAAGGCGCATCCGTCAGCCCGAAGACGCGGGCCAAGGTGGAGCGGGCGGCGGCGCAGTTGGGCTATACCCCATCGGCCTTGGCCTCGGCCCTGTCGACGGGGCGGACGAAGTTGATCGGCCTTGTCTCCTCCAACTTCCACAACCCGATTTTCCTGGAAGTGTTCGACCTGTTCACCCGCGGGTTGCAGGATCGGGGGCTGCGCCCGCTCTTGGTGAATTTGTCCGATGAGACCGATCCGGAGGCATCGGTGCGGATGCTGCGGCAATATTCGGTCGATGGGGTGATCATCGCCTCGTCTACCCTGCCGCCCAGTTTTGCCAAGGCGTTCCGGGATGCGGGGATGCCAGTTGTGCATTCCTTCGGGCGCTGGACCAGCGCGCCAGAGACCCATGTGGTGGGCATCGACAATGTGGAATGCGGGCGCCTGGCGGCGCGCACGCTGGTGGGGCGCGGGTATCGCAAACTGGCGTTTCTGGGCGGGCCGGAAAGCGCCAGTTCGACCCAGGACCGGCTGGCGGGGTTCCTGGAGGGGTTGGAGATGTCACCGGTGACCGGCGTCACCACCAGTTTTGCCAGCGCCTATGCGTTCGATGCGGGCCGCGCCGAGATGCAGCGCCTGCTGGCGGAGGGTTTGCGGGCTCAGGCGTATTTCTGCGGGGATGATGTGCTGTCCATCGGGGCGTTGTCGGCCTTGCAGGATGCCGGGCTGGCAGTGCCGGGGGATGTGGGGGTGATCGGGCTGAACGATATGGAAATGGCGGGCTGGAACAACATCAATCTGACCACGATCCACCAGCCGATCCCGGCGATCATCGAGGCCGCCATCGAGCTCGCCATCGCCACCATCGAGACGCCGGACCGCCTGCCCGAGGCGCGGCTGTTCCCCTGTCGCGTGGTGGAGCGCGGCACCTTGAGGCCGCTGTGATCTGGGGCCCCTGGGACCCAGACCCTGTGGCCGCCGCCCGCCCCAAGCAAACAGATCCGGTTGGCAACCGGTGCGCGCGGTTCGGGGGTGGGTTTGAGGTATTTATGGCCAGATGACATCAGGGCGCGCTCCCCCATTGTCATCTGGCCGTAAATACTCTGAACCCCTTGGCCGCTAGCGATACATGGGCGGGCGCGCGTCCACCCATTGGCCATGGGCCTTGCCGGACGCGGCCACCGCATAGACGGCGGCCATGGAGCGGAGACCATCTTCGGCCCGGGGATAGAGATTGGCGGCGGGATCCATGGGGCGGGCGTCTTTGCGGGCGCAGATAGCCTCGGCCAGGTCGGCGTAGATATTAGCGAACGCCAGGGGCATCCCTTCGGCATGGCCCACGGTCACGCGGCTGGTGCGGTCGGCTTCGGGCGACAGGTCGCCTTCGCCGCGTTCGATGATTTGCAAGCGCTGATTGAGGGGCATGTAGAAAAGTTGGTTCGGCTGTTCCTGGGACCAGCGCAGGCCGCCGGTTTCGCCGAACACCTGGAGCGTGAGACCATGTTGCCGACCGATGGCGACCGACGACGTCCAAAGGCGGCCCACGGCGCCGCCCGACATGCGGAAGTTCACCATGGCGTCGTCTTCGAGGGTGCGTACGTCGATGGCGGACACGATGTCGGCGGAGAGGCGCGCGACCTCTTGGCCCGTCACGAAGCTGGCCATGTGCATGGCGTGGATGCCGCAATCGGCGAATTGCGCGCTGACCCCGGCCTGGGCGGGGTCGTAGCGCCAGCGGACACGGGGGTTGTCGGCATCGGCGGCGTCGGCGTGGTGGCCATGGGCGAATTCGGCCACGACGACGCGGACCCGGCCGATATCGCCGCGGGCCACCATGGCGCGCATGTGACGGACCAGGGAGTAACCGGTATAGCCGTAGTTGACCGCACAGATATTGCCGGTCTTGGCGGCGATCTCCACGATCTCTTGCCCTTCTTCCACGGTCATGGTCATGGGCTTTTCACAAAGCACGTGGAAGCCGTTCTCCAGAAAGGCTTTGGTGATTTCGAAATGGGTGGCGTTGGGGGTGGCGACGGTGACCAGGTCGATGCGATCGTCGCGGGCTTTTTCGCGCTCCAACATCTCCTGCCAGGAGCCGTAGGCGCGGTCGGCGGCGAGGCCCAGACGCCGGCCATAGGCGCGGCCTTCGTCGGGGCGGTGATCCAGGGCGCCGGCGGTGAAGGCGAACGCGCCGTCGAGGCGGGCGCCCAGGCGGTGGGCGGGCCCGATCTGGCTGCCATCGCCGCCGCCGATCATGCCCCAATTCAGTGGTGCCATATCCGTGTCCTCCGGGTGGGCTGTCTGGGCCGTTAAAAGCCGATGGATTGAAGGTAGGCGCGGTTGGCGCGCGCGTCGGCCAGGGTGTCTGGGTTCAGGGTTGGGTCGCAATCCTGCTCCACGGTGCACCAGCCTTGGAACCCATGGTCCAGGAGTGTTTGGCGCACGGCGGGGAAGTCCACGTCGCCCTGGCCCAGATTGCAGAAAATGCCGTCCCCGCAGGCTTTGTAGAAATCGGTGCGGTTGGCGACGACATGGGCCTTCACGGCGGGGTCGATGTCTTTGAAATGCATATAGCTGATGCGGGCCATGTGGCGGTTCATGAAGGCCACGGGGTCGAACCCGGCATAGGAATGGTGGCCGGTGTCGAAGCAGATCTTGAGGATATCGTCGGGGACCTCGTCCAGGAGGCGTTCCAACTCGGGCTCGAAATCCATGAAGCCGCCCGCATGGGCATGGATGCCGACGGTCAGGCCGTAGTCTTCGGTGCCCATTTTGGCGATTGTGGCGATGCGGTCGCGGTAGGCGGCCCAGTCGGTGGGGTCCATTTGCGCGGCCTCGGCGGCGCGGCCCGCGGTGGGGGCGCGGCGGGGCGAGATCGAGTCGATCAGCACCAGGTGGTGCGCGCCATGGGCCACAAGCGCCTTGCATGTGCGAACGGCGCCGTCGAGGACGTCGTCCCACGCGTCCGGGTCGTGGAAGGGGCGAAAGACGACGCCGCCAATCAGCTCCAGATCGTGTTGGGCCAGGCCGTCGGCCAATTGGGCCGGGTCTTCCGGCATGAAGCCCACGGGGCCCAGTTCGATGCCTTTGTAGTCCGCCTCGGCGCATTCCCGAAGAACATGTTGCCAGGTTGGGTTGCGGGGGTCGTCCGCGAATTCCACGCCCCAGGAACAGGGCGCATTGCCGATACGGATGGTCATGTCGTTCAATCCTTACAGGTTAACCCAGGCCCCGCTGTCGGAGGAGCGCCAGGCGGCGTCCACCACGCGGTTGACGGCAAGGCCGTCGCGGAAGGTGGGGAAGACGGGGTCGCCGGACGCGATGGCGTGCAGGAAGTCGCGGGCCTCGATGATGACCTGGTCCTGGTAGCCGGTGCCGTGGCCGGGGCCTTGGCAAAAGGCGGCGTAGTTCGGATGCGCCGGGCCGGTGAGGATGCGGGTGAAGCCGCGCCCCGCCTCTGGTCCCGTGGCGCGGTAGACATGGAGGCTGTTCTGATCCTCTTGGTCGAAGCGGAGGGCGCCTTTGGTGCCGTGAACCTCGTAGGCGTAGCCCATTTTGCGCCCCGTGGCGGTGCGGCTGGCATACAGGTGGCCCATGACGCCGCTTTCAAACTGCAACATCATCTGGGCGTGGTCGTCATTGGCGACAGGGGTGGGGCCGTCCGGGCCAGGCCGGGTCGGATGAACCGTCTCTATCCGCGCATTCAGGGCCTTGAGGGGCCCCATCAGCGCCAGCGCGCAATTGATCGGGTGGGGCGACAGGTCGCCCATGGTGCCGGTGCCGCGGCTGTCGGTACGCCAATTGGCGGGGGCGTTGGGGTCGGCCAGAAAGTCCTCCGTATGCTCCCCGCGGAACCAGGTGATCTGCCCCAGGGCGCCCGACTGGATCAGGCGGATCGCTTCCTGCGTGGCGGGCGTGCGGACATAGTTGAAGCCGGTCATGTTGGCGACGCCTGCGGCATCGGCGGCGGCGACCATGGCCTCGCTATCGGCCACATCCATGCCCAGGGGCTTTTCGCACAGGACAGGCTTGCCCAGGGCAAAGGCGGCCAGGGCGATGTCGCGGTGGGTCGATTGGGGCGAGGCGATGACCACCGCCTCCACCGCCGGGTCGGCCACAAGGGCACGCCAATCGGACGTCGCGCGCCGAAACCCGAAGGCCGCGCGGTAGCGGTCAGCCGAGGCGTCGGAGGTGGCGCACACCATTTCCAGCCGCGGGCGCAAAGACGTCTCGAACACCGCGCCCACGGCGGACATGGCGACGGCATGGGCCTTGCCCATATAGCCGCCGCCGACGATCCCGATGCCGATGTCGCGCATGTCTCCTCCCGTCCCGATTTGTGTTTGCAACCGGTTGCAATATCCGTATGCTCAGATTCGAAAACGCGCAAGGGGTTTTGGCCCTGGGCCTTGGGTTTGGGAGGGGCCTGCGTGGAGGGAGGACGGGATGAGCGGAACCGTGCGGTTAACCGTGGCTCAGGCCATCGTGCGCTGGCTTCTGGCGCAATATATCGAGATTGACGGCCAAGAGACGCGCATTTGCGGCGGCGGTTTTGGGATCTTTGGCCACGGCAATGTGCCCTGCCTGGGCGAGGCGCTGTACCCCGTGCATGCGGAGTTGCCGCTCTATCGCGGGCAGAACGAGCAGAGCATGGGGTTCGCCGCGGCGGCCTATGCCAAGTATCATTTGCGGCAGCGGTTCATGTTTTGCACCGCCAGCGCGGGGCCGGGCACGGCCAACCTGGTGACCGCGTCGGCCCTGGCCCATGCCAACCGCTTGCCCCTGCTGATGCTGTGCGGGGACACGTTCCTGACGCGGCTGCCGGACCCGGTGTTGCAGCAGTTGGAGCATTTCGGGAACCCGACCCTGGGCCTGAATGACGCGTTCAAGGCGGTGACGCGGTATTGGGATCGGATCACCCATCCGGCACAAATCATACACGCGCTGCCCGCCGCCTTGGCCACGATGCTGGACCCCGCCGATTGCGGACCGGCGTTCCTTGGCCTGCCGCAAGACGTGCAGGGCTGGGCCCATGATTACCCCGAACGCTTCTTTGCCAAGCGGGTGCACCGCATCCGTCGGCAGGCGCCCGACATGGCGGAGGTGGCGGCCGCTGCCGCCCTTCTGGCCGACGCGAAGCGTCCGGTCCTGATCGCGGGGGGCGGGGTGCAGTATTCCCGGGCCGTGGCAGAGATGACCGCCTTCGCGGAGGCGCATCGGATTCCGGTGATCGAGACGATTGCCGGGCGGGCCAACTTGGTCAGCGATCATGCCCTGAACATCGGGCCGGTGGGTGTGACCGGGTCCGACAGCGCCAATGCCGTGGCAGAGGCGGCGGACGTGATCTTTGCCGTGGGCACGCGGTTGCAGGATTTCACCACCGGGTCCTGGACCGCCTTTGCCCAGGACGCGCGGATCGTGCATCTGAACGCCGGGCGCCACGATGCGGCCAAACACCTGGCGCAGACCGTGGTGGGGGATGCGAAGCTGGGCCTGACGGCTTTGGGCGACGCGTTGGGCCCGTACCAGGCGCCTGCCGAATGGCTGTCGTTTGCGCAGGCAGAGCGGGCCAAATGGGATGCCTATGTGGCAAAGAACGTGACGCCGGGGAACCGCCCGAATTCCTATGCGCAGGCCATTGGGGTGGTGAATGCGCTGTGCGATCCCGGGGACCGGGTGGTGGCTGCAGCCGGGGGCTTGCCCGCCGAGGTGACGGCCAATTGGCGCACGCTCAAGACCGGGACGGTGGATGTGGAGTTCGGCTTTTCCTGCATGGGTTACGAGATTGCGGGCGGTTGGGGCGCGCGCATCGCCCAAGCCGAGGGGGAGGCCGCGCAGGACACCATCGTGTTCACCGGGGACGGGTCGTACCTGTTGATGAATTCGGACATCTATTCCAGCGTGTTGACGGGTAAGAAGCTGATCGTTCTGGTGTTGGACAATGGCGGGTTCGCGGTCATCAACAAGCTTCAGAACAACACCGGGCAGGACAGTTTCAACAATCTGATCGCGGATTGTCCCACCGTGCCGGAGCCGTTCACCGTGGATTTCGAGGCCCATGCCCGATCCATGGGCGCCGAAGCAGAGACCGTGTCGACCCCCGCCGCCTTGGCGGAGGCGTTCAAGCGCGCGAAGGCGTCCGACAAGACCAACGTCATCGTCATGCAGGTGGACCCTTACGCCGGCTGGACGGCGCAGGGCCATACCTGGTGGGAGGTCGGAACCGCCGAAGTGTCGGAGACTGCGGCGGTGCGCGCCGCCCATGCCGACTGGGAAAGCGGCCGCGTCAAACAGCGGCATGGGGTCTGAGATGCGCACCTTCACCGCCCAGACCGCGGATCCGGTTGCGATTTGTGAGGAATTGCTGAACGGCGCCGGGGCAGTGAAGTTGACCGGGTTGTTTGCCGCTGAGCAGATCGCAGAGGCGCGCCGGATCATTCTGGAGGAAAGCGACCGGGACGCCGGGAAGGTGGCACATTTCCAGGGGGCCGCCGCGGCGGACGGGCGGTTCGACCTGCAACGGCGGGTGTGGAACCTGCTGGCCAAGGGGGACGTCTTCGCCGAGATGGCGGCGCATCCGGTCTTGATGGGCATCCTGCGGCGCTGGCTTGGGTCCGAGTTCATCATGGGCTCCATCGCGGCCAACCGCCTGTTGCCCGGCGGGCCGGGGCAGGAGCCCCATGTGGACTATCCCTATTGGGATTTTCACAAGCCCGAGACGCACCCCATGGGGTTGAATGCCAGCTTTCCGATGAATGCGCAGGTGACCATCGTGCTGGACCCGTTCACGGCCGCATCGGGGGCCACGGCCTATCTGCCGGGGTCGCAGACGCATCTGCGCTATCCCAACGAGGAGGAGGCGGCGGCGTTCTTCCAGACCTGTTCGCGGATGGAGGCGGAGCCGGGGGATACCGTCCTGTTCTTTGGGGCCGTCTGGCATTGCGCCATGCCCAACCAATCGGATCATAACCGGAGTGCAGTGCTGACCAACTACCTGCCCAAATGGGTGAAGCCGTTGGAGGATATGCCCGTGGCCCTGCCGCCCGGCTTTGTTGAGGCGGCAAGCGATGATCTGCGACAGCTTTTGGGGCTGAATTACCCCTATCCGGAAAATCTGGACCAGGCTGCCGCAGAGAATGCGGAGGGGCGGGCATGAAGCTTGGCGGGAAGACCTTCCTGATTGTGGGACGCGCGGGGATGGATTTCTACCCGGACCCGCCCGGCACAAGGACCGAGGAGGCGACGCAATTCGTGTCCTGCTTGGGCGGGTCGTCGGCCAATATCGGGGTGGCGCTGGTCAAACAGGGCTGTCGGGCTGCTTTGGTCACCCGCGTGAGCGACGATGCCATCGGGCGGTTTGCGATGAACCAGTTGGACCGGTACGGCATCGACCGCACCCATGTGACGCCCGTCGGCGGGGAGGCGCGCAATTCCCTGGCCGTGGTCGAGACGCGGATCGAGGATCACCAGTCGGTCATCTACCGCAACGGGGCCGCCGATTTTGAGATGACGGTCGCCGATGTGGACGCGGTGGATTACGCACCATATGACGCGCTGATCACCACGGGCACGGTCTTTGCCGCCGAACCCAGCCGGACCGCCGCCTTTCGCGCGTTCGACAGGGCGCGCGCGGCGGGGATACCGCTGATTTTCGACATCGACTATCGCCCCTATTCCTGGACCAGTGCCGCGTTCGCCGCCGATCTCCTTAGCCGTGCGGGGGCCATGTGCGACTGTATCATCGGCAATGATGTGGAATTTGGGTTCATGGCGGGCGATTATGACAAGGGCCTGGAAAAGGCCCGCGCGCTGGCCGCCGAGGACAAGCTGATCGTCTATAAGATGGGCGAGAAGGGCGCGATCACATTCGCCAATGGCCAGGAAATCCGCACCGGGATCTATCGCACGGACGCGTTGAAACCCACGGGCGCCGGCGACAGTTTCATGGGCGGGTTCATTGCCGCCCTGGCCGGTGGGCACGATGTGACCTCTGCCGTGCTGCGCGGATCGGCCAGTGCGGCGATGGTGGTGGCGCGCGTGGGCTGCGCCCCGGCGATGCCGACCACCGCAGAACTCGACGCCTTTCTGGCCGACCATCCCGGGCCGGAGGATGTGGCGTGAGGCACATGCACGTCCCACCCTGCGGCCGTGGGCCGCGCACCCGTCAGACACCATGCGCCTCGCGCGTCCCACTCACCGGAGGCCCCCATGCATATCCCGCCCCATGACAACCAGAACGCACCCATCGTGGACGTGGACAACCCCACGGTGCCGCTGAATTACTTCAACATCGTTAAGTTGAAGGAGGGCGAGGTCTTTGAGTACCGGGTGCCCGGCTATGAGACCTGCATCGTGCCCGCCACCGGCACCGTCACGGTGGAATGCGGCGGAGAGACCTATGCGGATTTGGGCGTGCGCCGGGTGGATGTGTTCGATGGCGACCCGGAGGGGGCATATATTCCCACCGACACGGCCGCCCGCTTCACCTGTCGCTCCGGTGAGGCGGAGGTGTTCATCGCAGGCGCCAAGTTCGACGAGGTGTTGAAGCCCTTCGAGGTCCGCGTGAAGGACCTGGACAAGGTGCAATACGGGTCTGACGACACCAAGACCCATCGCCGGATCGCGCATATTCTGGGGGCGGGATGCCACGATCGGGTGGGGCGTTTGCTGGTGTCAGAGCTGTTCACCGTGGGCGCAGGCGGCTGGTCCGGTTTTCCAAGCCACAAGCACGACACCGACCGGTCCGAAGATGGGGAGGTCATCGAGACACGCCACGATGAAACCTATAACTTCCGGTTCAAACCCAATTACGGGTCCGGCGTCCAGATGCTGCAACGGGAAGACAACACCCCGGGCGACGCCTATCACATCATGGATGGATCCACGATCTGCCTTGACCGGGGGTATCACCCCTGCGCCGTGCTGCCGGGCTATGAGATGTATTATTTCACCATTCTGGGCGGGCTCAGCCAGCGCAGCCTGAAGCAGTATTTTCAGCCGACCCATGCCGAACAACTGCACACGATACCGGGCATCATGGATATGGTGGCCAAGTTCAAATGACCTTGGTCCCGCTGTCGGAGGTGTTGCAGCCCGCCTTGCGGGACGGGCGGGCCATTGCGGGTGTGGTCTGTCTGGGGTGGGAGGATATGCGCGCCTATGCCATGGCCGCCCAAGAGGTGGGCGTGCCGGTCATATTGCAAGCCGGGCCAAGCTGTCGGGGGCACACGCCGTTGCCCGTGTTGGGGGCGATGATGCGGTCCTTGGCGGCGGATGTGGACGTGCCGGTGGTGGCCCATTTGGACCATGGCTACACGGCGGATGACTGTCGCGCGGCCATCGAGGCGGGATTTACGTCCGTGATGTTCGATGGCTCGAACCTGCCCTTGGCCGACAACATCGCCCAGACACGCGCCATTGTGGATATGGCCCATGGCGCGGGCGTGTCCTGCGAAGGAGAGATTGGGTTTGTGGGCTATGCCGACGGGGCGGAAAGCCACGGCACCGACCCGCAGGAGGCCGCCGCCTTCGCCGCCGAGACGGGGGTCGATGCCATGGCGATTTCGGTCGGCAATGTGCATCTTCAGACCGGGGCGGGCGCGGGCCTCGATGAGGGGAAGATCGCCGCCATCGAGGCGCAGACGAATGTGCCCCTGGTGATCCATGGCGGGTCTGGCGTGCCCCATGGGCAGCGCGCGCATCTGGCGCGGCATACGGCCATTTGTAAGTTCAACATCGGCACCGAACTGCGCCAGGTATTTGGCGTGGCCCTGCGCGGGGCGGTGGCCCGCGACCCTGCGCGTTTTGACCGGGTGGACATCCTGCGGGAGGTCGAGGACCCGATCAAGGCGGCGGCCAGTGCCGTTCTGGCATCATTGGAGGGGCGCTGAATGCTGAACCTTGCGATCTTGGGCTGCGGCCGCATCGGACAGGTCCACGCCGCATCCATCGCGCAAGTGCCAGATGCGCAGGTGACTGCGGTGGTGGATGCCATGCCCGCGGCCGCGGCGGCACTGGCCCAGAAGACCGGGGCGCCCGCGACCACCGTCGCAGAGGCGTTTGACCTGGCCGATGGGGTGATCATCGGCACGCCCACGGATACCCATTTCGACCTGATCCACGGCGCCGCGGCCAAGGGCAAGGCGATCTTCTGCGAAAAGCCCGTGGACATGGATGCCGACCGCATCCGCACCTGTGCCGAGGCGGTGGCCCACGCGGGCGTGCCGTTCATGGCGGGGTTCAACCGGCGGTTCGATCCGAATTTTGCGTCACTGCGGGCGCGGCTGCGCGCGGGCGATATCGGCGCCCCCGAGATCGTGACCATCCTAAGCCGCGATCCGTCGCCTCCGCCCCTGTCCTATGTGCAATCGTCGGGCGGGATTTTCCGGGACATGATGATCCACGACCTGGACATGGCGCGGTTCCTGCTGGGCGAAGAGCCGGTGATGGTGCAGGCGACGGGAGCCGCCCTGGTCGACCCGGAGGTGGGCAGGCTGGGCGATGTGGACACGGCTGCCGTTCTGTTGACCACCGCCAGCGGCAAGATCGCCCAGATCAGCAATTCGCGCCGGGCAAGCTATGGCTATGACCAGCGGATCGAAGTGCACGGCGCGCGCGGTCTGTTGCGGGCGGACAACCAGTTGGAAAACACGGTGGAGATGGCCGATGACAAGGGCTTCTGCCGCGCGCCCACGCAGCATTTCTTCCTGGAACGTTATGCCAGCGCCTATCTGGCCGAGATGCGCGCCTTCGTCGGGACGGTGACCCAAGGCACGGCGCCCGATCCCAGCATTGACGACGGCCTGAAGGCGCAGATCCTCGCGGATGCCGCGACGACGGCCTGGCAGGAGCGGCGGGTGATCCACCTCTGACGTCCCCGGGGTCTGGCGGCGGGGCGCCCCTTGCGGAACTGGCTGTTTTGCGGGGCATGTTTCCGTCAACCGCAAGACGTGCGCGTGTCGCCGCGCTTTGGTCGGGGTTGTATCAAGGCCCGGGGTTGGTATCGTGCGGAAAAACGACCGGTTCCACTGCCACCATGACCTTGCCTGACCTTTACCTGCCTGGCCACTGGCATGCCGGTGTCTGAGCCGATTGCATTTGCTGCAAGCGCGGTCGTCGATGGCGCGCCATTGCCATGCGTTGCCCTGGCCGCCACGGCCCAAGAGGCGGTGTCCCTGGTGGAGGCGCGGTTGTTCGAGCATGGCGTCATTGGCACGGTCACAGCCGGACAGGCGGACGCGACGGAGGTGTCGCGCACCGTGTCCCCCAGCCACCCGGTCAGCTTTGGGTCCAACATCCTGCGGTTGCCGGTGCGCAGTCGGGGCATGGCCCGCAGCACATTGCCCAATTGGTTGGTGGGGATTCCGCTGGATGTGGCGCCGCTTGGCCCGGGGGACGATCCGGCTGCGATCCCACCGGCTTTGCGGCGTTTGTTCAAGGGCCCCGGCACCGTCTATGCCGTGCTGTCACAGCGCCCGCCCGAGGGGATGGACGCGCGTTCCGTGCTGGCAGAGGGGGCCGCCACGGGGCCTTGGTTGGTGCCCTTGGCCGAAGGTCCGTTTCGGCGCGCCCTGTTCACGGCCGGACCTGATCCGGAGCAGTCGTTTTGGGATGACCGGCCCGGGCTGTTGATCCGGTCGCAAGGCACGGCCGCCGATGTGGCCGCGCGCCTGCGGCGTTTGCCGCCGCTGCGGCCAGCCACGGCAGATGCGGACGCGGTCGCCTTTGCCTTTTGGGATGCGGCCCTGTTGCGGATGCTTTTGCCCTATCTGGAGCCAGAGGATGCGGAGGCGCTGTTGGGCGGGGACACGTTTGTGCCCTTGGGGCCAAGCCCACAGGTGCAGGTGGCCCTGGCCAACCCGCCGCTGGCGGGGGGCAACGCCCCGCCCGCGCGGTTTCGGATGAAGCAGACCTATGTCGATGCCGTGTCGCGGGCGGAAAGCGATGCTTTCCGCAGCCAGTTGGTTGCCGAGATCCTGTCGCTGAAGCCCGCGCTTACCGCGCCCGAGGCGGAGCGGTTCGCGGATCTTGGCCTGGATGTGTGCGCGTCGGTCGGGTTGCAGCAGCCGGACACGATCAGTGGCTACACGATGTTGTCGGTTCTGATGGGCTGGGACATGACGCAGCGCTATGCCGTGGCCGCGCCCATTCTGGATCTGAAAAAGCCGGAAGCGGCGCGAAAGACGTTGATCCTGCATCTTTTGGGCCGGGTCGCGACCCGGACGTAATCTGGGTCAAGGTGCCGGTGTTGCGCGCGGGGTCACACCGGATCAATGGAAATGTCGGCGGGCCCTGTGCCATCGCGCCATCTTTGGTGGGCCGCGTCATAAGCCGATTCGAGCGCGCTTGTGTGCCGTTCCGTGTCGAACAAAGGCGCCGTGTTTCGCGTGGCCTGTAGCCTGTCGCGAAGGCTGACCAACCGATCTGGCGTGCGGATCAAGCTCAGGATCAGGTCGGCATAGTCGGCTTCGGTCTGTGTGATCAACTCGGGCAGGTTCACAGCCTGGAGGAGGCTTGCGCAGACACGGGCGGCGAACTGGCGGCCCGCAAGGGTCACCACCGGCAGGCCCATCCACAACGCATCGCTGCCGGTGGTGTGGGCATTGTAGGCGAAGGTGTCCAGGAACAGGTCGGCGTGGTGATGGCGCGCCAGATGCGCCTCGTTCCCGACGCGCGGCGCAAAGACAAGGCGCGCCGGGTCGATGCCGCGGGCCTCTGCCTCTCCGGTCAGGTTGGACCTGGCCCAAGGTGTCGACTCCAGAAGCCATAGAACGGTGCCCGGTTCCGTGCCGAGGATGCGCATCCAGATGTCGAATTCCCGGGGGCTGATCTTGAACGCACTGTTGAAAGAGCAAAGGACGATGCCGTCTTGGGGCAGGCCATGGGCGGCGCGGGACGCCGTGTCATGCGGCACCGGGCGGCGATTGTCATTGGGCTGGTAGCAATGGGGCAGGGCAATCACAGCCTCGCTTATGCCGTCGCGATATTCGGGCGGGACGACCACGGGGTCCGCGATGATGTAGTCCAGGAACGGCGCGCCAGATGTGCCGGGATAGCCAAGATAGTTGATGTGCACCGGAGCCAGCCGCCGGTCAAACAGGGCCGTTCGGGAGTGTTGTGTGTAGACCGTAAGGTCGACGGCGATGTCGAGCGCATCTTGCGCGGCGATGGCGGCGGCCTGGTCATCGGGCAGGGCCCGAATTTCTCGGAATGTGTCGAAGCTTGTACTGAATTCCCGGCGGAACCCGTCCTGTTTGTCGGGGCCGAAGGAATAGCCCAGCACATCGAACCTGTCGCGATCATGGGCGGCGATTGTGCCAGCGATCAGGCGGGCGACGGGGTGGTCGCGGAAATCGGCGGAGAAATACCCGAGGCGCAGGCGCTTGGGCCGGGCGACCGCAGCGGGGGCGGGTGCGGCCCCACCGGGCCCGAAGGTTTGCGCGGCGTAGCGTTCGGCGCGCTGGCGTTGGCGGACCGGGTCATCGTCCAATGCCAGGAGGTCGTAAGGTCCCACGGCGGCACCAGTCAGCCCAAGGTCCTGGGGCGCGGGGCCCTGTCGCCAGTCGCACATCTGCGCACGCAGAAAAAGCGCGGATGCGCGGGCCGCGGCATTGTCGGGGTTGATGTCCACCGCCCTGTCATAGGCCGCAGCGGCGTCGTCGAAGCGGCCCATGGATTGCAGGACCCCGCCGAGGTTTTGGTGCACCTCAGCCTCTTTCGGCGCGAGTTTGCTGGCCTGCCGCAAGGCCGCCTCTGCCCCGCGGAGGTCGCCAATTGCGCGGAGCGCGTTGCCCAGATTGTTATACGCGCGCGAAAAGTTCGGATTGCCCCGGATCGCCAATTGGTAATGTTTGATCGCGGCGGTCAGATCGCCCATGGCCCTGAGTGCGGCGCCATAATTGTAATTCGCATTGGGGTGGTGCGGCGCAAGGGCGAGGGCGGTCCGATACGCTTCGCAGGCCTCGGGCAACGCCCCTTTCTGTTGCAGGGCGTTGCCCAGATTGGTCCAGATTTCGGGATCCTTCGGTTTCAACTCGGCGGCACATCGGAACGCCTGTTCTGCGCCGGCCATGTCCTTTTCATCCTGCGCCAGAAGGCCGAGGCCGTTGATTGCGTCGCCATAGTCTTTGTTGAGGGCAAGGGCGCGTTGGAAGGCGGTCCGGGCCTCCTCCCGCTTGCCATCGGCGCGCAGGGCGAGGCCCAGATTGCTGTGGGGCGCGGGCTTGGTCGGGGCGGCGCTGATGGCCTTGCGGAAGGCTTGCGCCGCGCGTTTTGGTCGAGACAGGGCCATTTCAGCAGCCCCGATAAGCGTCTGAACGCTTGCCGACTTGAGATGCGCCGGGGGCAACCGATTGGCCGCGCGGATCAGCCGTGCATAGTCACCCGTCTGATAAAGCTTCTGCAGTTGTGCGTCCTTGGGGCTTTTGTCGGTTCTGGTCAGCATGTCATCTCTCAGGGTCTGGGGCGCAGTCGTCGAGGCTAGATCATGTTCAATTCGGTCAGGCGGTCTTTGAAATAGAGAAAGGTTTTCTCAAGGCCCTCTTCCAGGCCGACTTTCGGTTCCCAATTAAGCGTTTCCCTTGCCAAGGTGATATCCGGGCAGCGCTGTTTTGGATCGTCTTCGGGCAGGGGCTTGGTAATGAGCTTTGAGCGGGTTCCTGCCAATGCAATTGCACGGGATGCCAGATCGCGAATTTCAAGTTCTTCGGGATTGCCGAGATTCATTGGTCCGATTGTCTGTGGACCAGTCTCCATTAACTTAAGAACGCCATCGACCATTTCATCGACATAGCAAAAGGATCGGGTTTGAGTGCCATCGCCATACAGGGTAATATCTTTCCCACGTAGGGCCTGGACAAGGAAATTGGAAATAACCCGGCCATCCGCATGGTGCATGCGCGGCCCGTAAGTGTTGAAGATCCGCGCGACTTTAATGTCGACACCGTGCTGGCGGTGATAGTCGAAGAAAAGCGTTTCCGCACAGCGTTTGCCCTCATCATAGCAGGAGCGCGCGCCAATGGGATTCACGTTGCCCCAGTAGGCCTCGGTCTGGGGATGGATCGTCGGGTCGCCATACACCTCGCTGGTGGAGGCCTGAAAGACCTTACATTTCAAGCGTTTTGCCAGGCCCAGCATGTTGATCGCACCCTGGACGGAGGTCTTCACGGTTTGCACGGCATCATGTTGATAATGCAGCGGAGAAGCGGGACAGGCGAAATTGTAGATTTCATCCACTTCCACAAAAAGCGGGAAGGTCACATCGTGCCGGAGGAATTCAAACCGCGGATGGTCGTGAAGATGTTCAATATTGCGCTTTGTTCCTGTGAAAAGATTATCGACGCAAAGAACTTCATGGCCCAGGTCGAGCAATCTGTCCACAAGATGGGACCCAATAAACCCCGCGCCGCCTGTTACGAGAACACGCTTACGGCTATCATATACTCTGGGCATCTAGAAACTCAGAAAAAGGTGCGGCTTAATCATGGTGTCCGATGCTGTGTTAAAGGTTAACACCTACACCGGGGAGAGACAACGTCTCTTAATAGGTGTGCCTCCGATTGACGCCTTTCAAGACGTGTCATTCATGAATTGATGGCAGTCTGTGCGGCGTGTCTGTTCAGGCGCCAGAAATGCAAGATCTGCAGGAATTCCACGGTGTTGCGCCTGTCCCCACCGGCGGGTTTCCGCCAAGAAGAGGTGGGTTATGGCGTTTGCGAGGGGATATTTCCGGGTCAAAACTTGCCAAAGGGTATCGGCAGTCGGCGCATGGTGAAGCCGCACGGGGGCAACAGGCATCCCATCGGTGACGCTTGGTGTCGTTCAACTGTCTTGTCGCATCACACGAAGGGTTTCCCCACAGGGCCATTTGCGAGGACGTCGACGACTCCAAGATATGCCTGCCCGATCCCGTCACTGCGACGGCATAGGAAAGAAGACCTGCCATGCGCCAGCGCGCCCCCGCCAGGCAGCAGGAACGAACCGCATCGCGGCGGGCGGCCTTTTGCCGCCGAAGATGCCCCCAAGCGGTGAGGGCCAATTGGTGCTGTCTCTGAAAGGATGGATCGGGCCCGCGTTCGCTGGAACGGACGGATCAGAATGCCTTCGCCCTGGCCAAAGGGGACAGGGGTCTTCGCCGGCGGATCAGGCGTGATCCGTCAAACCATCTGACGAGGGGAGGGTACGGGAGTATCCATGCCGGAGGTCGTCCCAACCCGCCTCATCTGCGCGCAAAAGGGTGTATCCGGCTGAGCGGTTAACAAAGGGTTGAGAGACGGGGGGCTGTCGCCGATGTCGGCTCAGATCTCCTCGGGGAAATGTTTCATGACCAGGCGGATCGGGTTCGGTGCCGCTTGGCCCAGGCCGCAGATGGACGCGTCGACCATGGCTTGGCTCACCTCTTCCAGCAGCCCGGTATCCCACTCATCTGCCTGCATCAGCTTGACGGCTTTCTCACAGCCCACGCGGCAGGGGGTGCATTGCCCACAACTCTCACTCTCGAAAAAGCGCAGCATGTTGAGGGCGGCGTCCCGCGCCCGGTCCTGGTCGGACAAGACGACCACGGCGGCTGAGCCGATGAAGCTGCCAAACGGTTGCAACGTGTCGAAATCCAGCGGCACGTCAGCCACCGAGGATGGCAGCAACCCGGAGGAGGGGCCGCCCGGTTGATAGGCTTTGAACACGTGGCCCGGGGCCATGCCGCCCGCCGCGTCGATGATGTCCAGGATGGTCGACCCTGCGGGCAGCAGATACACCCCCGGCGCCGCCACGCGGCCTGAAACCGAATAGCTGCGCAGCCCCGTGCGCCCGTTCTTTTCATGGGCCGACAGAACCTCGGGGCCTTCGCGGACGATGCGGGTGATCCAGTGGCACGTCTCAATATTGTGGACCAGTGTTGGCCGGTCGAACAGGCCGACCTGAGCCACATAGGGCGGGCGGTGTCGGGGCAGGCCGCGTTTGCCCTCGATGCTTTCGATCATGGCGGATTCTTCGCCGCAGATATAGGCGCCCGCGCCCCGGCGCAGGTCCACATAGCCCGGTGCGATCAGGCCCGCGGCCTCTAGGGCGGCGATCTCGGTCGCGAGGATGTGGAGGATGGCGGGGTATTCGTCGCGCATATACAGGTAGATACGCTCTGCCTCCACGGCCCAGGCGGCGATGAGCATGCCTTCGAGGAACAGGTGCGGCACGCGTTCCAGATAGTAGCGGTCCTTGAAGGTCCCCGGCTCCCCTTCGTCGCCATTGACGGCCATCAGGCGCGGGCCGGGGTTGGCGCGCACGAAGCCCCATTTCTTCCCCGACGGGAACCCGGCGCCGCCCAAGCCCCGCAGCCCGCTTTCGGCGACCATGGCCTGCACGGCGTCCCAGTCGCCGCCCGCGCGCAGCTCTGCCAATTTGGCATAGCCGCCGGCAGCCCGGTATGCGTCCAGCGTTTCATAGGCGGGGATGACCGGATGGCCGTCGCCCTCGGTCGCGGCCAGCACGGTTTGGGGCGTGGCGTTGTCCACGTGGAAATGCCCCACCTCTGCCACCGGCGCGGTGTCGCAACGGCCCATGCACGGGGCGCGGAGGACGCGGATGCGGGCGGGGTCGGTGCCATCTTCGAGGGAGGAGATCAGCGCCTCGGACCCGGCCAGTTCGCACGAGAGCGACTCGCAAACGCGGATGGTGATGTCGGGCGGCGGGGTCTCGTCCTCTCGGACCGGGTCAAAATGGGCATAGAAGGTCGCGACTTCCCAGACCTCGGCCATGGACAGGCGCATGTCTTCGGCCAAGGCCCGCAGATGGGCGGCGGACAGGTGGCCGTGGCGGTCCTGGATCAGATGCAGAAACTCGATCAGCAGATCGCGCTGGCGGGGGCGATCGCCCAACAGCGCTTGGACCTCGGCCAATGCGGTGTCGTCATATTGCCGACCCTTGGGTGTCGCGCGGCCCTTGCCCCGTCCGGATTTCCAAACGCCCTTCTTATCGCCGTGATCGAGCATCTTGCCCCCCTGTTTGGCCGGACCTTACCCGTCCGGCCCGTCCGTTGCCGTCGCAGATACGACACTGCGCGGGTCGTTCGCGCAAGGCGGTCCGGCGCACCGGGCCTGCGTCAAACCGCCGATCTGGGCCGTTCCCGCCGGCCCATGTTTCCGATGGGCGGCAGGCGGGGCCTGCGGCAAGTTTTCGCGGAATGGGCAACGGGGGCTGCCATTCTTTCGCCACGCTGTGGCACTATACGTCTGTTTCTGCGGCAATTGGGTGTCTGGTGCGGTCCATTTTTCCATATCTTGCAGCGTTGGGCCTGTCCGTTGCCCTGCTGGTAGCGGGGGCCTTGGCCGATGGCGTCTGGGACTACGCGTCACTGATTTGGATGGCCATCGTGGTGGCCGTGCTGGACCAGATTTTGCCCGGCCCCAATGACGGGCCGACCGAGGCGCAGGCCACGGCATTGACCACTGGGCTGGCCCTTGTGCATTTCCCTTTGCTGATCCTGGTCGTCTGGGCCCTGGCCCAGGGCGGCGAGGTCGAAAATTGGCTGGCCTATTTCGCAGCTTCGGGACTGTTCTTTGGTCAGATCATGAATTCCAACGCCCATGAACTGATCCATGCGGGCGGGCGCGCCCGGCGCGGGCTGGGTCGTTGGACTTATATCACGCTGCTGTTCGGCCATCAGACGACGGCGCATCCGGGCATTCACCACACTTGGGTCGCCACGCCAGAGGACCCGAATACATCGCGCTATAACGAAAGTTGGTGGCGGTTTGTGGTGCGCGCCTGGCGGGATTCGTTCACCAAGGGCCTGACGCTAGAGAAGTCGCGACAAGTCTCTCGGGGGCGGGCGCCGTGGGATCGACGCAACCCCTATTGGGGCTATCTGGGCGGCACCGTCCTGTCGTTGGCCGTGGCGTTCGCGTTGGGCGAAATCTGGGGCGTCCTGGCCTTTGTCGCGCTGTGCGCCTTTGCCCAAAGCCAGCTTCTGATCACCGATTACGTGCTGCACTATGGAATGCGCCGCCGCTGGATGGGCGAGAAGTGGGAGCCGGTGGGCCCCCAACATTCCTGGAACGCGCCCCACGTGGTGACCAACCTTTTGACGTTGCATGCCCCGCGCCATTCGGATCACCATGCCCACCCGTCCCGCGGGTTCGAGGCGTTGCGGGTCGAGGAAAGCCAGCCGCAACTGCCCTATTCCCTGCCAGTGATGGTGACCATCGCGCTTTGGCCGCGGGCCTGGCGCAAGGTAATGAACCCCAGGGTGGACGCGCTTGGCCAGACCAGCGATGCTTGGGACAAGTCCGCGAAACCCACCCCCGACGGAGAGATGTCATGCGCCTGACCCTCGCCCTGGCCCTTTTGGCCGCCCCGGCTTGGGCGGAACGGGTGGTGACCCCTGACGAATTCGCCGCCATGGTGACGGGCAAGACCTTGGACTTCGACCGCTTCGGAGAGCCGTTCGGCGCCGAGCAGTATTTCGACGACAAGCGCGTGATCTGGGCGTTCGAGGGCGGCCAATGCCAGCGCGGCATCTGGTTTGCCAACACCAAGAACGAGATCTGCTTTGTCTATGATGAGAACCCGGAGCCCCAGTGTTGGGAGTTCATCGAGATGCCGGGCGGCGCGTTCCATGCGCGTTCGGTGGGCAGTGATCCGTCCGCGGACCTGGTAACGTCCAATGTCGGCACCGAACCTTTGGACTGCCCGCTGCCCGATCTGGGGGTCTAGCCCCCCCTTTGGTCACCGACGCAGAAGTGTGTAACCACAGCGAAGTGAGGTGAGTTGGATGGAGGCGAGGGAATTTTCGTCTCGCCTGCCCCCTGGTCAGTTTGAGGCGGATCGGGCGACCTTCGATATCCACTAAGGCATGGATTTTGGTGGTCAGCCCGCACCTTGAGCGACCGATACTGTCGGATCGCCCCCCTTTTTGGTACCATTGACCTCGGGCTGGTGAGCCCGGATGGAAAAGCTGGCTATCATTTGGATGTCTCCGTCGTAAACCTCTGATACCGCGTCAAGAATACGAGCCCAATGCCCAACCTGTCGCCATCTGTTGAAGCGGTTTACGCAGACCGTGTGGAGGCCAGAGCGTCGTGCAATATCGGAACAAGGCGCGCCTGTCCGTGGCCGCCAGAAAACGCTGTTCAGAATCCGTCTGTCATCCACACAAGGTCTCCTTCGACCCTTCGTCGGGAGAAGCGGCTGGACTGCCGACCACTGGAAAACTGTAAGGTCGAAACGCGCCATCCTTGCCCCCTGCTCCGTGGAAGAATTGCATCAGACAACCTGCAATCTGGGATTCCCGTTGATGGGTAGCCCCCCTAAAGCAGACTGCCCTGTTCGGGCGGGGGGGCTTTCTTGGTGGGTTTCTTCGCCGGTTTCTTGTCTGGGCGCGCCGCGCCACCGGCCACCACGTCCACCCGCGTGTCCCCGGTGAATTGGATCTGCACTTGGCCTGCGGCGCGCACGGCGTCCGCCGTCGTAAGCACAGACGGACCCTTTCGGATCACCGCAAAGCCGCGCTCCAACGTTCGTTCATAGCCCAGCGATTCCCGCAGCCGGTCCAAGGCGGCCAACCGATCCTTTCGGGTTTGCTGTTGGGTGCGGGCCAGCTGACCCAACTGGGCGGATGCGCGCTGTAGGCGGGCCCGATCCTGGTCCAGCCTCCGGCCCAGAACCTCGGGCCGGAGGCGGGTCGACAAGCCCGCCACTTGGCGCCGTGCCTCAGGGAAGCCACGGGATAATTTGCGGGCCAACCCGCTGACCAGCCCGTCCAACCGCCCGCGCCGTGTGGCCAAAGCCCGGTCCAAGCTCAGCCCATGGGCCACCCCGTCCAGTCGCCGCCGGGCCCGGTCCACGCCGTTTTGCAACGCGCCCCCCAATCGGAAGGCCCCCTGTTCCAGCCGTGCCCGGGGGCGGTCCAACAAGCTCTGCACCCGAGGCAGGGCGCGGGCCACATCTTGCAGGCGCTGCCGCCGCCCGGTCACATGGGCCACCACCGCGCGGGTCTGACGCTGCCCGAGGGAGCGGACGGTCGCCACCAACTCCGCGCGCACGGGCACGGCCATTTCGGCGGCCGCTGTGGGGGTGGGCGCGCGCCGGTCGGAGGCGTGGTCGATCAGGGTCGTGTCCGTTTCGTGCCCCACGGCTGATATCAGGGGGATCTGACTGTCGGCAGCGGCGCGGACCACCGCCTCCTCGTTGAAGCCCCACAGATCCTCGATGGAGCCGCCGCCCCGCGCCACGATCAACAGGTCGGGCCGCGGGATCGGCCCGGCGGCGGGCAGGGCGTTGAACCCGCGGATCGCGTTGGCCACTTCGGGTGCGCAGGCCTTGCCTTGCACGGCCACGGGCCAGACCAGGACTTCCCGCGGGAAGCGGTCGGCCAGGCGGTGCAAGATGTCCCGAATGACGGCCCCCTGGGGGGAGGTGATCACGCCGATGACGTTTGGCAAGAACGGAAGAGGGCGCTTGCGGTCCGCCTCAAACAGACCCTCGGCGGCCAGGGCTGCGCGGCGCTTTTCCAGCATCGCCATCAGCGCGCCTTGGCCCGCGATCTGCATCTCATCCACGTTGAGATTGTATTTGGATTGCGCGCCAAAGGCCGACAGGCGGCCCGTCACCACGACCTCCATCCCCTCTTCGGGTTGGATCGACAGCTGACTGATCTGACCCTTCCAGGTGGTGCAGGCCAGCACGTTCCGGTCGTCCTTGATGTCATAGTACAGGTGGCCCGACCGGGCGCGGAACATCCGCCCCACTTCGCCCTTCACGCGGATCCGTCCGAACTTGTCTTCCAGCGCGCGTTTCACCGCGCCGGAGATTTCGCTCACGGTGAACTCGGCCTCGTTGCGGCCCGGGCGGGGATCGTCGATCAGGTCATCCATGGGGACGGTCTATACCAGGATGCACGCCGGTTGGAACGGGTGCGGCATGGTGGATCGCTTGGATGGAGCTCTGACTTTGCGGTGGCCCGCCAGGCCGCCGCCGGTCAGTCGCCACCACACCCGCCGCCGCACCCGCCACCGCAGCTCGCACTGTTCGTGTTCAACGTTTTGCCCTGTGGGACGGCGCTTTGGTTCCGCAGGGCGGGCGTTTTCCACACGCCCAAACCCCGCAGCACACTGGGCAGGGACGCCAAGGCAATGACCCCCGCCACCACGAATGCGGCGTCGGATTGATCCCCCAACCAACCTGTGGCCGCCACGGCCGCCAGCACAGCCGCTAGGGCCAGCCCCGCGAACCCGTAGAAGCCGGATGGCTGGTGCCAGAAATGGGCTGGCGGGTCCTGTTCGAATTCGGCCCGGTAGCGGGCGAGTGTGGCGGCATAATCCTTGCCATGGCCGGGGGGTGTGCCCGGTGTATGGTGGAGCCGTTGGCCGATCTGTTCGCAGAACCGGTCCCAATAGTCGCGCGTGTGACCCAAATGCAGGTGCCAGACCGCATCCACGGCCCGCGATGGCACCACACGCCGGTCGGATATGGCGGCGAGGTACAGAAACTTTCGATACTCTAAGATGGCAGCTTTGGCGGTGCGGCGGTTGATCCCATGCGCGACGATGAGTTGTTCTTCGAACGTGCGGTTGCCGCTGTCGAGGGGCAGGACATAGTCCCGCACCCGTTGCCAGAGGGCGAGGTTGCTGAGCGTCATGGCGTCAATCCCCGCATCCGCCGCCACAATCCCCGCAGTCGCCGCCCTCGCCATCGGCCCAGATGTCGATGCCGAATTGGAAGGTGTTTCCGTCCCCGCCAGAGGTCGCAGCGGAGCGGACGAACACCGTCGTCGCCAAGACAAGGAACAGCAGGACGATGGCCAGCCAAGGCCAAGGCGCGTCATTCGTCAGCCCGATCCAGAGGAACAGGCTGCCGAAGGCGACCATGACCCCTTGGGATAAAAGGGCGCCGCGCCGGGTCTGGATCGCCCAGAACCCTTTTGGCGGGTCTTCGTCAAACTCCGCCTCGTAGCGGGCGCGGGTGGCCCGGAAGTCGGAGACATGGCTGTCGGGACTTCCTGGGGTATGGTGAATGGCGGCGCCGCCCAGGGCATTGGGGACAAACGTCTCCCAATAATCCTTGGTGTGGGTCAGGTGCAGGTGCCAGACTTCGTCCACGGCTTTGGTGGGGACCGTGCGGCCTTGCTTCAATGCGGAGAGGTAGAGAAAGCGCCGATATTCGGCGATGGCGGCGCGGGCTGTCCTGCCGGAAATCCGGTGCAGCTTGCGCAGCTGGTCTTCGAAGGAAACCCCGGCAGCATCGGCTGGAAGGGGGTGGGACTCGATCCTGGCCCAAAGGGCGCGGTCGGTCAGGGTCATATAAGGGTCCGTTTGTTGTTTCTCATGACTTTTGGTTGGCTGAGTCGTGTGACCGTTCCATGACAAGGTGATGTGGAAATGCCGCAGATTTGCCGTTTGCGAGGGGCGGCGGCGTCGCTTGCCCTGGGACCACGCGCGCCGTAAAGCGCAGACGCGACGACAGGGGGGCAGCCATGAACATCCTTATCCTTGGCAGCGGTGGGCGCGAACATGCGCTGGCCTGGGCTGTGCTCCAGAACCCGAAATGCGACCGTTTGGTGGTGGCGCCGGGCAATGGCGGCATCGCCGAGATTGCGGAATGCGCGGCGCTGGACATCGAAGACGGCGCGTCGGTTGCGACATTTGCGGATGAAGAGAGCATTGATTTCGTGATCATCGGTCCAGAGGCGCCCTTGGCGGCGGGCGTGGGCGATGCGTTGCGCCAAGCCGGGATCGCGGTGTTCGGGCCCAGCCAGGCCGCCGCCCGGCTTGAGGCGTCGAAGGCTTTCACCAAAGAGATTTGTGCCGCGGTTAACGCGCCGACGGCGGCCTATGACCGGTTCGACGATGTGGACGCCGCGCGCGCCTATCTGGCGCAGAAGGGCGTGCCCATTGTCATCAAGGCGGACGGGTTGGCGGCCGGCAAAGGCGTCACGGTTGCCACCGACATGGCCCAGGCCGACGCCGCGCTGGCCGACATCTTCGACGGCGTCCATGGCCGGGCCGATGTGGTGATCGAATCGTTCCTGGAGGGGGAGGAGGCCAGCTTCTTCTGCCTGGTGGACGGGGAGGATGTTCTGCCGCTGGGCACGGCGCAAGATCACAAGCGGGTGGGCGACGGCGATACGGGGCCCAACACGGGCGGCATGGGCGCCTATTCGCCTGCGCCGGTGATGACCGCCGAGGTGACTGACCGCGCCCTGGACCAGATCGTGCGCCCCACCATGGCAGAGATGGCGCGGCGCGGCACACCGTTCCAAGGCGTTTTGTTCGTGGGTCTGATGATCCAGGACGGGCAGCCCAGCTTGGTGGAATACAACGTGCGATTCGGCGATCCGGAATGTCAGTGTTTGATGATGCGGCTGGGCGGGCAGGCACTGGATTTGATGCTGGCCTGCGCGGAGGGGCGGTTGGCCCAAGCCCAGGTGCATTGGGCCGAAGATCACGCGCTTTGCGTGGTGTTGGCCGCGCGCGGCTATCCCGGTGCCTATGACAAAGGCAGCGCCATTGGCGGGCTGGAGGGACTTCCCCGGACCAGCCGCGCCATGGTGTTCCATGCGGGGACGCGGCGGATTTCGGGGCAATACCAAGCCGCAGGGGGCCGTGTGTTGGGGGTCACCGCGCGGGGCAACAGCCTGCAAGAGGCCCGCGACGGGGCCTATGCCATGGTCGATGAGGTGGTGTGGCCCGACGGGTTCTGTCGGCGCGATATCGGGTGGCGCGCCTTGGGAAAGTGACGCCGCCTGCCTGGGTAGGCCGCGTGCGCGTTACCCTTTGGCCTGGGCCTTGAGCGGGGCTTCGGTCGTTTGCGCCTCGTCGCGCCGGGCCGTGCGGGACCACGGCATACGGATGTCTGCCGTCCGTGCGGTTTCGATCGTCTGATCCATCCATCTTTGGCGCGACATGGGCCCACTCCGTTTTGCGTTGTGGTGAATGTCGCGGTGCGGTTCGGCGGGGCGAAGGCCAGGAAAAGGCAATTCGAAGGCAGTTTTCGGCCCGCGCCGATTTCCGCGTCTGCGCCCGGCGGAGGGTCCGCGGGGCGAGCGTCAGAGCCGGATGGCGGCGATCAGGCGGCCGTAATCGGCTTCGTTGGCATGGGTGGCCCGGCGGTAAGAATAAAAGCGGCTGGGGTCGGCATAGGTGCAGTGGCCGATCCATTCCGCCTGGGCGCCTGCGGCCCGCAATCGGCGCAAGCCGTAGCCGATCAAATCGAACTGGTAGCGGTCGCCCTTGCCGTTTGCGAAATATGCGTCGGCCTCTGGGTCCTGGGCCAGGAACGTATCCAGGAACTCTGGCCCCACCTCGTAGGCCTTTTGGCTGATGGAGGGGCCGATGGCGGCGCGGGTGCGATTCGGGTCGGCGCCCAGATCCACCATGGCGTCCAGCGTCGCTTCCAACACGCCAGACAGGGCGCCCTTCCACCCCGCATGGGCCGCGCCGATGACGCCCGCATCCGGGTCGTGGAACAGGACCGGCTGGCAGTCGGCGGTCAGGATCGTCAGGACCTGGCCCGGGCGGTCCGTCACCAGGGCGTCGGCTTTTGGGCGGGGGTCGGCCAGGGGGCCATCGACCACCACCACATCGGCGGAATGGACCTGATGCGCACCGTGCAGCGGGCCGCCCATGACATCCGCCACGCGGGACCGGTTAAGCGCCACGGCCTCGGCCTGGTCTGTCGAGCCGGTGCCGCAGTTGAGCCCTTCGAAGATGCCGGAGGAGGCGCCGCCTTTGCGGGTGAAGAACCCGTGCTGTACCCCATTAAGAAGGTCGGAGCGGAGGATTTCCAGCGTCATGGATCAAATCCCGGCGGCAGGTCGGCGCCCTCTGGGGTGAGGGCAATGGCTTTGAACAGGTCGCCCATTTCCGACGGGTGGGTCAAGCGTCGATGGGCCGCCAAGTGGCTGTCCAGGGCGGATCCGGACAGGCGGCTGCCCAAGGCTTGGGCACGGGCGCCAATACCCAGCCGTTCCAGTAAAACGCCTTGGGTCACCATGGCGCTGGCGCGGGCGGGGGCGGCGGTTTGGGCCACGGCCTCGAAATCCACATGGGCGGTCAGATCGGCCGTGCCGGGGGCGGCCAGCACGTCGTCGAAGCGGTGCGCGCGGACTGCTTGCAACGTGTCGCCTTGGCTGCGCCAGTGGCCGTAGTCGATAATCAGCGCGGCGCCGCCCAAGGCCACGCGGGTGCCGATGTGGTCCATGATGGCGGGGAGGGCGGGGCAGCGTTCCACCATGGTGCCATCGGGGACAGAGACATGGGCCAAGTCGGGCCGCGGGGTCGCGGGCGTCAGGGAAAACGCAAGGTCGTCTGAGTGTAGGGCCACGACCCGTTCACGCCAGCCGCCCCCATCACGCACAAACTGTCGGATGGGCAGCGCGTCCAAGAACTCATTGGCCAGCAGCAGCAGCGGGGCCATGGGCAGATCGCCCACGTGGTCGCACCATGTCACGCTGTGCCGGTCAAGGGTCTGACGCTGCAGATCGCGCAGCTTGGGCGACGCCTCCACCAGGTGTATCTGCACCGCCCCATGGAAGCCGGGCACGCCCTTGGTGGCGCGCAGCACGTCCGCCATGAGGGTGCCCCGGCCGGGTCCGAGTTCTGCCAGGGTGATCGGGGCCGGGCGTCCTTGGTCCAGCCAGGTTTGGGCCAGGCACAGGCCCAGAAGTTCGCCGAACATCTGGCTGACCTCGGGCGCGGTGATGAAATCACCCGCGGCGCCAAAGGGGTCTTGGGTCGTGTAATAGCCATATCGGGGATGCAGCAGACAGTCCGCCATGTAGTCGGCCACGGTCAGCGGGCCTGCGGTTTTGATCCGGCTGATCAGGATGTCCCGCAGGCTCATGCCGGTTGGGGGCGCCGCCGCACGTAAAGGACGACGGCCAGCCCCGCCAAAAGCATGGGCAGCGACAGGACTTGGCCCATGGTCAGGCCCGCGTCGCCCAAGCGCAACACATGGCCCAGCGGATTGTCGGCGGAGATGTATTGGGCATCGGCTTGGCGGAAATGTTCGACGAATATGCGGGCTCCGCCATAGCCTGCCAGGAACAGGCCGAAGATCAGGCCCGGGCGTTTGAGCCCGCCGCGCAAAGCCACCCACCACAGGGCGGCCAGAAGGACGAGGCCTTCGAGAAAGGCTTCATAGAGTTGGCTGGGGTGGCGGGCACACAGCGCGGTTGCGGTGGCACAGGCCTGGGCAGCTTGGCCGGGGAAGATCACGCCCCAGGGCACATCGGTGGGGCGGCCCCAAAGCTCTGCGTTGATGAAGTTCGCCACGCGGCCCAGGCCCAGTCCCAAAGGGGTGGCCAGGGCGGTGAGGTCCAGGAGGGACAACATCCGAATGCCATGGCGCCGCGCGTACCAGATCACCAGGATCCCCGTCAGCAACATGCCCCCGTGGAAGGACATGCCGCCTTCCCAGACGGCCAGGATCCCTGCGGGGTTTTGGAGGTAATAGCCCGGCTGGTAGAACAGAACGTAGCCCAGTCGCCCACCCAAGACGACGCCGATCACGACCCAGGTCATGATGTCTTCGACTTGGGCGCGGGTCATCGGGCTTTGATCGCCGGGCCAAAGGCGGGCGTGATCCGCCGCCCAACGGGCCATGAACCAGCCGCCCAGGATACCTGTGATATAGGCCATGGCGTACCAGCGCAGGGTGAAGGTGAAAAAGCCCAGATCGATGGAGAAGATATCGGGACTAAGATCCGGGAAAGGGATTGCGAAGATCATGTGCGTTGGAATGCCCGGAGGTGCGGCAAGGGTCAACCTTGAGACATGGGGCGGGACACGCCATATGTGGGCCAACCGAATAGGAGCAAGCCCATGCAGACCCGCAACCGCATCATGGATGACCTGAGCCAATTGATGACCAACGCCATGGGCGTGGCCCAAGGCGCGCGGACCGAGGCCGAGACGGCCATGAAATCCATGTTGGACCGCTGGATGGCGGATCGGGATTTTGTCACCCGTGAAGAATTCGACGCCGTCCGCGCCATGGCGCAGAAGGCCCGCGAGGAGAACGCGGCATTGCAGGCCCGCTTGGACGCGCTTGAGGCGAAGTGACGCCGATCGCCGCCGTAGCGCGGGGGCCACGTCTGCAAAGCGGTCGGCTGCGCCGATTGCTGTTTCCTGGGGGGCAGGCCCCCCAGACCCCCATTTTTGAGGTATTTTTGGCCAGATGACATCAGGAGGTCGCGTGCCATGGGGACCCTGCGCTATTTGGCGGAACGTCTGATCGGTCGCGCGGAGGCGGATGGCAAGCTGACCGGCTTGGAGGGGGAGGGCGCGCCCCTGCCGCCCCAAGAAGGGGGAGCCTTCGTTGACCCGGTCGAAGCGACCGGGTTCCGCATCATGGCGCGGGAGGGGGCGTTGCCGCCGGAAGTGGTGCTGAAAAAGCAGGCCATCGCGCTGCGCCAGCGTCTGGCCACCGAGACCGCACCGGAGGCCCGCAAGCGCGTGATGGCGGAATTGGCGGATATCGAGATGCGGCTTGCCATGCGGATGGAAGCGCGGCGGCGGTAGGCTGGGCGTTCGTGGCGGTAATCCTGGGGTTTGGGGTCGCGGGCAGGTGTTCTTTGCCATCCGACGTTTGGGTTGGATGGTGGCGCTTCGGGGGGGCTAACCGTTGCGGCCATGGAGCCGCCCGCGCGCAGTGGGGCGATTGTCCTTCGACAGGCGGTCCCATTAGGTTTGGCTGGAGGTGGCGCGCAAAGGAAGGCCCGCCCGTGGGATCGATCGCGCCAGGAAGGGGCATGTGTTTTGCCATGGCCGGGGCCGACGGATCGCTGCCCAGCGGATGCCCGGCATCCCGTCTGTGTTCCACCTTTGGGTGATGATCGCGCCCCCTGATCGTCCTTTGGTCGGCAGGGTCAGAGATGCGCACCGGCTGAGGGTCTGACTAGCGGTCACAGGGCACGGGCTGTCGGCCCTTTCGGACGCGTCCCCTGATCGAGCCCATGGTTTGCCGCGTGACGGGCGCCCGGCGAATGGCACGCCGTCAGCACAGACATGCGACCATTTTCGAATGCGCGGTCGGACCCGCAGTCGCCCTCTTGTGGTGGGTGCAGTTGGGCCTGTGCCCTAAGGGCCTTTGATAAGGCGCAAGAGATGGTCGACTTCGGCCCCGGTTTTGGTGAAGTCGCAGACCAAGCGGCAGAGCGGGCGCGGGGCGTCTTCCATGATGTAGTACTGGGCTTCGGCCTGGGCACGGGCGTGTTGGGCGGGGTCCAGGCGGCAAAAGATCATGTTCGCGTCCGGCGGCCACACGATGTCTGCCCCAAGGGCGCGCAGACCGGCGGCGAGGCGTTGACCGGCGGCATTGGCGGCGCGGGCGTTGGTCCGCCACAGGTCCTCCTCCAGATAGGCGTGCATTTGCACGGAGAGAAACCTGTGTTTGGACCAAAGCTGGGCGGCGCGTTTGCGGCGCAGTTGAAGCTCCCAATGCTTGGCCGGGTCCCGCATGACCACGGCCTCCACTGCCATGCAGCCGTTCTTGGTGCCGCCGAAACTGACCATGTCGAAACCCTGGGCCAGGTCTGCGGCGCTGCAATCGAGGGCGACGCAGGCATTGGCGAAGCGGGCGCCGTCCAGGTGGGTGGGTATCCCCGCCTGGTGGGCGAGGTCCGTGAGGGCGGCCAGTTCGTCCAAGCTGTAGAGGGTGCCCGCCTCGGTCACGTTGGTCAGGCTGAGAGCGCCTTTCTGAACGCCGTGCACGCCTTTGGCGCCCACGCCCGCCAAGGCCGCGATGAGGTTTTCGGGGTTCATCTTACCATCGGCGCCGGGCACCAGGGTCAGCTTGGCGCCGCCAGTATAGAATTCGGGCGCGCCGCATTCGTCTTCCTCGATATGGCTGATCTGGTGGGCGAAGATGGTTTGCCAAGGCTGGACCAGACCTGCCAGGGCCAGGGCGTTGGCCCCGGTGCCGGTGGCGACCAGGAGGACCTCTGCTTGGGGCCAGTTGAACAGGCTGCGGAGGTTGTCGCGCACGGGGGTGGCCCAGGCATCGGCGCCGTAGGGCATGGCGGGGCCGGAATTGGCCTTGACCATGGCGTCGAGGATGGGTGGGGCCACGGGGCCCGTGTTGTCGGAGGCAAAGTTCAAATTCATGGCGCAGGACCCAGGGGTTCGTCTATGACGTGATCCTCCCACTCCTCCTCGGGGGTGGTGACTTCGGACACGGTTTGGCCCATGAGCGATGCGCCCGCGCGGTGGGGCGACATGGGATCACCGGTCAAAAGGGGGTGCCAGGCGGGCAAGGGGCGCCCTTCGTGCAAGCGCCGATAGGCGCATGTCTCTGGGAAGAAATAGACCACATCGGGCAGAGTCCTTGGGCTGAGCACGATGCATTCGGGCACGAAGGCCAGGCGATTGGCGTAGTTGCAGCAGCGGCATGTGCTGTCGTCGAGCAGGCGGCAGGCGACGCGGGTCAACTCCACTTGGCCGGTGTCTTCGTCCTCCAGCTTGTTGAGGCAGCATTTGCCGCAGCCATCGCAGAGCGCCTCCCACTCCTTCGGGCTGAGCCGGTCTAAGCCGCGTTCCCAGAACCGGGGGCGCAGATCGGCACGGTCGATGGGGTCCGGCACGGCGCGGTCTGGCGTTGACGGGTCAGACATGGGCCAGGATCGCGCGCGCCTGGGCGCTGTCGGCGTCCATCTGGGTGATCAGCGCGTCTAGGCCGGTGAACGTCGCCTCCGGGCGGAGGAATTCCACCAGCGCGACGGAGATCGGCGTGCCGTACAGGTCGCCGGAGAAGTCGAACAGGAAGGTTTCCAGGTTGGGGGTGTTCTGCCCAAACATGGGGCGCACGCCGAGGGACGCGACGCCACGATAGGTGCCACCATGGGGGCCGTCGAGCACATCCACAAGAACCGCATAGACGCCCAAGCGCGGCAGGTGAAGGCCGTCGAGCGCCATGTTCGCCGTCGGATAGCCCAGGTCCCGTCCACGCTTTTCACCGTGCAGGACGGGGCCTTCGATGCGGTGCCAATGGCCCAGCATCTCGGCCGCTTTGCGCGGCGCCCCGTCGCTGAGCGCGGCGCGGATCGCGGTGGAGGACACGGGCGTTTCGTCGCCGAGAAGGGGCGCGATGGTCACGTCGAAGCCCAGGGCCACACCACCGGCGCGCAAGGTGTCGACGGTGCCACTGCGCCCTTTGCCAAAGCAAAAATCGGCGCCTGTGACCACGTGGCTGAGGCCCAGCCCTTTTGCCAGCACATCGGCCATGAAGGCCTGGGCCGAGAGGGGCGCAATGCCGGGGAAAGGCAGATCGAACAGGAGGTCTACGCCAAGCTTGGCGAGGCGGTTGGCCTTGGCCTCAGGCGACATGAGGCGGAAGGCGGGGGCATTGGGGGCGAAGACCTCGCGCGGGTGGGGGGTGAAGGTCACGACGGCAAGGGGCGCGCCCTTCTGGCGCGCGGCGTCCAGCACGCGCTGATGGCCCAAATGCACGCCGTCGAAATTGCCGATGGCGGCAGAGGCGCCCCGCGCGTCCGATGGAATGTCTTTATGGTCGCGGAAGATGCGCATGGGTTTGGGCTATCGCCGATAAATGCGCGCCGCAAGGGTTCAGGGGGCACGGGCGACCCGGGGGGGCAGCCGGATGCCCGCCCCGGCGCAATGGCGGGTGCAGACATGGACTGAGGGACCTTGGAGCGGCGTGCCGAAACGATCGCAGGGATGCCGCGCCGGATCTTGTTGCATCTGGGACCGGCGGTCCTGGGGCTGACGATTGGGCACCTCTGGGGGGCCTTAGGTCGTCCCCTGCCATACGGCCAATCGTTGACGGTGGGGTCAGTCCGGTCCGCATGGTGTGGGGAGGGACAACGCTTTCCCGTTGCCCCGCGCAGTGCTTGGGCCCCTGAGGTTTGGGGGACGGGTGTCTCGGGAAAACGTCGCCTTCGTTGCCGCCATTGCGACGGCAGGCGTTTTCGCTTTTGCCCCGGGCGGTCTATGACTGCGCGGCCCGAGGGCCGCCTTCGGCGTCAGTCGAACTTGCGCGAAGGGGCCAGGACCACGGCCTCCCCTTTCAGGACTTTCTTGCCGTCGATGGCGCAATGGGTGTCCATGGTCACCCGGCGCTTGCCGATATCCATGTCGGTCACCGTCACCACCGCCTCCACCATGTCGCCGGGGCGCACGGGGGCCAAAAATTTCAGCGATTGGCCCAGATAGACGGTGCCGTGGCCCGGAAGCTGTTCCCCGATGACGGCGGAAATCAGGCCAGCGGTCAGCATGCCATGGGCGATGCGCCCCTCGAAGATGGTGTCTTGGGCATAGGCCTCGTCCAGGTGGACCGGGTTGTGGTCGGTCGACACCTCGGCAAACAGCTCGATATCGCGGTCAGTGACGATTTTGCGGAGGGAGCGCGACATCCCAATCTCGATGTCTTCGATGCAGATCGTACCGCGGGGCATGTTGTCGAGCATGGTCCTACTCCCGATTTGGGTTGGGCAAGACATAGCGACTGCGCCGCGCTGCGGCAAGTCAGAAAGCAATAAAAATACCGGATAGGACCATAGTATTACTGTTTGTTACCGAAGCGATCCGATTGTGAAGGTGGGAACCACGCCGGTTTCGGCCAGGTACGTTGCCAACTTGTCTGGGTCAGGGTTGCCCTGGGGCGGGGTGCCCGTTTCCGAGGCACCCAACCCGCCGGAGATGAAAAGCAGGTCCAGGTCTTCGCCCATGGCGCCCGCCGCGTCGGTCTGGGGGCCGTCGCCGATGGCCAGGATGTCGGCGTCGCCCACATCGGCGATCTGCGCCAGGCGGCGGCGGGCCAGGTCGTAGATGGGCGGATGGGGTTTGCCGAAATAGAGGCTTTCGCCGCCCATCTCGGTATAGAGCTTGGCGATGGCCCCGGCGCACCATTCGCGTTGGTCGCCGCGGTCCACGACGATGTCGGGATTGGCGCAAAGCAGTTTAAGGCCGCGGGTCTTGGCGGCCAGCAACTCTGGCCGCAGCGTGTCCGGGTCCGCTAGCGGGTCGAAGGGGCCGGTGCAGACCACCCCGTCGGCGGCGTCCAGCGAGACGCGCGTGATTGCGACCGGGTCATCCAGCACTTTGGGGGGCGAAAAGAAGCCCGCGTCATGGTCCGGGCCCAGATGCCAGACGTTCGCGCCGACGGTCCCGCGATACATCGCGACCCGGGCCGAATCGCCGGAGGTGGCAATGTCGTCATAGGCCCCGGGGGGGACGCCGATCTCCTCCAACTGTGTCGTCACCCCGGCGCGGGGGCGGGGAGAGTTGGTGACCAAGATCACGACGCCGCCTGTGTCGCGGTAGGCGGTCAGGGCCTCCACGGCGCCGGGAAACGGCGTGTAGCCATCATGGACGCAGCCCCAGAGGTCCACGAACAGGGCCTTATAGCGGCCGGAGACCTGGGAGAGGGCGGTGATGATTTCCATGGGGCGTGGACCTTTGGGGCAATGGCGTTGCGGCCTCTTACCGGGGTTCGGGGGCGGCGGAAACTGATTTGGGGGGCAAGGCCGCGCGGCCCTGGTCGGAAAGGCCGTAGATGCCGGTGTCCACCCGTTCGAACCACCCGTAATGGTTGTCGCGCATGATCTGCGTGGCCCGTTGCACGCCCGTGGCATCGCGGGCAACGCTGCCTTTGCAGGGGCCGTGTCGGGCCAGGTGCGTGGCCAGGGCCATGGCGTCCTGCCGGTAGGCCGTCATCAGACCGTCGCGGGTGGCGCCCCCTTGGGCGGGGTCCCCGCGGCGGGCGGCGAATTCGCGCAACAAACGCTCCCTCGGGCGTTTCAACAGGCGGGGCTGGAACGGGCCGGGGTCGCAATGGACGGTGACCAGACCGTCCGACAGGCGCACCGTCAGAACGCCAAGCCCCAGCCGCCGGGCCATTTTGAGGGTGGCCTTCAGGGCGGCGTATCCCCGGCGCCCCTGCACGTCGGGGACGGCCAGATAGACATGGGGCGTGATGCTTTGGCGATCGATGCATTGGTGGAACAGGGTCAGGCTGACGGCGGTCTTCAACTCCACGATCACCGGCGGATCTTCGCCGCGCAGGGCCACAACGTCGGCTTTGCCGATTTCCCCCTTCACCGCATAGCCTTGCCCCTCCAGGAAGGTTTTCACTGGGGCGTAGAGATCGGTTTCGCGCATGGAACCCCTCGTGACATCCGGGACGCGCCGCGGTAAGGGCGCGCCCGACGCATTTTCAGCATGGATGACGCAGATGACCACCCTCGTTTTTGGCCACAAATCGCCTGACACCGATTCGACCGGCAGCCCGATCGCTTGGGCCTGGTACCTCAGTTCTGTCGCGGGGATGGACGCCGCGCCCGCCTTGTTGGGGGCGCCGAATACCGAGGCCGCCTATATGTTGAAGCGTTGGGGCTTGGACACGCCGCAGATCATTGCGGGCGTGAATGCCGGTCAACCTGTGGTCATCGTGGACACGAACAACCCGGCCGAGTTGCCGGAGGGCATCAACGATGCGGACATCCGGCAGATCATCGACCACCACAAGCTGGTCGGCGGGTTGGAGACGTCTGGTCCCATCGAGATCACGGTGCGCCCCTTGGCCTGCACCGCCACGATCATGGCCGACCTGATGGGCGGTGCGTTGGAAACCGCGCCAGAGGGGATCAAGGGCGCTATGCTGACCTGCATCCTGTCGGACACGTTGGAGTTCCGGTCGCCCACGACCACGGACCACGACCGCGCCGTGGCGGAGCGATTGGCGAAGGACCTCGGCGTCTCCATCCCGGAGTTGGCCGCTGAGATGTTTGCGGCGAAGTCCGACGTCAGCGCGTTCTCGGATGCGGAGTTGCTGCGGATGGACAGCAAGGAATACGCGGTGGACGGGACCAAGTTCCGCGTGTCCGTCCTGGAGACGACGGCGCCGGATGTGGTGCTGGACCGTAAGGCGTCGATCATGGAAAGCATGGGGCCAGTGGCGTCCGAGGACGGGGTGGAACAGGTCCTGCTGTTCGTGGTGGATATCCTGAACGAGGAAGCCACGCTGCTGGTGCCCAATGACCTTGTGAAGACCGTGGCAGAGAAGAGTTTCGGCGCCAGCGTGACCGGGGACAGCGTCGTGTTGCCCGGCATCATGAGCCGGAAAAAGCAGATCATCCCGGCCCTGAAGGTCTAAACCTGCCGCGCGTTGGTCCGTCTAGAGAGAACGGACCTGCACCGGGCCGATGGCATAGAATTCCGTGTCCATCGGCTCATCCGCGCCAGAATGCACGCCCAAGGTCAGGGCCTGCCCGGGATCGTCGACGCGGATCGAAAACGTGGCGCGGCTGTCGGGAAAGGCGGCGTTGGCACCTAGGGCCATGTCGCTGGCCCTTTGGGTGACGGCCACGGCGACGCCAGGGACGCCTGCATCGACGGTCGTGATAACGCCGTGGTCATCGCGGTAGACGGACACCGGCTGGCCGTTCACCAGCACAGTCGCCAAGTCGCCGTCCAGGTCGTCGCCGCCGATCAGGTCGAACGTCACCATGGCCACGGCCGCGTCGCCGGGGATGTCCAGGGTCACGGTCGCCGTTTCGCCGCCAGCGATGTGCCGCAGAAGGCCCAGGCCGTCCACATGGGCTGGGGTCCCGCCGGTCCAGGCCGTCGATGACGGTGGAATGGCCAAATCGGCGGCGGCGCTTTGGGGCGGGAAGTTGGTGATGACCGCCTGGTCATTCAGGGTTGCGCGGGTGTCGTTGGACAGGTCCCCCACACTGCCGCTGACCAACATCATGGCGCCTAGGCCAATGCCCGCCAGCGCGGTGGTGAGCACGACCCAATCAACGGTGATTGTGCCGTCTTCGGACGATAGAAATGAAACGGGCAGACAGAGAACCTTAACCATACCCAGGATTATGCCGGAGATACTGGCAAAGGTTTGACGCGTGGCCCAGATTTTTCCCCGCAAGCGGCGCAACGTTCCTGGCCCGGCGGCGGTTTTGTTTCCACGGCAGTTTCTGCCGCGTTCGCGCTTGGGTACTTGTGTAAGCTATGTCTTACCCGTTGAAAGAAGGGGCTTTTACGCCTCGATCGCCAGGCGTTCTTCCAGAATGTCGAAGGGCACGCCCGGCGTGTCTTTGGCCCCGCGGATCACCAAAGACGTCTTCACGGAGGCGACGTTGTCGGCGGCGGTCAACTCTCCGGTCAGAAAAGACTGGAACGTGCTGAGATCGGGGGCCACGCATTTCAGGATGAAGTCGATTTCACCGTTCAGCATGTGGCATTCGCGGACCAGCGGCCATTGCCGGCAGAGGGCCTCAAACGCCGAAAGGTCCACCTCGGCTTGTTTTTCCAGCGACACCATGGCGAAGACTTGTACTTCAAAGCCGAGGGAGCGGGCGTTGACGTCCGCGTGGTAGCCTTGGATATAGCCCGCCTCTTCCAGGGCGCGGACGCGGCGCAGGCAGGGCGGGGCGGAAATGCCGACGCGGCGGGCCAATTCGACATTGGTCATGCGTCCATCGGCTTGCAACTCGGCCAGGATTTGACGGTCGATCGGGTCGAGTTTGGACACGGCCATGGGTTCCTCGGGTCGTTCAGATTGCAGATATGTCCCACGGACAGCAGGGGAGCGCAAGAATGTTTCAAGCTCGCGACGGATTATTGCGTCCGCCTTTTGCGAGGTAAGGTTTCCCCTACCTTTCGAAAAATACAGGCAAGGGGGAAATCACAAGAAGCTTCCCCCTCTTCACCCGGCGCGTCGCTGTCTCTATATCAAAGCGGCACATCTGGCGGAGGGTTCCATGTCCGAGACGAAGCATTCCAAGGTTCTGATCATCGGGTCTGGCCCTGCGGGCTACACGGCGGCGGTTTACGCCAGCCGCGCCATGTTGGAGCCGGTGCTGGTGCAAGGCATTCAACCAGGCGGTCAATTGACGATCACCACCGAGGTGGAGAATTGGCCGGGGGATAGCATGGTCATGGGCCCGGATCTGATGACCCGGATGGAGGCCCATGCCAAAGAGATGGGGACGGAGATCATTGGGGATCACATCTCCTCCCTCGATCTGTCGAAACGGCCTTTCACGGCGCAGTCAGATAGCGGGACGGTCTATACCTGCGACGCGCTGATCCTGGCGACGGGGGCCCAGGCGAAATGGCTGGGTCTGCCCAGCGAAGAGCATTTCAAGGGCTTCGGCGTGAGCGCCTGTGCCACCTGCGACGGGTTCTTCTATCGCGGGAAAGAGGTGGCCGTTGTCGGCGGTGGCAACACGGCCGTGGAAGAAGCGCTGCTCCTGACGAATTTCGCGTCCAAGGTGACGCTGATCCACCGTCGCGACAGTTTGCGGGCCGAGAAGATCTTGCAGGATCGTTTGTTTAAGCACCCCAAGGTCGAAGTGATCTGGAACCATAACGTGGCCGAGGTCCTTGGGTCGACCATGCCCCGCGGGGTCGAAGGGCTGCGGCTGGAACATGCCCAGACCGGCGCCCCGCGGCAGATCAAGGTGGACGGGTTCTTCGTGGCCATCGGCCATGCGCCTGCCTCGGAATTGGTGGCTGACAAGCTGGAGTTGCATTCCGGCAGCTATGTGAAAACCGCGCCCAACAGCACGGCGACGTCCATCCCCGGCGTGTTCGCGGCAGGGGACTTGACCGATGATGTGTACCGGCAGGCCGTGACCAGCGCGGGCATGGGGTGTATGGCGGCGCTGGAGGCGGAGCGGTTCCTGGCCGAACATGGGTTGGACAGCGATGTGGCCCCCGCGCCCTTGGCGGAGCCCGCAGAGTAGGGACGCCAACACCACGGGAGGCGAGACCATGGGCATTTTGCGCGCGACGATATTTGGCCTGTGGTTGATGGGCATGTCTGCCTGTGGCGGGGGCGCGCCCGCGCCTTCGGGCAATGCCTCTGTCGCGCGGGCCGAACGGGTTGGCTCGGGTGTCTGCCCTAGCCCGGACCCCACGCGAGACGGACCTTTGGTGGATGCCATCCGACGCGATGACGCGCGGTCGGTCGAAGCGCTGCTGGCGCGGACACCCGAAGATACGCGGGCCAGGGCGGCGCTTGCCGTGATCTCTGGCCAAGGGACGCCGGACCCGAACGAAGTGGCCTGTTTCGCGCCCTATCTCTGATTTGAACGCAAGGCGCGGTCCTGTCTTGGTTTCCTGAGCGCGCAACCATGGCCGAGTAACCCGGGCCTTGGGCATATTTCTGCGATGCTGCAAAGTTTGTTCTTTCATGAACATACTTTTTCGCATAAGCGTTCATCTGTGAACAAACTTGAGTCGCCAGTGATGCTGTCCCTACCAGCAAAATCTGATTTCGAAGGGGACGATGACCTCTTCCGTCTGTTGCGCCAGCTTGATCTGGCGCCAGAGGCCACGCAGCGCGCGACTGCGACGGCGTTGGGCGTGTCACTGGGACGATTGAACGCCCAACTGCGCGTGGCCGCAGAGGCCGGGCTGGTCAAGATCAGTGCGCGCAAGGGGCCGGACCGGCGCCAGCGCTATGCCTATGTTCTCACCCCGCGCGGGGCGTCGGAGAAGAACCGACTGACCGACGCATTTCTCCGGCGCAAGTTCGCGGAATATGACGCGCTCCATGCTGAACTCACAGGGTCCACGTCGGGCCTCACCCCACTTCCTACCAGGACAAGACTTATGGAAAACAACCTCGCCCCGATCCCCGAACTCTATGTCAGTTATGACAGTGCGCAGAAGCTGAAGGTGGAGGCCGCGGACCTGCCCAGTTGGGACCTGACGCCCCGGCAGATTTGCGATCTGGAACTGCTGATGAATGGCGGGTTTGCGCCGCTCAAGGGGTTCCTGGGCAAGCAGGATTATGAAGGCGTGGTGGAGAATATGCGCCTGGCCGATGGAACGCTTTGGCCCATGCCGATCACACTGGACGTGTCCGAAGGGTTTGCAGGCAAGGTCGAAGAAGGCCAAGACATCGCCCTGCGCGACCAGGAAGGCGTGATCCTGGCGATCTTGTCGGTGACGTCGAAGTATCAACCGAACAAGGCCCGCGAGGCCGAGATGGTGTACGGCGCCGACGATCTGGCCCACCCGGCAGTGAACTATCTGCACCACCAGGCGGGGGACACCTATCTGGGTGGCGCGATCACTGGCATCCAGCAGCCGATCCATTACGATTTCCGCGCCCGCCGGGACACGCCCAACGAATTGCGCGCCTATTTCCGCAAGATGGGCTGGCGCCGCGTTGTGGCGTTCCAGACGCGCAACCCGCTGCACCGCGCCCATCAGGAACTGACCTTCCGCGCCGCGCGCGAGGCGCAGGCCAACCTGCTGATCCACCCCGTTGTGGGGATGACCAAGCCGGGTGATGTGGACCACTTCACGCGCGTCCGGTGCTATGAGGCCGTGCTGGACAAGTATCCTCAGGCAACCACCACCATGAGCCTTTTGAACCTGGCCATGCGCATGGCCGGCCCGCGGGAGGCTGTGTGGCACGGCATCATCCGCCGCAACCACGGCTGCACGCACATGATCGTCGGCCGCGATCACGCGGGCCCCGGCAAGAACAGCGCCGGTGAGGACTTCTATGGCCCCTATGACGCCCAGGACCTGTTCCGGGAACATCAGGCGGAGATCGGGATCGAAATGGTGGACTTCAAGCACATGGTCTATGTGCAGGAGCGGGCGCAGTATGAGCCCAATGACGCCATCGAAGACCGCGACAACGTCACCATCCTGAACATCTCGGGCACGGAATTGCGGCGCCGTCTGCGGGAGGGGCTGGAAATCCCGGAATGGTTCAGCTTCCCCGAAGTGGTGAAGGAACTGCGCCGCACGTCGCCGCCCCGGTCGCAGCAGGGCTTCACCGTGTTCTTCACCGGCCTGTCCGGGTCGGGCAAATCCACCATCGCCAATGCCATCATGGTCAAACTGATGGAGATGGGGGGCCGCCCGGTGACGTTGCTGGATGGGGATGTGGTGCGCAAGCATCTGTCGTCGGAGCTGACCTTCTCCAAGGAGCATCGGGACATCAACATCCGCCGGATCGGGTATGTGGCGTCCGAAATCACCAAGAATGGCGGAATTGCCATTTGCGCGCCCATCGCGCCCTACACCGCTACCCGCCGTGCCGCCCGCGAGATGATCGAGGCCTATGGCGCCTTCGTCGAGGTGCATGTGGCCACATCGCTGGAGGAATGTGAGCGTCGGGACCGGAAGGGTCTGTATAAGCTGGCCCGCGAGGGGAAGATCCCCGAATTCACCGGCATCTCTGACCCGTACGAGGCGCCGACCAGTGCCGAATTGGTGGTGGATACCGAAGGGTTTGAGGTGGACAACTGCGCCCAGCAGGTCCTGCTGAAACTTGAGGGGATGGGCCTTATCTCTGGCCAGGTCTGATCAAAGCGGCCATTCACGCAAAAACAGCGCCCCACGGGGCGCTGTTTTCTATTCCGGGTGCATCTGTCATCTGTCAGTGAACGCTGACCGGCTGCATGTCGTTTTGCAAAGCCAGGGAAAACGCCATCCGGCGGTCGCCCACCAGGGCCACCTGTTCCCCATCGGCGCGGTGGAGGGCATACAACTCCTCCAAGCCGCCCTCGCGGGCTTCTTCCTGGACGGCGTCCGGCAGGTCGTCGATGGCCACTTTGCGCACATAGACCAGGGCGTCTTCAGCGGCGCTGAGGGATGATTGCATCGTCATGATGTGTCCTTTCCGACCTGGCGATTACGAATTGGCGGGACGCTTTGCCCCGGAGATACGAATGGTTTGGACCACATTCTCGGGCACGGCCCGGGTCAGATCCACGTGGAGGAGACCATGTTCCATGGACGCGCCTTGCACCTCCACCCCATCGGCGAGGACGAACGCGCGCTGAAACTGCCGTGCGGCGATGCCGCGATGCAAATATACGCGCTCTGCCTCATCTTTAGACTTGCCGCGAATGACCAATTGCCGATCTTCCAACGTGATCGACAGGTCGTCTTCGCCAAACCCCGCCACAGCCAACGTGATGCGGAACCCATCATCGCCGGTCTGTTCGATATTGTAGGGTGGGTAGCCTTCGTTGCCCGTGCGCGCGGTGCGTTCCACCAAGCGCTCAAGCTCGTCAAATCCCAAAAGGAAGGGATGGGTGCCAAAACTCAACTTCGTCATAACTCTCCGGGTCCTCGTCAAAGCGATCCGTCTGCGCGCGGCCCAGTCTGGCACCGCACGCCTATGGATGTGGGGGGACAGGGGTGTTTTCACAAGGGGGGCACACCTCCCTTGGCTTCGCATCCCCACCCGGTGTAGACGTCGCCCACCCAATCGCCAGAGATGCCCACCCCTGTGACCACACCCCCTGAAATGAGCCGTGAAGAGGTGTTGCGCACCAAGTTGGGGGTGCTCCGCGAGGAGCATCGCGACCTCGACACCGCCATTCGCGCCATCGAAGAGAGTGTGCGCCCCGATATGTTGGCTGTGAAGCGGTTGAAAAAGAAGAAACTCCTCCTGAAGGATCAGATTGCCCGGATCGAGGACGACCTGACCCCGGACATCATCGCCTGAGGTGCCCATGACGCAGACAGTGCCCGTGGGCATCATTATGGGCTCCACCTCGGACTGGCCGACGATGCAGGGTGCCGCCGAGATCCTGGATGCGCTTGGGGTCGCCTATGAGACCAAGATCGTGTCCGCCCACCGGACGCCAGATCGGCTTTGGGACTATGGCAAGACGGCCGTGGACCGGGGCTTGCATGTGATCATCGCGGGCGCCGGTGGGGCAGCGCATTTGCCGGGGATGATGGCGTCCAAGACGCGGGTGCCGGTGATCGGCGTCCCCGTGCAGACCAAGGCGCTGTCGGGTGTGGACAGTCTTTATTCCATCGTGCAAATGCCCAGGGGCTTCCCGGTGGCGACCATGGCCATCGGGGCGGCGGGCGCGGCCAATGCGGGCCTGATGGCGGCCGGGATCCTGGCGCTGCACGACGCGGATCTGGCGCATCGCTTGGACCAGTGGCGGGCGGATCTGTCCGCTTCGATCCCGGACGCCCCCTGAACGATAAGGACAGACCATGCAGGACGCGCTGCCCCACGGGGCGACCATTGGGATTTTAGGCGGCGGGCAATTGGGCCGGATGTTGTCGGTGGCGGCCAGTCGCCTGGGCTATAAGACCTGCGTGTTCGAGCCCATGGGGGATTGCCCGGCGTCCCATGTGGCGAACTATCATTTCAAGGCGTCCTACGAGGATATCGGCGCGCTGCAATCCTTCGCGGAGGCGTGTCAGGTCATCACCTATGAGTTTGAGAACATCCCGGCCAACGCGCTGGACACCCTGTCGGCATTGCGCCCGATCCGGCCCGGTGCGTCCGCCCTGGCTGTCAGTCAGGACCGTTTGTTCGAGAAGGCGTTTTTGACCGACCTGGGTCTTCAAACCGCGCCCTTCGCGGATGTCCCCGACCTGTCCCGGCTGGAGGAGGCGCTTGCGCGGTTTGGCACGCCTGCCATCCTCAAGACCCGGCGGCTGGGCTATGACGGCAAGGGGCAAGTGAAGATCGATCGCCCCGAACAGGCCGCCGATGCACTGACCGAAATGCGCGGTGCCGATGCCATCCTGGAGGGGTTCGTGCCCTTCACGCGAGAGATCTCGGTCATCGCCGCGCGCGGCCTGTCCGGGGAGGTGGTGTGTTTCGACCCTGGCGAGAACGTCCATGATGGCGGCATCCTGCGGACGACCACGCTGCCCGCGCAGATCACCGGGGCGCAGCGGACGGATGCGGTGCTGCTGGCGGGAAAGATCCTCAATGCGCTGGATTACGTGGGCGTTTTGGGGGTGGAACTGTTCGTGACGCCCCAGGGGCTGCTGGTCAACGAGATCGCGCCGCGTGTCCACAATTCCGGGCATTGGACCCAGGCGGGCTGCGCCGTCGATCAGTTCGAACAGCATATCCGTGCGGTCGCGGGCCTGCCTTTGGGCGACGGCTCCCGCCATGTGGATGTGGTGATGGAGAACCTGATCGGCGATGACATGGACCGGCTGCCGGAGTTGCTTGGCGCCACCGGCACGCAGGTGCATCTTTACGGCAAGGCAGAGATCCGACCCGGCCGAAAGATAGGCCATGTGAACCGCATCAAGCGTCCCACTTAACCTTCTATCTTGCCCAACGATGCTGGAACTGGCCCCGCACTATGACCGAACGACCCCATCGAAACTTCTACGGCCGCCGCAAGGGCAAGCACCTGAAGGACAGCCATGAGCGGTACTTGGCAGAGGATTTGGCAGCCCTGTCGCCCGGGGCCGTCGGGTGGGAGGAGAACCCCGCCCGGACGCCGCTGAACTTGGAAGGCCTCTTTGCTGGCAAAGATGTTTGGCTAGAGATCGGCTTTGGCGGTGGCGAGCATATGGTCGCGCAAGCCGCTGCCAATCGTGGTGTCGGCATCATCGGGGCGGAGCCGTATATCAACGGTGTGGCCATGTTGCTGGGCAAGCTACGGCAGGCCGATATCTCAAACGTGCGACTGCATCCGGGCGATGTGCGCGACCTGTTCGATGTCTTGCCCGATGCGTCGATTTCCAAGGCATTTCTGCTCTATCCCGATCCGTGGCCCAAGGCCCGCCACCACCGCCGCCGGTTCGTCACGCCAGAGCATTTGGCGCCGTTGGCGCACGTGTTGAAGCCCGGGGCCGAGTTTCGCGTGGCCACCGACATCCCCGATTACGTGCGTCAGACCCTTGATCAAGTTCCGCGTCATGGGTTCACCTGGCTGGCGGAAGGGCCGTCCCATTGGCGGGCGCCTTGGGGCGATTGGACTCGCACGCGCTACGAGGCGAAGGCCATAGGGGAGGGGCGGGTGCCCCACTATCTGACGTTCCGCCGGGTGTAACCGGCGCGCGGGAGTATTTTGGGCCAGATGACAGACAGGGCGTCGCGCGTCATCTGCGAGCGGCGCTTTGGTTTTTGGAGGGCGAGTTGGGGCGGCATCAGTCAAGCGACTGGACCCCGTCGGACGGGCCGATGATCCTGTCGCGTCCCCTTGGGCTGTGTGCGCGGTTGGGCGCTGTCCTGGGCACTGGCGCGCGCCCAAGGCGTTTGACATGGACATGGCCCTGCCACATGGGACGGGTTAACGGGATGCAGATGGGAGATACATATGACATTCACCGTGGCCATCGACGGACCCGCTGCGGCGGGTAAGGGCACCATCAGCCGTGCTGTGGCCGAGACGTTTGGCTTGGCGCATCTGGATACGGGACTTCTCTACCGTGCGGTTGGCGCTCGGGTCACTGCGGGCGAAGACCCGGTGGCCGCCGCCCAAGCCCTTTTGCCAGGTGATTTGACCCGGGGCGACCTGCGGACGCCAGAGGTGGCCCAAGCCGCCAGCCGTGTGGCCGCCTTGCCCGATGTCCGTGCCGCCTTGGTCGATTTCCAGCGCCGTTTTTCGGCCCGGCCCGGCGGCGCAGTGCTGGATGGGCGGGACATTGGCACGGTGATTTGCCCCGACGCGGATGTGAAGCTTTACGTTACCGCCTCGGCGGAGGTGCGGGCGCAGAGGCGATTTGAAGAGCTGTCGGCCCTGGGGTTGGACGTCACGCAGGAAGGTGTCTTGCAGGATGTGCGGGAGCGAGATGCCCGGGACATGGGGCGCGCCGACGCGCCCTTGACGGCGGCCCCCGATGCAACAGTGCTCGACACCTCTGAGATGAGCATCGAGGAGGCATTGCGGGCCGCCTTGGCCGCCATCGCGGTCGCGCGGGCGTGACCGTCCCCACACGCACCTCACCCAAATGTGCCTTTCCCGGGTGATGCGGGCGCCCTAGCATCCCTGGATCAGTGCCAGGACAGGAGACGCCCCATGCCACATTTGCCCATGCCACCGCGCGGGGTGGCGCGTCCGCCCTGGGTCAAGCGCGCCGTCCTCTTGTCGGCAAGCGCCATGTTTTTTGCCGTCGCCCTGACCGGGTTGTCGGCGGCGCAAGAGACCGAGCCGACGCCCGATGTGCGGGCCGAAGAGGTGTATAAGATCATGACCCTTCGCCGCATGGCAGCGGTGCTTGAACGGTTGGATCCGGATGTGCAGCGGGCCGGACCCGCCTTTCAGATGACCATCGAAGATGTGCCGGTTTTGGTGATCAGCGACCCGCGGGCGGACCGGATGCGGGCCATGGTGCCGATCCGCTCTGCGGTGGGCCTGACGGAGACGGATCTGACCCGCATGATGCAGGCCAATTTCGACAGTGCCCTGGATGCCCGTTATGCGGTGGCGGAGGGGCGTGTGTGGGCCGTGTTCATCCATCCGCTGTCGCCTTTGCGCGATGAGCAACTGATTTCGGGCATCGGTCAAACGGTGAATGCGGCTTTGACCTATGGCACGTTGTTTTCGTCCGGTGGTGTGCAGTTCGGTCGGGGTGACAGCGCCGGAGAGCAGCAAAAGCTGATCGAGCGGCTCCAAAAACGCGGGCAGGACATCTAGGTCTCGGTTTCGGGGGTGGGTCCCATTTTTAGTGGGGCCGCTTGCGCCACGGTGACGGTCCATGGGGCCTTGCCCAGCCGGTGATGGTGGCGCAGGCTGTGGCCATGACGGATGCCATCATTACCTGTCCAAAATGTGCGACGGAGATCCCGCTGACCGAGTCCTTGGCAGGGCCGCTTCTGGCGGAAACGAAGCGCGTGGCCGCAGACCGTCTGCGGGACGCGTTGGCAGAGCAGAAAGCGCAGATCGAGGCGAGCGCGGCAGACGCGGCGGCCCAGGCGCAGGCGGACGCGGTGGCCGGTTTGCGGGCCGAGGCTGCGGCGCTGAGGGACCGGGCCGCCGAACAGGACGCCAAGCTGAAAGAGGCGCAGGCCAAACAGGCCGAGGCGTTGAAACGAGAGACGCAGCTGGCCGATCGGGAGCGTGAGTTGGACCTGACGATCCAAAAACAGGTCGCGGCTCAAACCGACGTGGTGCGCAAGAAACTGGCGCAGCAGGCCGAAGCCTTGGCCGCAGAGAAGCTTATGGCGGAGCAAGAGAAGGCCGCCCTGCGGTTGGCCGAGAAGGATCAGCAGATGGACGGCCTGCGCCGCCAGATCGAGACCCTTCAGAAGAAGATGGAGCAAGGATCGCAACAATTGCAGGGCGAAGTGGCGGAGGTCGTCCTGGAGGAGCAGTTGGGGCAGGCATTCCCCATGGACCAGATCGCCCCCGTGGGCAAAGGGACGCGGGGGGCCGATTGTTTGCAAAGTGTCGTGGCCCCGTCTGGGACGGCAGGCGCCATCCTGTGGGAGGTGAAGCGGACGGCCAATTGGTCGCCCGGCTGGCTGCCCAAATTGCGGGAGGATATGCGCGCCGCCGGGGCGGATGTCGCGGTCCTCGCCTCGGACGCGCGGCCCGACGGGGTAAAGACCTTCCGCCAGATCGACGGCGTCTGGGTCGCCGCGCCGCGCCACGCCATCGCCTTGGCCCATGTTCTGCGCGATGGTCTGCTGCGGGTGGCCGAAGCGCGGGGCGCGCGGGAAGGGCAGGCCAGCAAGACCGAGATGCTGTATGATTACCTCACCGGTCCGCAATTCACGGCCCGGGTCGAAGCCGTGGTGGAGCCGTTCGAGGCCATGCAAGCCGCCCTTCTGAAAGAGAAGAAGCAAATGGCCGCCCAATGGTCCACGCGCGAAAAGCAGCTGGAAAAGGCGGTGGGCGCCATGATGGGCATGTATGGCGACGTCAAGGGCATCGCAGGCAGCGCCGTGGCGCAGATCGAGGCGCTGGAGCCGGACTTGCTGCAGGAAGATGCCGATGGGTGAGCCATACAGGTATGAGATAGCGGGAGAGACCATGGTGGGTTATCGCGCCCGCCCAAGTGCACCCAACGGGGCCGGACTGCTGATCGCGCCCGCCTTTGCCGGGCTTCGCGACTTTGAGATGGAACAGGCGGATCTGTGGGCCCAGAAGGGCTATGACGTCTTGGCTGTCGATTACTATGGGGACGGGTGGCGCACCGATGTGGTGTCAGAGGCTGCGGCCAAGATGGCCGAGGTCCAGGCAGATCGCCCGCGCTTCTTGCGACGGGTTCAGGGCGCCTTGGCGCAGATGGATGCGGGCAAGGTGGGCGCGTTTGGCTTTTGCCTAGGGGGCAAAGCCGTGCTGGATTTGGCCCGGTCCGGGCAGGGGGACGCGGTTGTGTCGCTTCACGGGGTGTATGATCGCCCGCCATACGAGACCCAAACCATGCCGCCGGTTCTTTTGTGTCATGGGTGGAACGACCCTCTGGCATCGCCCGCGCAGTTCACGGAGATGGCGGCCGAGCTTGAGGCCCACTGCCCGGATTGGCATGCCCTGACCTTCGGCCAGACGGGGCATGCGTTTACCAATCCGGCAAATGCCAGCGATGGCGGGGATATGGGGTATGTGCCCGTGTCTGCCCGGCGCAGTGGGGCCGCGGTCGAGGCCTTCTTGACCGAGCATTTGCTTTCCTAGGGCAGCAGACGCTTAACATTCCGTTCAGCCGGGTGCCCGAAGTCTGCGCCCCTGAGACTGCCGCCGACCTTGTGTAGCCGGGGGCGTTTGCCCGAATGTTTTCCATTGGCACCGTCGCCAAAGGCGGCGTCTTCCCCTTGCGTTTGCGTTGAAATTGCCCTAACCCGCGCCCGGTCACCCGACAGCGAAACCATCTTTGTGGCATCTGCCACAGGTGTTTCGCTTTCCGACCAACCCAAAGACCGGCGGAGACAACCGCGCGGCCAGTCAAATTGCAACGAATAGGAAACAGACAGCCACATGGCTCAGAACGCATCCATGGAGGAATTCGAGGCCCTCCTGAACGAAAGTCTCGAAATCGACACGCCCGCGGAAGGGTCCGTTGTCAAAGGCAAAGTCATCGCCATTGAGGCGGGACAAGCCATCATCGATGTCGGCTACAAGATGGAAGGCCGCGTCGATATCAAAGAATTCGCAAATCCTGGCGAAGCACCTGAAATCGAAGTGGGCGACGAGGTGGAAGTCTACCTCCGCACCGTGGAGAACGCCCGTGGCGAAGCCGTCATCTCTCGGGAGATGGCCCGTCGGGAGGCCGCTTGGGACCGCCTGGAAGAGGCTTATGGCAAGGAAGAGCGCGTCGAAGGCGCCATCTTCGGCCGTGTCAAAGGCGGCTTCACCGTCGATCTGGGCGGCGCCGTGGCGTTCCTGCCTGGCTCTCAGGTGGATGTGCGCCCCGTGCGCGATGCGGGCCCGCTGATGGGTCTCAAGCAGCCGTTCCAGATCCTCAAGATGGACCGCCGCCGGGGCAACATCGTTGTGTCGCGCCGCGCGATCCTCGAAGAAAGCCGCGCCGAACAGCGCGCCGAGGTTATCGGCAATTTGGCCGAGGGTCAGAATGTGGACGGCGTCGTCAAGAACATCACCGAATACGGGGCCTTCGTGGACCTGGGCGGTGTGGACGGCCTGTTGCACGTGACCGATATGGCCTGGCGCCGGGTGAACGACCCGCGCGAAGTCTTGACCATCGGCGAGACGGTCAAGGTTCAAGTCATCAAGATCAACAAGGATACGCACCGCATCAGCCTTGGCATGAAGCAGTTGCAGGACGATCCTTGGGACACGGTCATTGCCAAATACCCGCTGGACAGCACCCATCAGGGCCGTGTGACCAACATCACCGATTATGGTGCCTTCGTTGAGTTGGAGCCAGGGGTCGAGGGTCTGGTCCACGTCTCCGAGATGTCTTGGACCAAAAAGAACGTCCATCCCGGCAAGATCGTCTCCACCTCCCAGGAGGTTGAGGTCATGGTGCTGGAAATCGATACGGCCAAGCGGCGCGTGTCCCTGGGCCTCAAGCAGACCATGCGCAACCCGTGGGAGGTCTTTGCAGAGACCCATCCCGAAGGCACGCAGGTCGAAGGTGAGGTCAAGAACATCACCGAGTTCGGTCTGTTCGTGGGCCTGCCCGGCGATATCGACGGCATGGTGCACCTGTCTGACCTGACCTGGGAAGGCCGGGGCGAAGACGTGATCGGCGACTACCGCAAAGGCGATATCGTCAAGGCGGTCGTGTCCGAGGTCGATACCGAGAAGGAGCGTATCTCTCTCTCCATCAAGGCAGCCGGCGGCGACCCCTATGCGGAAGCCATTGGCGGCGTGAAGCGCGGCTCCATCATCACGGTGGAAGTCACGTCGATCGAAGATGGCGGCATCGAAGTGGAATATGAGGGCATGAAGTCCTTCATCCGCCGCTCCGACCTTGCACGCGACCGTGCGGACCAGCGGCCAGAGCGGTTCGGCGTGGGCGACAAACTGGACGTGCGCGTCACGAACGTCGACGCAAAGTCCCGTCGTCTGGGCCTGTCGATCAAAGCGCGTGAAATCGCCGAAGAGAAAGAGGCCGTGGAACAGTACGGCTCCTCCGACTCCGGCGCGTCCTTGGGTGACATCCTGGGCGCCGCCCTCAAGAGCGGCGACGACTGAGGCTGCTCCAAGACCTCAAGCATCAAAGGCCCGCCGGTGCGTCCGGTGGGCCTTTTTTATCGCCCGGTTTGCGCGGCGATCTGCGCGTGCGGCCTTGCCGCAGAAGCGGCGAGAGACGCACCAAAACGGGTGATCGCGCCGCGACTCACCCTGGCAAGTCACTGGGCCCTGGCAGCGGAGCTGTCCTTTGTTCTGCCTGCGACAACCTGTACAAGTCTCATTTTCGCGAAATCGCGAAGGTTTCCGCAGAGTTTCGCTTGTTCTGACCAAATTTTCCGCGTGGCCCGGCATTCCCGAAACGGATTTGTCATGTTATCCAAGGACCTACTGCCTTGATATGGCGCGTCTGGGCGCGGGCCATCGCAGGAAGGGGGGATCGACATGATCAGGTCTGAACTGATCCAGAAAGTCGCGGATGAAAACCCGCACCTGTACCAACGTGACGTGGAAAAGATCGTTAACACCATTTTTGACGAGATCGTCGGCGCGTTAGCGGACGGGGATCGCGTGGAATTGCGCGGCTTTGGGGCATTCTCTGTCAAACAGCGGGACGCCCGCGTCGGGCGCAATCCCCGCACCGGTGAGTCTGTGCAGGTGGAGGAGAAACACGTGCCGTTTTTCAAAGCGGGCAAACTCCTCCGTGACCGTTTGAACGATAAAGCCTAGGGGGCCGCGCCAGCCAATTCGTCCCCTGCACTGGACAGCGGTCGCAGGCAAAGCTAACCGAGTGTCATGAGCTTTCTTCGCTATCTCTTCCTTGGCCTTTTGGCCGTCGTGCTTTTGGTGCTGGCCCTGGCCAACCGCGAGTTGGTGACCCTTCGTGTTCTGCCAGAGGGGTTGGGCCTTGGGCCCCTGACAAGCGTGACCGTCCCGCTTTTCCTCGTCATCTTTCTTGCCATCGCCTTGGGCCTGTTGATCGGGTTCGCATGGGAATGGCTGCGGGAGCATAAGCACCGCGCCGTGGCGCGCCGGGAACGGGCCGAGAAAGAGAAGTTGCAGAAGGAACTGGCCAAGACGCAGGCGCGCGCCGCGCCCGAAGATGACGTTTTGGCCCTGCTCGACAAAACAAGCTGATATGTTGCGCGTGTCGCACCGGTCGGGTGGCGTGCGGGCAAAGATCTGCGGGTTGCGGACGCCAGAGGACGTGGTCGCCGCCCACAGCGCGGGCGCCGCCTATATCGGGTTCGTCTTCTTCCCCAAGTCACCGCGGCACCTGACCCTGGACGCAGCAAAGGCGTTGGCCGTTCAGACACCGCTGGGCTTGGCCAAAGTCGCGCTGGTGGTGGATCCGGACGACGCCGCGCTGGATGCCTTGATGGCCGAGGTGCCGCTGGACATGCTTCAACTCCATGGTCGAGAGAGCGCATCCCGTGTCCTGGACATCCGCGCACGCACCGGATTGCCGGTGATGAAGGCGGTGGGCGTGCGGACGGCGGAAGACCTGCCCGCGATTTCCGAATACGAAACCGTCGTCGATCAAATTCTGGTGGACGCAAAGCCACCCAAGGGCGCGGTTCTTCCGGGCGGCAATGGGGTTGGGTTCGATTGGAGCCTGATCACGGGGCGGGACTGGGCCAAGCCTTGGATGCTGGCAGGTGGCCTGACGGCTGAAAATGTGGCCGAGGCGGTCCGTTTGACTGGGGCGCGGCAGGTGGATGTCAGCTCCGGCGTGGAGGGCGCGCCAGGCGTGAAGGACCCCGCCAAGATCGCCGCCTTCTGCGCCGCACTGGCTCACCAACGCCAACCGGCCACCTAAGCGCGCCCCAAATTTCTTCGCGAAGAAATTTCGCCCGCACCACCGGCGTCTTTCGCGGCATATCGCGCCTTGCCCCGACCCTGGGCTGGCCTTACACCACGGGTCTGACCGGATGGAGGGACCTATGCCTGACGATCTCTTGAACAGCTTTATGACCGGACCCGATGAGAATGGCCGCTTCGGTGATTTTGGCGGGCGGTTCGTGTCCGAGACGCTGATGCCGCTGATCCTGGAGCTGGAGCGTCAGTATGAGATCGCCAAGACCGATGAGAGTTTTTGGGCGGAGATGGACTTTCTATGGAAGCATTATGTGGGCCGCCCCAGCCCCCTCTATCTTGCCGAACGTCTGACCGAGAAACTGGGCGGGGCCAAAGTCTATCTGAAGCGGGATGAGCTGAACCATACCGGCGCCCACAAGATCAACAACGTGCTGGGCCAGATCATTCTGGCGCGCCGCATGGGCAAGACCCGGATCATTGCAGAAACAGGCGCGGGCCAACACGGCGTCGCCACGGCGACGGTCTGTGCCAAGTTCGGGCTGAAATGCGTGGTTTACATGGGCGCCCATGACGTGGAACGGCAAAGCCCCAACGTTTTTCGCATGAAGTTGTTGGGCGCCGAAGTGGTGCCCGTCACGTCCGGGCGTGGCACGTTGAAGGACGCGATGAACGACGCGTTGCGCGACTGGGTGACCAATGTTGCCGACACGTTTTATTGCATTGGGACCGTCGCCGGGCCGCACCCGTACCCGGCTATGGTCCGCGACTTCCAGGCGATCATCGGCAAAGAAGCCAAGGCCCAGATGATGGAGGCCGAGGGGCGCCTGCCGGACACCATCATCGCGGCCATTGGCGGGGGGTCCAACGCCATGGGCCTGTTCTATCCGTTCCTGGACGACAATGATGTGGGCATTATCGGCGTCGAAGCGGGCGGCAAAGGCGTGAATGACAAGATGGAGCATTGCGCCTCGCTCACGGGTGGGCGCCCGGGCGTGCTGCACGGCAACCGGACCTATCTGCTGCAAGACGATGACGGCCAAATCCTTGAGGGGTTCAGCATTTCTGCGGGCCTCGATTATCCGGGGATCGGGCCAGAGCATTCCTGGCTCCACGATATCGGTCGCGCGCAATACGTGGCGATTACCGATGCGGAGGCGTTGGAGGCGTTCCAGCTCTGCTGTGAGATGGAGGGGATCATTCCGGCACTCGAGCCCTCGCACGCCCTGGCCCATGTGATGAAGATCGCCCCCGACCTGCCCAGCGACCACATCATCTGCATGAATATGTGCGGTCGCGGCGACAAGGATATCTTCACCGCTGCGCGCGCCCTGGGTTGGGAAATGGGTGAGGTCCTTTAGGACCCCGCCGCAGAACCAGAGACGGGCGGTCGTGCGCGCCCCCAGCGGTGGTCGTCCGGAAATCTCTGCCATTGAGCTGCCGCGTCCGGTTGCTTTTGCGCACATATGCGGGTCCAAATCTCATAAACTCCCGTTTAGGGCGGCGGATCTGGGGTTTACGTTTGCGCACTTAAACCCAAGCTGTCTGTTACCGAAATCCGCTTAGGACTTTCTGTTCCCCCATGCCGCGGCGGTTGGCGCCGCAGTGCATTCAACAGAAAGGGAAGACTATGACGAAGATCCTTTACACCGCGCCCTTGGCTGTCCTTCTGCTGGCGGGCACGTCGATCGCGTCTCCGACGATGTTTGACCGGCCGCTTGTGGGGCAGGGCGGTACGGCCCTTTTGCTGGGCAGCGATGACCAGACCAGCATCGAGTGGTTGGCGCAGGCCGCCTATGATGAGAGCGGCGCGCGTCGCCCCGATTGGAGCAGCCGCGGCGACGACTGGGACGACGAAGAAGACGCCCATGAGGTCAGCTACGATGACGATGACGGCTATGACGAAGCCGACGACGATGATGACGATGGCGACGACGATGACGACGATTGAGGCCGACCCCGCGGGGCGCCTCGTTTGACGTCGGAGGGCAGGCGCACATCCGCTGCGCCTGCCGCAAGCAAAGGAAGATCGCATGAAGCGACGGGATGTCTTACTGGGGCTGGGCGCCCTGTTGGTAGCAGCGCCCAAATCGGCGATGGCGGCGGTGCGCGAACAGGTCGTGGCGCAGCTGCGCGCCCAAGGGTACCGCGACATTCGCGTGACGCGGACGTTCTTGGGCCGTCTGCGGATTGTCGCTCGCAATGGGCGCCACACCCGAGAGATCATTCTCAACCCCGCCACCGGAGAGATATTGCGCGATTACTGGCCCGATGATCGCGACACGCGCGACCGCATCTTGCACCAGAACGATGACGACTCGGGCGGCGCAGGCAGCGGCAGTACCGGTGGCAGCGGTGGCGGCGGCGGCCCGTCCGGGGATGAGGACGACGACGATGATGATGACGAAGACGAGGGCGGGGACGATGAGGACGATTGACCGACTTGGTCCCCCTTGCGCCCGCACACGGGGCGGAGCGTGACCAAACGGATTCCGCTTTTTGTTCTGCTGGGCCTGCAGGTCATCTGCACCATCGTGTTCGTTTCGGACATCATGGTTTCAGTGCTCGGTCTGCGATCCGTGCCCATTGACTGGCAATTGCGCGAGTTCATCGAGATCGGCGCCGCCTGCGGTCTGATCCTGGGCCTTTTTCTTGGCATCTTTGCCGTTCTCAAGTCGGAGGCGCGGCGCCAACATGTGGAGGATCAACTCCAGGCTGCGTCCGGGGCCTTGTCTGACCTGATCCTTCAGCGATTTGCGGAGTGGGAGTTGACCGCCGCAGAGCGGGATGTGGCCCTTTACGCCGTAAAAGGGTTCACCCTGGCCGAGATGGCGGCCCTGCGCGGCACGTCCGAAGGGACGGTCAAGGCACAGACCGCCGCGATCTATCGCAAGGCAGGTGTGTCGGGGCGCACGCAACTGGTTAGCCTGTTCGTCGAAGACCTGATGGAGAATGTCCTTTTGCCAACTGAGGCGGGGCGCGGCACGCGGCGGAAGGGCGCGGCCTAGTCGGTCTCCGCAAAGGTTTCGGCCACGGCATTGACCACCAGTTCGGTGGGCAGATAGTGCGATCCGCCCGGCACCCAAATCGCCCTTGCACGCCCGCCGGCCAAGGCGAACACCGCCTCGCCATGGTGGATCGGAATGACGCGGTCATCGGTGCCATGGAGGATCAGGATTGGCGCCTGAATGTCCTGGATGATCGAGGCGGTGTCGAAGCGATGCCGGATCAGATGGTCCACGGGAAAGTACCAATGCACCTCGGCCGCCCGCTGCGCCACCGACAGGTAGGGTGCGTCCAACACCACACCCCGCCAATCGCCCGGTTCAAGGGCCATTTGCGCGGCGACCCCTGTGCCCAGAGATTCCCCGTAAAGGATGGTGTCCTCGGGTTTCACACCCTTGGCCCGCAGCGCCGCCAAGGCCACCATGCCGTCCGCCATCAATCCCGGCTCGGACGGCGCGCCAGGGTTGCCCGCATACCCGCCATAGGGGATCAGCAGGATGCCAAAGCCCCGCGCCGCAAAGGCCGGAAGCCTGCCCCATTGGGTCCCTGCATTCCCGTGGAAGATCACCAAGGTCGGGGCGCCATCATCGGGCTGCCGCCACCACCCGCTGCGGGTGGAGCCATCCCCGTGGGGAATCCGGATATCCTCCAGGCCTGGCACGGACGCCACGGCGGATGCGCTTGGCCCGGACCAACCTGGAAAGATCAGCCTTTCTTGCATGGACCACAAAAGGCCGAGCAGGAGTAGGTAGATACCGACGATCAGCGCGACAGCCGCGCGCAGCACCTTCATGGGGACAAGACCGGATGATGCGGCGCGGCGTCCGGCGGTAGGTGCCCGGAAAGGCGGGGGTCCGGCACGATCTCTACCTCCCGGCGGGTGGGGACAAACCCTTGGGCCCTGTAGAATGTCACCGCCCACGGGCTGTCGAGCGTACAGGTGTGGACCGTCATCCGCGGCACCGCCCGCGCCCGTGCCCGTCCCACCCCATAGCCGACCATCGCGGCGCCAACGCCCTTGCCCTGCAACGCCTCCGTCAACCCCAAGAACGCCAATTCGCAGGTCCCGTCCTTGGGCCGGAAATCCATTTCCAAAAGACCCTCCGCGCGGCCTTCGCGGTCCAGGGCAAACACCTCCACATCCGGGTCGTGGAGGATGGCGGTCAGGTCCGCATCCGTCAGCAGCAGGCGAGAGAACCAGAGCCAATCAAGCGCACCCACCCGCCGGAACAGGTCGCGGTACCAGGCCGGGTCTGGGCGCTCCACCGGCCGCAGCACCACGCCCACCGGCAGGGAAAGCGGGGGGGCCGCCGGGGTCGGCATCTCCAGATGGGTCACGACCGCGGCGATATGGCCGGGCGGTACGTCATGGACCCCTACAGTCAACATCAACGCGTGAAATACAGAATGTTGAAATCCGACTCCAGAATCGGGAGCGGCAACAACAGCCGGGCACGGTTCGGACCCATCATCTCGAACAGGCCCACATCGGCATGTGTCTGGTTGGGGGACACCGGTGTTTGGCCCCTCCTCGGCAAGTCGGCATAGGACACCGCAGGCACATCGCCCACATGGCCCACGCCCAGATACAGCATCCCGCCATAGGGGGTGTCCGCCTGGATGTTTCCGGTCGTTCGCTGTGATCCGGTCAGCTTGGTCAGGCGCCACTGACCGTCGCCCAATGCCTCGATCCGACAGCGGAAGTTGCCATAGGCCACGATGGGCAGGATGTTCCCCATTTTGATGGTGCGGCAGGCCCATTCGCCTTCGGGTGCATGGGTCTGGGCCGGGCCGGACAGGGCCTCTGTCAGGATGGCAAGCGTGTCCGGGTCGCCACCGTTGAACGCCTGCCGCAAGGCATCGCCGAGGGCGGCATCGAACATCTGCAACCGCACAACATCGGGCCGCCGTATGTCCGGCGGCCCCGCCGCGGCAGGAAGGGCGAGGCAGAAGAGGCAGAGGAGGGCACGCACCATGGGCGCAGCATGGCGGGGCAGGCGGGGGCCTTCAAGACCCGAAAGAAATGCCAAGGTCAAATCGGTTTCGACCGTTGCGAACGACGGACCTACACCCATCGCCCTTTCCAAATGTTGCGTGTGTGTGAAATTTTGTTGCGTGCCAGTCACAGGCTTCCCTGGGGGAAATTCACCCTGTTGAGCGAATCTCCGGGTGCGGCGTATCCAGCGCTCCCGGACATTCGGTTGGACCTTAGCGCGGGCAGGTGATCACTGCTGCGGTGCGGGGCGCCCCTGGCGCAGACCCGTATACCAAGGTCAACAGGATCAAGGGGTGCGTTTTAGTCACGCAATTTGATGAATAGCTCAACGGTAGAGCCCTGAACTTTAATTCAGTTGTTGCAGGTTCGATCCCTGCTTCATCCACCACGGTCGGGCAGAGATGCCTGGGGTTCGACTCCCCGTCGCCTTCCAAGCGATTGAAACATCTACCAGAGGTCCGGGGGGCTGCCCGCATGGGGTGCAGCGCTCGGGTCGGGGCCTTCGGGTCCAGATATCGAGGGTTGCGCGCCCGTGCCTCTGCCAGGGGCCGGCTGCGCGGGCGCTCGGCGGTGTCCGGCCTGCGGCCCGGGGGTGGTTTCGACCGCGCCTGCGCCCTGGCCGCCCCGCTGCGCCCCCGTCCGGTCCGCCTTTGGCGGTGACAGGGCGGCGCCTCGGGCCTCACCTCATTCTGATCCCCTGCGGGGGAAGCCGTGCCCCGGGGCACATGACACCAACCGGACCGAACGGTCCCGGAACCCACCTGAAACCCGAAGGAGGTCGCATTGCGACGACGATAACGCGCCAGCCGCGAAGGAGAGAGATGATGATGACGATGCTTAAATTGCTTATGGGCCGCAAGCGCCTGACCCTGACCGAGGCCGAACGGGCCCTGGTGTTCCGCAAAGGCCGGATCCACGGGATCCTGGGTGCGGGCGAACACTGGCTGAAGGTCTCTGATGTGGTCGAGCGCCATGAGCTTAGCAATCTGCGCTTCACCTCGCCCTTCGCGGACGCGTTGCTGCGGGAACGTCCTGACCTGGTCGCGGCGCATCTGACCGACCTGCGCGTCGCGCCGGGCGAAGTGGCGATCCTGTCGCGGGACGGACGCTTGTCCGAAGTGCTCTCGACCGAATCGCGGCACCTGCTCTGGACAGATGCGGGGCCGTGGACTGTGGACCGTGTCGACCTGTCCGAAGGCTTCGCCGTGGACCCGGAACTGGGGAAGCGGCTGGCACGGGCGCGGATGACCACGGCCGTGACCACGGTCGAGGTCGCCGAGGCGGATGTGGGCCTTCTGTTCGAGGACGGGAAACTGTCCACGACCTTGGACGCGGGGACCCACCGGTTCTGGACGGCGGGGCGCAAGCTTCACGTCAAGATGGTGGATCTGCGTTGGCGGTCCCACGATGTGACGGGCCACGAGATTCTGACCCGCGACCGGGTGACCCTGCGGGTGAATCTGACCGCCGACTTCCGGGTGACCGACCCGGTGCGTGCGGTGACTGCGGTCAAGGATTTCGAGGATGCGCTGCACCGTGCGCTTGGTCTGGCCTTCCGGAAGACACTTGGGGGCCTGACCCTGGATGCGCTTCTGGCCGACAAGGTCCATGTCGATGTCGAGGCGGCAGATGCCGTCCGCGCCGAGATGGCCGAGGTCGGGGTCGAGGTCGGGGCCATCGCGCTCAAGGACGTGGTTCTGCCGGGGGAGATGCGCGACATCCTCACCTCGGTGGTGGCGGCCGAGAAAGCGGCCGAGGCCAACGTGATCCGGCGCCGGGAAGAAACGAACGCCACGCGCTCGCTTCTGAACACCGCCAAGGTCATGGCGGAGAACCCGGTGATGCTGCGGCTCAAAGAGCTGGAGGCGCTGGAGGCCATTGCCGGCAAGGTGGAGCGTCTGACGGTCCATTCCGGCACAGACGGGTTGATGAACGATATCGTTCGTCTGCGCGACTGACCGCGTTCAAACGGGGCCATCCGAGAATACTCGGGTGGCCCTTGCTTATAATCGCAGGGCGATGGCGCCTTACAAATTGCTTAGGACCACAAGGGCAAGGAACCCCATGATGCCCAAACCCACCAGATAGAGGACGAGACGCAGAAATTTGCGCACGCGGCTTGGGCGGGGGCGGGTCTTCACCCGCGTATCGGCGTGCCAGGGCCCCGTGCGTGTGCCGCCGTTTGTGACGGCCCCCGTCGCCTGCGTTGCAGATGTCCGCGTCTGCCCGTGGCCTTTGCTATCCTTGGGCTTCGCGGCGGCAGTGGCGGCACCTGCGGCCCTGCCAATCATCCGTCCGAACCGTTCCGATGCGCCCGCTGTCTCGGGACGGTTTCGGCCCGGCGCTTTGGCGGGGGTGCGCGGCGGGGGGTGGCCTGCGGCCATGGCCTCCCACGCGTCGAAGAACCGGCCAACCCGAAAGTCCCCGGCCAGATGCGTTTCCAATAGGCGGAACCGGTCCCGTTCCAATGGGGACATCTGGGTCAAGTCCTTGTCCAAAAGGGCAAAGAGGCTGTCCCGTTGCGCGCGGGTGAGGGCCTCCTCCTCATGGTACAGCGCGCTGACCTGGCGCGCCAAGTCGCGCGCGCGTTCCCTATGCGGATGCTGACCCGTCTTGCGCAACGCCACGGGGCGCACGCCAGAGAAGTTGAACTTCTGCGGCTTTTGCAGGTCTTCGGCCAGCATTCGGTCTTCGAGGAAGTCGAACAATTCCCGCGTATCCACTTCGCCGTCGCCGCCGCGGTCCGCCTCACCGCGCAACCCGTCAAGCAGGTGTTTGGTAAAGACGCCGTGGCCGTAATCCGGCGCCTCTCGCGCCACTTGGGTACTTGTGGCCGATGTCAAAACCAGGGTGCGACTGGCGGATCCCAACTCCTGCCGCATCTGTTCACCCAGGGCAGAGCGGGGCGCGTCTTCGCCCACGGCGCCGGCATAGCAGCAATCCAAGATGACCAGCCGCGCCCGGGCCTGGGCGCCTTCAACCACGTCGCGCAGATTGGCGTATTTCATGGCGGTGGACTGTACGAGCGTCGCGCGGGTGTCGGGAAAAGCCAGGTGCAACCGTTGGTTGCGCACCAAACCGTGACCCGCGTAGTACACCATGAGTAGGTCATCGCGGCGGGTGGTGTTGGCCACCTCGTCGATGGTGGTCAGGGCGTCGGCGTGGCTGCCGCCGGTGATGAGCGTGACCTGATCGAACGGCTCCCCCGTTTCCCCCTGGAGGAGGTTGTGGAGGGCGGTGGCATCGTTCTTGGCAAAGGCAAGATCCTCCAATTCTGGGTCGTCGAAGCGGTTCACGCCGATGACGATGGCGACCTTGCGACCACCTTCGGCCGTAGCTAAGCCATTGCGCGGGGGCGCGATAGGCGCGACGTCTGCCACCGGTTGGGGCGGGGTGAAAGGCGTCGCGGCCCCGGCCGGACCGTGAGGGACCAAACGGTTGAGGAAGCCGAAGACCTTGTTTTCACTAAAATTTGTGGCGCTAAACGAAAGGGCGTCGCCATTCTCCCACTGCATCTCGAACGTGGCTTTCGGCTCCCGCTCCACATAGGCTTTGAGGGTCTGCACCAAGGCGGTCACGGCGGCGGATTGGCCCAGTTCGATCCAGAGAGTGGGGTCCAGCAAAAGCTCCACCGCGCGGTCGCCTTGTTGGGGTGGGCGTGTGGGGCGCGTGGCGGATAACCCGTTGGCTTCATTGATGTCACGGTTCAAAAGGGCGACCAGACGAGACAGGTCGGCATCCTCTAGGTCCGAAGATGTGACATCGAGTTTAAGCGCCATGGCGCCGAGTCCAATTGCACAATGAAATCTGGACGTAGGGTGACCAGCGGGTGTCTCTGGGTCAACTGTTTTGCAGGTCGGCTGCGGAAATCCTTACTCCGGCAGCGACCGGTCGAGGGCGTGGGCTTGCAGGATTTCCAGGGGCACCACGTCGAGGGCGCGCTGGTGGGTTGCTGCCAACCTGACTTTGGGGGCGAAGCCTTCTTCATGGGCCTGAAGGAAGCGCGCGGCGCAAAGACACCACTGATCTCCGGGGGTTAGGCCGGGAAAGCGGTATTCGGGTCGGGGCGTGCTAAGATCGTTGCCCATGTATTTGGAATGGGCCAGAAACTCGGCCGTCATAACGGCACAGACAGTGTGTTGACCTGCGTCCATGGGGCCGGTGTTGCAGCAGCCGTCGCGGAAAAAGCCGGTGACCGGGTCCATGGAGCACGGCTCAAGCGGGGCGCCCGCGACGTTCAGGGCTTCGACTTGGCCGGGGCGGGGGGCGGTCTCGGACATGGGTAATCTCCCTCTTTGGGCGAAGGTAGGGCCGGGGCTGACGTGTCAAACTGGACAATTCGTACAGACAGATCGACGGGTATTCCCAGCATTGTAGACACCAAAAAGGCCGCCCCAATGTGGGACGGCCCTGTAACGTGCGGTCAGTGCCAGCGTTACTCGCGATTGCCGAGGAACTGCAGCAGGAACATGAACATGTTGATGAAGTCCAGATACAGGCGCAGCGCCCCCATGATTGCGGACTTGCCCAACCATTCCTGATCGCCATGGACAGCGTGGGCCACATACTCGTTTTTGATCGATTGCGTATCGTAGGCCGTGAGACCCGCGAAGATCAGAACACCAATCGCAGAGATCGCGAAGGCCAGGGCCGAGGAGGCCAGGAAGATGTTCACAATGGACGCAATGATCAGGCCAACAACGCCCATGATCAGGAACGTGCCCATGGCGCTGAGGTCCTTCTTCGTCGTGTAGCCGTAAAGGCTGAGCGCGGCGAAAGCGATGGACGTCACTAGGAACGTCTGGATGATCGACACACCGGTGAACACCAGGAAGATCGAGCTGATCGACAGGCCCATGACGGCAGCGAACGCGTAGAACACGACCTGTGCCGTGGCGGCCGACATGCGGTTGATCATCGCCGAGAAGCCGAACACGAAGATCAGCGGGGCGAACATGATGACCCAGCGAAGCGGCGAGGCGTAGAGCGCATAACCCAGATCCGTCAGGAACACGCCTTCCCGCAGCTGTGCGGTGGCGAATGCCGGGTCGGATGTGACCGCAAGACCGGAAATGGCCCAAGCGGCGGCGAATGTGATGAGCATACCCACGGACATCGTGCCGTAGACCTTGTTCATGTGGGCGCGAAGGCCCTCGTCGATTTCCGCGGCGCGGGCGCCAGAAACCGCCCCGGTCCGCAAGGCGTCGAATTCTGCCATGGAACTCCTCCAAAGACGTGGAATGTGGGGCGTGCCACATGCACACCCCTTCGCAAAAGAATATCGTGGTCAGGCCCGTTCTTTTCAAGCGTCCATTTCTGGTGAAACACTCGGTTTCGATTGATTTTGACTATGATCCTATCGCTGCTTTCCTATGGGTCAGCCATCACGATTTTTGATGACGGGCATCAAAACATTCCGTTTTGTGATCTGAAAACCCTTCGGTAGGTTGGAGAAAACGGAGGATACGCCATGGCTCGCAATCTTGATCTGACCGCGCTGCGCGCGTTTGCCACGGTGGCGGCAACGGGTGGTGTGACGCGCGCGGCGGCGCAGTTGAACCTGACGCAATCCGCGGTTTCTATGCAGATCAAAAGGTTAGAGGACGCGCTGGACACCGCCCTGCTGGACCGGACCGGGCGCGGGATGGTGTTGACCCCCGATGGGGAAAAGGCCCTGGGCTATGCGCGCCGGATGCTGGTGACCAATGATGAGCTGCTGGACCGCATGAAGGATGTCGCCGTCGAGGGGGAGATCCGACTGGGCGTCCCCCATGATATTGTTGCCCGCCGCATCCCCGAAGTGATGCGCGCCTTTGCCGCTGAGTATCCGCGCCTTCGCATCAGTCTGATCTCTAGCGTGACGTCTGCCTTGCGGGATTTATACGACCAAGGCGGTTGTGACCTCTACCTCGCGACGGAGCCCATGGTGCGGGACGGGGGCGAGGAATTGGTGCGGCTGCCCTTAATCTGGGTGGGGGCCCAGGACGGGCAGGCGTGGCGGAGCCGCCCGCTGCCCTTGGCCTTTGCGGAGGCCTGCATTTTTCGGCAAGCGGCGCAGGCTGCGTTGGACGGCGCGGGCATTCCCTGGTCCATGGCGATGACGGCCACGTCCAGCCGCGCGGTGGATGCCACGGTGGCCGCCGATCTGGCCTGTCACGCGGTGATGGAAGGGTTCGACGGCCATGATTTGCACCCCATCGCCCATGGGGGGACCCTGCCGGACATCGCGGATCTGAGCATCACGATGTATGCGCGGCCCGTGAGCCTTGATCCGGCGCGGGCGTTGCTGATGCAGCTTTTGCGACAGGCCTATGGCTCGGTCGGGGGTGTCAGGCGGCCGGCGCTGTCGGTGGTCGGGCAGTAGGTCGGATCGCTGCGACGGTAGAGTTCCGTCAGGAGGGCCGCGCCCACGATGACGATCACACCGTAGTTGGCGGAGGCTGAGACCTCGAACAGCAGAAGGGGCCAATCCGTGGCCCCAGGTGGTACGTCTGAAGGGTCGGGCAGTGGGACCGCAGCCGTGGCGGAGACCAGGGCCCATTGGGCGAGGCCCGCGAGGACGGCCAGTTCCGCGCAGGCGCGCGCCAAGGGTTTGGTGCGGTGCCGACTGTCGCGCACGCCCATGGGACCCTGGCCGAGCGCCAGATGGGGCAGCCCCAGGCCGCAGCGATATAGAAGCCAGAGGAACGGAATGGTCGCGACGGCCAAGACGGCACCACCGCCCGCGCCCCAATCCAGCAGGATTTGCATCAGGATCGGATCTAAGAGGTACGGGTCCGCCAGGAGGAGGAGCCAGTAGAGGCCATAGGCGATTGCTGCAAAAGGCGACAGCATCAGAAACAGGATCACGCCCAAAACGAACCACGCCACGGTGTAGCGCAGGGCGATCTTGAAATTCATCGGGGGCAGGTCTGGGCGCAGCACGGTGCGGTGCCAGATGGAGGCGACGATGCCGATGGGCACAAGCATCAGCATACCGATCAGCAGATGCACCAGGAAGCCCGCGTCCGACAGCCAGTCTAAGACGGCGTAGGCGGCGACATCTGCGGTGGTGAACCCAAGCAGAAGCAGACCCGTGAGCGGCAGCCTTGCCCACACGCTCCGCAGGGCGTGGGCCAGGATATGGTGGCCACGGGGCATGGGCCGGTTACCCAGCGACGACGACTTTGCCCGTAGACTTTCGCTCTCGCAAAAGAGCGAGGGCCGCGTCGGCCTGGGCCAAGGGCAAGGTGTGGCTGATATGGGGGCGAATTTGACCCGCGTCATACATGGTCAGCAGGGCCGCAATGCTGTCGGTGACCGTTTTCGTGTCGAATTTCAGGTAGCCCCCCCAATAAAGACCGATCAGGTCGATATTCTTGACCAACAGATGATTGGCGGGGAAGTCGGGGACCGTACCGCTTGCAAAGCCAATGACGAGGTAGCGCCCGCCGGGGTTGGTGGCACGGAAGGCGGCGCGGGCCAAGTCACCACCGACGGCGTCATAAACCACATCGGCCCCGCCCAGGGCACGCAACTGGTCGCGCAGGTCGGGCGCTTCGGCGTCGATCAGGTGGGTGGCGCCGTGGGCCTTTGCAATGTCCAGCTTGGCTTGGCCGCGGGCGACGGCCACGACCTCGGACGCCATGGCCGCACCCAGTTCCACCGCAGTCAGGCCAACGCCCCCCGCGGCGCCCAGGACAACCAACCGCTCAGACGGTGCGAGGCGGGCGCGATGGGCGAGGGCCACATGGCTGGTGGAATAGGCGACAAGGAACCCCGCGGCGGTTTCGGCGGGCATGGTGTCTGGCAGGGGGACGCAGCGGTCGGCGGGGAAACACCCGTATTCAGCCAAGCCGCCCTGGCCCCCGAAGACCGCGACGCGGGTGCCGCGGGCGGGTGTGGTGACGCCGGGGCCGATGGCTTCCACGATGCCGCAAACCTCTAGCCCCGGGGTGAAGGGCGGGGGCGGCGTATCCTGGTAGTCGCCCTTGACCATCAGAAGGTCCGCGAAGTTCAGGCCGCAAGCCAGAATGCGCAGCAGGACCTGCCCTTCGGCAGGGGTCGGTGTGGGAAGGTCCGTCCAGACGGGGTCAGTGCCGGTTTCTTGCACACGCCAAGCCTTCATCGGGGGGCGCCTTTGGGTTTGGGGATGCTGTTGTGCTGGTCCATATGGTCGCGCCCTCTCGACGGGGGCAGGCCATCGGCCCACCTTTCGGGTCGGAGGTTTAGGGCATGACACACCCAATTGACACCCATGTGGGCCAGCGCATCCGCCAAACGCGGCTTATCAAGGGCGTGACACAGCATGGATTGGCGGAACAGGTGGGCATCCGGTTCCAGCAGATCCAGAAATACGAAACCGGGGCGAACCGCGTCTCGGCTTCGCGACTTTGGGAGATTGCGTTGGCGTTGGACGTGCCCATCAGCCATTTCTTCGACGGCTATGGCCAAAGCGAAGGCGCGGGCCTGCCGCTGGAGGATCGCGAGGCCGCGAACCTGCTCCGGGCGTTTTATGCCATCCCCGAGAAACAGCGCCGCCACCTGTTTGAGTTGGCACGGACGCTGGCGACGGACGTGGCTTAGACGCAAGATCGGGAGCGTGGCGGCCATTTACCGCGTGTTTGCATGGGGAATTTGCCGTCGTTCATCAACTAACCAACGAAAAAACCCATAGGTCTTTGAACAGGCATTTGCGTGTCGTCTGATCTGCGGCTTGCGCATTTGGCGTGCGAGGGGGATGCGACGGTGGGGCATTTGTCGTTCGGGGCGACCTGACGATCACGGATGACGCCAATCGTCTGGGGATCTTGCCACAGCTTGGGGGACGGGTGGCGCTGGACCCATGCCCTTGGGCCACCCGTCAGATACCTGTACCGCCCGTCGCGCCGTCTTGGGTTCACATTTGGCCTATCGGACGGGCGGTCACGACAAAGCCCGGGCCGTCGGTGCCGGGCGATCCCCGCATTTCAGCAAGGCTCGGGGGGCGGCGCGTCCAAAGCGCTTGACGCGCCGATTGCGGCCATGCAACCCCCGGATGAAGACGGAGGGCCCATGGGACAGCCTATCTCAGCGGAGTTGCGCCAAGTCGCCTATCGTATGGCCGACGCGGCCCGCCGTGTGACGTTGCAGCATTTCCGAACCCCCATCGACGTGACGAGCAAGACCGATGGGTTCGACCCCGTAACCATCGCCGACCAAGACGCAGAAGCAGCCATGCGCGCCATATTGGCCGAGGCGAGACCCGATGATGGCATCCTGGGGGAGGAGGCGGCGGCGGTCGCGGGCACGTCGGGTCTGACCTGGGTGCTCGACCCCATAGACGGGACACGGGGCTTTATATCCGGCACGCCAACCTGGGGCGTATTGATCGCGCTGCAGGATGGGACGGGGCCGATTTACGGCCTGATCGACCAACCGTTCATCGGCGAACGATTTGAGGGTGACGGCAGCGGTGCCTTGTGGAGCCGTGGAGAGTTGTCGCGCCCTCTGTCCACGCGGCGGACGGCAACCCTGGCGGAAGCGACGATCCTGACGACCTTCCCGGAGGTGGGGACGCCCGCGGAAGGCGCGGCGTTTCACCGGGTGGCCGCGCAATGCCGCCTGACGCGGTACGGGATGGATTGCTATGGCTATGCCCTGTTGGCGGCGGGCCATGTGGATTTGGTGATCGAGGCAGGGTTGCAGCCCTATGACATCGCCGCGCCCATTGCGGTGGTGCAGGCGGCAGGGGGCGTCTTGACCGACTGGTCCGGGGCGGCGGCCCATGGGGGCGGCACTGCCATCGCCGCCGCCACGCCGGCGTTGCACACCGCCGCGCTGGAGCTTTTGAGTGGCTGAGACACTGATCAAGGGGGGCATGGTCCTGACCATGCAAGACGGGGCGTTCGCGCCGCAGCGCCTGGACATTCGGCTGATCGATGGGGTGATCCGCGACCTTGGGCCGGATCTGACGCCCCACGGACACGTCGTCCTGGCGGAGGGGTGTTTGGTCACCCCGGGCCTGGTGAACACGCATCACCATCTGTTTCAGACGCTAACCCGCGCCGTGCCAGAAGGGCAGGACGCGCGATTGTTCGGGTGGTTGCGGGCGCTTTACCCGATTTGGGCGCGGTTCACACCGGACCATGTGTTCGTGTCGGCGCAGCTTGGCCTGGCGGAATTGGCGTTGTCGGGATGCTCCACGTCTTCGGACCACCTGTATCTGTATCCCAATGGCGTCCGGCTTGAGGATACGATCCATGCGGCCGCACAATTGGGGGTGCGATTCCACCCCACACGGGGCGCCATGTCCATCGGCGAAAGCGCGGGTGGCCTGCCCCCGGACAGCCTGGTGGAGGTGGAATCCGCCATTTTGGACGACACGATCCGCGTGATCGACCGGTTCCATGACGCCGCGCCCGGGTCCATGTGCCGGGTCGGGGTGGCGCCCTGTTCGCCTTTTTCGGTCAGCCCGTACTTGATGCGGGATGCGGCCAATCTTGCCCGCGAAAAGGGGGTACGGCTGCATACCCATCTGGCCGAGAACGTGGAGGATATCGACTATTCCGAAGAAACGTTCGGCTGTCGCCCCGGGCAATACGCACAGGATTTGGGCTGGACCGGAGAGGATGTCTGGCACGCCCACTGCGTGAAGCTGGACGGGGCAGAGATCGACCTGTTCGCGCGCACCCAGACTGGGGTGGCGCATTGCCCGAACTCAAACTGTCGGTTGGGGTCGGGGATTGCGCCGTTGCGGCAGATGCTGGACGCGAAGGTGCCTGTCGGTCTGGGCGTGGATGGGTCGGCGTCAAACGACATGGCCTCCCTCGTGGCGGAGGCGCGGCAGGCCATGTTGTTGCAGCGGGTTGTGCATGGGGCCGATGCGATGTCCGGCTTTGAGGCGCTGCGCGTGGCGACGCGGGGCGGGGCGCAGGTGCTTGGGCGGGACGACATCGGGCAGATCGCGCCCGGGTTCCGCGCGGATGTGGCCGTGTGGGATATGCGCGGGTTGGACAGTATTGGCACCTGGGATGCGGGGGCGTTGCTGCTCGCCGGGCCACGCCGGGTGCGCGACCTGTTTGTCGAAGGGCGTACGGTTGTCAGCAATGGTCATGTGGTGACGGTGGATTTGCCCCGCCTCATTGAACGGGCGGAGCGGTTGTTGGCCGACCTTATGGCCTGAGGGCGGGCGTCAGAGCACGCCGAGACGGGTCAGTCCGGTCAACAGGTCCGGTGCCACGGCGTGACCCAACGCGCGCAGGGTATCGGTGGGTGGCACGATATCGGGGATTTGCGTAACCACCATACCAGCGGCCACGGCGGCGCGGACGCCACTGGCGCTGTCTTCAAAGGCGGCGCAGGCTTCTGGGGGAAGGCCCAGTTGTTGCGCGGCGGCCAGGAAGATCTCGGGGTGGGGTTTGCCTTGCGTGACCTGATCCCCGGCGACCAGGGTCGGCAGGTGGTCCCCAATGCCCGCGTTGTCGAGACGCGCGCGCGCCGTGGCGCGATGGGTGCTGGTGGCCACAGCGATGGGCATCCCCTCGGCGCACAGACGGTGCAGGCATGTGGCCACCGTAGGCTTCAGCGGAATGGGGGCCGATAGCAGGGTTGCCGCCTTTTGCCGCCACAGCCTGTGGAACGCGTCGGCTGCCGGGCCCATGGCGGTTTGCAGGATGCCCTGGCAAGTGGCCTCGTTCGTGCCGACGGTTTGGCGGAACAGGTCATCGCCCGGTGGCAGGCCCAGCGTGGCTTGGGTGTCGCGAAATGCAGCCAGGTAAAGGCGCTCACTGTCCAAAAGCAGGCCGTCCATGTCGAACACGATGCCAGTGATACGGGTCATTTCGGAGCCTCGGGGGGGATGCTGTCGCCCAGTTCTTCGCGGAAGTGTTTGCGGCAAAGGCTGACATAGCGGTCGTTGCCGCCGACCTCCACCTGGGCGCCTTCGGTAAGGGCGCGGCCATCGGCCTCGACGCGGATGACCATTGTGGCCTTGCGCCCACAGTGGCAGATGGTGCGCACCTCGCGCATTTCATCGGCCAGGGCGAGCAATGCGGCGGAGCCTGGGAACAACTCTCCGCGGAAATCGACGCGCAGGCCGTAGCACATGATCGGCACGCCCAGGTCATCCACGGCCCGGGCCAATTGCCAGACTTGGCCGCGGGTGAGCCATTGCGCTTCGTCCACCAAGACACAGGCGCAGGGGCCCGCGGCCAAACGGTCGGCGACCATGGCAAACAGGTCCGTTTGAGTGCCGTAAGTGTCTGCCTCGGCAGAGATGCCGATACGGCTGCCGATCTGGCCCTTGCCCGCCCGATCATCGAAATTCGCCGTCAGCAGGTAGGTCTGCATGCCGCGTTCGATGTAGTTGTAGGAGGCCTGGAGGAGCAGCGTGCTCTTGCCCGCGTTCATGGTCGAATAGTGGAAGTAAAGTTTGGCCATGGCGGGAGGTGTTACAAGACCATGGCCAAATGAAAAGGCCCCATGCCAGCGCCGTTGACATGGGGCCGCTTCAAGCGGGACGCCATCTTGTGAGTGGTGGCTTGGCCGGTCGCGCCAGCTGTCCCGAAGATCGAGTGGAACCGGTTGAAAGCGATTTCAATCTCGATGGGGCGGTCTTAGCCGTCGCAAAACTGTCACGATATGGGAAATGAAACGTATCTTTCCCCCACGCTTTCGGTGGTGGTAGAGTTGACGTAGGGGGAAGTTCATGGCCCAAGAAATCCGCAGCTACCTGAAAAGACACACGGAAGCTCTTGTCAAAGACGTCGGCGTCGAAGCGGCCTGCGAAGTTGTGGGCAAGTCAAAGGCGACGTTGGGGCGGTATTATTCCAGTCATGAAGAACATAGCGAGCGGTTTATGCCCGTGGATACCGTTGCCCTTCTGGAAGATTCGGCCAGTTATCCACATGTGACCGCGGCCTTGGCGGAATTGGCCGGCCTGACCGTAAGTGCGAACCGCAAATCCAATATGGCCGAACGGTCGTCGAGCGGGCAGGTGAACGAGGATATTGCCGTTATCTCTCAACGGTTTGCCATGCTGATGAGCGCCTATGCCAACGCCATTGCCGACAACATCATCACGCCCAACGAGGCGCGGGAACTTTTGGCGGAAACGCTGGAATTGCAAAAGGTGTTGGTGGAAATGAAGCTACACCTAGAGGCGGAAGCCCAAAGCGCCTGAGCGCGCCCGCGGCGATTTAGACCCGCGTCAGCAGAACGGACCCCACCGAATAGCCTGCGCCGAACGAGCAGATCAGGCCACGGTCCCCGGCGACCACGTCAGCGGAGTGTTTGGCGAAGGCAATAATCGACCCGGCGGAAGAGGTGTTCGCGTAATCCTGAAGGATATTCGGCTGTTCTTCGGGCGTGGGCACGCGGCCCATGACCTTTCGTCCGATAAAATCGTTCATACTTTTGTTGGCCTGGTGCAACCAAAGCCGTTTCAAGTCTGTGGCTGTCCAACCTGCATCGGCCATATGCGTGCTGATATGGGCCGACACCATGGGAAGCACTTCTTTGAACACTTTGCGCCCGTTTTGCATGAACTGCATGTCGCGGCGGTCGTCCATCTGATCATGGGTGCGCCGCAAGAAACCGTCATTGTTGCGGATGTTGTTGGAATAGGCCGTCGCGCAGCGCGTGCTGTAGATGGCGAAATGGGGGCCATTGGCGAGGTCCGCCCGTTCTAGGACGAGGGCGGTGCAGACATCGCCGAAGATGAAGTGACAGTCGCGGTCCCGCCATTCCAGGTGGGCCGAGCAGATTTCAGGGTTCACCACGATGGCCCGCCGGATGGAGCCGGAGCGGATCATATCCGCAGCGGCCTGAATGCCGAATGTTGCGCTGGAACACGCGACATTCATGTCGAAGGCAAAGCCTGACGTCCCCAATAGGTCCTGAATTTCGATGGCGATGGCCGGATAGGCGCGTTCGTGATTGGACGCCGCGCAGAGGACGGCGTCGATGTCGCTTGCCTCGACCTTCGCCATAGCCAGGGCGTCGCGGCAGGCGCTTTGCGCCATCTCCGCCATCTGGCTGGGCGCCGCATCGGGACGCGACGGCAGACGCGGGAACATGCGGCCCGGGTCCAAAATGCCTTCTTTGTCCAAGACAAACCGCTGTTCGATGCCGCTGGCAGAGGTGATGAAGTCGGCGCTGGAATGCGGGACACGGACATGGTCGCCGCGGGCGATGGCGTCCGCATGTTCGGTGTTGTGGCGATCCGCGAAGGCGTTGAACGCGATAACCAGTTCATCATTTGTGATGACTTCGGAGGGGGTGAACACACCCGAGCCTGTGATGGCGGCACCAGTCGCGGCAGACATAGAACATCCTTTCAAAGGGTTCATCCTGTCTGTCCCCACGCCCGCCTTAGGTCAAGGTTTCGGGCCGTGCTGCCTTGGCGTCAGGCCCTGCTGGCTTGGGTCGCGTCGGCCAATGCCCCTTCGATCAGAGTTTGGTTCTTATCCCAGTCTTCCGTGCCGCCAAGGTGCAAAAGGGACAGCCCCGCGCGGGAAAAGAGGCGCGTTTTCTGGGCCAGGCGGCGGCGGCCTGCGCGGCTTTTGCGATCCGCCTCGGCCAAGTTAATCGCAAGCAATGGCCATGCGGTGCGGTCCAGGATCAGGGCGTCCACACGTTCCTGGGCCAAGGCGCGCTTGGCGCCGTGGACCGTGCCCCGCTTGCGGCCGTCGCGCACCCGCAACACCCCGCCAATGGCCACGCCCGGCGCCACGTGGAAGCCTTTGCGGTGGGCCAGGACACAGAGGCGGGCAAAGACCTCCTCTCGATCCTCTGGGGTAAGGGCATGGTCGGGGCGCGCAATGGCCTCGGGCGTGAGCGCGCGAACCAGCGAGAGCAGGGGCGAAGGGGTCAGGGTAAGTGCAGGGTGCATCGGAGCCTCGTCATTTCTTGATCCGTAAATGTCGAGTCGATGTGGCAAGAGAATGGCCATTTGACCGGCATCCAAACAAGTCCGGGTTTGCGGCTATGTGGTTAATGCTTAACTCTTTTTCCGGTGATACCAAAAGGCGCCCGCCCCGCAAATGCGCCAACACGCGGGGCGGACGGAACGCGGCCTTAGAACAAGAAATCATCTTCCTGCAAACCGGCCATGCTCAGCCCGGTGATGGTCAATTGGCCTTCGGTGAAAGACAGGACCACGCCGCCGCTTGTGTCGCTGGCGGCATCCATGACGTCGGACCAAGTGGATAGGCCCGCGACGCTTGTCAGGTCGATCGTGTCATCGCGACGGTCGAAATCGGTGATCCGGTCGGCCCCACTTTGGAAGACGAAGGTGTCGCTGCCATCGCCGCCGGTCAGGACATCGCGACCGCCACCGCCGTTGAGAACGTCGTCCCCGTCGCCGCCGACCAGGCGGTCATCGCCCACGGCGCCGAACATCGTGTCATCGCCGTTGCCCCCCAGAAGCGTGTCCTCACCGAAGCCGCCGAACAGTCGGTCATCGTCTTCGCCCCCGTTCAAGCGGTCATCGCCTGCGCCGCCGCCCAAAATGTCGGCCCCTTCGCCGCCCAGAATGAAATCGTCGCCCTCATTGCCGAAAACGCGGTCTTGGCCGTCGCCCGCGTTGAGGGTGTCATCGCCTTGGCCGCCGCGCAGGTCGTCATCGCCGTCGCCGCCAGAGACGGTGTCGTCGCCCGTGCCGCCGTTGAGGGTGTCGTCGTCATCGCCGCCGGACAGAAAGTCTTGTCCGAGGGACCCCAACATAAAGTCCTTGCCGTCGGACCCGAAGAGTCGGTCGTTGCCGCCCAAGCCGGAAATCGTGTCATCGCCATCCAACCCAAAGATCTGATCGCCCTGCGCGGTCCCGCGCAAGGCGTTATCATTGTCGTTGCCATTGATCGTCGCCATGTCTGTCTCTCCGCTGGTGCCGAAGCGGGAATGCTTCGGTTGGCAGAGACAAAGGGCAGGCGGGCACCCACGACCATTGTTCGGACGTTTAGGGGCCGGGGCCTCAACGTCAGGACGAGGCGTTTATGCCGAAAGTTTATTGAAGGCTGCGGACCTCGACATCGCCCTCGGCGCGGGCCTGCATGGCGAGTGCGGCGGCATGGGCCCCGGCCAGGGTCGTGTAATATGGGATGCGGTCCATGAGCGCCACGTTGCGCATGGAGCGGCTGTCCTCCACGGCTTGGGCGCCTTCGGTGGTGTTCATGACCAGCTGCACCTCCCCGTCTTTCATGACATCAACGACGGTGCGGCCGCCCTCGTAGGCCTTGTTCACATGGCGACTTTCGATGCCGTGGCGCGCCAGAAATTCCGCGGTGCCCGACGTGGCGAGGATCGAGAAGCCTTGGTCCACCAGGATGGCCGCCGTCTCGGCCAGTTGGGCGGTTTTGTCGTCGTTCTTGATGCTCAGGAACGCCGTCCCCGCCAGCGGCAGTACCGTGCCCGCGCCCATCTGCGCCTTGAGGAACGCACGCGGGAAGGACCGGTCCCATCCCATGACTTCGCCGGTGGAGCGCATTTCTGGCCCCAGAAGCGTGTCGACACCGGGGAAGCGGGCAAAGGGCAACACCGCCTCCTTCACGGAAAACCAGGGCGTGTCCGGGTGGGACAGCATCATGGTGTCGCCCATGGGCACATGGGCAATCTCGGCATCGGCGGGGTAGGGATCGCGCAGCGGGAAGTTCGAAAGCGGCTCTCCGGCCATGAGGCGGGCTGCGATGGACGCGATGGCGCTATCGACGGCCTTGGCCACGAAGGGCACCGTCCGGGACGCGCGGGGGTTCACTTCGATCAGGTAGACGTCTTCGTCCTTTACCGCGAATTGGACGTTCATCAGGCCCACGACGCGCAAGGCTTTGGCCAGCGCCTCGGTCTGGCGGCGGATCATGTCGAGCACGTCTTGGGAGAGGGAGTGGGGCGGAAGGCAGCAGGCGCTGTCGCCGGAATGAACCCCCGCCTCTTCGATATGCTGCATGATGCCGGCCACATGGACGTCGGTCCCGTCGGAGAGGGCGTCCACATCCACTTCGATGGCGCCCGAAAGATAGCTGTCCAGCAGGACCGGACTGTCGCCGGAGACGACCACGGCGTCGCGGATGTAGCGTTCAAGTTGCGCGGTGTCGCGCACGATCTCCATGGCGCGGCCACCCAGAACGTAAGAGGGTCGTATCACCAAGGGGTAGCCCAACTCCTCGGCGCGCAGCCGGGCCTCCTCGTCAGATGACGCGATGGCGTTCTTCGGCTGCTTCAGGCCAAGTTGCGTGACCAGCGCCGAAAAGCGTTCGCGGTCTTCGGCCAGGTCGATGGCATCGGGCGTCGTGCCCAGGATTGGAATGCCCGCATCATGCAGCGCGTTGGCCAGTTTCAGTGGCGTTTGCCCCCCGAACTGAACGATGACCCCGTGGAGGGTGCCGTTCTCCTGCTCCACCCGCAGGATCTCCATCACATGCTCGAACGTCAGCGGCTCGAAGTAGAGGCGGTCGGACGTGTCGTAATCCGTGCTTACCGTCTCGGGGTTGCAGTTGACCATGATCGTCTCATAGCCCGCGTCCGACAGCGCGAAACAGGCGTGGCAGCAGCAATAGTCGAACTCGATCCCTTGGCCGATGCGGTTGGGGCCGCCGCCCAGGATGACGACTTTGGTGGCCTCGGACGGGCGGCTTTCGCATTCCGGCTCCCCCATGACGGGGGCCTCATAGGTGGAATACATATAGGGCGTCTGGGCTTCGAACTCGGCCGCGCAGGTGTCGATGCGCTTGAACTGCGCGGTGACGCCCAGGTTCAGGCGGGCGCGGCGGACATTGTCTTCCGTCCGCCCGGTCAGCTTGGCCAGGCGCGCGTCGGTGAACCCCATCATCTTGAGGCGGCGGAGGCCGTCTTCTTCCACGGGCAGGCCGTCCTTGCGGACATGGGCTTCGGCCTCGATGATTTCGCGGATACGGGCGAGGAACCAGGGGTCGAACTTGGTCACGGCGTGGATGGCGTCATCACCGAGCCCTTCGCGCATGGCCTGGGCGATGACCCGCAGGCGGTCCGGAGTTTGTTTCGAAAGGGCGGCCTTGATCGCGGCCATGGCGGCGGGGGTCGGCCCTTCCACCTGGCGCCCCTCCGCCTCGGAGGGGGGGACGCTTGCGGCACCGGCACCACCTGACGCGCCATGGGGGGAGGTGAGGCCAGGGATCTCGATCTCATCGAACCCGGTCAGACCGGATTCCATGGAGGCCAGCGCCTTTTGCAGGCTCTCATGGATGGTGCGCCCGATGGACATGGCCTCGCCCACGGATTTCATGGCCGTGGTCAAGAACGGCTCGGACCCCGGGAATTTCTCGAATGCGAATTTCGGGATCTTGGTGACGACGTAGTCGATCGTCGGCTCAAAGGACGCGGGCGTCACCTTGGTGATGTCGTTGTCCAACTCATCCAGCGTATAGCCCACGGCCAGCTTCGCCGCGATCTTGGCAATGGGGAAACCCGTCGCTTTGGACGCCAGCGCCGAGGAGCGTGACACCCGCGGGTTCATTTCGATCACGACCATCCGGCCATCTGCCGGATTCACGGCCCATTGCACGTTGGACCCGCCCGTTTCCACCCCGATCTCCCGCAGGACATTGATGCTATGGGTGCGCATCAACTGGTACTCTTTGTCAGTGAGGGTCAGGGCGGGGGCCACGGTGATACTGTCGCCCGTATGCACCCCCATGGGGTCCACGTTTTCGATGGCGCAGACGATGATGGCGTTGTCGGCTTTGTCCCGCACCACCTCCATCTCGAATTCTTTCCAGCCCAGCAGGCTTTCATCCACCAGGATTTGCGCCATGGGCGAGGCTTCAAGCCCCGTCCGGCAGATCCGTTCATAGTCGGCGCGGTTATAGGCCACGCCACCGCCGGTGCCGCCCAAGGTGAAGGCCGGCCGAATGATGGCTGGCAGGCCCACGAACTCCAAGGCGGCCATGGCGTTTTCCATGCCCTTGGCGATGTCAAAGGTGCCGTTGTCTCGCTTGGGCGCGTCCACGATGGTGGCCTTGGGGTTCTCGATGCCCAATCGGTCCATGGCCTCCCGGAAAAGCTTGCGATCCTCGGCCATCTCGATGGCGGCACGTTTTGCGCCGATTAGTTCGACGTCGAACTTGTCCAGCACGCCCATATCGTCCAACGCCAGGGACGTGTTCAGCCCGGTCTGGCCGCCCATGGTGGGCAGCAATGCGTCTGGCCGCTCCTTCTCGATGATTTTGGCGACAACTTCGGGGGTGATGGGCTCGATATATGTGGCGTCCGCCAGCCCCGGGTCCGTCATGATCGTCGCGGGGTTGGAGTTCACCAGGATCACCCGGTAGCCTTCTTCCCGCAGGGCCTTACACGCCTGGGCGCCGGAATAGTCGAACTCGCAAGCTTGCCCAATGACGATGGGGCCCGCGCCGATGATCATGATCGATTTGATATCGTCACGTTTGGGCATGGTCCCCGTCCCCCGAGTGCTGGCAAATTGGCGGGGGTTTAGGGTCGGGGCCGGGCGGGCGCAACCCCTGATCCGCCTGCGCGAACGGGGCGCATCGGCAGAGTTCGGCGCAGGATTGAGCCCGCGGGACAAAGCCGCCTATGGGCTGGTTTTGGCTGATATCCTGACACCAGCAGGGGGTGGTAACGATTCCTTAACGATTTCCAGGTGACCCTGGACGCTGGCCATCTGGGGGCCAGCACACATCACAAAAAGGGAGGTTTGCGATGTCTTACGCAGCAGTCGTATTTGCATCCGTCGGAGCGGTGGCGGATTTGGAGGATCTGGACCGACGCGCTTTCAACTTGGCGTTCCATCGGGCCGATCTCGACTGGGTTTGGGAGCCGTCGCGCTACAAGCGCCTGCAAACCCTTGAGGATGATGCCGCGCGGATCGCGGCCTACGCGGTTGATGCGGGCGACAGCGTCGACGTGGCAGCGTTGTGGCAAACGAAGCGCGACATCGCGCGCGACCTGCTCCGCTCGGCCAAGGTGGCGCCAAAGACCGGGGTGTTGGACCTGCTGGATGCTGCCAAGTCGCGGAACGTGCCCGTGGCCCTATGCGCACGCCGGTCTGCCAGCGAGGTCTACGCCGTGATGGATGCCATGGCGCCCACCCTTTCCCCGCGCGAATTCTCCTGGATTGGGGACAGCGACATGGTCAAGCGAGAGCGGAGCCTGGCAGATGTTTTCGACCTGGCCCTGTGTTCGATGCAGGTGCAGCCAGATCGCATTCTGGCGGTGGTCGACACGCCCTACGCAGCCCGCGCCGCAAGTGCGGTGGGCGTGCCATCGGTGGTGCTGACGGGGGGTATGGGCGCGGGCTGGCACTTACCGGCCGGAACGCGCGTGGCCCCCGAGGCGGGCGCCGCGCTGATGCAGAAAGAACCGGTCGCAGCCGAATAGCGAAATCTCGCGCAGCTCGGGAACCAAAGGCGGGGTCGGATCGTATCTCTCAGGTACGACCGTTATCCAACGCCCGGTTCCCTGGCCTCGCGCGCCGCATCTTGGCCGTGGGCGACCAGGCATTCCGGCACGCGCGAGGTTTGAGAATGCCCCTAACTGCCCTTTTCTTCGGTTCCATCGGGACACTGGCTGAAACATCTGACATCCAGCGTCGCGCGTTCAATCTGGCCTTCCGCACGGCGGGGCTGGACTGGGTGTGGGATCGCGACAGCTATCGCCGGATGCTGACCCAGCCCGGCGGCAAGGCGCGCATCGCTGCTTTTGCAGAGCGGAGCGGCGATACGGTGGATGTGGATGCGCTCCATCGGGCCAAGACGGAAATTTTTGCAGGCCTCGTTCGGCGCCAGGGGTTGGCCCCGCGCGCCGGTGTGCAGGACCTGTTGCGGGCGGCGAAGGCGCGGGGCCTGGCCACCGGGTTCTGCACCAGCACGGGGCGGCCCCAGGTGGATCTGACTCTGGCGGGCTTGGCGCCCGATGTGCAGGCCACCGATTTCGACTGGATCGGGGACCGCAGCCAGGTTGCGACTGGCAAACCCGCGCCCGACATCTTCCACAGGGGCGCCACGACATTGGATGTGGAACTGGACAGAACTTTGGTGATCGAAGACACGCCCGAAAGCGCGCAAGCCGCGTTGGACGCTGGGTGCCGCGTCATCGGCTTCCCCGGTTGGGCGGCCGAAGGGCGCCCCTTCCCGGAGGGTGTGGAGGACGTGGTCACGCGTCTCTCCCCCGACATCCTGTTGCGCGACGGGCCGGCGCCGTCGGTCGCGGCGGAGTAACGCCCGTTTTCCGGCATGCGTGGGGTTGACTTCATGCGGTCCAGACGGTCAACCGACGCGACCGTCTGTCCGCAACCCGGAGCGCTCCTATGCATGCCTTTCGCACCAAAACCTGTGCCGCGTTGACCAAGGCGGATGTGGGCGAGACTGTCCGGCTGTCTGGGTGGGTCCACCGCATCCGCGACCATGGGGGCGTGTTGTTCATCGACCTGCGGGACCATTATGGCGTCACTCAGGTCCTATGTGACCCCGACAGCCCCGTCTTTCACGAGGTTGAGAAGGTTCGCTCCGAATGGTGCATCCGCATTGACGGTAACGTGAAGGCCCGGGACGAAAGCCTTGTAAACGCAAAGATTCCCACGGGTGAAGTGGAAGTGTTTGTCCGCGATCTGGAGGTGTTGGGCGCCGCGGATGAACTGCCGCTGATGGTGTTTGGCGACCAAGAATACCCCGAAGAAACGCGGCTGAAATACCGGTTCCTTGATCTGCGCCGGGACGTGATGCAGCGGAACATGATTTTACGCTCGAACGTGGTAAGGTCGATCCGTAACCGTATGTGGGACATGGATTTTAATGAATTCCAAACGCCCATCATCACCGCCAGTAGCCCGGAAGGCGCGCGCGATTTCATCGTGCCCAGCCGTCTTCACCCGGGTAAAGTCTATGCGCTGCCGCAAGCGCCGCAGCAGTTCAAACAGCTTTTGATGGTGTCTGGGTTCGATAAGTACTTTCAGATCGCCCCATGCTTCCGCGATGAAGACCCCCGTGCCGACCGCTCTCCGACCGACTTTTATCAGTTGGACATGGAGATGAGCTTCGTCACGCAAGACGATGTTTTTGCGACTATTCAGCCGGTGATGCAGGGCATTTTCGAGGAGTTCGGCGGGGGGCGCAAAGTGGACGCGGAGTGGCCGCAGATCAGCTATCGCGACGCCGCGCTGATGTACGGAACAGACAAGCCCGACCTGCGCAACCCGATCAAGATGCAGGACGTGTCCGAGCATTTCCGCGGCTCTGGCTTTGCCATCTTCGCCAGCCTGCTTGAAAAGGCCGGAACCGAGATCCGCGCCATCCCCGCGCCCACCGGTGGCAGCCGCAAATTCTGCGACCGGATGAACAAGTTCGCGCAGGAACAGGGTTTGCCCGGGATGGGGTATATTTTCTGGCGGGATCAGGGCGACGGCATGGAAGCCGCAGGTCCCTTGGCCAAGAATATCGGGCCGGAGCGGACGGAGGCGATCCGCGCACAGTTGGGCTTGGGCGTGGGCGACGCGGCCTTTTTCCTTGGCGGCAAGGCCAGTGATTTCGAGGCCGTCGCGGGCCGTGCCCGCACCGTTATCGGGGACGAGTTGGGCCTGACCGATACCGACCGGTTCGCCTTTGCTTGGATCGTCGATTTCCCGATGTATGAGCAAGATGACGAGGGGAAGATCGACTTCAGCCACAACCCGTTCTCCATGCCCCAAGGCGGGATGGCGGCGCTGGAAGGTGATCCGCTGAGCGTGCTGGGCTACCAGTATGACCTCGCCTGTAACGGGTATGAACTGATCTCTGGCGCGATCCGAAACCACCGGCCCGAAATCATGTTCAAAGCCTTCGAACTGGCCGGTTACGGCGAGGACGAGGTGCGCAAGCGGTTTGGTGGCATGGTCAAGGCGTTCCAATACGGCGCCCCGCCCCACGGCGGGTGTGCGGCGGGCATCGACCGGATCGTCATGTTGTTGGCGGACGAGGCGAACATCCGCGAAGTCATGTTGTTCCCCATGAACCAGCGGGCCGAAGACCTGATGATGGACGCCCCGTCGGAGCCTTTGGCCGGACAGTTGGCGGAATTGGGTTTGCGCAAAATGCCGACCGAGTGAGCCGTCGCAGAACATAATTCTGCCGGCCCCCGACAGAACGCGCCACATACCCATTCAAATGGCGTGTGGCGGTGTTATCTGTTGGACATGACCCAACCGGCCATCACGCCATGAGTTTCGATCCAACCCTTGCCGCCATCCGGTTTGGGACGGGCCTATCGCCGAGTGTCGCGCCGCCAAGCGACGTGGCCGAGATGTTGTATCGCCTGGGTGGGCCGGATCGCATCGCCCGTGCCTATCCCCAACCGGGATGGGATCAGAAAATCGGGAATGCTGTGGCCTGGGTGCGCTTGCGTCGTGCGCGCAAGGACGGGGGTCAACCGGCCGAAGATGCCTTCCGCGCCCATAACCGTGCCATGACCGAGGCGCACCATGCCGATCTGGGGCGCGCCTTTGCCCGGGCCATGGGGACGGAAGATGGGTTCCGCGAACGCCTCGCCTGGTTTTGGGCCGATCATTTCGCGGTGGCCAACGGGCAGGGGTTCCTGCGGCGCACGGTGGCTGGCTACCACGAGGATGCGATCCGGCCACACATCGCGGGGCGCTTTGAGGATCTTTTGACTGCCGCCGTCACGCACCCCGCCATGGTCGCCTATCTGGATCAGCGTGGGTCCACGGGTCCAAACTCGCCGCAGGGGCGGCGGGGGCGCGGTCTGAATGAGAACCTCGCGCGCGAATTGCTGGAACTGCACACCTTGGGCGTGGGCGCCGCTTACGGCCAGAGCGATGTCCGGCAGCTGGCCGAATTGTTGAGCGGGCTGTCCATCACAAAAGCCGGGCAGAAGACGTTTCAGCCGAACCGGGCGGAGCCGGGACCGGAGGAGGTGCTGGGACGCTCCTACGGGGGTGGCCCTGCCGATCCGGAGCATATCCGCGCCGTCTTGCGGGACCTGGCGGTTCACCCGGAGACGGCAAATCACATCTGTCGCAAATTGGCGGTGCATTTCGTTAGCGACACGCCAGAGCCTGATCTGGTGGCCAGTATGGTCGCGCGGTGGGCCGAGACGGAGGGCGACCTGATGGCCGTCTATGCCGCGTTGCTGGACCATCCGGCGGCCTGGTCGAAGGACCTTGTCAAAGTGCGGCCGCCGTTTGAGTTCATTGCGGCTGCCGGGCGGGCCCTGGGCATTGGGGACGGCCTTGAGGGCGCGGGTATTCGCACGATCCGCGACGCCTTTTTCCGTCCCCTCAGCCTGATGGGGCAGCGGTGGCAGCACCCGCCGGGACCCGATGGCTGGCCCGAAGACGCGCGGGCCTGGATCACGCCCCAAGGCCTCTCGGCACGGATTGAATGGGCCATGCGCGCGCCGAGCGAGGTGCCGGACCTGCCAGACCCGCGCGCCTTTGTGGACGTGGCCCTGGCGGATCTGGCCAGCCCGCGCACCCGCTTCGCAGCCCAAGCCGCCGAAGATCGGGCGGCGGGCATCGGCCTGGTGCTGTCCGCGCCAGATTTTCAACGGAGGTAGGGTGCCATGTCCCTGATGCTCGACCGACGCCGCTTTCTGGCCACCATGGGATGTTCCCTGGCGGCCGCGCCCGCCGTCACGCCCATGGCCTTTGCGGCCCTCCCCAGTGATAAACGCCTTGTGGTGGTGATTTTGCGCGGCGGCATGGATGGGCTGGACGTTTTGCAACCCTATGGCGACCCGGGGCTGGCGGCCCTGCGGCCAAGTTTCGACATTGGGCCCGGTGCCGGGGCGCTGGACCTGACGGGGTTCCACGCGCTGACCCCCCATTTGGCGCCGCTTCTGCCGCTGTGGCAGGCGGGCCAGTTGGGCTTTGCCCAGGCCGTCAGCACGCCATACCGCGACAAGCGGAGCCATTTCGACGGCCAAGACATTCTGGAGGCCGGGACGGCGGGGCAAGTCCCGCCCCTGTCGAACCGGGATGGGTGGCTGAACCGCTTGCTGACCACGCTGCCTGGCGCCGAAGGGCGGACCGCGTTTGCCATTGGCCGCGATGAGATGCTGCTGTTGCGGGGTGCGGCGGATTATTCAAGCTGGGCCCCCGACGCGCAGTTGGAACTTGCCCCCGCGACCCAGGACCTGCTGCTCCATATCTACCATGACGACCCCCTGTTTCGCGAGACCGCGGAGGAGGCGCTGGAGCTTGCCGCCGACAGTGCGGCAGGGCCCAATGGGCGCAAACGCGGGGCCGAGGCGCTGTTCGCCTTTGCCGCCACCCAGTTGCGTCAAGATGCGCGCATCGCGGCCTTGTCGGTGATGGGGTGGGACACCCACCGCAATCAACCCAACCAGATCAAGCGCGCCTTGTCGCGTTTGGGCACGGGGCTGTTGCGTCTGCGCGATGATCTTGGGCCCGATTGGGACAACACGGTCGTTCTGGCCATGACGGAGTTCGGGCGCACTGCGGCCGTCAATGGCACCCGCGGTACGGATCATGGGACGGGTGGCACGATGATCCTGGCGGGCGGTGCCTTGAACGGCGGTCAAGTTTGGGGCGATTGGCCGGGCTTGGGCGAGGCCGCGCTTTATCAACGGCGCGATTTGATGCCCACGGCGGATGTGCGGCGCTATGCGGCCTGGGCGCTCCACGGCATGTTTGGGGTGGATCGGACGACCCTTGGCACTCTGATCTTCCCTGGCCTTGAAATGGGCGCGGACCCCGGCCTTCTGGCATAGCGCCTGGATGCGTCTGCGCGCCGGATGACCAGCACTATCCTGGGGCCAGCAGATCAGATTGTCGCCCTTGGCCGTAGCGTTTGCCTTGCTCTACCCGCGCGGAGTGTCCATCCTCCGTGCTCATATACCGAGGAGGGAGCCTCGGGGGACACGTTCGGGGAGGACAGAAATGGCGTCATTTGCCAACAAACAGGACATCTTGGACATCGAGGCGGCCGAGCCGTGGGAACAGGCGCAACCTGCCCAAACGCTCTATGAGTTGCTGACCAAGACGGCAGAGACCCATGGCGCCCGGCCCGCCATTTCGTACCAGTTGTTTTCCGGCCCTACGGACCCGGCAGAGACCCTGAATTGGTCCGAGTTCAAGGACCAGATCACCCAGGCCGCAAACCTGTTCCGGTCCCTTGGCATCACCGAGACCGATACGGTGGCCTATGTCCTGCCCAACTGCACAGACACGGCGACGGTGCTCTTGGGCGGCGCGGTCGCGGGGATCGTCAACCCGATCAATCCCCTGCTTGACGCAGAACAGATCGGTGCGATCCTGCGGGAAACGAACGCAAAGGTGGTCGTGACCCTGCGCGCGTTCCCGAAGACGGATGTGGCGCAGAAGGTCGGCAATGCCGTGGCGTTGGCGCCCAATGTGCAGACCGTGCTTGAGGTCGATCTTCATCGGTATCTGACGGGCCTGAAGAAGTTCATCGTCCCACTCATTCGGCCCAAGAACCCCGTCAGCCACAGCGCCCGCGTTCTGAGTTGGACGGCTGAGGTGGCCAAGCAGCCCAAAACGCTCAGCTTCCCCGATGCCCAGGGCGACCGTGTGGCGGCGTATTTCCATACCGGCGGGACCACGGGCATGCCCAAGGTGGCGCAGCACAAATACTCCGGTATGATCTACAATGGGTGGGTCGGGCATCGTCTGTTGTTCACCGAACAGGACGTCGTGATCTGTCCCTTGCCTCTGTTCCACGTCTTTGCCTGCCATGTGATCCTGATGGCGATGGTCGCGTCCGGCGCCCATGTGGTTTTCCCCACGCCCCAGGGCTATCGCGGGGAAGGCGTGTTCGACAACTTCTGGAAACTGGTGGAGCGGTGGAAGGTCACATTCATCATCACGGTCCCCACGGCCATGTCCGCGCTAATGCAGCGCCCGGTTGACGCGGATGTATCCTCGGTAAAGACGGCCTTCTCTGGCTCCTCCCCCTTACCGGTCGAGTTGTTCAAACGCTTCGAAAAGGAGACGGGCGTCACGGTCGTCGAGGGGTATGGCCTGACCGAAGCCACCTGTCTTGTCAGCTGCAACCCCGTGGACGGAGAGAAGAAAATCGGCTCCGTCGGGATCCCGTTCATGCACACTGAGGTGAAAATCCTGGCGGATCGGGGCGAGGGGCCAGAGGAATGCCCAGTGGATGCGGTGGGCGAAATCTGTATCTACAACCCGGGGGTCTGGCCCGGGTCCACCTACACAGAGGTGGATAAGAACCATGATCTTTTCCACCATGACATCTATCTGCGCACGGGCGATCTGGGTCGCATTGATGCGGACGGCTACCTTTGGATCACGGGCCGGGCCAAGGACCTGATCATCCGGGGGGGCCACAACATTGATCCCGCAGAGATTGAGGAGGCTTTGGCCGGGCACCCTTCCGTGGCGATGGTGGGGGCCATCGGGCAGCCCGACGCCTTCGCCGGGGAATTGCCCTGTGCTTACGTGGAACTGGTGGCCGGTGCGCAGGCCAGCCTGGACGATCTGAGCGCCCATTGTGAGACCCATGTCCATGAACGCGCGGCGCGGCCCAAGCATATCGAAATCCTAGAGGAATTGCCCAAGACCGCCGTTGGCAAGGTCTTCAAGCCGGACCTGCGCAAACGGGCCATCACGCGGGTCTATGATGCGGCCCTGGCCGAGGCCGGGATCTCTGCGCGCGTGGCAGATGTGACCGAGGATAAGAAGCGCGGACTGGTGGCGAAGTTGGAAAAGACGGGCGAGGTGGATGAAAACCAAGTCGTCGCCGTCATGGGCAACTACACCCGGCCCTGGGAATGGGCGGCCTAGGCGGGGACGCGGTCCAAACCTGACGGCTGACCCAATGCCGCCGTGCGAACAGGGGTTAGGCCGTCACCAAAGGCCGCGCGGGAAAGCGCGCGGCCAGGTCGGCGGCCATGTTGGCTTCGGCCTGGGTCAGGGGGCCAGCGCCGCCGGGGTTGAAGCGCAGACGGAAGCTGTCCAGCCGCGTCTGATGTTCCACATCGGCGGTCATGCCATAGGTCGCCAGATGGGCGGCGAAGCCCTGATCGCTCAGGGGGGCGTCGTCTTGCGCCGTGCGGTCCGGCTGAATGGCCAGCCCCTGCAATGCCAATCGCGCCCAGTCAAACCGCCCGCCCGGGTCGATCTTGCGGCCCGGCGCACAGTCGGAATGGCCGATGACGCCCTTTGCGTCGATCCCGTGGCGCGCCATCAGCGCCCTTAGAAGGCTTTCGAGCGTGGTCATTTGCGCCTCCGGGAACGGAGAGGCACCGTCATTGGACAGCTCGATCCCAAGCGAGCGTGAGTTGACGTCCGTACTCTCGCCCCATTGGCCGACACCCGCATGCCAGGCGCGCCGGTCATCGGCCACCAACTGCACCAGGGACCCGTCCTCATCAATGATGTAGTGGCAAGACACTTCGGCCTTGGGGTCACACAGCCGCTTGATTGCGGGCCAGCAGCCGCCAACCATGGCCGTGTAATGCAGCACGATCAGGTCCGGCGCGGTCACGCCACCCTTGCGCGGGCCGTGATTTGGACTTTGGACGTGGTGCATGGGGGCGGGCGCGCTTAGTTGCGCACAAGGCTACGGAAGGTCGCCGGGTCCCAGCCGCAGGCATTGCCGTCCCCATCCGGGTCCAGGTTCAGCCGATCCCGCTGGGGCCCGCCCGCGGCCAAGAAATCTTCCTGCGCCACATCCGCCGTGCGATAGCCGCGGCAGTTGTTCTGGGCCCTGCGTTGGCTGGCCAGCGGGTTGCGGCGGAAGGTGCCGCTGGCCCCTTTGGGCTGGGCTTGGTTCAAGGCGTAGGCGATGATGTTGGGCCCATCGTCCGAGGGCCGCTGAAGCGCCGTAGGCGTGACCAATTGATACTGCTGTCGCAACTGCCGCTGGCGTTCCGCATCGGCGGCAATGTCCCGCTCGGCAGACACGGCAGCAAAGTCCTGCTCCCGGCTTAGCCCGGCACCGCCTTCAGTGCTGCCGGTGCCAGTGGTGCTGGCCGATGCGATGGGGGCCGGTGTCGGCAACGGGGCCGGGCCGGCCACAGGCGCGGCGGCGGGTTGACCCAAGGCGGCCCGCGCCTGGTTCGCGATCTGTTGCGCCTCGGACGTGTTGGCGGGCGCCGACTGGGCCGCGGTGGGCAAGGGCGCCGGGGCGCCAATGGGGGCAGAGGCCACTTGCTGCGCGGGCGCGCCCTGGGCCGGGAATGGTGTTGCACTGGCGGTTTGCACGGGCGCGGTGGCCGGTGGGCGGATGGTCTGCGCACCTTGGATGCCCGTGCTGGCCCCGCCGCGGCGCAGCTCCGCCTCTCGGCGGGCCGCATATTGTTGGGGCGTGTCAAAGCCTGGCCCCCGGGCCCCACTATCCGGGATCGGTGGGTTGCACGCAGCCAGAACGGCGACGGCTGCCAAGGGCAGCAGAAGGGGGGACATGCGCATACTCGGGCCTCTTTGGTCTTTTTGTTGCGACGGGTTTACCACCATTTGTCGGGCCGCGCTACGAACCCCGCGCGATCCTCTAGGCACTGTGCCACATTCATCAACGCGCCTTCTTCCCAAGGTTTGCCGATCAGTTGCAGACCCATGGGCAACCCGCGCCGATCCTGGCCCGTGGGAACCGCGATGCCGGGCAACCCGGCCAAGTTCACGGTCACGGTGAAGACATCGTTGAGATACATCTCGATGGGAGAGAAATTCGCCCCCAACTCAAAAGCGGCGGAGGGGGTCGCGGGGGTTAGGATCGCGTCGATCCCGTCGGCGAACACATCCTCGAAGTCCTTCTTGATCAAGGCCCGCACCCGCCGTGCTCGGTTATAGTAGGCATCATAAAACCCGGCGGACAGGACATAGGTGCCAACCATCACGCGCCGCTGCACTTCGGGCCCGAACCCCTCGGCCCGGGTCTTCTCGTACAACTCGGTGATGCCATCCCCTGGCCCAATCTCGGCCCGGTGGCCAAACCGCACCCCATCATAGCGTGCCAGGTTCGAGGACGCTTCGGCAGGGGCAATCACGTAATATGCAGGCAGGGCGTATTTCGTATGGGGCAAGGTGATGTCGCGGATTTCGGCACCCGCATCGCGCAGCATGGCAATGCCCTCCTGCCAGAGGGTCTCGATCTCTTCGGGCATGCCATCCATGCGGTATTCCTTGGGAATGCCGATGGTCTGGCCCTTGATGTCCGCGGTCAGCATCGCCTCGAAATCGGGCACGGCCAAGTCCGCGCTGGTGCTGTCCTTTGGGTCATGGCCGGCCATGGCGCCCAACATGATGGCGCAGTCGCGCACACTGCGCGTCATGGGCCCGGCTTGGTCCAGGGACGACGCAAAGGCCACGATGCCCCAGCGGCTGACACGGCCATAGGTCGGCTTGATCCCTACGGTGCCGGTAAACGCCGCAGGCTGGCGGATGGATCCGCCGGTATCGGTGCCTGTCGCGCCCAGACACAGCCGCGCAGCCACCGCCGCCGCCGACCCGCCGGACGATCCGCCGGGCGTCAGATCCGCATCGGAATTGCCCGCGCGCCAAGGGTTGACCACGTTGCCATAGGTCGACGTCTCGTTGGAGGAGCCCATGGCGAACTCGTCCATATTCAGCTTGCCCAACATCACCGCGCCCGCCGTGAACAGCTTGTCGGTGACGGTGCTCTCATATTCCGGCTTGAACCCTTCCAAGATGCGGGACGCGGCCTGGGACGGCACACCTTTGGTACAGAACAAATCCTTAATGCCCACCGGAATGCCGCACATGTCCGGTGCGTCCCCGCGCTGGATGCGGGCGTCGGCGGCCTTGGCCTGTGCGCGGGCGATGTCGGGCGTGTGGTGGACATAGGCGTTCAAGGCGCCCGCGGCCTCCACGGCCTCCAGATGCGCTTCGGTCAGGGCCAAGGCCGTCGTCTCGCCGCTGCGCAGCATGTCACGGGCCTCGGCAATGGTCAGGTCGGTCAGCTTTGTCATGGCCTCACTCCACCACTTTGGGCACGGCAAAGAAGCCTTCGCGGGCGTCGGGCGCGTTGGTCAAAACGGCCTTGGGCTGATTGCCGTCGGTCACCAGGTCTTCGCGCCGCTTCAACCGCATGGGCGTGACAGAGACCATGGGCTCCACCCCCTCCACATCGACTTCCTGCAATTGCTCGATGAAGCCGAGGATCGCGTTGAACTCCTCCGCCAGGGGGGCCAGCCGGTCGTCTGGCACCTCGATCCGGGCCAGCTTGGCCACTTTGCGGGCGGTTTCGCGGTCGATGGACATGGGGATGCGCCTCCGGATGACGTGTTCGCGCCGCTCTAGCCTTCTGACGGGACGGGTTCAACCGCCCGGCCGCGCCTCAGGTACAGCTCAAGCAAAATGAGTTGCGGGACAAAGAAGCCGAGCACCATGGCCCGGTCGAATGCGCCACTGAAATCCGGGGCCATTGCGACCTCTCCCATGGTGACGACCCAAAGGCCGTAGAACACGCGGTAAAGCCAAGATCCGATGGCCAGCCACACCATACGCAGGCCCCATTCCCGGTGGCGCGCAAACGCCCGTGCGCGGGCCGTGCGCCAGGTCATGACGGCGGCGATCAGCACACAGACGCCATAAAGCGTGAAGCCAAAGCTCATCCACGGCCCGCCAATGGTGCCCTTGGCCGCGATGTAGGTTAGGCCCCCCACGCCCGTGATCCCCGCTGCGACAAGGGTCAGACGGCCCGACATGCGATGGACCTGCGGCCACCGCGCGCGAACCTGCGGCATTGTCTGGAGAAGGGCCAGGCCGGTGATGACGGCGCCCGCGATCATATGGGAAAAGATGCTGATGTTCGCCACCGGCGCATCCGCATGGAACAGACGGGTGGGGAAGTTGGGTGCGCCCATGAGCCCATCGAAGCCCTTCGCCACCGAGGACAGGATGAACGGCGCCGCCATCAACAGGATCAGCGCAATGAAACCGGGATAGACCAAACGGGACATGCGGGAATGTTAGGCCCCTGCGCCGTAAGGGCCAAGGGGCCGCTCGGTCGCGCCGGTCATCGCCCCGCCGCGCAGCCGTCCAGCCGGACATCGTCCGCGTCCCGGGGCAGGCAGGCCCCGTCCAGATACCGTGCGATCCGGGCCGCCCGTTCGATCTGGGCCGCCTGGTCATTGCTCGCCTGTGGCGGGACGATCAGCCACAGGATCAGGTCCGAAAACTCCGCCTCGGCCAGGGCGGCGGGTGCCTTTGCGTATGCGCGGTCCGCTGCGGTCCAAAACCCGACGGTCCGGACCACGTCCCCCCCGCGCGTGACCCGGACCATTTCGACGCGATCCAGCCACAGTGCGCCGATCTGGTCTTCGGAAAGGCCCGCCCCATAGCCTAGGGCCACCCCCATATGCCGCAGCCTGGCCCAGCCCGGCTCGCCCGCGGCAGGGTCTTCCTGCGCGGCCAGGCTCTGCGTCACCGCCGACAGGCCACCGTCCCCTGTCCGACGGTCGGTGGCCCCAATGGCGCCGGGGGCCAGGTCCTGCCCCCTCACCAGCGTGTCCCACCGGCCCGGGCCCAGATCGTCCGGCCCGCGACCCGTCGCGATCAAGGCATCCGCCCGCGCGGCCAGGTCGGGAATGGCGGCCTGGCCGTCCAGGTACCCCCGCCCCAAGGGCCACAGAAGGATCGCGATGCCCAACAGGCAGGCCACCGCACCATAGCGCGCGGCCCGCGTGCTCAGCTTGACCGGTGGGTGTGCCGTGCGCAGCCGCCATTGCAGGAACCGTCCCAGCACCGCTACCAATCAATTCGCTGCCGGTCGCGGAAGAAGCCGCCACTGGGTCCGTCCTGTGGCAACGTGGCCAGCCAGATCGCCGTATCGGCCCCCTGTTCCGGGCTGCGCGGTGCCGCGGCGCCGCCCATGCGGGTCTGGACCCACCCGGGACACATGGCGTTGATTTTGACACCAGCGGCGGCTTGCTGCGCCGCCCGCAGCGTGAGCGCGTTCAGGGCCGCCTTGGCCGGTCCATATGCCCCGCCACCGCCCAACCCCTCGGCAAAACTGCCCCAGCCCGACGAGACGTTGACGACCCGCCCATATCCCTGCGCTGTCATATGGGGCAGGGTCGCCCGTATCAGGCGATAGGGCCCCCGCACCATCACAGCAAAGCTGGTCTCAAAACGGTCGGCATCATCGAACAAGCCGTCATCCCAAAGGACCCCCGCGTTGTTGATCAGCACGTCGATGGGCCCCGCCTCTGCCAGCCCCGCCGCAACCGACGTATCGTCACAAAGATCCATCGTCACCGCCCGGCAGCCCAGCGTTTCGGCCACCTCGGCGCCCCCTGCGCGCGCGGTTATCACCACGTCCAGACCGGCCTCCATCAACCCGGCGGCGATGGCGTGCCCGATGCCCCGATTTCCGCCTGTAACCAGTGCGCGCATCCTGCTCTCCCGACGGTTTTGCCCCAACGATAGGGATTGGCGCTGACCATGGCCCCCGCGATCCCGGTCGTCAAACCCCGTTGGGCCTCGGGTCATCTTGTCGGTCCGGCAGGGCGCCCCAGGTCCGACCTGATCCCGTCTGTGCGCAATGGCACAGACGACCGAAACGCCACACCCCTATGATGGGGTCTGCCGTGGTCATCCCCAGCCGCGGTCCTCCTCTGCTTCGAAAGGTGTCGCCCCCGTGTTTTTGCCCATCATTTTCGTGCCCCAACCCCTCGCCGAGCCGCGCGACCCCTGGAAGGCGCCCTCGCCCACCAAACGCCCTTTGACCCGGGCCTTGGCGCGTGGTCCCTGGAATACGGGTTTGGTATGGCAACCTAGGGTCTGGGCCGGGTAAGCCCGCGCCACGCCTTCAAGTCAAACAGGACTTTGCCCAGGCACCCAACCGTCAGCACGCAGAGAAAGGTTTTGGACCAGAACCCCATGGTCCCCTCGATCAATAGCGCGTGAATCACGGTGCCCGCGACGATCGTCACGGCAAGCGCGCTGTGGGCCAGTCGCCAAAGGCGCGGAGGTATCCGCATTCTGCGACGCAAGACCGCCAAGGCGGCTGCGGCAAACACGGCCCACATGGCGATCACACCCCAGGCGGAAAACGGCGTGGGCGAGGCAAAGAGCAGCGCGTCCACCACGTCGGGCGGGCTTGTCACCCAAAGGCCGCCCACATGGACCACGGCCGATGCCAACAGCGCCGCCCCGACCCAGGCATGGGTTCTGCGCCCAAGCCGAGCCGACAGCCCCGCAAGATGCCCGCCCACAAGCAGGGGTTGCGCCAAAAGTAACGCAAGCGCGACGACCCCCGCAAAGCCCGCCAGCACATAGACCCCGTCCCGCCAGGCCAAAAGCGGGCTGGTCGCGGCAATGGCCAAGGGCACACTGATCGCAAGGCCGAAGACACACCAAGTCAGCGCGTCCCGCCAAAAACTGCGCTTTGCCACAGATCGCGGCGGTCAGGCGGGCGTCAGCACGAAATCGACGTTCAGCGACGTATCCGCCGCACTGGCCATGATCGGTCGCAGAAACACGGTCTCAAAGTCGCCGCTGTCATACGCCAGATGGCCGTGGGGCTGTCCGAAGGCCGGAACGATCTGCGGCATCTCCAGACGGAAGACACCGCTGGCGTCGGTCAATGTGGCGCCATGGCTTTCGGGGTCACGCTCATGCCCCTCGGTCGTGTGGGCCCAGATTTGAATGCGTTGTCCCGCCAGGGGCGCCCCATCGCCCGCGCGCCGCACGGTGCCGGTCATCCAAAACCCGCCGCCGCCAATGCGGTCCACGATGGGCGCGCCGGGGCGGTAGTTGTTGGCCCCGCCCCGCATCGTGGGTGTGGGGGCCAGGCCCTGGGCCCGCGCGGGCACCACAAGGCCAGTGGTTCCCAAGGCAAAGGCCGCGCTGGCACGGGTGAGAAAGGTTCGGCGGGAGGAAGGCACAGTCGACATGCAAAAAGCTCCTGTTGGGTGACGGTCGGTCCTGCGGCGTATCTACTGAGATGAAATATAGGGGTTCCGACACGGGTCCCAACCCCCGCTGACCGTGCCTCCGGGGCGCTGGCAAAATTATTCTCAAATAATTTTCGTCCCGGTGTCGATTGGGGCGCTGGCCATCCGTCGTTTGGGTGAAGCGGAACGGATTGCGCTTCGCCAACATGAAGGAACACGACCATGACACTGACCTCCATTGCCGCCACACTCGCCATTGCTGTCGCCGCCATCGGGGTGGCTACCCTCGCCCTTCCGCGCCACGTGAGCGTCGAGCGAAGCGCCGTACTGCCCGCAGCGCCCGACGCCGTGCTGGCCCTTGCCGCCTCCAACGAAGGATTTCAGCGCTTCAACCCCTACAAAAGCAAGGACCCCGACCTGGCCATCGACCTCTTTGGCCCGGCCACGGGCGTCGGTTCCGGCTTCCGGTTTGACGGCAAGGACGGCAAAGGCAGCCAGACCATATCCACCGTCACATCGCAGGCAGTGGTCTATGCCATCGACATGGGCGCATTGGGCCAGCCGGTCCAAACCATCGAGGCCGTACCGACGGATGCGGGCACCAAAGTCACCTGGCGGGTGGACAGCGACACAGGGTTCAATCCCGTGTTTCGGGTCTTTGGCCTCTTCATGGATGGCATGATGGGGCCGACCTTTGAGTTGGGCCTGCGCAACCTCGCAGACGCGACTGCTTGATTTACCCTCAGAAACCCCGTCTCTTTTGAACGCGACACGAAGGATATCGACCCATGCGTTATACATTTCTGCTTTATTCCAACCCCGCTGATTTCGCCCACATGACCCCCGACGATTGGGCCCGAGAGAAGGAGGTCTACGGCGCCTATATCGGCGCGCTGCAAGACGCGGGCGTCTTTGTGGACACCGACTGGCTCCACCCGGCAGAGACGGCGACGACGCTGACGTCCAAAGAGGGTGAGACGCGGATCCAGGACGGTCCCTTCGCCGAGACGAAAGAAACGTTGGGCGGCTTCTTTTCCATCGACGTGCCCGACCTGGATGCCGCCTTGGCCTGGGCCAAGAAGTGCCCGGCGGCCCAGCACGGCAAGATAGAAATCCGCGCCTCTGCCATGGGCGACGGGTGAGCGACGCTGCCGTACGGGCGCGGGCCGAAGATGTGGCCCGCGCCGCCTATGGGACGCTGTTGGCCATGTTGGCCAGCCGCTCCGGGGACATCATGGCCGCCGAAGACGCCCTGTCAGAGGCCTTCGTCTCTGCCCTGACCACATGGCCCACGCGCGGCATCCCCGACCGCCCCGAAGCGTGGTTGCTCACGGTTGCCAAGAACCGGCGTACCGACCAGCACCGTAAAGGCGCGCGCTTGGTCGTCACCGATGAGGTGCCTGACATGCCCCAGACCCAGACCGCCGAGGTCGAAGACATCCCCGATGCGCGGCTGAAACTGCTGTTTGCCTGCGCGCATCCGGCCATCGACGCCGGGGTCCGCACGCCTTTGATGCTTCAGACCGTGTTGGGTCTTGAGGCGAACGCGATTGCCCAGGCGTTCCTGACCTCTCCCACGGCCATGGCCCAGAGGCTGGTGCGGGCCAAGCGCAAGATTAAGGTCGCGGGCATTCCCTTCGCCATCCCGGACGCAGCCGACATTCCCGACCGCATGACCGCTGTCCTGGAAGCCGTCTATGGCGCCTATGCCGTTGATTGGCAGGATGGGGCCGGGGATCTGTCCCATGAGGCGCATTTCCTCAGCACGGTCCTTGTCGATTTGGCCCCCAACTGCGCCGAGGCCCTGGGCCTTGCCGCTTTGATCACGTTTATCGAGGCGCGGCGTGACGCGCGGGTGGAGGAAGGTGTGCTGGTGCCCGTGCCCAGGCAAGACGTGACGCGGTGGAACATGGACCTGGTGGACCGGGCCGCGAACCTCCTCACCCGGGCCTCGGCCTTGGGCCAACCCGGGCGGTTCCAGCTTGAGGCGGCGATCCAAGCCGTCCATGCCGCCCGGCATGTGACGGGCCGAACCGACTGGCGCGCCCTGTCAAAGCTGTATCTTGGGCTCATGCAGGCCCACCCCACCATCGGGGCCGCCGTCAGCCGCGCCGCCGTCGTGGCCGAAGACGCGGGCCCGGCCGAGGGGCTTGCCCTTCTGGCCAAGATCGATGTGCCGGATTTGGCGCGGTTTCAGCCCTATCACGCCGTTCGGGCCGATTGCCTGCGGGCCCTGGGCCAGATTCCAGAAGCGGCGGAGGCCTATGGCAAAGCCATATCGCTTTGCACGGATGCCCCGTCCCGCCGATGGTTGGAACGCGAACAGGCGCGGCTCCGGGCGTGGGCCTCCTGACGCGGGCGGGGGGTACAGCCCGCCCACTTGACCAGGATTTGCCCGTGCCATAGGACCGACGCAGCGCGGGCGTTGTGTAGTGGTAAGACCTCAGCCTTCCAAGCTGATGACGCGGGTTCGATTCCCGCCGCCCGCTCCAATCCTTCTTTTCGGCACTGGGCGAAGCAGATCAGCACAAGCCCTGTCGCCGTGGAACAGGACCCGACGACAGCACCGGGCAAACGCCTCAACCCGCGCCGTCGTCACAACCCCAACAGACCCCGCACCGCGGGCAGCACCGCGGCAGAGCAGATGCCCACCAAGGCCCCGATCCCCAGGCGAAGGCCAATGCGGGCACTGGCGGGGATGAACCCGGCCAACGCCGCACAGACACATCCGTAGAACACCAGGGCGACGGGATCGAACAGTCCACTCATCTCGGCTCCTCCTGAGGGGACCCTGCCGCCAGATGGGGTCCGCGGTCAACGTGTCGCAGGGCTGGGCAGTCTTAGGACGCCTGTGGGGGAATGTCGTGACGGCACCGATGCTTGCAACGCATTTGCCCCCAGTTTACCTCTGATACGACCGGAGGCGCCATGGCTGACATCGCGAAAGAAGCGGACCGAGAAGGGTCCAAGCAGATTGGCTCGCTTGGGAACCTACTGCCGTTCTTTCGACCCCACATCGCGATGCTGTTCGCCGCCATCTTCGCCCTTGTGGCCACGGCCTGCATTTCGTTGGTCCTGCCCTTGGCGGTGCGTCGGGTGGTCGATGGGTTCCAAACCGGGGAAACCACCCTCCTGGACCAGTATTTCGTCGCGGCTTTGGGCATTGCGGCCTTGTTGGCCGTGGGCACGGGCCTGCGCTATTATTTGGTCACGCGCCTTGGCGAACGGGTGATCGCCGATATCCGCAAATCCGTGTTCCAGCGCATGATCCGCATGTCGCCCAGCTTCTATGACGGCATCCTGACCGGAGAGGTCCTGAGCCGGATCACAACCGACACCACCCTTTTGCTGTCGGTGATCGGATCGTCGGTCAGCGTGGCCTTACGCAACATTTTGATCTTTGCCGGTGGCCTCGCCCTGATGCTTTGGACGGCGCCGAAACTTTCGGGGCTGGTCTTGTTGATCGTGCCTGCCGTAATCGTCCCGATCATCGTCCTTGGCCGCCGGTTGCGCACGCTGAGCCGGGAAAACCAGGACTGGATCGCCGAAAGCTCGGGCCGGGCGTCGGAATGGCTGCTCAGCGCACAAACCGTGCAGGCCTACACCTTTGAGGCAGAGGCGTCGGACCGGTTTGATACCGTGACCGAAGAAAGCTTCAACTCTGCCAAGACGCGCATCCGGGTGCGCGCGATTATGACGTTTATCGTGATCTCTCTGGTCTTTGCGGGCATCGTCGGGGTCCTTTGGATCGGGGCGCGGGATGTGCGGTCGGAGGTCATGACCATCGGCGAACTCATCCAGTTCCTGATCTACGCGATCATGGTCGCAGGGTCCGTCGCCGCCCTGTCGGAGATTTGGGGCGAGTTGCAGCGCGCCGCCGGGGCCACCGAACGCCTGGTTGAACTGCTGGAAATCGAAGACGATGTCCGCGACCCAAGCCAGCCCGTTCCTGTGCCCCCTGCCGAACGGATTGTGTTCCAAGACGTCACGTTCCGCTACCCGGCGCGGCCAGAAACCAAGGCCCTCGACGCGCTGACCCTGACCGTGAACCCCGGCGAAACCGTTGCCCTTGTGGGGTCGTCGGGGGCGGGCAAATCCACGGTTATCCAGTTGCTGCAGCGGTTCTACGACCCCAGCGAAGGGCATATTCGCCTGGGCGACACCGATCTGCGCGACATGGACCGGGACGCGTTCCGCGCCAAAATGGCCCTGGTCCCGCAGGACCCGGTGATTTTCGCCGCCTCGGCCCGGGACAACATACGCTTCGGCAGCCCGGATGCCACCGACGCGGAGGTGGAGGCCGCCGCCAAGGCCGCCGCGGCCCACACGTTCCTGTCGGCCTTGCCCCAGGGCTATGACACGTATGTCGGTGAACGGGGCGTCATGCTGTCGGGTGGCCAAAAACAGCGCATCGCCATCGCCCGCGCCATCCTGCGGGACGCGCCGATTCTGTTGCTGGACGAGGCCACGTCCGCCCTGGATGCCGAATCGGAAAGGGCGGTCCAAGACGCCGTCGCGCGCCTGGCCCAAGGGCGGACGACGATTATCGTGGCCCATCGTCTGGCCACCGTAAAGCAAGCGGACCGCATCGTCGTCATGCAAGACGGCAAAATCACCGCCGAGGGCACCCATGACAGCTTGGTCGCAGAAGGGGGCCTTTATGCTCGCCTGGCCCGTTTGCAATTCACCGATGGATTGGCCGCCGAATAGGTCCGGTCACAGCGTCAGCGCCATTTCCACCGACGGGAACGGCACCCGCTCTGGCCCGATCAGCACGTCGCGCTCCGACATGGGGACAAACCCCAGCCGGCCATAAAAGTCCCGCGCCGTTAGGGTCGAAAGACAGCACATGCGCCGGATGCCAGCGGTCTTCGCCTGTCGCAACGAGACCTCTAGCACGGCGCGCGCATGTCCTTGGCGCAGCGTTTTCGGGTTGGCCACGACATGGCGGATGTGGCCCACGCCCGGCACCGTCGCTTCGGCCCCGGGGGCCACGGCGGTCCAACCGCCCCCCGCCAGCAACTGGCCAGACGCGTCATGGGCCACGTGATATGTGCCGGAGGCCAGCAAATTCGGCTTGGCTTTCGCGATGAACGGCAACACCCGCGCCAGCACATCGGCGGGATAGTCGGGGGCCAACAGCGTCGGATAGCTGTCCGCCAAAAGCGCGCTGACCGCGGCCAAGTCATCGGGTCGGGCAGGGCGGATGGTGCGGGGGGACATGGGAAACCTCCTGAAAACAAACACAAAGGCCGCGCAAGGAACTCTCGCGCGGCCTTTGTCTGAGGCGGTGATCTGCGTCGGTGACGCTTACTTGATCTTGCCTTCCTTGTATTCGACATGCTTGCGCGCAACGGGGTCGTATTTCCGTACGACCATCTTTTCGGTCATCGTGCGGGCGTTCTTTTTGGTCACGTAGAAGTGGCCTGTCCCGGCGGAGGAGTTCAGCCGGATTTTGATCGTGGTTGGCTTTGCCATCGGATGTCTCCTGCGTCGGGGTCGGGGAGGGGGCTCAGCTCAGGCCCGATGCACCCCGCAAATGTTCGGAACCGCCTTCTAGCCGCTGCCGTCGGGGTGTCAAGCGTCCAATGCGCCTTGGCCCAGGGGCAGGTCCAGCGCCAGGATCATATGGGTGCTTTCCGCCATGGGTCGCAGCGTGACGCGGGCGACGGTGGGCGTGTCCGGGTCGGTGCCCAAAGCATAGGCCAGGTCAAATCGTGCATGGGCCGTTGCCCCTTGCCGGGCCCGTACCAACGCCCCGTCGATCATATGCCGGTCAAGCGGATGCCAAAGGCTTCGCAGCGCCAACCCATCCAGCGCATCATTGGCGTCCAGGGCCAGCCGCAAGGCGAACCGAGGGCTGAGCGCGGTGATCGTGCCATAGCCGTCGATCAAGGCCAACGCCGCTTGGCTGCGGCGGATGGCCGAACGACAGGCGGCCGTGGCAACAAGACGTGCGCCCCCGACTGGGACGGTAAGTGTTTGCGTCATATGTGTTCCCCCACATGGGAGGTAAGTAGGTTTCTTACCTAAGCGTCAAGAGGGGCCTACGTGCGGGGGGCCTATAAGCCGGATTCTGTCCAAACGGGTCCCCGTTCTGGACGGCCATTCCTCTGGACCCGGGGTTGCCCCAGGGCCTCTAGCTGCCAACCCGGACCCCTGGGCCAAAGCCACCCTGCCTTGCGGCGCGGGGTCCCTATTCGGCATTGCTCCCGGTGGGGCTTGCCATGCGGTCCGTGTTGCCACGTCCCCGGTGGGCTCTTACCCCACCGTTTCACCCTCACCTGCGCGGACGCAGGCAGTTTGTTTTCTGTGGCGCTGTCCGTCGGGTTGCCCCGCCCGGGCGTTACCCGGCACCGTCGCTTTGTGGAGTCCGGACTTTCCTCGACATTTCTGCCGCGACCGTCCAGCCCCCCGCGCGGCTGCCATAGGCGATCTGCGGCCAAGGGCGCAAGCGGGTCGGTGCGCTAGGGCATGGCCCCGGCATCCAGCCACCCCAACACGGTGTCCACATTGCGCGATTGCGGCAGGGACGGCAACGCGCCCCGTGGAACCCACGCAGCATCGTCGGCGTCATCATCCGCCACCGGGTCGCCGTGGACCCAGGCGCAGGCCACTGCCACCAGAAGGTAGTGTCGGTCCACCGCGCCATTGGGCCCATGGGTCATCAGATCAAGGTTGCCCAGATACGCCCCCGGCGTGGCGATCACGCCCGTCTCCTCCCGCAACTCGCGCACGGCGGCGTGTTGGACCGTCTCGCCCCATTCCACGTGACCGCCAGGAAACCCCCAAAGGCCGCGGTTCGGCTCTTTCCCGCGCTGGACCAGCAGGACATCCTCCCCGCGGGTCACGACGGCCAGGGCGCCAATCAAAGGTCGCTGCGTCATCGGGCCTCCTTTTCCGGGGCTCCTCTGGCACAATCACGCGGCCAGGGCTACATCATGCCCAAAGAGGAGGTGCCCATGGCTGACCCCATCCCGTTCGAGACCCCGGGCCAAGTAGAGACCGAGTACCGCGATGTTATCTCATCCATCGAGGACATCATCGAAGACGCGCGCAACGGTCGGATGTTCATCCTTGTGGACCATGAGGACCGGGAGAATGAGGGCGATCTGGTCATCCCCGCGCAAATGGCCACCCCCGATGCGATCAACTTCATGGCCACCCATGGCCGTGGCCTGATCTGTCTGACCTTGCCCGGCGAACGCATCGACGCTTTGGGCCTGCCCTTGATGGCGTCGCAAAACTCCTCCCGCCATGAGACGGCGTTCACCGTGTCCATCGAAGCCCGCGAAGGCGTGTCCACCGGCATCAGCGCCGCCGACCGCGCGCGCACCGTTTCCGTCGCCATCGATGCGGGCAAGACCGCGGCGGACATTGCCACCCCCGGCCATATCTTCCCGCTGCGCGCCCGTGATGGCGGTGTCTTGGTTCGTGCGGGCCATACCGAAGCGGCGACGGACATTTCGCGGCTGGCCGGGCTGAACCCGTCTGGCGTGATCTGCGAGATCATGAACGAGGACGGGTCCATGGCAAGGCTGCCGGACCTTGTGGCCTTCGCCCAGCGGCATGCCCTGAAAATCGGCACCATCAGCGACCTGATCAGCTATCGCCGCCGCCACGACAACCTGGTGAACCAAACGGCCTCCCGCGCGGTGACCGCCCATGTGGGCGGTGAGTGGCTGATGCGGATCTTCACCGATGAGACCCAGGGATCAGAACATATCGTGCTGACCAAAGGGGACCTCTCCTCTGACGATCCGGTGCTGGTGCGGATGCACGCCATGGACCCGCTGGCGGATGCCTTGGGCATCGGGGACAGCGACCTTTCAGGTGCCATGGACGTCATTGCCGCTGAGGGGCGCGGCGTCGTGGTCCTGCTGCGCGATACGGAGATGAAACTGGACCCTGGCGGGGTTTCGCCCCAAAAGCTGCGGCAATATGGGCTTGGCGCGCAGATCCTGGCCGCCCTTGGCATCCATGAGATGGAGTTGGTCACGAACTCCGGCACGCCCCGCGTGGTCGGGCTGGACGCTTATGGCCTGACGATCACGGGCACACGGCCCATTCCGAAGGGGCGCTGACATGGCGGGACATTCCGACAACGTGCTGACCCTGCCCAGTTTCGAAGAGGCGCCCAAAGTCCTGATCGTGATCGCGCCCTATTACGCCGATATTTCGGCGGCGCAGCTGGCGTCGGCCCGTGCCGTGATCGAAAGCGCGGGCGCCACCCATGAGACGGTCGAAGTGCCCGGCTCCCTTGAGGTGCCCACGGCCATCGGCATCGCACATCGGCAGGCGGATTTCGACGGCTACGTCGCCCTTGGATGTGTGATCCGGGGACGGACGTCCCACTATGACGTGGTCGTGAATGAAAGCGCGCGGGCCATCGCGACGCTGGGCCTGGCGGGCGCCTGCATCGGCAACGGGATCATCACGGTCGAGACCCGCGAACAGGCGGAGGAGCGGGCGGACGCCAACCGGTTGGACACCGCAGGCGGGGCGGCACAGGCGGCTTTGCACCTGATCCACCTCCAACGGACGCTCAAGAAAGCCAGCAAAGGCATCGGCTTCAAACCGGGCAGTTTTCAGCATGGTAGCTCGGGCCCGTCGGGGCCTTCCGTGGCATGAGTTATAGCCCGCGCCGCCCTTGGATCTGCACGTCTTCGTGAGACGCGCTTCCTTGGTTGCGTGGGGCGGGCAGGTGGCCTAGAGCGCGGCTATGGAGAATACGACCCCAGAGGAACGACGCGCCCTGCGGCGGCGCATGAAATCCGCGGCCCGGCTCTATGCCGTGCAGGCCCTGTTCCAGATGGAAGCCATGGGGCAAGGCGTGGATCGCGTCCAAGAGGAATTCGAGGATCATCGTTTTGGCATGGTCACCGAAGAAGGGGAATTCTCCGAGGGGGATATCGACCTGTTCCGGGCGCTGCTTGACGGTGCGGTGGCCCAGCAAAAGCCCATTGACCAGATGACGGATCGCGGTCTGGTGGCCAAATGGCCCATCGACCGGATCGATCCAACCTTGCGCGCATTGTTCCGCGCCGCAGGGGCGGAATTGCTGACCATGGATACACCGCCCAAAGTGGTCATCAACGAGTTTGTGGAGGTTGCACGGGCCTTTTTCCCCGCGGGGAAAGAGGCCGGTTTTGTCAATGCTGTCATAGACTTCATGGCAAAAGAAGCACAACCTGACGCGTTCTAAAGGGGCTGTTTGACCGACAGGCGCCCCGTCAAGAGGCGAGCCGTTTCGTGCCCACGTAAATCGGGATTGCCGCCAAAAACGACGCCAGCAACAGGGCCGCACTGCCGGCGGCGAAGGCTGCGAACGCGCCGAGGGGTGTGTCAACGGGCAGCAAGGGTGCCAGGGGCGGCCAAACCTGTCCGCTGATCAACTGCCAGCCAAGCGTCGCGAACCCCCAAAGCGCCAGAACGGTCCCGAGGGACAGACCCAACAAGCCGACCTGCCGACCGCGCGCCCGGCCCGGAAGACGCAGCATCCGGCGCAAGGATTGGGTCAGGCGGGTCACGTCTTCGCCCATGGCGAGGATCGCGGGGACCAGGAACAACACCAACAGCATCCCAAAGCCCAGCCCGTAGGCCAATGTGATCACAGTTGGCCGCAGGAATTGGGCCTGGGTCGAGCTTTCATACAAAAGCGGTGCCAGACCCAGAACGGTTGTCAATGTGGTCAGCAACACCGGACGCAAGCGGTCACAGACCGCATCCACAATGGCGGGGCGGAGGGCGCGGGATTTGCCATAAGCGTCCACTGTCGTGATCAGCACGATCGAGTCGTTGATGATGATCCCCGTCATCCCGATCAGACCCACGACGGAGAACATGCTAAGCGGCACGTCCCACCACCAATGGCCCCAAATCATCCCGATCAGGCCGAAGGGGATGATGGCCATGATGACACTCGGCCGCGTCCAGGAAGAAAAGATCCAGGCCAGAACCAGGTAAATGCCCAGCAGACACGCCGCCAAGCCGATGGAGGCGTCGGTTAAGAAGTCCCGTTCCTGTTGGGCCAAGCCGGTGAGCTCATAGCCAATCTGATAGGTCGCGGCCAAGTCTGGCAGGATCTGTGCATCCAACATCTCGGTAATCTCGTTGGCGCGTTCGGCATCGTCTTCGGCCACTTCGCCGGACACGGTCACCACTTGCAGACCGTTTTCCCGCTGGATCGTGGCAAAGCCCGACTGGATCCGCACGGTGACGATGTCGGCTAATGCGACGTTCCCGCCGCCCGGTGACTGCAGGCGGATGCCTTCAAGGAAGTTCGCCCGGATTTCGCCGTCCGGCAGTTCCACCCGAATGGACCCGGTGCGGGGGCCCACGGGGAAGGTTGCAGCTTCGATGCCCGTCAGGCGGTCGCGCAAGGCCTGGCCCAAAGCGTCGATGTCAAAGCCCAAAGCCTCTCCTTGGGGGGTCAGGTCCAAGATCATCTCATCCTTGTCGAAGGGCAGGCTGTCTTCGACGCCGGACACGCCTGGCAGGGTCTGGAGGGTGGCTTTCAGGTCTTCGGCCGCGGCCTTCAACGTTGCCCCTTCGGCCCCGAACAGCGCCACGGACAGAGCATCGTCCCCGGGCCCGGAGCGCCAGCCGCGAAAGCTGATCTCCTCGGTCAGGGGCAGTTGTCGGACCGCGTCTTGCAGGTCGCCCACGAAGCGGAAGCTGGAATAGGGGCGCAAATCGGGGTCGATCAATTCGATTGAGATGGCGCCAAGTTGGTCGGCGTCTTTGCCATCGGCAGAGGGCAGCCACCGCCCCGTGTTGCCGCCAACTTCGGACATGACAAAGGCCAGCGGGTTGGTGCCAAATTCTTCCTCGTATTGCGCGCCAAGGGCGTTTGCGGCGCGCACCAACTCCTCCATCTGTGCCAGCGCGTCGACCCGGGTGGCGCCGTCGACCATGGCGAAATTGCCGGTGACCGAAGACCGCTCTGGCGCGTTGAAGAAGCGCCATTGCACGTCGCCCTTCAGAAACACCGCCAGTTGGGTCGTCAAAAGCAACACCGCCAGTGCGGCCACCGGGTAGCGCGCAAGGATCGTCAGCCGGATCAACGGGCGGAACAGGGTTTCGCGCCCCCATTGGAAGCCCGCGTTGACGGTGCGGGACACGCTGTCGATGCCGTGATGCGACAGGTCCATCCAGAACGCGCGCCGCCGCTCCGGCGCCCACTGGACATAGCGCAGCACGGCGAGGACCGGCAGGATCAGCCCGGCAATCAAAAGCGCGGGTTGCCAGAAGAACAGCGCGCCGTGATCTTCGACGATGCCCAAGATCCCGGCCCCCATGACCCCCGCGCCCCAGGTCAAAAGGCCCAACCCGGCAAACAACGCCAGCACGCCGACCAGGCCAAGAAACGCGCGGAACGGGCTGTAGGGTCGCGTCCCGCGGCGCCGGAGCGCGCCTGCCATATGGTGCGGCAGGATCAAGAAGCATTCCACCAAGGATGCGATCAGGACGGCAATGACCGTGAAGGGAATTGCCGAGATCAGGTCGCCGAAGCGTCCGCCAATGGCCACCAGTCCCCAGAACGCGATGACGGTTGTGAGCGTGGCCGAGAACACGGGCAGAAACATTTGGCGGGCGGCGTTTTCCGCCGCCTGGGTCGGCGCCTCGCCCAAAGTGCGGGCGCGGAAATCGGCATGTTCGCCCACCACGATGGCGTCATCGACCACGATGCCAAGCGTGATGATGAGCGCGAAGAGGGAGATCATGTTGATCGTCAGCCCGCCGAGCCACATGAGCGCGATGGCCGAGAACATGGCGACCGGTATGCCTGCCGCGACCCAGAAGGCGGTCTTGGCGTTGAGAAACAGGAACAGCAGCACCACGACGAGGCCGAGGCCCAACAGAGCATTGTCGAGCAGGATTTGGATGCGGCCCGTGATCGCCTCGCTTCGGCTGCGGATCAGGTCGATGGTGACGCCCTGGGGGGCGTCGGCCATGACGGTTTGCGCCATCTCCTCGACGGTGCGCTGTAGGGCGATGGCGTCCCCGGCGGCGGTACGATCCACGCGGACGGACATGGCCGGGTTGCCGTTGACGAAGTAGGCGCGATCCCGGTCAAGACTGCCTGAGATCACTTGCGCCACATCCCCGACGGTCAGCGCGCTGCCATTGGCGTCGCGGCGGATCACGATGGCGTCCACATCGGCCACATCCCGGCGGGCTTCGCCAGTGCGCACCCGGATGTTTGCGCCGCTGACATCGCCGCCGGGGTCGGTTTGGGTCTGGGCCCCGATGGCCGTTGCAATGTCCCGCAAAGTCACGTCATAGCGCAGAAGGTTGGCTGTCGGCACTTCCACCAGGATTTCTGGCGCCGCAATGCCGCGAACGCTGGTGCGGGTGACCCCTTCGGCAAAGAGGCGGGCCACGAATTCATCGGTGATCCGCGCCAATTGGTCCACGCCGACGGGACCGGTGATGATGACATCGGTTACGCGGTCCCGCCAAGCGCCGACGCGGACGTCTGTGTCGTCGATGCCATCGGGCAGGCCTGTCGTGGCGTCCAAAGCGGCTTGCACATCCTCGGCGGCCTCGGCCACGTCGCGGCCGGGCTCAAACTCCAAACGGATGTTGAGGGCCCCCTCGCGGGACGTGGTCTCGGAACTGATGACCCCATCGACGGCCAGCAGGACAGGCTCCAACACTTGGGCGATGCCTCTGTCCACATCCTCGGCCCCCGCCCCTTCCCACGTGACGGCGACACGCACGTTTTCCACAACGACGTCGGGGAAAAACTGCGCGCGCATGTTGGGCAAGGCCAACAGGCCCGCGGCCAGCATCAGCACCAAAAGAAGATTGGCGATGGTGCGGTGCCGCGTGAAGTAAGCGAAGACGGACAAGGGTCAGCCGCCCATCCGCGCTTCGAGCCGTTGCACCATGGCGGCGCGCACGGTGTCATTCTGCAACTCGGACAGAAGGCGTTCTTTCACGTCCGGCGGCATGCGGCTGTTGCCTTCCAGAAATGAGATCAGACGGGCGCGTCTGTCTGGGTCCAGGGCAATCATTTCCGGCGTGGCGGCGGCGCTGTCGATTTGGTTGGGACGCAGGGCGCGCACCTTGATACCGGCGCCAAGGACGGGGGTGCGTTCGGCCACGACGGCGCGGCCAGACAGGGGGCCGCGGACCAGGACATCATCGTCTTGGCGGCGAAGCAGGGTGACCTGCACCTCCTCCAGCCGATCTTCGGCGGCCAAGACAAGGACCCGGTTCTGCGCCGAGAGGGCCGTAGCGGGCAGGCGGATGGCATTCTGCAACGGTGGCTCCTCGATGCGGACGCGCACAAAATCGCCGGGGCGAAGGCCGGTGGCCTGAGTGAGGGTGGCAAAGACAAGGCGACCGGTTTGTCCATCGCCCACTGCCGGAGCCTCCCGCGTGATTTGGCCCGTGGACGTGAGTTCCAGGCCGAAGACGTCCAGGCTGACTGCGACGGGCGCCCCCACCAGATCGCCCTGGGCATCCAGAAGACGCGCGTGTTGGGTGGCAGACAGGCGGAAAGCCACGTCGAGGACGTCCAAGTTGATCAGCGTGGCGACGTGTTCATTGGCGCCCACAAGGCCCCCGCGCAGGACGGCCACATCGGACAATTGGCCCGAGAATTCGGCCAAGAGCGTGCGATCTGCAAGGTCGCGCTGCGCTTGATCCAGGGCAATCTGGGCACGTTCCTGCGCCAGGTCCGCGGTCTCAATCCGGGCTTCGGCCTGCACCAGGGCCCCGCGCCGGGTGAGGATCGTCTGTTCGGCGTTGGCCAGGGCCAGTTCGGCTGCCTCCACCGCGGCCGCGGTTCCCACGTTTCGGGCGTCCAGGTCCCGTTGTCGTTGGAGCGCCTGGGCCTGCAAGTCCCGTTGGACCCGCGCGCCGGCCAGTTCGGCCTGGGCCAATTCAAGGCCGCGCGCCGCATCGCGCACCTCGGCCTGGGCGCCGCGCAGGTCGGCTTGGGCGACGGCAATGGCGGTTTCGGCCTGGGTTGGGTCGATGCTGAGCAGGACATCGCCCTGGGCCACGGACCCGCCCTCTTGGAAATCTGGGGCCAGATCGACCACACGCCCGGCCACGGGTGCGCGTACTTCGAGGACACTGCGGGCCTCGATCTCGCCAAATGCAGTCAGGACGGGCGTAATCTCGGAGGGGACGGCGTCGATCACATTTACGTTCAGCACCCGTTCCCGGGCCGGGCGACCGCTGCTGTCGTCTTCCATGAAGGTGCGGGTCGCGGTGTACATGGTTTGACCTGCCCACGCCAAAAGGCCCAGCGTCATGGCCGTGAGGAACAGGGCAAGCAGGCTATTTCCAAGAAAACGCATAGCGTTCCCCCTTATGTGGCTGGGTCAGAGATAAGCCGAAAGGCGTCCCTTACAAACCCTCACGCGTGGGGCAGTCACTTCCGTCGGAGGTGTTCGTCCAAACGCGGCAGGATTTCCACGAAGTTGCAGGGGGTGTGCCGGTAGTCCAACTGGTGCACCAGGATTTCGTCCCACGCGTCCTTGCACGCCGAGGGGGAGCCGGGCAGGGCAAACAGGTAGGTCCCATTGACGACCCCGGCGCAGGCCCTGGATTGCACGGCGGAGGTCCCGATCTTCTTGACCGAGACCATGGTGAAGAGGGTGCCAAACGCCTCGATTTCCTTTTCATAGACGTCGCGATGGGCCTCCACGGTGACGTCGCGCCCGGTCAATCCGGTGCCGCCCGTGGTTAAGATCACGTCGATCCCAGGGTCTTGGGCCCACGCGCGGAGGCGGGCCGCGATGTCCGCCCGTTCATCGGTGACGATGCCACGGGCGGCCAAGACATGCCCGGCCTCGGTCAGGCGTGCCACAAGGGTGTCGCCAGAGCGGTCTTGGTCCGGCGTGCGGGTGTCGGACACGGTCAGGACGGCGATGCTGCAGGGCAGGAAGGTGCGATCGGTCATGGGGCCTCTGGCTGCGAAAGGGCGGCGTGCGGTCAGGTGAAGTCCGCGCGGGAGTGGCGTTCGGGCAGTTTTAGGCTTTCGTCATCGCCAAATGTGCGGTTGACCATGCGACCCCGGCGGACGGCAGGGCGGGCGTCGATGCGATTGGCCCAGTCCAGGACGTGCGTGTACGAGGTCACGTCCAGAAATTCGGCCGCATTGTAGAGGCGGCCCAGGGCAAGTTGGCCGTACCAAGCCCAGATCGCCATGTCGGCGATGGAGTAGCTGCCGGCCATCCATTCATTGCCTGCCAGATGCTGGTCAAGCACGTCCAATTGGCGTTTGCTTTCCATGGCATAGCGGTTGATCGGGTATTCGTATTTTTCGGGCGCGTAGGCGTAGAAATGGCCGAAGCCGCCGCCCAGAAACGGCGCGCTGCCCATTTGCCAGAACAGCCAGGACAACATCTCGGGGCGGGAGTCGCCCAGGAAGGCGTCGTAGCGTTCCGCCATATGCAGCATGATCGCCGCGCTTTCGAAGATGCGGATGGGGGTGTCCCCGCTGCGGTCCAGGAGCGCGGGGATCTTGGAATTCGGGTTCACGCCCACTAAGCCGGAGCCGAACTGATCCCCCTCGCCGATATCAATGAGCCAGGCGTCGTAGTCGAAATCATGACCCGCCTCGATCAGTTCCTCGAACAGGACGGTCACCTTCACGCCGTTTGGTGTGGCCAGGGAGTAGAGCTGATAGGGGTGGTCGCCCACGGGCAAGTCGCGGTCGAATTGCGCCCCCGCCGTTGGACGGTTGATGGAGGCGAACTGGCCGCCGGATTGGGTGTCTTGCCAGACTTTTGGGGGGTCATAGGTCATGGATTGGTCCTTGGGGGCGTCACAGCGCGAGGCGGTTGGCGAGGGTCAAAAGGTCAGCCCATGTGTCGCGTTTGGCATGGGGTTGGCGGAGCAAATAGGCCGGATGCAGCATTGGCAAGACGGGCCTGCCCAAGCCTTCGGCCCAGTGCCCCCGCAACTTGGTGATGCCTTTGCGCCCCAGCACGGCGTTGCATGCGTGGTTGCCCATCAGGATCAACAGGTCCGGATTGGCCAGGTCCACGTGGCGTTTCAGGAAGGGGAGCATCATGGCGACCTCGGCCGGTTCCGGATCGCGGTTCGACGGCGGTCGCCAGGGCAGAACATTGGTGATGTAGACCGCACGACCCGCATCCCCATGGTCGCGCGCCATTCCAATGGCGGCCAGCATCCTGTCCAGCAACTGCCCGGCTTGGCCGACGAAGGGCTTGCCCTGGCGGTCTTCGTCCCGGCCCGGTGCCTCCCCGATGATCATGGTGCGGGCGCCCGGGCGGCCATCGCTGAAGACAAGGGATTTGGCACCCAGACGCAGGTCGCAATGGGGGTAGCTGGCCAGGGCAGCGCGCAGCGCGTCGAGGGTTTGGGCGCCCTTGGCCAATTGTTCGGCAATCGCCACCGGATCTTGGGTCGGGGCCGCCATCGGCCCGGGCTGGGCGTTTTCGGCCTGGGCCTGAGCCTGGGCCTGGGGGCGCGGCGCGGGCATCTTGTCCGGCAAGTCGAACCGGTTGATGGGCGTCGGGTCCAGCGCCTCATCACAGCCCATTTCAAGCAGCCACTGGAGCGTGGCACGGGCGGCTTCGGGGGACATGTCCACTGTCATGGGACAGACCTAAACCGGGGACGCGTTGTTGGAAAGGCGCGTCTCTGGGGGCTTAACGGGTCCAGGTGAAGCCGAAGGGCATCACGGGCGCGAACTGCGGCGCGGCTTGGCCCGTATCCTGCAGAGGATTGCGCAATGCTTCGGGTACCGGGGGCGGGGCCGTGCCCCGGCGGTCGGTGGTCATCAAGAGATGCCGCGCACCCAAGGGCACCCCCGCCGCGCGCGCCTCGGGCCAAAGCGCTTGATAGGTCGGGCCGAGGCACACCATGTGCCGATTTCCATGGGGCAGGCCATTCCAGAACCAGCCGAATCCTCCGGCGCCTTCGCGGCGGATTTCGCCATGCAGAACGTTTAGTTCGGTGCAAAGCCGTTTGAACATGTCCTCCACCCGGGTCAGCAGGCCGGGGTCGGTAAATACCTTCGTGCTGAGGTCAAATCGGATGTTTGCCACCAAAAGGTAGCGGCGCGTCGGGTGATCGGGATGAAACTGGGCCATCCGCTTTTCACATGGAATGCTGAGGCCCACATGGCCGAACGGCGCGCGGGCCTTCAGAAGGAGACCCCCTTCGTCGTGGAACATCCGGAGCAGGGGGGCCAGGTCTTGGCCCCGCTCAATCCGGTGCTGCAACGGCTCCCACAGGCCGTAGCGGAGGGGGAAAACCTCGGGGAAACAGTCGGTCAGGATTGCCAGCATTTGGGCAAAGCCGGTCCGGTAGAAGCCCTCCGCGTCCTTGATATTCAGGCTCAGGGTCGGCGGTTCCACGGTTTTGCGCCGAATTTGGCCCGCAGATCGCCGACTGAACCAGGCGCCGGTCTGCAGATCGATCAGGGTGCCCCGCCGCGCAGCGCGCTGATCCATGAGCCAGTCTTCCATGGCATCAAGCTGGGCGCGTTTCGGCTTGCCCGTGATCTGGACGACGTGTTGAACCCGCGCGTCTCCGATGGCGGGCAGGTATTCGGGTGGCACATCTTCCGGCGTGATCTGTTGCGGGGGCGCGATCGTGATGTCCGCCTCTGGCGGGTCGGGGAAGGGCGCGTCATCCTCGGTATAGAGATGATACTGCAGCCTGGCCTTGCGTGCCGTGGGCGGGGGCCCGAGGACGCCAGATTTGGTGGGACTTTCCCAGGATTCCGTCTGCAGGTCGATCAGGATGCCCTTGGTTTGGACCACCGCGTCCCGAAGCCAAGCGTCCAGTCGGGCTGCGGCCGCCGGTGTGGGGTCCCCTTCCAGCGTAAGGCCATACATCAGCCGGCGACGCCCAAGGGTGGGCAGGTATTCGGGCGGCAGATCCTCGTCCTCGCAGCGGTCCGGACCGTACAGCCCCAGCAGGGCACCCGGCCCCAGATCGGGCGGGACGAGGTCGTAGGCGCGGGTGGTGTACAGGGCGAAATCGTAGCTCATGGCGGGCAGCGTTTGGTCGGCGTTTCGTATACATCGCACGCGTCGGATGGGTGCGCCACAGGTCTGTTGTGACAAGCCCCTTGATCACACGTGCCGTGGCCCGCAAAAGCGCCCTATGTTCACGCAGAAACACCTGCTCGGGATCGAGCCGCTCCACCCCGTTGAAATCACCACATTGCTGGACCGTGCCGAGCATTATGCGGAAGCCACGCGGCGGGGCGACAAACATGGCGACGCCCTGCAGGGACTGACGCAGGTCAACATGTTCTTCGAGAACTCCACCCGGACCCAGGCGAGTTTCGAGATCGCGGGCAAGCGGTTGGGGGCGGATGTGATGAACATGGCCATGCAGGCGAGCAGTCTGAAGAAGGGCGAGACCCTGATTGACACGGCGCTGACACTGAATGCCATGCGTCCCGATCTGCTTGTGGTGCGGCACCCCCATTCGGGCGCGGTGAACCTGCTGGCGGAAAAGGTGACCTGCGCGGTGCTGAATGCGGGTGACGGGCGGCACGAACATCCGACGCAAGCCTTGTTGGACGCGCTGACGATCCGGCGGGCCAAGGGGCGGTTGCACCGCCTGACCATCGCCATCTGCGGGGACATTGCCCACAGCCGGGTGGCGCGGTCCAACCTGATCCTGTTGGGCAAGATGGAGAACCGCGTGCGGTTGGTGGGGCCGCCCACATTGATGCCGGCACAGGTGGATGCCTTGGGCGTTGAGGTCACAGACAGCATGGAGGCCGGGCTGCGCGACGCCGATGTCGTTATGATGCTGCGCCTACAAAGGGAACGGATGGATGGCGCCTTCATCCCGTCGGAGCGGGAATATTACCACCGGTTCGGGTTGGATGCGGCCAAGTTGTCGGTGGCAAAACCAGATGCCATTGTGATGCATCCGGGGCCCATGAACCGCGGCGTGGAAATCGACGGAACCTTGGCCGATGACATCAACCGGTCGGTCATCCAAGAACAGGTGGAAATGGGCGTTGCCGTTCGGATGGCCGCCATGGACCTGTTGGCGCAGAATGCGCGTTCCGACCGGGCCGCGTGACGGGTTCGGCGGCGAGACGCCGTTAAAGACGGGGGCGCGGGCACTCTTCTGTGTCTCTGCGGTGCAGAAGATGATTTGCCGCGGCGCAAACCGCCCCTAGGTGCCACGTCATGTCTTTGATGATCCCCGCGGGCGACCCCCACATTCACGTCTTTTCCGTCGCGCAAGACGGAACGCTGGACCTGGCCCACCAAACCTTTCTGAGCCGCCTGAAAGAGCCAGCGGACACCACGCCGCTTGCGGCGGCCTTCGGTGCGCCCATCGACACCACCTATGTGGAGGTCTTTGCCATCGCCGATATCGCACCGATGACGTTGCGGGAGTACTTGGTGCAGGCCCATGACGTCCCACCCGCCGCGTTGGAGCAGGTGTCCGACAGATTGGACGCTTTGCGCGGGGATGTGGTGGTTTTGGCCCCAAAGGCGATGCCTGCGGGCGGGACCTTGGCCCCCCATGCCGATTTAACCCTGGTCGGAAGTTTCGCGCCCCCGGATGTGAATTCCAAACCGGTGAAACTGCCTCCCGCCGCCAAAGAGCCTTCGGTGGCCGACCCTGCCGACCCCTCTGGCGCGCCCATTGGTCGAACGTTGATCGGGGGGATTGTTTTGGCGGCCTTGGTCTTGATCGGTCTGATCTTGGTTCTGATCTAGATGCCACGGGGGGCGGGGCGTTTTCTTCACGAAAGCCTGTAGTGTCGCCCTGGCAGAAACTGGCTAAGGTGGGGCCATGATGTTTCGCGTATTGACCCTGACCTTGGCGTTTTTGGCGCTGGCCTTGCCCCTGCGGGCGGACCCAAATTTGAAAGTGGCGCTGGCGCAGTTGCGGGCCAATGACCCCGGCGCCGCGCGGGCCGCCATGGCACGGGTCGACGACCCGGTGTTGCGTGACGTGGTGATGTGGCACCTTCTGCGGGGGCGCCATGGGACGTTTCCGGAGGCGGTCGCGTTCCTAGAGCGCAATGCCGACTGGCCCGGTTTGCCCCTGCTGCGAACGCGGGTCGAAGCGTCAATCCCTGCCACAACGGGGCCGGACGCGTTGTTGTCGTTCTTCGCAGAGGAGCCGCCCCGCACGTCTCGCGCGACCTTGTTGCACGCTTTGGCCTTGCGGCAGGTGGGGCGGGTTGATGAGGCTGAGTTCGCGATCATCAGCTTTTGGTTGGAGAAACCGGCGTCGGCATCCAGCCATGCCGGGTTTGTGGAGTTGTTCGGGGAGACTTTGGCCCCGTTCCACGCCGCACGGTTGGACGCGATGGCCTGGTCCGGCAACACCGAAAGTGCGGAACGGACGCTGCCTTTGGTGTCCGGGGCGGAGGTGGACTTGGCGCGGGCACGGATTGCCCTGCGCGACGATCGCGACGGTGTGAACGCGCTGATCGATGCGGTGCCTGCGGATCTGCGCGACCATCCGGGGCTGGCCTATGAGCGGTTTCGGTGGCGTCTGAACAAAGGGCTGCGGGATCGCGCGCTGGAGCTGTTGTTCGCCTACGACGAAAGTGCAGACACGCTTGCCAACCCAGAGGCGTGGGCGCAGCATCGGCTGCGTCTGGCACGTGGCCTCAAGCAAGATGGGCAACCCGCCGACGCGTATCGCGTTGCAGCGGCGCACCATCTGGAGGACGGGACCGAGGATATCGCGCAGTTGGAATGGCTGGCTGGGTATTTGGCCCTGCGGTTCCAGAATGATGCGCCCCGGGCGGTGGATCATTTCCGCCGCTTTGGGGCCAATGTCCGCTCTCCCATCTCTAAGGGGCGGGCGGGGTATTGGTTGGGGCGGGCGCTTGAAGCCGCGGGCGACCCTGTGGCCGCGCAGGCCGCTTATGCCGAAGGCGCAGGGTATCAGACAAGTTTCTACGGCCAGCTTGCCGCAGAACGGGCCGCCATTCCGACAAACCCGCTGCTGACAGGATCGGAAGTGTTTCCACCCCTGGCCGAGACGCCCTTGGCCAGCAGCACGGTCTACCGCGCGGCGGAAGGGCTGCATCGGATCGGAGAGCGCAGCTTGGCCGAACGGTTCATGGCCCATTTGGCCGAAGGCAAACCGCGCGCGCAGATTGGGGCCCTCATCGACCGGGCCCTGTCCTGGGAGGAGCCCCATATCGCGCTGATGATCGCCAAGCGTGCCGCCACCGAAGGGCACGAGATGTATGAGGGCTACTTCCCGGTGACAGACTTGGCCGAGTTGCCGAGCCCTGTGGCCCCTGAGTTGAGCTTGGCCATCGCCCGGCGGGAGAGCGAGTTCGACCCTGTCGTCGTGTCAGGCGCCGGGGCGCGTGGGTTGATGCAACTGATGCCGGGCACCGCGCAGGAGATGTCGAACCTGCTGGGGCTGGAATACGCGCAAAGCAAGCTGACCGCGGACCCGCTCTATAATGCGCGTTTGGGCACAACCTATCTGGGGGAGCTAGAGGGGGAGTTCGGCCAATCCCTGATCCTGGTCCCGGCGGCCTATAACGCGGGCCCGTCCCGCGCGCGGGCCTGGACGGCGCGGTTTGGCGATCCGACGAACCCGTCCGTCGATTTGGTGGACTGGATCGAAGATGTGCCCTTCTCGGAAACCCGGAACTACATCATGCGCGTGTCGGAAAGCCTGCTTCCCTATAGTGCGCGTCTGACCGGGCAGACAGGTCAGGTGGCGTTGAGCCGTTGGTTGCGCGAAGGGTACGGGGATCTGGTCCGCGGCAATGGCGGCTAGGACCGCGCGCCGAGGGGCGGTTGCCGGAAGACATCGCCCTGCGTGGAGATTGCAAAAGCGAAAAGACGCCCGCAATCGCAGGCGCCTTTATCAAGTCCCGTCGGTGACGGGGACCCGTCTTCGTCAAAAGCGTGGCCGACACTTCAGCCCGTCTCCCGAAGATCTCGGCACGTCGTACGCCATGCAAGACACGTCCAAGAGCAGTCGACTCAAATGATCGGAAGGCGCCTTAGTCCAGGAGGACCAAGTCAGATGCAGACGACCGGCCATCGCGGCCTTCGCGCATCTCGAATTGAATCTTCTGATTGTCTTTCAGGCCGGTCAATCCCGCCCGTTCCACTGCGGAGATGTGGACAAAAATGTCCTTTCCGCCGTCGTCAGGGGCAATGAAGCCGTACCCTTTTGTCGTATTAAACCATTTCACGGTGCCAGTGGCCATTCCCGTGTCTCCTTCGTCGTCGTCGTCCCGCCCGCAACATTGCGGCGGTGTGGTGGACGTGGTCCCTTGAGCTTTGGGTCCCGCATGACCGACGAACACAGTTGCGACGTATAGGCCAGCGCCAAAAGGTCAAGGGGAACAGAAACAACAATGGAGATTGGGCGGAAATGATTACGGTTCATGGAATAAAGACATGCGACACCTGTCGCAAAGCGCTTAAAGCGTTGGCAGCTGCCGACCATGCCGCGGAATTGCGTGATTTTCGAGCGGATCCGATCTCGGCCGATAAAATTGCGAAATGGTGGGCACAGTTCGGGGCGGCGTTGCTGAACACACGCTCGACCACATGGCGGGCCCTGACGGAGGCGGAGCGTGCCAAAGAGCCGCAGACCCTGTTGCTGGAACATCCCACCTTGGTGAAACGGCCTGTGATCGAGGGGCCGGATGGCCAGGTCCACCTCGGATGGACGCAAGAGACGAGGGCAGCTTTCGGACTGTAGCTTAGACGCCCGTCAGTCGGACAGAACACTTAGGCGCGGGGCATTCGCAGGACGACGTTGCGGCCGCCGCGCTGATAGCTCAATTCCCCCTCACCGATGGCCGTGACCCGGCCGCGGTCCAGGCGGTCGCCCACTTCGACTTTCACGTAGCGGCCATTGGCCAGGCGCACCAGGGCCCGCCGGGCGGAGGGGCGGCCATAGACGCCAATGAGGTTGATCTGATTGAGCCGCAGCACGTTGCGATCCGTGGCGGCGCGGGCGACGGAACGTCCGGGGTTTTCGATACGCTGGCGTCCACGGTCCACTTCCCGCGCATTTGATGCGGGCGCTGGGTTGGACGACTGGGGGGTGGCCTGGGCCTGTCGCTGTCGCTGGGTGACGATCCGGGCGGCCTGGCGTTCGACCGCGCGGGGGCGCGTGCGCGGGCGGTCCGATTGCGCAAGCGCAAGCTCTGACACCGGGCCGGTGGGTTGCGCTTGCGCTGTTGGGTCGTCCGTTGGGGTCGTCTGCGCCAGGGATGCGGCGGCCGCTGCTGCCGCGGCGTCAGCCTGCTGTTGCGCCAAAGATGCAGCAGCGGCTTGTTGCGCGGCCTCCGCCGCGGCGTCTAGCGAGTCGCTTGCCGCGGAAACGCGGTCTTCCGGACGCTCCTGCGGGCGCGTGCGGGACAGCTCCGTCCGGACGGGGTCGGTGTCGGGCGCGGCGTTCTGTGTGTCATCCTGGGCATCGGTTTCTCGGTCCGGCCGTTCCAGCGGGCGGGTCCGGCGAAGGACCTGTTGTGCCTCACTTTCCGCGACGCCGCCCGTGCCGGTTTCGGTTCCGACGGGGGCGTTCGGGTCTAACAGAGTGGTATTCTCGGGGGCGCCCCTTGGCACGGGCATCACGGATGGACGCCCAAGGACGACGTTGAAGCCGTCTGGGTCCCGCGCGCCTTCAACGGTCGCCACGACCAGTGTGCGGGGTGCAAGGGGGGCCGTTTCTTCGGTTTCGGGGGGCACGGCGTCGGGGGCAGGCTCGCCGACCGTGATGGTGCTGTCCGTCCGGGCCTGGTCCGGGCCCGGGTCCGTCTGCTGGGCAAGAGGGTCCGTAGCCTCTGGCACGGCGGTTGGTCTCGGATCTTGCAGGACGGCTTGCTGGGTCCCCGGCTGCTGCTCTGGCAGCGCGATCTCAGGGGGTGTGTTCACGTCCGCCACAGTGTCAGAAGGGCCCTCCGTGCCGGTTCGTGGCAATGGCATGACGGCGGGACGGCCCAGGACCAGGCGATAGCCGCCCGGCGCGACAGCCCCGTCAGATGTGGCCGCCACAAGGTCGGTCTGTACGGTGGTGCCCTGTTGCTCGCTGGGGTCGATGGATATCCGCGCCAGCGCCTGCGTAACAGCCTCCCCCAAGGGCAATTCAGCCACTGCGGGCGCCGCTTCGGACGGTGTGCGGCGCACCGGCATCACGTTCGGGCGGCCCAGCACGACGCGGAAGCCGCCGGGCGCGAGGGTGCCATCCGCCGTGGCAATCGTCAGGGTGCCGTCCTGCGTTGGTCCAACCTCGGCGGTCGGTGTGTTGGGCGCGGGGGTGGTGTCTTCGGTCGTTGCTGCGGCGTCTGTCCCGACGCGCGGCAGGGGCATGATGTCCGGCCGGCCCTGGACGACGCTGTAGCCACCTGGGGCCAGCGTACCCTCCGCGGATGCCACGACCAGCGCGTCTGTGGACGCGGGCGGGTCAAGTGAGGTTGGGAGCGCATCTTCGGCGGTTGCGACGTCTTCCGGGGGCGTTTGGTCGGCTTGGTCCGGGGCGGTCTCCTCCTCCGGGACGACTTCGGCCAACACTTCGTCGGCGGGCGCGGCTTCGGTCACAGCGCGCGGCAGGGGCATGATGTCCGGGCGGCCCTGGACGACGCTGTAGCCCCCGGGGGCCAGCGCACCCTCCGCAGTAGCCACGACCAGCGTGTCGCTTAGGGGCGGATTGGTCTCCGGTGCCGGGTCCGTGGCCTCGGCCACATTTGTTGCTGGTTCCGGTTCGCCTTGTTCGGGGGTCTCCGGCGCGGGGTCGCTTTCCGCCAGGGTTTCGACCCCGGGCGCGACTTCGGTCGCGGCGCGCGGCACCGGCATCACGTTTGGCCGTCCCTGAACGACGTTATAGCCACCAGGCGCCAGCGCTCCTTCTGCGGTGGCAATGACCAAGGCCCCCGGGTCCAACTCTGCTGCGGTATCCGCCTCCGCCAGAAGCGGTTCCGACTCTTCGGGCGGTGTCGTCACATCTGGACCCGCCGCCTCGGCCACAAGGTCAGGCGCGGTTTCGGCCGCGGGGCGCGGAACGGGCATGACGGTGGGGCGGCCCAAGAAGACCGTGAACCCGCCCGGTGCCACGGCCCCTTCGGCCAGCGCCACCACCAGCGGCTCCGCACCTTCGGGCAAGCGGTCGCTGCCGGGGGCGATGGGGGCGGTTTGCGGGGCGTAGGCGTCCTGCAGGGCGGGCGCCGCGGGGACTGGTGCCACGTCGCGCGCCACCAGGGAGGCGTCGAGTGCGGCCACGACGACATCCGCCGGGCTGGGTTGCGCCGGGTTCAGGTTAAGCGTCTCTGGCAATTCGAACCAGCCTGCCGCCTCAAAGTACTGCCGCGGCTCGGCCGGGATGGTCATTTCCAAGGACGGCGGCGCATCGGGCAAGGACGCCATGACCAGTTGCGGCGTCTCCTTTGGTTGGATGGCGCGATCCGTCCCGGGATCGGGCGGCAATGCCTCAGCGGTGCTGGGGTTTGCCTCGATCGGGTCGGGGGGCGTGACCAGATCCGGGCTGGGCGCCAGACTGGCATCCTGGGACCCGGCATTTGGCAGAAGCGCGGCCAAATCCGTTTCGGGGTTCTGCGCCGTGCTGTCTGGTGGCGTGGCGTCCTCGGCTTCGGCCACGGTGGTTGGCGCGGTATCCGGATCGCCGCTGATGAAGGAGGCGCCGAAGCCGACAGCGGCCATGACGCCGATCAACCCGAGCGTGAGGTAAAGGCCAAGCCGATTTCCGTCCCTTGCGGCGGCGCGCTCGCGACCGATGCCGGGCAGGGCGAGGGCTTGGGCTTCGGGCAGGCTGGATGCGGGTCTGTCCGATTTGTCCTTTGGCGACGCCGATTTCAACGCCTCTAGCTTGGCGGCAAAGGCGGGGGGTGGCGTCGCTTTGGTGGGCGTCACGACCGGCTTCGGTGCCGGGCTGTCTGCCCGCTTGGTTTCTGCGGCGGGCGGTTTTGCCAGTACGGGGGACAGTGGCGGCGGCGTGGGCTCCGCCCGTGGGGCCGCGTCCGGCTTGGCTTTGACGGGCTGCTCCGGCTTGGCGCGGGGGGGCGGGGGCGGTCCGTTGGCGTTGATCCGGGGGGCAATCTTCGCCAACCGTTCCACCGAGGCTTGGCGCGCCTCTGCCGTCAACGGGGCCCGTCGCTTGGCAGAGCTGAACTGGCCGCTGGCCGGTTTGGGTGGCTTTGAGACGAGGTCTTTCGACGACGGGACCTTGGGGGCGGCTATCGGGGCGTCCGCCGGTTTCGGCGCGGCGGGTGTCGGCGCTTTGGGGGCTTTGGTGTCCGCTTGCGCCGCACGGCGGGGGCTGGCGAAGACGGGGGCCGAGGCCAGTGGGGCGGTGTCGCCCCGCTCCTTCGATGCGCCGGGTGGCAGGGGGCGCGGCGCCGAGGGCGCAGGCACGAAGGTGAAGCCGCCATCGACACGGAGGTCCAGCTTGTCCCCCTTCAGCAGATCCTGCGCCAAGCCCGTCGGTCCAAAGGACGGCACGGCTGGAAATGCCGGATCGTCGGGGTTGGCCACGACCGCCACGGGGCGAAAGCCAAACTCGGCGGCGAAGGTCTCCGCCTCCAGCAGCGTTTCCAGCGCCACCACCGCCACTTGGAGCCGGTCACCGCGCAACAGGTAATCGAAGGTCAGGTCTTCGACCGGGTAGGGTGTCCGACCCTTCAGAAGCGCGCGGATCGTTTCCTCCGGTCGCCGGTCATCGCGTTCCAGCGAGGTATAGAGAAGCTGACTGTCGGGTAGGATCAACAAGGTGGTCTGATCGGGGCCGATGCGGGTCTCGGCCTTCTCTCTCAGCTTTTCGAGAGACGCCTGCATGTTGGGCTGGTCCAGGGCCACACGCCCCTCGAGCCACCACTTGCCAGCATCCGGATGGTCGTCCGGCACCCGGGTCAAAACGGTCACGCCGTCGATTGCAAGGTCCAAGGCGATGCGAGGTGTCATCCGAAAGACCTACCACGTTGTAAAGGCCGCCCGGAAGCGACTGGTTTGATTAACCAACATAAGGCAGGAGATGGCCTATGAAAAGGTGACCCTACCCGGTCGCACCCAAGGCATGGCACGGAAATGATCCCCGCACCCCAGGTTTTCGGAGACTTTGCACGAGTTTCTTTATAAACCGTTTCGATTTCGCAGCTTTTGTCCGAGGGCCGTGCCTTTAAGGGGCCACGTTTGCACGCAGACCCTTTGGGCCTTGGCGCTGCCAAGGCGCTATTCTGCGGCCATTTTAGGGGCTGCTTTGGACAGCGCTTGGTCCAAGTCCGCGATCAGGTCGTCGGCATCCTCGATCCCGATGGAGACCCGCACCACGTTGGGCGCGGCCCCGGCGGCCACCTGCTGCTCGGGCGACAATTGCCGGTGCGTGGTGGAGGCGGAGTGGATGCACAGGCTGCGCGTGTCGCCCAGGTTCGCCACGTGGGAGAAGATCTCCACATTGTCGATGAACTTAACGCAGGCGTCGTAGCCGCCTTTGAGCGCAAAGGTGAACAAACCGCCCGCACCTTTGGGGCAGACGGTCTTGGCCCGTTCAAAATAGGGGGAAGATGGCAGGCCCGCATAGGTTACGGCCTCCACCGCGGGGTGCGACTCCAGCCAAGCGGCAATCTTCTCGGCGTTTTGGACGTGACGTTCCATCCGCAAAGACAGGGTTTCGGTCCCCATCAAGGTGTAGTGCGCCGCCTGCGGGTTCATGGTCATGCCCAAGTCGCGCAGGCCCACGGCGATGCCGTGGAAGGTGAAGGCCAGGCCGCCAAACGTCTCGTGGAAGCGCAGGCCGTGATAGGCCGGTTCCGGCGCGCTCAGGCTGGGGAACTTGCCCGAGGCGGACCAATCGAACTGTCCGCTATCGACCACGCAGCCGCCCGTGACTGTTCCGTTGCCAGTCAGATACTTCGTGGTCGAATGAACGACCAGCGTAGCCCCATGCTCGATCGGGCGCACAAGGTAAGGTGTGGCCGACGTATTGTCGATGATCAGCGGAATGTTAGCCGCGTCAGCAATGTCTGCCACCGCGCGCACGTCCATGATGTATCCGCCAGGGTTGGCAATCGCCTCGCCGAAAACCGCGCGGGTGTCATCGTCGATGGCGGCTTTCACCGCGTCCAGATCGTCGAAATCCACGAACTTCGCGCTCCACCCGAACCGTTTGATGGTCTGTGACAGCTGCGTGACTGACCCGCCATAAAGCCGGGTGGAGGCCACGACATTGCACCCGGGCTGCATCAGCGGGAACAGCGCCATGATCTGTGCCGCATGGCCGGAGGAGCAGCAGACCGCGCCCACGCCGCCTTCCAACGTGGCGATCCGTTCCTGCAAAACCGCAACCGTGGGGTTGGTCAAGCGAGAGTAGATATAGCCCACCTCCTGCAGATTGAAGAGGGCCGCGGCATGTTCCGCGTCGCGGAAAACGAAAGCAGTGGACTGGTAAATCGGCGTTTGGCGGGACCCGGTCGCCGGGTCAGGGCGGGCGCCTGCGTGAATTTGAAGGGTGTCAAAGCCGTATTGGCGGGTGTCGGTCATCTCGGTCTCCCTCTGGATTTGGCCGCAGGATACAGGGCCTCTCGGTGGGCTGCCAGCCGGTTTGCGCGGGGCTGTCCCAATTTCTGACACGCCTGCGACGGCGGGGGGCCTTGACCCCTTTGGCCCAGCCTGTAGGACGGGGATAAGGCAAACACCCTAAGAAAGGTGCTGGCATGGCCGGGTTCTTCAAACAGCTGGTCGGATGGTGGGACGGGCAAAGCATCGGCACCGAGCTTTGGACCCGCCGCAACGGCACCCGCGTCGGCGAAGACGCGGAGGGCAATGTCTATTACCACAACAGCGACGGTAGCCGCCGTTGGGTGTTTTACGCGGGCGACAATGACGCAAGTCATGTGCCGCCGGAATGGTTCGGGTGGTTGCACCATACCCTTGACGCCCCACCGACCGAGGCGCCTTTGACGCATAAACCTTGGGAAAAGCCGCACCATGCGAACCTGACCGGGTCCGTCGATGCCTTTGCGCGATCCGGGTCCCTGCGAAGGACGGATCCGAAACCGCAGACCGACTATGAGGCGTGGACGCCGGAGTGATGCAGGCGCTTTTGCGATGCACCCTGTTTGCCTGTGCTGTCGGGGCCGTTCTGTTGGCGTGGGGGACATTGGGGGGCGTCAGCTATGCCCAAGGGACGGCCGCGCGGACGGGCACCGGGTCCGGCGCCGTGCTCCGAACTTTGGACAAGGTTTCGGGCGAAGTCATCGATGTGGAGATGGCGAGCGGGCAGACCATGGCCTACGGACCGCTCCAGGTGACGTTGCATGAATGCCGCTACCCTGCAAACAACCGATCCGGCGACGCGTTTGGCCTGATCCGCGTGATCGATACCCGGCGGATCGAGGAGCTGTTCGCGGGCTGGATGGTGGCATCGTCCCCCGGACTGAACGCGTTGGAGCATTCGCGGTATGACGTGTGGCTGCTGCGGTGCATGGTTTCCGGCGACTGACGAGGGTCGCGGCCCAGATTGGCCTAACGTTCAATGCCTTGCGCGGCCACGTTCATCCTGGTCAAAGCGCAGTGGCGCCGCCGGTTCTGACCTTCTTGGCAATCAATAGGATGTTGTTTGCTGGCATTTCATGTCGTTCATACGTGAACCCAAGAACGCCCAACACCGTCTCAACAACCTCAAGGTCTTTGTAACCGATGGCCGGGTCATCAGCCTGGAGCGCCGCGTGGAACGCCGCATCCCCGTCGCTGGTCAAACGTCCCCCGCGCTGGAACGGACCATAGATGGCAAGCACCCCGCCCGAAGACAGGGCCTGGGCGGCTTCATCCAACATCACGGACATTTCCGCGTCCGAGATCAGATGTAGAAGGTTCACAACAACAATGGCTTGCGCTGCGTCCTTCACTGCCCATCCTGGCACCCCGACGTCCAAGTCGCCCGCCTCGGCCACGTTCGGCAACCCCTTGCAGCGCGCATCAATGGCGGCGCGGCGGTCCGGGTCGGGATCCGTGGGGTGAAAGGTCAGGTCCGGGCGGTGGGCGGCGAAAGCGGCGATGTGCTGGCCCGTGCCGGAGGCCAATTCCAGCACGTCGCCCGTGCTGGGTAAGCGCGGCAGCAACACATCAAGGATCGGCGCCAGATTGCGCGCCGCCGACGGTGCGGTGGCCAAGCCGGATGCCCCATCCGTACGTGTCCCTTCGGCGGCCCTTGGCTTGCGGATCATAGGAACCGCCCTGGGTCCAACGCCGCAACGACATCGGCCTCTAGTTTCGGGGAGCGCCCGGATATGAGATCGGCCAAAAGCTGCGCCGCGGCGGGCGCCGTCTGAAACCCATAGCCGCCCTGGCCCGCGCACCACCAGAGACCCGGCAGGTCGGACGGACCAATGGCAAGGGACCGGTCTGGTGTGAAACTGCGCAACCCGCCCCAGGTGGCCATGGGCCGGGTCAAGGGGGCGTTGATGGACTGCCCGTAGAAGTCCATGCCTCTGGCCAATTCCAAATCATCGGCAAACGCGTCGCCGGGTGGTGCGGGTGCCTCCTCTGCCGAGGACACCAACATGGCGCCTGCGTCTGGCTTTGCGTACCACGCTTCGCCCACGCCGAGCAGCATCGGCCAGGTGGAGACGTCTTGCCCCGCGGGGGCCGCGACCCGGGCCACCGATCGGCGCAAAGGTTGCAGCCCGAGGCGAGCAGCACCGGCAAAGTCGGCCACGTCATCCGCCCAGGCGCCGGCGGCGATGACGACTGTTCTGGCGGACGTGATCTGTTGGTCGGCGGACGCGTACCACCCACCCACCATGGACGACAGGCCGGTCACGCGCCGCCCGGTTTGGACTTTGCCGCCTGCTGCGCGGATAGTTTTCGCGGCCCGTTGCAACACGGCATCCGTGTCGACGTCTTGGGCCGTCGTGTTCTGGGCCACACGTGTGACCCTATCCGATAGAAGGGGCACCCGGCTTCGCGCGTGATCCAAAGACACGGGCTCAAGGTCCAACGACCCGACATCGCGATGAAAGGCCGTCTCCTGCCCTTCCAGCCCGACCAAGAACAGCCCGCGGTCGCTGAGCGTGCCCGCCGCCTCATAGGCTGCGCGCGAGGCCCGTGTCAGGGCGCGGACCGGGGCGTTGCCATAATTCTCTTCGAACATGGCAGCAGATCGCCCAGAGGCGTGATATCCAAAAGCGTCTTCTGCTTCCCAAACAGTGACGCGCCCAAGTTGCGACAGAGCAGCCCCTGCGGTTAACCCGGCGACGCCCCCTCCGATCACCAAGAAATCCCATTCCATGGCCGGACATTTTCACGGCCCCGGCCTGGCCTCAAGGGCGGATCGGGAACCAGCCTGTTTCCAAGCCCTTGTCGTATCAGCCTTCCTCCAGCCGATCGGTCGCCGGGGCGGGTTTGGGCGACAGCGCGGACAGAGCGTCATACACCCCTTCCGCAAGCACGTGGTCCAGCGCGGCAAGGGACGGCGCCAATTGCCCGGCGGAGCGTGCGCTGATGATCGGGGCGGTCACCGCGGGGTGGCGCGCGGCCCAGGCCACAGCCAATGTTGCCGCATCAAGCGCGCGGCTCAGGGCAAATTCCTGCAAAGCCCTGGCCGTGTCATGCATCCAGGATTGGCCGTATCTCGCGGCGTATCGGGTGTCCGTCGCCAAGCGGCCCTGCCCAGCACCGCCCACATATTTCCCCGTCAGAAGCCCGCCGCCGAGGGGGGAGTAGGGTGCAACGGCAAGTCCTTCGGACTGCGCCATCGGCAGCAGTTCGACCTCGGCCTGGCGTTTCACCAGGGAGTACATGGGTTGCAAAATATCAATGCGCGTCCCAAACCGCTCTGCCACGGCCTGTGCCTTCATGACTTGCCAGGCGGCGTAGTTTGACACACCGATCCACCGAATGCGCCCGTCGTCTTGCATTTTTGCCAGGGTCTCGAACGTCTCCTCCAACGGGGTCTGGTCGTCCCAGCGGTGCATGTAAAGGATGTCGACCATATCCATGCCAAGGCGTCTGCGGCTTTCATCGAAACTTGTCTCGATGTTCTTTTGGCTGGCGCCGCCGGTATAGGCGGCCTTGGTGGCGATGATCAGACTGTCCCTCTCGGGCGCAGCGAACTGTCCTAGGAGGGTTTCGGAGGCGCCACCCGTATAGACATGGGCGGTGTCAAAGAAGGTCAGCCCAGCTGCGCGGCAGGCGTCATACATGGCGCGGCTTGCCGCCTCGTCGGCGGTGCCGCCGAATTGCATGCAGCCAAAGCAAAGGGACGATAGCGGTGTGCCATTGGGCGAGGTCATTTGTGTCATGGTGGTAATGTAGCCGCTGCGACCGTAAATCGAAGGCAAATTACAGAATTGCGGTCGGGTTTTGCAGCAGTTTGGGACCGAAGATCTTTTCGACCTGCCGCAGAGCTTTGACAGCCTTGCCAGCTTGCGCGACGGTGCCTTTGTTGGGACGGAGGGGCAACCCGCCACTTAGGCTTCACGGGAAAGGGCATCGCCATGGGGAAGGGGTTTTTCATCGTCGCTGTTGTCAGCGCGCTTGCAACCCAGGCACAGGCGCAGGTGTCGGAGACGCAGCAATGTGTTTGGGCCTGTTTGCATGGCCCGGGCAACCGGAACCCTGCCAACCCAGCGTATCACCAATGCGTTGCGGCGCGGTGCGCTGAAGGGGGCGATCAGGGCCAAGCAGCCGCACCCCCTGTGGACGCGCGGCGCCAATGGGTCACCGGACGGACGCAGTCCGGCATCGGTTATGCCGGCGTGGATGGGGCGCTGTCCGGTTCGGGCCTCTATTATTTCTGCGGCAACGGTCAAAGCTTTCTGCGGGTGGTTGGCATTGATGGTGGGGAACGGGGCATGATTGTCGACGTGGATGGCCGCCAGTTCCCGCTCAGTTTCCTGCCCAATGATCGCAATCAGCCGGAATCGCGCCTGTCGCCCACGGCGCCTGTGATCCAGGCGCTCCGCTCAGGGAACCGGGTCAAAGTGCTGTCGTACGAAATTGGCGCAATCGTGGACGGGACACTGGCAGGATCCGGTCGGGCGCTGGCCCAGGTCATTTCGTCGTGCTGACGCCCCGATCTGCGGGGATCCCTTTGCCCAGGGCGGTCGCCACGTCGGGACCACTTGGCACCGGATTGCTCAGCGTTGCGGTTTGCGCCAACGCTTGGCGCAGCCGTGCGTGATAAAGGTCTCGCTTGATTTCTTGCCCGCCGAGGGAGGCCAGATGCGGCGTAAGGAACTGTGTGTCGAACAGGGTGAACCCGCCGCCGTGCAAATGGGCGACTGCATGGGCCAAGGCGATCTTTGAGGCATCCCGGCTGTCCGAAAACATACTTTCCCCAAAAAAGGCCGCGCCGAGGGCCACACCATAGACCCCGCCGACCAAATCGCCATCTGTGTCCCGCACCTCGTAGGAATGGGCAAATCCCAGGCGGTGCAATTGCCCGTAAAGTCGGGCAATGGGCGTGTTGATCCAGGTTTCCGGCCGGTTGGCGCAGCCCGCGACCACGGCGCCAAAATCCTGGTCCAACGTGACGTGAAACCGCCCCTGGCGCAGGGTCTTGGCCAGACGGCGGGACAGATGAAAGCGGTCCAACGGCAGCACACCCCGCAATTTGGGGTCCACCCAGAACACATCCTCATCGTCCCGCGTTTCCGCCATGGGGAAAACGCCAGATGCGTAGGCCATCAAAAGGGTCTCGGCCGTGATTTCCGGCGTGTCGCGCGGCATGGGCACAGTGTATGTGCCGGGCCCTTGTCTTACTAGGGTGCGTCAGTGGCAAATACGCGCTGTGCCTGCCCAAAGAATAGTCATCGTCTAGAGGCAGACCGGGTGGCTAAGCCTCTCGCACGGGGAAGGCTGCGGGCGTGGCGGGGCCGGGCGGTTCGGTCGTGGGGGCCGCAGGCGCGGGCTGGGTCCCGTCGCAGTTCTTCGCGACCGCGACGGCTTCCACCGCGGCCAGGCGAAGGTTCCCGGATTTGCTTACCAAACTGGTCGCTTCCTGACCGATGACCGATGCCAAAGCCCCGGCCGGTCCGCCGATCAACGTGCCGATGGCCGTGGCGACCGTTCCGGTGCTGGACCGGCCCGTATCTTCCGCTTGGGCCCTCAAGGCCGCGCGGGAGGCGGCAAGGCCGCGGCAATCAATGGTCGAAAACCGATCAGCGAAGCCGTCGAACGCCCGCGCGTCGCGACCATTGGCAAACAGCGCGTCGCCGGGGGGGACGCCGATGGCAGCAGCCGCCTTGCCAGGTGGGGCGTCATCGGAGCAGGCGACCAACCAAAGCACCCCGCAAAGGGCGCCAAGACGGACCAGACTAGGCAAGGTTGCGCTCCAACCACTGCTCCAACCAATGGATCGTGTAGTCGCCAGATTGCACGGCCGGTTCATCCAGCAGCGCCTCGAACAGGGGGATCGTGGTGTCGACGCCGTCCACGATCAATTCCCCAAGGGAACGGCGCAGGCGGGCCAGCGCCTCGGGCCGATCCCGGCCATGGACGATCAGCTTGCCGATCAAGCTGTCGTAATAGGGCGGGATCCGGTACCCATCATAGAGCGCGCTATCGATCCGCACGCCCAGGCCACCGGGGGCATGGTATTGGGTGATCGTCCCAGGCGACGGCGCAAAATTCGGCAGTTTCTCCGCGTTGATCCGGACTTCGATGGCGTGGCCGTTGATGCGCAGATCGTCTTGTCCAAACGACATGGGAAGGCCCGCGGCCACGCGGATCTGTTCGCGCACCAGGTCAACGCCAAAGATAGCCTCGGTCACCGGGTGCTCGACCTGAAGCCGCGTGTTCATCTCGATGAAGAAGAACTCTCCATCCTCGTAAAGAAACTCGATGGTCCCCGCACCGGAATAGCCAATCCGTGCCACCGCCTCGGCACAGGTCTTGCCGATCTTGGCGCGCATCTCGGTGGTGATGGCGGGGCCCGGGGCCTCTTCGAACACTTTCTGGTGGCGCCGTTGCAGCGAACAATCCCGCTCCGCCAGGTGGACCGCGCCGCCTTTGCCATCCCCGAAGACTTGCACTTCGATATGGCGGGGGCGGCCCAGGTACTTTTCGATATAGACCTCATCATTGCCGAAGGCCGCCTTGGCCTCGGACCGGGCCGTGCGGAAGGCGGTTTCCAAGTCATCGGCGGTCTTGGCCAGTTTCATGCCCCGCCCCCCGCCCCCGGCGGTGGCCTTCACGATCACGGGGAAGCCTGCCGCCTCAGCGACGGCGCGGGCTGCATCCATGTCCGGCACCCCGCCGTCGGAGCCGGGGACGCAAGGCACGCCCAAGTTCCTCATCGTATCCTTGGCGGTGATCTTGTCGCCCATGATGCGGATATGCTCGGCGGATGGGCCGATAAAGGTGATGTCGTGATCTTCCAGCACCTGCACGAAAGCGGCATTCTCGGACAGGAAACCATAGCCGGGATGCACGGCTTCGGCGCCGGAAATCTCGCAGGCCGAGATGATGGCGGGCACGTTCAGGTAGGATTGGGGACCCGGTGCGGGGCCGATGCAAATGGACTCGTCGGCCATGCGCACGTGCATGGCATCGGCATCGGCGGTGGAGTGGACGGCGACGGTGGCCACGCCCATTTCGCGGGCGGCGCGCACGACGCGCAATGCGATTTCGCCGCGGTTCGCAATGAGGATTTTCTTGAACATGGGCTTACCCCAAGATGACGAGGGGGGCACCGAATTCGACGGGCGCGCCATCCTCCACAAGGATGCGTTTCACCTTGCCGGCCTTTGGGCTGGGGATCTGGTTCATGGTCTTCATGGCTTCGATGATAAGAAGGGTTTGCCCCTCTGCCACGGTGTCGCCAACGCTGATGAAGTTGCCCGCACCAGGCTCTGGGGCCAGGTACGCGGTTCCGACCATGGGCGAGGTTACGGCACCGGGGTCTTGTGCCGGGTCGCCAGCCGCCGGTGTCGCGGGCGTCGGCGCAGGGCCCGTGGCCGGGGCCGAGGCGACGGCGGCGGGCGCGGGCGCGGCCATGTGGATTGGTGCGGCAGCCGGGTGTTGACGGGACACCCGCACGTTCAAACTATCGTCGTCGCCATACTCGCGGATGACCTCAAGTTCGGTCAGGTCATTTTCGCGCAGAAGTTCGGCCAGTGCCTTGATAAAGGCCACATCGCTGTCGTGGGTTTTTGTCATCCCGTCCTCGCTGCCTATTGTCACGGGTCATTATGCTATGACCTCGTAACGGTAGGGCTTAGCGCAGTGGCGACGCGAGGGAAAGCACTTGAATGGCAGCGGGCCAGGCCACGGGGGCCTCAGACGCGCCGGTCAAGGGCCTTTGGGGCAGTGCTATCGTCATCCGACAGGGCGGCCCCAGCGGTGCTGGCGAGCCTCTGCAACTCTTCCGGCGAAACCGGGATGCGCGAGAGGATGTCTTCGGCGATCAGCTGTCGCTGCGTCTCTTCAGCGTAGCGTCTGGCCTGCAATTCCTCCCGGTCGGGGCCGGTGGCGGCATCCACCCGCGTTTGTTCCGCAGGGTCCACGCTGCCTTCATGGCCGCTTCGGGCGCCCGACGACGGGTTGATCGCTTGGGCGCCGGTGACGGCAGGAACCGGCTGTTGCGGGTCCGACGATTGTGCGGAGGCGGCCGATGCCTCGGACGTGCCCGCCGCTGGTGTTCCATCCGTACCAGAGGGGTTTTCGTTTGCTTTGTTCGCGTTGCTCTGCCCGTTCGACGCAGAGGGTGTGCCCGGGCTAACCGGGGCAAATACTGAACCAATGAGTGACATTCCACGATCCTTTCCTTGAAAGACCACGCCCACCACCAACGAAAAATACCGCAGCCAACACCTGCTTGGCTACGGTATTTGTTCGTTGAGATTAATTGGTTACCGGAGTGTTAACCGGTTAACGGTTCATACGGTTCTCGATCAGATCGTCCACGACCGAGGGATCCGCCAGGGTCGAGGTGTCGCCCAAAGCGCCGTAATCATTCTCGGCGATCTTGCGCAGAATACGCCGCATGATCTTGCCAGAGCGGGTTTTTGGCAGGCCAGGCGCCCATTGGATGAGGTCCGGTTTGGCGATGGGGCCGATCTCTCCGCGGACCCATGTCTCTAGCTCTTTGCGGAGCGCGTCAGACGGCTCCTCACCGCCCATCAGAGTCACATAAGCGTAAATGCCCTGGCCCTTCACGTCATGGGGGTACCCCACCACGGCGGATTCGGCGACTTTCGGATGGGCGACCAAGGCCGATTCGACTTCGGCGGTGCCCATGCGGTGACCCGAGACGTTTATGACGTCATCGACGCGCCCCGTGATCCAGTAGTAGCCGTCCGCGTCCCGGCGGCAGCCGTCGCCCGTGAAGTAGTAATTCTTGTAGTCCGAGAAATAAGTCTTCTCAAACCGTTCATGGTCGCCCCAGACGGTTCGCATTTGTGCGGGCCAGCTGTCCTTGATGCACAACACGCCTTCGGTGGCTGTGTCGTGAAGTTCCTCGCCGGACGTCGGTTCTAACACGACGGGTTGGACGCCGAAGAATGGCACCGTGGCAGAGCCGGGCTTGGTCGCGGTCGCGCCGGGCAAAGGGGTCAGCAAGTGACCACCCGTTTCGGTCTGCCACCAGGTGTCGACGATGGGACAGCGGCCGCCGCCGATCACATCGTTGTACCAATTCCAGGCCTCGGGGTTGATGGGTTCCCCTACGGTGCCCAGAATACGCAGATCGGACAGGTCGTATTTGCCAACCCACTCATTCCCTTGACCCATCAGGGCGCGGATTGCCGTGGGCGCGGTGTAGAATTGCGTCACCTTATGCTTCTGGCAGCAGGCCCAGAATCGGCCCGCATCCGGGTAGGTGGGCACACCTTCGAACATCAGCGTTGTGGCGCCATTGGCCAGCGGTCCGTACACGATATAGCTGTGCCCCGTGACCCAACCCACATCGGCGGTGCACCAGAAGATGTCGCCGTCATGGTAGTCGAAGGTATATTGGTGCGTCATCGAGGCGTAGACGATGTAGCCGCCTGTCGTGTGGACAACGCCCTTGGGTTGCCCGGTGGAGCCGGAGGTGTAGAGGATGAACAGCGGGTCTTCGGCGGCCATTTCCTCGGGCGGGCAGTCGGCGGAGACTTTGGCGGCTTCCTCATGGAGCCAGAAATCGTTTTCTGACCGGACGGCCACCTGTTGTCCGGTGCGGCGCACGATCAGGCATTTCACGTCATCGGTGTCATGCAGCAGTGCTTTGTTTACATTGTCCTTCAGGTTGGTCACGCGCCCGCCACGCGGGGCGCCGTCGGCGGTGATGACGACCTTTGCATTGCACCCGTTGACGCGCGCGCCCAACGCATCCGCGGAGAAACCGGCGAAGACGATGGAATGGATGGCCCCGATGCGGGCACAGGCCAGCATGGCATAGGCCGCTTCGGGGATCATGGGCAGGTAAAGGACAACTCGGTCCCCTTTGCCAACGCCCAACCCTTTCAAGACATTGCCAAATTTGCAGACTTCTTCGTGCAACTGGCGATAGCTGATATGCTGTGCGTCGTCGTCCGGGCTGTCGGGTTCCCAGATGATGGCGGTTTGGTCGCCACGGGTGTCCAAGTGGCGGTCGATACAGTTGGCAGCGACGTTCAAGGTTCCGTCTTCGAACCAGCGGATGTCGACGTTGCCGGGCGCAAAGGACGTATTTTTCACGCGATTATAGGGCTTTATCCAGTCGATGCGTTTGCCGTGCTCGGCCCAGAATGCCTCCGGGTCCTCGATGCTGGCTTGGTACATCGCGTCATAGGTGGCCTTGTCCGCATGGGCTCTGGCGGCCATCTCTGCGGCGGGGGGATAGGTTTTGTCTTGTTCGTCGAGCATGGGGTCCTCCTCTGCGGGAATGCTGACGGACTCCCACACCTGTCGTCAATGCGGCTTTGGTCGCCGCTTGGGGGTTGCGTGCCGGGGCGAAGCAAGCCGTTCAGGATCAGGATGGTTCTGATCCTGAACGACTTTTCTGGGATGTTTCAGATGGCCAAGTATTCTGCGCGCAAAGTTTCGTCGCCCAGCACTTCGGCGGCGGTGCCGTCGAAGACCACGCCACCCGTATCGAGGATGACGGCGCGGTCAGCCAATTCCAGCGCGCGAACGGCGTTTTGTTCCACCAAAATGGTGGTGATGCCGAGCTTTTTGATCTCTATGAGGGTTTTCTCGATCTCATCGACGATGACGGGGGCCAGACCTTCATAGGGTTCGTCGAGCAGTAAGATTTTGAGATCACGGCATAAAGCGCGGCCGATGGACAGCATTTGCTGTTCCCCGCCAGAAAGGGTGACGCCTTCCTGCTTGCGACGTTCGCCGAGGCGGGGGAAGAGTTCATACACACGCTCGATCGACCATCCGATGGGCGGTGCGATCTGGGCGAGTTTCAGATTTTCTTCCACCGTCAGGCCCGGAATGATACGCCGATCTTCGGGCACAAGGCCCAGGCCCGCGGCGCTCGCCTCATGGGCCGACATCAGGTGAAGCGGTTGGTGATCAAGCCAAATTTCGCCTTTGCGCAGGTCGGGGTCGCCCACACGAGAGCAGGCGCGCAGCGTCGACGTCTTGCCCGCGCCGTTGCGCCCCAAGAGGGCCAGGATTTCCCCTTCGTGGACGTTAAAGCTGACGCCTTGGACGATATAGCTTTCGCCGTAATAGGCGTGAATGTCGTGGACCGAAAAGTAGGCGGGGGCGGTGGCCGCCTTGTTGCCGTGTTGGGTGAAGTCAGGTTTGACGTTCATGGGGATTTCTCCGGGTTTTTCACAAATCTGAGCAACTTTTTCTGAGCAGCGTCACAGTTTGTCCAAAATTTCTGGGCCTATTCGTCAGTTGCGACTTACCATGCGGGGGCCGAACCGGCGGGCAGGGCCCGCCGCCCGGTCAGTGCCCCGAGCTTTCGCCAAGATATGCTTCGCGGACCTTGGGGTGGCCTTTGATGTTGTCGGGGGTGTCTTCAACCAAGGGGGTGCCTTGGGCGAGAACGGTGATCCGCTCGGCCAGGGAGAAGACGACGTGCATGTCGTGTTCGATGATGGCGATGGTGATCGGGCGACTTTCCTTGATCTCTTTCAGAAGGTCGATGGTGTTGTTGGTGTCGGCCCGGGCCATGCCCGCAGTCGGTTCGTCCAACAGGAGCAGTTGCGGTTCCTGCGCGAGGCACATGCCGATTTCCAAGCGTCGCTTGTCGCCGCGGGACATGGAGGCCGCGTGCATATGGCGCTTGTCAGCCATGTTCATGTCTTCGAGCATGTGTTCCGCCCGTTCCACGATTTCGCGGTCGCGCAGCATGGCGCCATAAGCGTTCAGCTCGAACGCGCCGTCGCGTTTGGCGAGGCATGGGATCATCATGTTTTCCATGACGCTGAGGTCGCCGAAAATCTCGGGCGTTTGGAACACGCGAGAGATCCCCATCTGGTTGATCTCGTGCGGTTTGCGGCCCAGGACGCTTTGGCCCTGGAAACTGACCGAGCCGGTATCGGGGATCAGCTTACCCACCAGGCAGTTGAGCAGGGTGGACTTGCCGGCGCCGTTGGGGCCGATGATGGCGTGGACAGAGCGTTCGGTCACGCTGAGGTTCACGTCGGACAGGGCTTGCAGACCGCCGAACCGCTTGCCGACATCTTTGACTTCGAGGATTCCCATCTTGGTCTCTCCTTTATTCGGCCGGGGTGGATTTGGTGGCGGGGTCGTCTTTGGCCTTGCGGCGGAACAGGCCCGCCAGCTTTTGGCCGCCTTGGACAAGGCCACCGGGCAGGAAGATCACCACGGCCATGAACAGGATGCCGAGGGTCAGGTGCCAGCCTTTGCCCACGAAGGGGTAGACGATGGTCACGAAGAAATCGGCCAGACCGTCGGGCATGAAGGCAAACCAGCCTTCGAGCGTGGATTTGTTGATCGTGGAGACGATGTTTTCCATGTACTTGATGAAACCCGCACCCAGGACCGGGCCGATCAGGGTGCCCGCACCGCCCAGGATGGTCATCAGCACGACTTCACCCGAGGCGGTCCAGAACATGCGTTCCGCGCCGACCTGGGTGTCCATCGCCACCAGAAGGCCGCCCGCCAGACCCGCATACATGCCCGAGATGACGAAGGCCGCCAGGGTGTAGGGCTTGGGCGAGATGCCGGTGTAGTTCAGGCGGTTCTGGTTGGATTTCACCGCCCGCAGCATCATGCCGAAGGGCGACCGGAAGATGCGGATCGACAGGTAGAACGCCATCAGCATCGTCACTGCGGCCACGTAGTAGCCCACGTTCAACGTGAAGGTCCAATCGCCGAAGCGCAGCACGCTGCTGGCGGCCATGTCGAGGCCGAAGAGGTTGGCACGGGGCGTCGTCCCTTCGGGCAGCGCCGCGTCCAGGATGCGGGGGTCGAAGTATTTCAACTGCAACCCGGTTTCACCGCCGGTGATCGGCGTCAGCACCGAATAGGCCAGCGAGAAGGACATCATCGCGAAGGCCAGCGTCAGGATCGAGAAGTAGATGCCCGAGCGTCGAAGCGAGATCCAGCCGACCACAAGGCTGAAGAGGCCCGCGACCAGGACGGAGACGATGATCGAGGGGATCACGTTCAGCGTCAGCAGCTTCATGGCCCAGATGCCCGCATAGGAGCCCACGCCCAGGAAGGCCGCGTGGCCGAAGGACAGATACCCGGTCAGGCCGAAGAGGATGTTAAACCCGATGGCGAAGATGCCGAAGATCACAAAACGCTGCATCAGGTCGGGGTAGCCCGCGTTGAACTGCGCCATCGCAGAGCCATCGGGGAAGGGGTTCAGGATGACGGGCGCAAAGATCGTCAGCAAGATCACCAGCGCGAAGAGAGAGAAATCCTTGCCGGTCAGGCCCAGGATCCCCCCGGACGATTGGGTCCGGGGTTTGCTGGGGGCCGCGGCAGGGGCGATGGTGTCGGTTGTTTGGTCGGTCATGGATTAATCCTCCATCACGCCTTTGCGGCCCATGAGGCCACGGGGACGGGTCAGCAGCACGACGATGGCCACCAGGTAGATGATGATCTGATTGATGCCCGGCAGGTATTCGAGCACTTGGGTCATGGAGGCGAACGCCTCGACGATGCCCAGCAGGAAGCCCGCAAGGACGGCCCCAGGCAGAGAGCCCATGCCCCCCACGACGACCACAACGAAGCTGAGCACGAGGAAGTCCATGCCCATATGATAGTTGGGAGAGTTGATGGGCGTGTACATCACACCCGCCAGCCCCGCGACCGCGGCGGCGAGACCGAACATCAGGGTGAACCGCTTGTCGATGTCGATCCCCAAAAGCTGTACGGTTTCGCGGTCGGCCATGCCTGCGCGGACGACCATGCCGAAGGTGGTGAATTGCAGGAAGGCGAAGACCCCAGTGATGATCACGGCGGCGAACATGAAGTAGATGAGGCGCCAATAAGGGTAGACGATGGAGCCTGCATCGAAGCCCAGCATGACGCCGAAATCGAAGCTGCCGACGAAGGCGTCGGGGGCGGGTGTGGGAATGGGGTTGGCGCCGTAGAAATACTTGATGATCTCTTGCAGGACGATAGCCAGGCCGAAGGTCACAAGGATCTGGTCCGCATGGGGGCGTTTGTAGAAGTGCTTGATTAGGCCGCGTTCCATGAACACACCGATGGCGATCATCACGGGGATGGCGAACAGGATCGAAAGGGGAACCGCCCAGTCGATGAGCGTCGCGCCCGCGCTTTCGCCGAACCATTCGTAGACATAGGGCACCTCTACCTTGAGGGGGTTGCCCAGGAAGTCGGTGCGCGTCTCATCGACGATGGTGTGGCTGAGCTGGATCAGGTTGGAGAAGGTCACCGCGCAGAACGCGCCCAGCATGAACAGGGCGCCATGGGCGAAGTTCACCACCCCCAAGGTGCCGAAGATCAGGGTAAGGCCCAGGGCGATCAGCGCGTAGGCGCTGCCCTTATCTAGGCCATTCAAAACTTGAAGGATTATGGCGTCCATGACGGCCCCTCGCGCGGGTGGTTTCTTGGTCGTGTCAGAAGAAGGTGACCGCCGCCCGTGTGGGGGCGGCGGTCGGTTGGGGCCGGTTAGGCGCCCGGATTACAGCTGCCGAGGGAGCCGCCCGCGAATTGCGGATGCTCGGCGTCATAGGTGACTTGCTCGGCTGGGGTGACCTCGACGATCTCCACCAGGTCGAACTCGTTCTCCGGGTTCTCTTTGCCGCGCACCACGACCACGTCCTTGAAGCACTGGTGGTCATCGGCACGGTAGAGGGTCGGGCCGTTGCCCAGGCCGTCGAACTCGTACCCAGACAGGGCTTCGTCCACGGCGCAGGGGTTGAAGGACCCGGCGCGCTGCACGGCGTCTGCATAAAGCAGGGTCTGCACGTAGCAGGTGTGGGCGGCCTGGGACGGCGGGAAGCCGTACTTGGTGCCGAAGGACTGCACGAAGGCGTTGGTGCCCGCGTACTTGGCGCCCAACTGGTTCTCAAGCTTCCAGTCCCAGTTCTGGGAGCCCAGGATACCGGCGATGTTCTCACCGGCGCCGCGGGCCATCAACTCGGAATAGAGCGGCACGACGATTTCGAACTTCTTGCCGTTCACTTCGCGGTCGCGAAGGCCGAACTGCACGGCGTTGGTCAGCGAGTTGACCATGTTGCCGCCATAGTGGTTCAGCACGAGAACATCGGCGTCGGACTGCAGAACCGGCGTGATGTAGGCGGAGAAGTCCG